>QHSP01000029.1 GCA_003220495.1 Candidatus Rokuibacteriota bacterium | reverse complement strand
CGAGTAGACGTCGGTGCCGGTCGCGGTGACCGTGCAGGCGAGCAGATCGCCCTTGTCCGAACGCAGCGCCAGCGCGCCCCATCCGTTCGTCGGATTCACCGTCGCCGTGATGGTCTTGACACGGGTCTCGCTCTCGGGATCCAGCAAGAACAGCTTGTTGGTGCAACTCGTCACGAGCAGGACTGGGATGGCCGGAAAGCCCGCCTTGCCGCCCGGGATCGACAGCACCGCCGTTCCCGCCGCCCCGCTGCACTGCGCGTCGCTCGGAATGAGGACGGTGTCCCTCGAGTTCCCGACCTCCGCCACGGCGTTGCCGAGGCCGGCGACGACCGACAGGCTCACCAGGCCCGTCACTGTTGCGAGTTGCGTCACGAACCTGCTGAAACGAGCTCTCATGGTCGTTGGCTCCTTCCCGGCATCGATTGCATCGCGCGACGACCGTCAGGCGTGGTGCGTAGCGGCGTCGAGAGGACGAAACCGTTGCTGATCACTGCCACCCGGTTGTCGATCCAGCGACTGTAGACGGAGCAACAACGGGGCCCAACTGCATTCTCAACAGGACATCTAAGGGACCAGATACTACTGGATCACGTGATCTTGTCAAGGTCCTTTTATTGCGTACGTCACCCCTTATAGATTCTGACCCCGGTCAGGCGCTCCGGCTGCGAGCTCCTCGCACCGCCTGACCAGCGCGCCGAGCTGGCTCGCCCCGGTGAGCTCGTGGTGCTTGCTGGCGAATTCGCGCGCGCGCTCGCCGTGGGTTGCGTCACGGAGCGTCTCGGTCACCAGTCGCGCGTAGGGAGGATTCCGGCTGTCCATCCGCACCAGCCTCCCGGCGCCCAGTGTCGCGACGTTGCGGCTGACCACGAGCTGCTCGACGTAGATCGGCACCAGCAGCAGCGGACGTCCCCCGAGGAGCGCGAGCGAGACGGTCCCGTGTCCGCCATGACACAAGACCAGGTCACACTCAGCGATCGCCCGGGCCATTGCCAACAGCTGCGGCGAGAAGACGATGCCGCCATGGCGCG
This sequence comes from Candidatus Rokuibacteriota bacterium, assembly GCA_003220495.1. GTDB lineage: Bacteria > Methylomirabilota > Methylomirabilia > Rokubacteriales > CSP1-6 > AR31. The sequence continues at coordinate 148,998 of QHSP01000029.1, read as the reverse complement.
CCCGGGACGGCGAAGTGTACCCGGAGACGTATAAGAGGACGCGGTGCGGCAGCTCGGCGAGCGCCTTCACGAGCCGGTCGAAGTCCCGGTACGCCGAGGAGAGATAGCCCAGGATCTTCGCGCCGCGGCCCTCGGGCCACTCGGGTGGCAAGCCCTCGTCGGCGGCGAACGTGGAGCCCCAGTAGCGGGCGTCGTCTCGCCTGCCGTAGTGATCGAGCTCGGGGAAGGTGCACAGGAAATCCTCGTCGACGTCGAAGAGGTCGGCGACGCGCGAGAGCGGGGTGCCGCCGAGGCGGTCCAGCACGCGGTTGGCGACGTCGACGACGCGACGATCGCTCTCGATGAGGCGCTCGACCGGGGGCGTCTGCCACGGGGCAAAGGTCGGCAGCGGGTTGCGGCGAGGCGGTGAGTAGAAGCTCGTTCCGAACAGCGCGCGCCTGGCCCGGACGCCGGCGCGCGCGGCGAGGAGGCACGTCGGCGCGTGATCCACGAGCAGCAGGTCCGGATCCACCCGGGTGAGGAGCGATCGCCACCCGCGCACCATCCCCGTGAGGCCGCGCGAGTCCAGGAACCCCACTTCGAAGAGCATCTCCGAGTAATTAACCGGCGGCGGTATTCCGGGCGGCGCGTGCAGCCAGATCGGCGCCTGGTGGGCTTCGATGCCGTGCAAGCCGAGGAAGGCCTGCGCGCTGCGCAGGTCCCGTACGGCGCAGACGACCTCGTGACCGCGGTCACGCAGCGCCAGCGCGAGTGGCAGGAAGCTTCCGACGTGGCCATAGCCGCCGCCCAGCTCCCAGGCGTAGAGGATCCGGCTCACGGGGCGTTCGCCCCGGGCGCTCGACCGGGGGCGATCGACGCGCCGAGGAGCTCCGAGCAGCGGGCGGTCATCCGCTCCACCTGTCGGTCTTGATCGAAGTCGGCGTACCGGTCGGCGAACGCGCGCGCGCGCTCCCGGTAAGCCGGGGCCAGCGCTTCGGTCAACAGCCGGCGGTAGCTGATGCCTACCTCGTCTTCAGGGACCATGACGCCGGCCCCGAGCTCCACGACGGCGCGTGCCGTCAACGAATGGTCGGGGTGGAGCGGCAGCAAGAGCAGTGGACGCCCGGCGAGCAGCGTCGCGACGACGGTTCCGCTCCCGCCGTGACAGACCACGAGATCGCACTCGGCCGTCACCCTGGCCATCTGGAGCGGCGCGGCGGCGAATTCGAGGGACGGGGCGCCATAGCGACGCCGGATCCGGTCATCGGTGCCGGGGGCGTGCACCAGCACGCGGTGAGGCCCCTCGCGCAGATGCTGGAGCACGCGCTCGAAGTCACGGTGGACAGGCTCGACGTAAGCGAAGATCTTGTGTCCGGCGCCGGCCGGCCACTCGGGCGGCGCTCCTTCCGTCGCCACGAACCTGGCGCCCCAGTAGCGCGCGTCGGGACGGTCAGGATAGTGATCGAGCTCGGCGAACGTGCAGAGGAAGTCCTCGTCGACGTCGAAGAGGTCCGCCAGGATTCGAAGAGGCGGCGCCTGGAGCCGGTCGAGGACCGTGTTGATGACGTCGACGGCGCGCTGCTCGCTTTGCAGCAGGCGGTCGGGCGGCACGGCGAGCGAGGGCCGGATGCTTGGCATGGGATGCACGCGGGGAGGCGAGAAGAATCCGCTGCCGAACAGCGCGCGGGCCATCGTCAGCCCTCTCGACGCCACGAGCGCGGTGGGCGCGTGATCGACGATCAGCAGATCGGGCCGCACGCGCGCGAAGAGTGCGCGCCAGCCGCGCACGAGGCTCTCGAGCCCGGCGGCCGTGAGATAGCCGACGACGAAGAGGATCTCCGCGTAGTTGACGGCAGGCGGCAGGCCGACGGTCTCGGGGAACCACACCGGCGCCTGGAGCACCGGAAGCGCGTCGCCGGAGAGCAGGACGTCGACCCGGGACAGGTCCCGGAGTGCCAGGGTCACCGTGTGCCCGTCGCGCCGGAGTTTCCTGACCAGTGGCAGCACGCCCGCCACGTGGCCGTACCCGCGTCCGAGCTCCCACGCGTAGAGGATGTGGCTCATGCGAGCGCTCGGCGCGCCTACGTCGACGGGCGAGGAGGCGTCCCGTACTCCGCGAGCAGGCGATTGCGCAGGATCTTGCCGTCGGCTCTGCGGAAGATCTCCGGGACCTCGATCACTTCGGCGCCGGCGAACGCGAGGGCCAGGGACCCGATACGCTCTTCCCTCGGGGCTTCCGGATCCGGTCGCTCAGCTGCGGCGATAGATCTCGCCGCCGCTCTTCCTGAACTCCTCCGCCTTCTCGCGTAGCCCCTGCACGACGGCGGCGGTCTCCTCCGCGATGCCGTGCTTGGCGGCGTAGTCGCGGACGTCCTGCGTGATCTTCATCGAGCAGAAGTGCGGCCCGCACATCGAGCAGAAGTGGGCGAGCTTCGCGCCCTCCGCCGGCAAGGTCTCGTCGTGGAACTCGCGCGCCGTCTCGGGATCGAGCGAGAGGTTGAACTGGTCCTCCCAGCGGAACTCGAACCGCGCGCGCGAGAGCGTGTCGTCCCAGTCGCGCGCGCCCGGATGGCCCTTGGCGATGTCGGCCGCGTGGGCCGCGATCTTGTAGGCGATCACGCCGTCCTTCACGTCCTTCCGGTTGGGCAGGCCCAGATGCTCCTTCGGCGTCACGTAGCAGAGCATCGCGGTGCCGTACCAGCCGATCATCGCCGCGCCGATCGCGGAGGTGATGTGGTCGTAGCCCGGCGCCACGTCGGTCGTTAGCGGCCCGAGCGTGTAGAACGGCGCCTCGTGACAGACCTCGAGCTGGCGGTCCATGTTCTCCTTGATCAGGTGCATCGGCACGTGGCCGGGCCCCTCGATCATCACCTGCACGTCGCGCTCCCACGCGATCGTCGTGAGCTCGCCGAGGGTATCGAGCTCGGCGAACTGCGCCTCGTCGTTGGCGTCGGCGTTGGAGCCGGGCCGGAGACCGTCGCCCAGCGAGAAGGCGACGTCGTAGGCGGCCATGATCTCGCAGATCTCGCGGAAGCGCGTATAGAGGAAGCTCTCCTGGTGATGCGCGAGGCACCACTTGGCCATGATCGAGCCGCCGCGCGAGACGATCCCGGTCACGCGCTTGGCGGTGAGCGGAATGTACGGCAGGCGCACGCCCGCGTGAATCGTGAAGTAGTCGACGCCCTGCTCGGCCTGCTCGATGAGCGTGTCGCGGTAGATCTCCCAGGTGAGCTCTTCGGCCTTGCCGCCGACCTTCTCGAGCGCCTGATAGATCGGCACCGTGCCGATGGGCACCGGCGAATTGCGGAGGATCCACTCGCGCGTCTCGTGGATGTTCTTGCCGGTCGAGAGGTCCATCACCGTGTCGGCGCCCCAGCGCGTCGCCCACGTCATCTTCTCGACCTCTTCCTCGATCGAGGAGGCCACGGCCGAGTTGCCGATGTTGGCGTTGATCTTCACGAGGAACTTCCGGCCGATGATCATCGGCTCGGTCTCGGGATGGTTGACGTTCGACGGAATGATCGCGCGGCCGCGCGCGACCTCGTCGCGCACGAGCTCGGGCGCCATGCCCTCGCGGAGGGCGATGAACTCCATCTCGTGTGTGATCTCGCCACGCCGCGCGTAGTGCATCTGCGTGACGCAGCGGCCCGGGCGGGCGCGCAGCGGCCGGCGCACGCTCGCGAATCGCACGCCGCCGAGGGCGGGATTCTCGTCGCGGCTGCGGCGGTACGCCGACGAGGGACCGGGTAGCTCCTGGACGTCGCCGCGGTCGATGATCCAGCCGAGCCTGAGTGGTGTCAGACCGCGCTTCAGGTCCAGATCGGCGTTCGGATCGGTGTAGGGCCCGCTCGTGTCGTAGAGGCGGAAGGGCGGATTGCCGGCGGTCAGCGCGATCTCGCGCATCGGGACGCGAATGTCAGGTCGAGATCCGGTGACGTAGACCTTGCGGGACATAGGAGCCTCCCTTCGCTGGTATTAACCAGTTCAGGTTCATGCGGTCGGCGGCGGTGAGCCGCCCTCTCAGCCCGGTTCCCCGAGCTCCCGCGTTGACAGCGAGTTGGCAGCCATGCGCTGCCGTCGCACAGCCTACGATGGAACGTGTTGTCGATCAAGTCGCCGCCCGCTCTGGGCTCCTCGTGGCCTTCTGCGGCTTCTGGGGGTATCATCCCGAATCACCATGAAAATCTGCTTCTTCCACCTCATGCCCTATCGATTCCTGCCGGCCGACTTCGAGCGGACGTACCGGTCGGTCTGGGTCGACGTGCCGCGCCATCTGCACGACGCCGACAAGACCCGAGGCCTCTACCAGGAGTTCCTCGACGAGCTGGAGTTCGCCGAGGCGCAGGGCTTCGACGGCCTGTGCGTGAACGAGCACCACAACAACGCCTACGGCCTGATGCCGTCGCCGAACCTCATGGCGGCGGCGCTCACGCGGCGGACCTCGCAGGCGGCGCTCGTCGTCCTCGGCAACAGCCTGGCCGCCTACAATCCGCCGCTCCGCGTGGCCGAAGAGTTCGCGATGCTCGACCTGCTCTCGGGCGGCCGGCTCGTCGCTGGCTTCCCGGTCGGCACGTCCATGGACATGAACTTCGCGTACGGGATCAACCCGGCCACCCTGCGCGAGCGGTACTACGAGGCGCACGACCTGGTGATCCAGGCATGGACGCGGCCCGACGTCTTCGCGTTCAACGGCAAGTATACGCAGGTCCGCTACGCGAACATCTGGCCGCAGCCGCTCCAGAAACCGCATCCGCCCGTGTGGATCCCGGGCGGCGGCAGCGTCGAGACGTGGGAGTGGACGGCGAAGCTCGACTACGTCTACTGCTACCTCTCGTACTTCGGCTACAAGCGCGGGCGCGCCACGATGGACGGCTTCTGGGAGGCGATCGCCCGCGTCGGCGTCGACGACAATCCGTTCCGCGCCGGGTTCCTTCAGCTCGTGTGCGTGTCGGAAACCGACGCGCAAGCCGAGCGCGAATATTTCCCGCACGTGCACTACTTCTATCAGAAGTGTCTGAACGTGTGGGAGGGCTTCGCGGAGGCGCCGGGCTACCGCACCGTCAAGACCGTGCAGAGCGGAACGCGCGCCCAGGTCGGCGCCGCCGCGCGCAAGGCCCGCCAGTCGCTCGACTGGGGCCAGTACGTCGATCAGGGCTACGTCATCGCGGGTAGCCCGCAGACGGTTCGCCAGCAGCTCACCGACTGCATCCGCAGCCTGCGGGTCGGGCATCTGATGGTCCTGCTCCAGATTGGCAGCATGCCGAAGGAGCTCGCGTTCAAGAACACCGAGCTGTTCGCGAAGGACGTCATGCCGTACGTCCGCGATCTGTGGCCGGGCTACAAAGACCGCTGGTGGCCGTCGGGCGCCCGGAACGGCTCGGCCTGATGCCTGACGAGCGCAGGATCGAGATCCGAGGCGGCGCCGTGACGTTCAAGCTCCTCGCCGGCGGCAGCGGTGCGCCGCTGGTGTATTTCCATTCCTACTACGAGCGGAGCGCGTGGTCGCCGTTCCTCGATTGCCTCGCCCGCTCGTTCAGCGTGTACGCGCCCTCTCATCCGGGAGTGGCGGGCTCGACCGGCATCGAGACGCTCGACGATCTCCTCGACCTCACGCTCGCCTACGACGAGCTTCTCGCCGCGCTCGGCCTCGAGCGCGCGCACCTGGTCGGCCATTCGTTCGGCGGCATGGCGGCCGCGGAGATCGCCGCCATCTTCCCCGCTCGCGCGCGGAGCCTGACGCTCGTCTCGCCCCTCGGACTCTGGCGCGACGACGCTCCATCGGCCGACATCCTGATCCTGCCCGCCGACGAGCTCGCGGCTGTCCTCTGGCGCGACCCGGCCTCCACGGTCGCCCTGGAGTGGGCCGCGGGCGCGGGCGGCGATCCAGACGATATCGCCGCGCAGGTCGAGTCGCTCCAGCGCCGGTCGTCGATGGCGAAGTTCGTGTGGCCGATTCCCGACAAGGGGCTTCGGCGGCGCGCGCACCGGATCGCCGCCCCGACGCTCCTCGTGTGGGGCGACGAGGACCGCGCGAACCCGGTGGTGTACGCCGAGGAGTGGCAGCGACGGGTCAAGGGCGCCGCGCTGCGTCTCCTTCCGGGCGGTCACATGGTCCTGCACGAGGCGCCGGAGTCGGCCGCGCGCGCCGTCGTGGAGTTCGCCGGGTCGTGACCCTTCTCGGCGGCAGCGCGTTCGTCAGCGGCGGCGGCTCCGGGATCGGACGCGCGATCGCGCTGGCGTTGGCGTCCCAGGGCGCGGCGGTCGCGGTCATGGACCTTCTGCCGGAAGGCGGCAAGGAGACCGTCGCCGCGATCGCGACGAAGGGCGGGCGCGCGACGTTCGTGCCGGGCGACGTGAGCCGCTGGGACGACGTCGACCGGGCGGTCGCGGCCGCGGTGAGCGAGCTCGGTCCCCTCGGGATCATGGTCAACGCCGCCGGCGTGCTCGACGGCTACGCGCCGGCCGACGAGATCGGGCCCGCGTTGTGGGAGCGCGTCATCGGCATCAACCTCACCGGCACGTTCTACGGGAGCAAGCGCGCGCTGGCCGAGATGCTGCCGCTCGGGCGCGGGCGCATCGTCAACATCGCCTCGGTCGCCGGCCTGGTCGGCTCCGGCGGCGGCGCCGCGTACACCGCGTCCAAGCACGGCGTCGTCGGCCTGACGCGCCAGCTGGCGATCGCGTACGCCGACCGCGGCGTCACCGTGAACGCGATCTGCCCCGGCGCGATCCAGACGGGGCTTCGCGCCAACTCGGTGCGGATCCTCGGCGCGGACGCCCCGGAGATGCGCGGGGTCGGCGGCGACGAGGCGGCCGTGCGCGCGATCACGCCGGCGGGGCGGCGCGGCACGCTCGAGGAGATCGCGGCGGCCGCGTGCTACCTCGCCAGCTCGGAAGCGGACTACGTCACGGGCTCGACGCTCGTGGTCGATGGAGGATGGACAGCGAGATGATCAAGCGATTCCACGTGCTCTACGTCGGCCAGGTGGATCTAGAAAATATCGGACTGCAGGGGACGCCGGCGAATGCCCGTCGCTACAGCAACGACAAGCTGAGCGAGCCCTTCTTTTCGGCGCGCGACGTCGCCCAGCTGATGGACGAGCTCGGCTACTACGCCTTGTGGACGGCCGAGCATCACTTCCAGCGCGAAGGCTATGAGTGCTTTCCGAACCTCGTCCAGCTCTCGCTCTGGCTCGCCACTCAGACACGGCGTCTGAAGTTCGGCTGTGCCTTCAACGTGATCCCGATGTGGCATCCGATCCGGCTGGCCGAGGACTACGCGATGGCCGACATCGTCACCGACGGCCGCGTGATCATGGGCGTCGGCCGCGGATATCACTCTCGTGAAGTCGAGACGTTCGGCGCGCCCGTGATCGACCAGGCGGCGAACCGCGAGCTCTTCGAGGAGCAGATCGACCTCCTGCTGAAGTGCTTCGACGACGAGTCGTTCAGCCACCACGGCAAGCGCTACGAGTGCCCGCCGCCCGTGGAGTATCGCGGCTACCAGTTGAGCGACATCACGTGCGTGCCGCGGCCGAAGCACCTGCCGGTCGAGATCTGGATGCCGATCGCCAGCAGCAAGTCCATCGACTATATGGCCAGCAAGGACTTCAAGGCGATGGTGACCCTGAACGGTCAGAAAATCCTCGACGACGTGGTGCGAGCCTATCGCGACGCTTGCGCGAAGTACGGCCGCGTGAAGCAGCTCGGCGAGGACATGATCTGGGGCGCCGGACTCTATCTGGCCGACACGCCCGAGGAGGCGAAGCGCCGCGTCGAGCCGTCGCACGACGAGCGCTACAAGTGGTTCGCGCCGTTCGGCTTCGTGCGTTACGCGGACGAGCACGGCCGCACGTGGGGCACGCCGGGCGCGCCCGCCCGCGTCCCGTCACTCGCCGACGGCATCCAGCAGAAGGCGTGGTTCTGCGGCCCGCCGTCGCACGTGATCGACGGGATCAAGTCGATCGCGGCGAAGTATCCCGGGCTCGAGGACTTCATGGTCCACTGGGCCGAAGGCCTGTCGGCCAAGGAGTTCAAGGAGCAGCTCCGCTGGTTCGCGCGCGATGTGATGCCGGCGTTCCAGACGCGCTAGCTCCCCCGCGCCCGTGAGCCCATACCCCACCCAGGTATTCTCCCCTCGGGGGAAACCCCCTAGGGATGGTATTTTTTCTTTTAATGCCCTCGTGCCTGTGGTAGGAATACCCCCGAGGGAAGTGAGGGCCGGACCACCATTTACGAGGTAAGGGAGGCACTATGGCGAAGGGGAAGAAGGCGTTCGGGGGCTACTCGATCAACTTCAAGGGCTGCAAGGACTCGGCGGAGGCCATCTTCGGCGGCTCGCCGATCGGGCCGTCCGAGATGACGAAGAAGATCTGGGCCTACGTGAAACGGAAGAAGCTGGCCGGCAAGAAGTAGGACTCCCGCGTCTTCGTCCCTTATGGGCGGCTCGCGTTCGGCGAGTCGCCCGTTGTCTTTCTGGGCACGACGGCACGCTGCCCGCGCGAGATCTCATCGCGGCAGCTTGTCGAGGGCGTCGATGACCAGGTCGGCCCGAGCGCCGAGCTCTTCCGCCGGCGCGCCGGACCGGTTGCACCAGGCGACCTGGTAGCCGAACGCCTTCGCGCCGGCCACGTCCCAGCCGTTCGAGGATACGAAGAGGAGCTCGCCGGCCGACACGCCGAGCGCCTCCGGACCGAGCGCGTAGACGAGCGGCGAGGGCTTGTACGTCTTCACGCGGTCGACGGAGATGACGTGCTCGAGAAACGTCGTGAGCCCGCTCGCGGCGACGGCGGCGGCCAGCATCGCCGGCGCGCCGTTCGAGAGGACCGCGCGCGGACGGCCGGCGAGGCGTCCGAGCGCCGGTTTCACCTCGGGAAAACACGCGAGGGAGAGGTAGGCCTCCATCAGGCGCCGCAGCTGCGGTTCCGTCGCCGTCAGACCGAGCCGACGGATCGCGTAGCGGAGCGCCGCCTCGGTAATCACCCAGAAGTCGGCGTAGGCGCCCATCAGCGCCCGCAGCCACGTGTACTCGAGCTGCTTCTGCCGCCACGTGGTCGAGAGGGTCGCCGGATCGCTCGTGATCTCCCGGCCGGCTTCGACCACCGAGTGCACGTCGAAGAGCGTGCCGTAGGCGTCGAAGACGTAGCCGCGGATCGGAGTCACCGCGTGTACGTCATGCGTCGCGATCGCGCCGGACGCTTCGGCGGCGGGCTCGGCTCGGGCGGAGCATCCAGCCCCGCCTCCACGAAGCCGTACTTCAAGAGCTTCTTCGCGTCGAGGAACGACGACGTGCGGGTGCGCGAGCCGAGCACGATCATGATGAACTGCTGGCCGTCGCGCCACGCCGAGACCGCCAGGTTGTAGCCGGCCTCGAGGGTGAACCCGGTCTTGAGCGCCTGGACGCCGAGTGGATCGTTGAAGAGCGGGATGTGACGCGCGTACACGCGTCCGCGGTAGACGAACGTCTGTCCCCCCAGCATCGGCCGTGCGGCCGGATGGTCCCGCAAGAGCCGGGCGATGAGCTGGGCGAGGTCGCGGGCGTTGCTTCGCTGGGCTGGATCGGGCAGGCCGTGGGGGTTGGCGAATCGCGTCGCGTGCAGATCGAGCTCCTGGGCCTTCGCGTTCATCCGGCCGACGAAGCTCCACTCGTCCCCCGAGAGGCGCTCGGCCAGCGCGGTCGCCGCGTCGTTCGCGGAGGCGATCGCCACGCCCTCGAGGAGCACGTGCAGCGGCACCATCTCGCCGGTCCGCAGACCCATCCGCGCTTTCGGCGTCAGCGCCGCATAGCGGCTCACCGGAACCAGCTCGTCGAGCTCCGCGCGCCCGGCCTCGATGTCCTCGAACGCGAGGTAAAGCGTCATCAGCTTCACGAGGCTGGCCGGCGCGCGTTCCTCTTCCGGATTCTTGGCGAAGAGCGTGCGCCCCTCCGGGTCGAGGAGAAGGACGGCTTCGGCCGTGAGCGCCGGCGGGCGTCCGTCGGCCCGCGCCGGCTGGGCGGTCGCGGCGAAGGGAACCAGGGAGGTAGCCAACACCGCCAGGACGGCGAGCATACGACCTGGATGCACTGCGTTCGATTCTAGCGACCGCTCGAAGCGGGCGGCAAGGAAAAACCGGTCAGCGGACCGCCTGCTTCAACTCTTTCGACGGCTTGAATCGCGGGATGCGTCCGGCGACCATCACCGACTGGCCCGTGCGGGGGTTCTTCAAGGTGCGCGGCTTCCGTCGCGCGACCGAGAATGTGCCGAATCCAACGAGCGTGACCGTATCGCCCCGCTTCAGCGAGGCGCGGATGCCGCCGAGCGCGGCCCGGAGCGCGCGCTCGGTGCCGGCCTTCGGCCAGCCTGCCGCCGCTGCCATCCGCGCGACGATATCGGCTTTCGTCATCTCATGTCGAGTTCGCGCTTCGGCCAGCCGGGCCGGAGACCCCGGCGGCCTGCGGCGCGCACGTCTACATTCCGAACGCGCCCCGAGCCTCGTCCATCACGGTCTCGTCGATGGTCGCATAGCCGTGCTCGGCGGCGAATCGCTCGATCGCGCGACGCGCCATGGGCCGGATAAACGAGGGGATCCGCTCCACGCGCGCCTCCGCATCGGACGTCCAGGGCACCGATGGAGGCGTCACGGCCGCGCCCTCGTTGACCATGGCGGCGAAGGGACAGCCGCCCGCCTCCGTGCCGGCGTCGGCCTGGCCCGCGCCGCTCTTCGCGACGTCGCCTTCGAACGCGTCGGCCCGCGGGTTGGCCATCATCGTGCGCACGTGCTCGAAGGGTGCCGGTGGAGTCGCGCCGCCCACTTTGACGCCGAGACTCCTGACCATCTGCGTCTCGAACGGGTTGGTGAGCATCGCGACGCGGAATCCACATTCCGGGCAGCGGAACGTGACGGACAGCGAGCCCTCGTCGGGCCCTTCGGTCGAGTGGAGCTTCATCGGCTCGTCGCAGTCGAGACACAGGAACTTCATAGCGTCGGCATTCTATCACTGCCGTGGACGGCGCGCGCCGGCGGCTCGCTCGCGACGTCGAGGGGCGGCTCGATCCAGGCGCTCTCGAAGATCCTCGGCCACGCCACGCTGGCGATGACGATGAGGTACAGCCACCTGAGCCAGGACCACCTGCGCGACGAGATCACGAAGACCGAGCGCAGACAGCTCAACGCACCCGCAGCGCACGAGATGGTAGAATCGGTCGCAGCGAACGGAAGTACGCGATAAGCCGGTGTAGCTCAGTGGCAGAGCAGCTGATTCGTAATCAGCAGGTCGCGGGTTCAAGTCCCGCCGCCGGCTCCAGCCCTTTGGCGACCGTGTACCGCGCGTCGCCAATGACCGCGATCCCGGCCGAGCCTCGCGGATGTCGGTGCTCCTTGGGCAGTGGACCTCGGTGCCCTCAGAGGTAGAGTGCTCGAGATGATCTTGACCGGCCTGAGCCAGGCCCCGCGCCTTCGATGAAGACAGGTGTGGGCGGCCGGTTCGAGGAGATCGATGTTCTCCGGGGCTTGGCCGCCATGGTCGTGGTCCTGTCTCACTACTCAACGCACTGCGTGAAGTTCTTTCAGGAAGCGCCGTTCGGCTTCCGCCTGGACACGATCTATGGCTTCTACGCGGTGCAGCTCTTCTTCATCATCTCGGGCTTTGTCATTTCCCTCACCGTCGAGAAGAGCCGCGATTGGCGAGACTTTGCTTTCTCGCGGCTGACCCGACTGTATCCGGCCTACTGGGCGGCCGTCACCCTGATGGTGGTCGTCCATGTGCTCGTCTTCAAGGACAAGTTCTGGATCGGCGGCTACGTCACCAATATGACGATGCTCCAGGAGTTCCTCGGCTTCCCCAACCTCGACAACGTGTTTTGGACCCTCACGGTCGAGTTGGCGTTCTACGCGATCATCGGTGCCCTCTTCGCGGCTGGTCTTCTGCCGCGTATCGAGGTCGTGGCGGCAGGCTGGCTGGCGGCGGGGTGTATCTGGTCACTCGTGGATCAGCATCTCGGGCTCGCGCTGCCGGAGACGTTCGCCCGCCTTTTCATCCTCTCGCATGCGCCGTTCTTCATGGCCGGGATTGTCTTCTATCGCATTGCAACGCGCGGGTTGACTCCCCAGCGTCTGGCGCTGATCCTCGCGGCGCTCGCCGCCGCCGGATGGATCGACGGACTCCCGAGCCCGGATAGCCCGGCGGTCGCATGGGGCGACGTGCTTCACCGCCTGGTCATCGCCGCGATCCTGTTCGCAATCTTCGGTCTGGCCGTTCTCGGCGGGCTTCGCTTCGCGATCTCACGGGCGACGCTCTGGCTGGGCGCCATTTCCTACTCGCTGTATCTCAGCCATCGCAACCTCGGCCACTCGACGATGTCGTCCCTACACGAGCTCGGCATCCCGGTGTGGATCCTCTTCACGATCACGCTGGCCGGAGCCCTCATCCTGGCGGCCGCCCTCACGTATCTGGTGGAGCGCCCTGCCCTCAAAGCCCTGCGCCACTGGTACCGGACGAGGGCCGCGCCTGGGTCGCGGGGCGGTCCAGACGCCGACCGTCAAACCTCTATCTCGAGCGCGTAAGACCGCCCGCACGGCGGGCGGCGGCGAAGCCCGCTGCTGGGTCTCCGCTCGTAATAGTCTTCCGTTCCTCTCGGGTGACGGGGCATTCTGGAATCTGGCGACACGAGACGTCTCCCGGTGGCCGTGGAGGAGCTCTCATGTGGATGCCTGGAGCGCTCATCGGCGGGTTGCTCGCTTACCAGATCTATTCCGAGGCGTGGGCCCTTGGCGCCGCTGTCGGCGCGCTCGCGGGCCTGCTGATCGGTCGAGCTCTCGCCAAGCCGCCGGGAGAGCGGCGGCTCGGCGAGCTCGAGAGCCGATTCACCGAGCTGACCGCTCGTCTCGATTGGATCGACCGACGTCTCGCGACGCTCGAACGGGCCGATCAGCCGGCGCCGGCCACCGCGACGCCGACCGTCTCGGCTCGGCCCGAGCCCGCGCCGTTCGAGCCGCCGATCGCGCCCGCCGAGACGATCGCGTCTGCTGAGACCGTCGCTCCGGCCGCCGAACCCGCAGGCGCTCCCGCCGCCGAGGCCGCCCGATCGCAGGAAGCCGTGTTCACGAAGGCGCTCCGGGATTCGCCCCTCTGGCGCTGGCTCACCGGCGGCAATACGGTCGTACGCGTCGGCATCGTCATTCTGTTCTTCGGCGTCGCGTTCCTGCTCAAGTACGCGCACGAGCGCTTCGACCTCCCGATCGAGCTGCGCCTCACCGCGGTGGCCGCCGGCGCGCTCGTGCTGCTCGTCCTCGGCTGGCGGCTGCGCGAGCAGCGCGCGGGCTACGCGCTCACCTTGCAGGGCGGCGGGATCGGCATCCTCTATCTCGTCATCTTCACCGCGTTCCGGCTCTACAATCTGCTGCCCCCGGCGCAGGCCTTCGCCTTGCTCGTCGCGGTGGCGGGGCTCTCCGCCGTGATTGCCGTCGTCCAGGATGCGCTGGCCCTCGCGGTGCTCGGCTCGTCGGGCGGCTTCCTCGCGCCGATCCTCGCCTCGACCGGCGGCGGCAGCCACGTCATGCTGTTCAGCTACTACGCCGTGCTCAACGCCGGTATCCTGGCCATCGCCTGGTTCAAGGCGTGGCGCGTGCTGAACCTGGTGGGCTTCGCGTTCACGTTCGCGATCGGGACGATTTGGGGCGTGAAGTTCTACCGCCCCGAGCACTTCGCGAGCACCGAGCCGTTTCTGGCGCTCTTCTTCGCCTTCTATCTCGCGATCCCGATTCTGTTCGCTCGCCGCCGCGCGCCCGGACTCGAGCGATACGTCGACACAACGCTCGTCTTCGGCGTGCCGCTCGTGGCGTTCGGGCTCCAGGTGGCGCTCGTGCGCGAGATCGAGTACGCGGCGGCGTGGAGCGCCCTCACGCTCTCGGCGGTGTATCTCGCGCTGACGAAGGCCGTCTTCGGGAGACGCGGCGAGGGCCTGCGCCTTCTCGCCGAGGCGTTCCTCGCGCTGGGCGTTGTGTTCGGCAGCCTGGCGATCCCGCTGGCCCTCGACGGGCGGTGGACGTCCGCCGCGTGGGCCCTCGAGGGCGCGGCGATCGTGTGGGTCGGCATCCGGCAACAACGGCTCCCGGCGCGGATCTTCGGCCTGGCGTTACAGTTTCTCGCCGGCGCGGCGTTCCTCGCCGACCCGTCGCACCTCACCGGCTCCCGGCTCATCGCGAACAGCGCATATCTCGGCTGCGTCTTCCTCGCCCTCGGCGGCCTGTTCTGCGCGTGGTATCTCGATCGGCACCGCGCGGCCGTCACGGAGCCCGAGCGGACAATCGCCAGGGTCCTGTTCGCGTGGGGGATCGCGTGGTGGGTCGGCGGCGCGCTCGCCGAGATCGATCGCCACGTGCCGCGCCCGTATCGCGTCCAGGTTGCGCTCGTGGTCCTCACTGCGTCGTGCGCCGCGTTCAGCTGGCTCCACACGCGCATCGACTGGCGCCTGGCACGCTACCCGGCGCAGGCGGTCACGCCGCTCATGGTCGTCGCGCTGGGCGCGAGCGTGATGCAGGAGCGACACCCGCTGGCGCATCTCGGCTATGTCGGGTGGCCGCTCGCGTTCGCGGCGCACGTCTTTCTGCTGCGGCGCCACGAGGCGCCGGGGAGCCACTACCAGTATTGGGCCCACGCGGTGGGGGTATGGCTTCTCGCCGCGCTCGGGAGCTGGGAGATCGGCTGGGGGATCGACCAGTTCGCTGCCGGCCACGCCGTCTGGCCGATCATCGCCTGGGCGCTCGCCCCGGGCGCGCTCCTCACCGTGCTCGCGCTCAGCGGTACGCGGATCGCGTGGCCCGTGGCGAGTCACCGCGACGCCTACTTCACGGCCGGGGCGGCGCCGCTCGCGGTCTACCTGGTGCTGTGGGGGCTCCTCGTGAATTTCGTGTCGAGCGGCGATCCGGCTCCGCTGCCGTACGTTCCGATTCTCAGCCCGCTCGATCTGGCCGAGCTCGGCGCCCTGCTCGCGGTCGCGCTCTGGTTCGTCGAGTCGCGTCGGCTCGCACTCCACCCGATCGCAACAGTCCCGCCGGCGCAGGCCTATGGCGTGCTCGCAGCGCTCGTGTTCGTGTGGGTGAACGCCGTACTGCTACGGACCCTTCACCACTGGGGGGGCGTGCCTTTCAGCCTGGAGGCGATGCTGCGCTCGGACGTCGTCCAGACCGCGTTCTCGATCCTGTGGACCCTGGTCGCGCTGGCCAGCATGGGCCTCGCGACCCGGCGCCGCCTGCGGGCCGCCTGGATCGCCGGGGCGGTCTTGATGGCCGTCGTGGTGGTCAAGCTCTTCATGATCGACCTGTCCAACGTCGGCACGATCCAGCGGATCGTGTCGTTCGTCGGCGTCGGTGTTCTCATGCTCGTCCTCGGCTACTTCTCACCCGTGCCGCCTCGGTCTCCGCGGGAGGCTCGATGAAATCGCTGATCGCGACCTTGCTCCTCGTCCCCGCCCTCGCCGCCGCCGAACAGCCGCATGACTTCGCGTACGGCATTCCGCTCCAGACCAGCGGCCAGGACGCGCTCCAGGAGCTCGAGCTGCCGCGCGCGGTGTACGAAGGCGTCGTGCATCCGGATCTCGCGGACCTGCGCGTCTTCAACGGCGCCGGGGAAGTGGTCGCGCACGCGTTCCGGCCGCGCGTCACCACGACGAAGGAGAAGGCCCGGCCCCTGGCGGTCACACTCTTTCCCATCCGCACCGATGCGTCCACCGGCGTCGAGGGTGTCGAGCTACGGCTCGAGCAGCGCGGCGACCGGACGGTCGTCGACCTGCGCACACGCGAGGGCCGGCCGGCGGGCGATGCGAAGCTCGTCGGCTACCTGGCCGACGCGCGCGCGCTCGACAAGCCGATCCGGGCGATCACGCTCGAGCTGCCGGCCGGCGCCGATCAGGTCTTCACGCGTGTGACGATCGAGGCCAGCGACGACCTGCGGCAGTGGACTCAGCTCGCGAGCGGCGCTCCGGTGGTGCGGCTCTCGTCGGGGGGCTCGCGCCTCGAGCAGCTCCGGATCGAGGTGCCGGCCCGGCGGGCGAAGTATCTGCGCGTCTCGTGGCCGGGTCGCACCGGCGCGCTCGGGCTCGCCGGCCTCGCGGTCGAGCCCGGCGACTCGGCTGTCGCCGCGCCGCGCCAGTGGAAGACGATGACCAGCGTGCCGGCGAAGAACAAGACGGGCGAGTACGAGTTTGATTTCGGCGGGCTGTTTCCCGTCGATCGGCTGCGCGTCGCGCTCCCGCAACAGAACACGGTCGCGTCGCTCGAGCTCCTCGCGCGCTCGAAACCGGCCGATCCCTGGCGCCACGTGACGACCGCGACCGTGTATCGATTGGTCCGCGACGGCGACGAGCTGACGAGCGCCGACATCGAGGTGGGCCCGACCTCCGACCGGTACTGGCTCGCGCGCGTGGATCAGCGCGGCGGCGGAATCGGTGGCGGGCCGCTCGGGCTCGGTGTGGGCTGGATGCCGCATCGCCTGGTGTTCGCGCTGCGCGGCGCCGGGCCATTCCGGCTCGCGTACGGCAGCCGCGACGCGAAGTCGACCGCCTTTCCGATCGTGACCCTGGTGCCGGGCTACAAGAGCGAAGAAGAGCTCGAGCTCGGTCGTGGCGCGACCGCACCCCGCCTCGTCATCGGCGGGGCCCGGGCGGCGGCGGATCCTCAGCGACTCGGCGGCGATGCCGTCACGCGCGAGCGGATCGACTGGAAGCGCTGGACCCTCTGGGCGAGCCTCGTGCTCGGCGTCGCCGTGCTCGGCTGGATGGCCCTCCGGCTGGGGCGCCAGATGTCGAGGCCGGCGTAGTCTTCCTGGCCTCGAGCGTCTTGATATACAGTTACGTCGTCGCCGGGGACCGGACTGGAGCGCGGACGAGGAGCTCCTCGAACTTCGAGACGAGGTGGGGCCCATGCACGGAATCGGTCGGCGTGAAGAGATCCGCGTTCCCGGGATGCCCGAGCCCATCAGCCACTTCACCAATGTCGTGCGCGCCGGCCGCCTCGTGTTCGTCTCCGGCTGCGTCGCCTCCGACGCCGCGGGGCGCACGATTGGCGGCAACGATGCGACCGCCCAGGCGCGGCAGGTCCACGAGAATCTCAAGCGATGTCTCGCGGCCGCGGGGGCCACGTTCGCCGACGTGTGCAAGGTCACCGTGTTCCTCAAGAACATCGCCGATCGTGAGAAGGTCAACGTCGCCCGCAAGGAATACTTCGGAGCTCACCGTCCTGCCAGCACGCTCGTCGAGATCTCGCGCCTGGTCCGAGACGACCTGCTCGTCGAGATCGAGGCGATCGCGGTCCTGCCCGAGTAGGAGGTGACCAGCGCGGAGGCCCTGTGCGAACGCGCCCAGGTATGGGCCAGGCAGGGCCGCTACCGTGAGGCCGAAGCGGCATATCGCGAGGCGGTCCGGACCGACCCCGGCCGCGTGCGGGCGTACCTCGGGCTCGGGCTGGTCCTGCGCCGCCAGCGCCGGTCGGCCGAGGCGGAGGCGGTCTTCAAGCAGGCGATCCTCCTCAAGCCCGACGGCGTCTCGGCGCATCTCGAGCTCGGCGCGGCGCTCTTCGAGCAGACGCGATACGCCGAGGCGGCCGCGGCGTTCCGCGAGGTGATCCGGCTCCGACCCGGTTCCCCGCAAGCGTTCGTGAGCCTCGGGCTGGCGCTCAGCCGTCGGGGCGACTACGCCGGCGCCGAATCCGCATTTCGCGACGCGCTGACCTTGAAGCCGAACGACGCGATCGCCCGCACCAACCTCGCAACCGCGCTTCGCCGGCAGCGGAAGGTCACGGCCGCCGAGGTCGTGCACCGCGAGGCGTTGACGCACGGTTCCCCGCCCACCACGGCGCGACGCGATCTCGCCGACACGCTCTATGAGCAGGCGAAGTACGCCGAGGCCGCGGCGGCGTACCGGGAGGCGCTCACACTCACGCCGCACGACGCGAAGACCTGGCGCGGTCTCGCCCTGTCGCTCGAGCATTTGGGGCGATTGGCCGAGGCGACCAGCGCGTATCGCGACGCGATCCGGCTGCGGCCGGACGACGCCGACCTGCGCGAGCGGCTCGGCGCCGTGCTCCGGCGCCGGCATCGAGACGTCGAGGCCGCCGCCGCGTTCAGGGAATCGCTCCGCCTCCGTCCCGACGCCGCGCGCGCACACCACCATCTGGCCGTCACGCTCGAGCGCCTCAGTCGCTACGACGACGCCGCGGCCGCGTTCCGGGAGGCGATCCGCCTGCGTCCGACCTATCTGCACGCGCATCTCGGCCTGGCCGCGACCCTGCGACGTCAGGGGCGATGGGCCGAGGAGGCGGCGGCGTACGCGGACGCCCTGCGGGTGAGCCCCGACGACGCCGACCTCCACAGCGGCCGAGGTCTCGCCCTCGGCGCCCTCGGTGACTATGCCGAGGCTGCAAACGCGTTCCGGCGCGCGCTGGCGCTCCGGCCCGACGACGCCGACCTCCACTACGAGCTCGGCGTCGCTCTCGGACGCCAGGGTCGGCACGCGGAGGCGGAGATCGCGCTGCGCTCGGCGATCCGCGCGCGGCCCGACTCCGTGAAGGCGCGGGCGAACCTGGCGCTCGGTCTGGGCCGCCAGGGCAAGCACCTCGAGGCCGAGTCGGCCTATCGCGAGGCGCTCGTGTTGCGGCCGAGCCACGCGACGCTCCGGCGCGGCCTCGGCGTCGCGCTGTACTGGCAGGGGCGATACGCGGAGGCCGAGGCCACCTTTCGCGATGCCGTCCGCATCAAGCCCGAGTACGCGCGCGCTCACGGCGACCTGGGTGAGATGCTGGCCGAGCAGCACCGCTACCGTGAGTCGGAGGCGGCGTATCGCGCCGTCATCCGGATCACGCCCGATGCTCCCGCGCCGCACACCGCGCTCGCCGGGGTGTTGCTGGCGCAACGCCGGTTTGCGGACGCCGCAGCCGAGTGCCGTGAGGCGATCCGGCTCAACTTCGACGAGCCGCGAGCCCACATCAACCTGTGGGACGCCCTCGAGTTCCTGGGCAGCTACGACGAGCTCGAGGCCGCGGCGCGCGCCGTCATCGAGCGCAGGCCCGATCACGCCGATGCTCACGCCAGGCTCGGGCGAGCGCTGTTCGCGCGGGGACGTTATGCCGAGGCCGCGACCGCCTATCAGGCCGCGGTCGGGCTCCATCCAGAGGTCGCGCGCTTCCGCGACGGGCTCGCGGCGGCGCTATCGAAGGTCGAGTAGCCGCCGGAACTCTTCGAGCTCGCCGGGCGGGACGTCGGGCCGCTGCCGCACGCTCTCGTGAACGTACGCGGGGTTGTCCTCGATCGCCCGGCTTGCGCGGGCGAAGAGCTTGACGAACCGCCGGGCTTCTTTTTCCGCCTTGGCCGTGGCGACCGAGCCGGCGAGCATCCCCGCGAGCGCGATGACCTTGCTGTCGAGCCTGACGAAGCCCGTCACGGCCGGCGAGATCAGGCTCCGGCGATCGGCGGCGGGGCTCAGACCGTACTCGATCAGGACGACCGCCTGGCCTCGGATGCTCGGGAGTAGCCCCGACTGGTACTGGCCGTGCGCGTACACCACGCGCGTGCCGCTGGTCGCGTAGACCACGGAGAACTGCCCAACCACGCCCCAGCCGTCGTCGAGCCAGAGCCCGCCCTCAGGGCCGCGCCAGATCCGGTAGCGAGCCAGCTTGAGCGCGCGTGTCACGTGGGTCGCGAACTCCGGGTGGTCCAGCAAGAACTCGAAGACGTCCGGCCGCGCGAGGAACGGCTCGCCCGCCGCCCGCGCGCTCACCGAGGCCCCGTCAGCGACTTCCTGGAGCCGCGCGCGCTCGCGCGCGGGGATCTGAGAGGGAAGAGTGGGCGAGGGCTTGGCCCCCAGCGCGCCCGACACGAGCAGGACGACCGCCGTACCGGCAGCGGCGCACGTCGTTCTACGGCGGTGCCTGGACAACACGACCGCGCCATTATACCCTCGCCCTCACCAGTCGAAATTCGCCCCGAACTTGCGGCGCCTCGTCCGGGGCGCGGGGGGCAACATGTATCAGTACCTCTACGCGATCGCCGACCGCCTCCCGGCCGCGTGGCGTCCACCAGACGCGAGCGTCGGAGGCCCCGTCGCGCTCCGGCGCCTGGGCGATCTGGTGGTCCTCGTGAGCGCGCTCGAGCGGCTGCCGGAAGCCAACGCGCGCACGCTCGCCTTGCACCACGACGTCGTCGCGTCGACGCTGGAGGCGTCCGGGACGGTGCCGTTCAGGTTCGGCGTAGTCGTGGACGCGGCGGACCTCGATGCCTGGCTGGCCGCCCACGCGCCCCTCGTGAACTCGACGCTTGCGCAGCTCCGGGGCTCCGTCGAGATGAGTGTGAAGCTCCTGCGCCTGCACTGTGGGCACTCGATCGATCGCACGTGCCGCGAGTGCGCCGACGGTGCGCCGGGCGTCGTGCAGCTCCGCGAGCTGGCCGAGCGCCTCGTCACGCAGGCAGGGATCGAGCGCTGGCGCTACCGGTCGCCCGGGGGCGGGAGCAACGTCGCGGGCTCGGTCGCCTTCCTGGTGGCACGCTCCGAAGTCGAAGGGTTTCTCGCGCGAATCGCGCCGATCGCGTCGCGCGCCGCCGGGATCGCCGTCGTTCCGACCGGGCCCTGGCCCCCGTATTCGTTCGTCCCGAGCTTCGATCGGTTTCCGCTGGCCAGGCTCCAGGAGCCCGATCGCCGGGTCGCCCGCCCGGCCTGAGCCGCTGATTTCCGGACACGCGCGCGCCTCCCGGCTTGCTCCGGCCGAAGGTTTGGACTAGGCTTACCGCCACTCGAGGGAGGACCTGTGCAGCGACTCCAGCGCGCCGCGGTCGAGCAACTGATGGACGGGCGCCCGAATACGACCCTGGAGGCGGCGCTCGAAGTCTTCGAGGTCTTCGCCAGCGGCTCGCTCACGGACGAGGTCTACATCCTGGACGACGTCGCCGGCAAGCGCATCGCGATCGCTCCGACCACGCTCAAAGACAAGTACCGGCGGGGGTGATCCATGGCCATCATCGTTGTCTCGCACCAGATGGGAGCGGGCGGCCCGGAGATCGGCATGTCGGTGGCACAGCGACTCGGGTATCGCTACGTGAACCAGGAGCTGCTGCTCGACGCGGCCCGTCGCTACGGGCTCGCGGAGGACAGGCTCTCGCACCTCGATGAGTCCAAGCCGACTCTGTTCGAGCGCTTCGACACCGAGACCCGCCATCACATCACCGTGCTCCAGACGACGTGCCTCGAGTTCGCCGAGGACGACAACTGCGTCTTGATGCGCGGCGGCGGCCAGTGGCTGCTGCGTGGCGTCCCGCACGTGCTCCGCGCTCGCGTGATCGCTCCGTTCGAGCATCGCGTGAAGCAGTGGGTCAAGCGCACCGCCGAGATGACGGGCGAGACGCCGAACTATCGCGCGGCCGCCGAGCTCGTGCGCCGCGACGACCTCGAGAAATCTGGGAGGATGCGGTACCTCTACGAGGTCGACATCGCGGACCCGACCCTCTACGAGCTGACCGTGAACACCGAGAAAATGAAATACGACGCGGTGGTCGCGGTCCTGGAGGCGCTGGTGCGCCGGCCCGACATGGCCACGACCGAGGCCGGCCGTCAGATGGTCGCGTCGCGAGCGCTCGCCTCGCGCGTGCAGGTTGCACTGGCGACTCATCCGGAGACGCGCCGCTACCGGATCACCGTCGAGGCCCACGGCGGCGTGGTGACCCTCGAGGGCACGGCGGCGCTCGAGCGCGCGGTCGAAGTCGCGCGGTCCGTGCCGGGCGTGCGCGAGGTCAAAACTCAACAAGTCGAGATCCCGCCGATTCCCCCCTTCGTCGCTTAACGGGGAGGCTGGGGCGCCGAGACCCGGACCCGGGAGTCCCCTCGCGCCCTGACTGCTACCACTCGCGAGGCGACGGAGTCCCGTGCGTTGCCTCCTGTCTACGCTGCCTACACAGGTCGCGAGGGACTCCCCGGGTCCGGGTCTCGGCGCCCCAGGCTACCGTTTGCGGTGCCGGTGGATTCGCGGGAGCCGGCTTCTTCTTGTTTCGTACAGCGCACTGCGAGTCGGCCCGATGCTGCTGATCGCCGGCCCGTTTGTGCTGGGCCTCGCGGCCCTCGGATCGTAGACGTTGCGGGGTGTTTGGGCGCGGTTAGCGCGGCGGGCGGGCTGGGGGTTAGCGGAGTTGGTCGCGGGGTGGGGTGGGGCGGTCCGGGGACGTACGGTCGGGGGCTTCGGCGACGCGGAGCTCGATCGTGCGGCGCTCTCGGTTTCTCACGATCTCGAGCTTGACCGTCTTGCCCACCTCGGCGTCCGAGGAGAGCCGCTGCAGCTGACGGTAGTCCTCGACCGGAACGCCCTCGAACGTCACGACGACGTCGTTCTTCTCGAGACCGGCCGCCGCTGCGGGGCCGCCGGGGTACACGCGCGCAACGACGGCGCCGCGCGCCTCGCGTAGCCCGAACGACTGCGCCAGCTCGGTCGTGAGCGGCTCCATCGCGATCCCGATCCATCCGCGGGTCACCTTGCCGCGGTCCATCAGCTGGCCCGTGATGCGCTTGACCATGTTGGCGGGGATCGCGAAGCCGATGCCCTGGCCGCTCGCCACGATGGCCGTGTTGATCCCGATGACCTCACCGCGCAGATTCACGAGCGGGCCGCCGGAGTTGCCCGGATTGATCGACGCGTCGGTCTGGATGAAATTCTCGTACGTGGCGATACCGACGTCGGCCCGCCCGGTTGCGCTGACGACGCCGACCGTGACGGTATTGTCGAGCCCGAAGGGGTTGCCGATCGCGATCGCCCATTCACCGACGCGCAGCGTGTCGGAGTTTCCGAGCGTCGCCACCGCCACCGGAGCGTCGGGCTCGAACTGGATCACCGCCAGGTCGGTCGTCACGTCGGCGCCGATGATGCGTCCCGAATATTCGCGCTTCGACGCCAGGCGCAGCAGCACGCCGTCGGCGCCCCGGACGACGTGGTTGTTCGTCAGGACGTAGCCGCGCTTGTCGAAGATGACGCCGGAGCCGAGCCCTGGCGTGTGGAACTCTTCGCGCCGTCCGGGGACTCGCGGACCGAAGAACTGGTCGAAAAAGTCCTTTAGAAGCGGGTCGTCCGCGAACGGACCGGGGGCGATCGGCGGCCGGCGACGCTTCGCGACCTGGACGGGGCTGATGTGGACGACGGCGGGCCGAACGTGCTCGGCAACGCTCACGAAAGCCGACTGGAGGGCTTCCGCCGCGTTCGGCGCCTGCACGGGCGACGATGCGGTCAGGGGTGACCGCGTGAAGAAGAGCGCGTGAATCCAGAAGCCTGCGCCGAGAAAGGCGAAAAGCGCACAGGCGGCCAGGGCGATGCGGATGCTTCTAGGTACCATCGGGGACGCCTCGCGCCTCAGGTCTCCGCTCTCGCCGTATAGCGTAGCGGATCGTACCCGGCCGACTCCTGAGTGTCAAGGAAACTATTGCAATCCATATGCAATTTCCTTGACCTCGCCGTTTCCGAAAAGAGACAATAACTTTAATTTCCATTTGGTGTCGTGGACGACCGAATGAAGCCCGGTAGTCTACGCAGGTGCCTCAGCCTGCTCATCGTGGTGTCCCTACTGGCGCCCAGTCCGGGGTTCGCTCAAATTCCGAGCACTTCGCCCCCGCTGCCGCCTGGGCCGACGCCGCGGTCGACCCCGGCACCGGCACCGACCCCGCCACTGGCGTCGGCGTCGCCACGGGGGGTCACGCCCGGGCCGGACTACCGACTCGCTCCGGGTGACGTTCTGGACGTCCAGATCGCAGGACGGCTCGAGGTGATCCGCCAGCAGGCGGTCGTCGATCTCGAGGGCGCGATCAATGTGCCGCCGCTCGGGGCTCTCCCCGTCGGGGGCCTGACGTTGCTCGAGGCGCATCGCAAAGTGTCCGAACGCGCGCGCGACGTGTTCAAGTACGCCGACGCGACCATCACGGTCGTGGCGCCGCGCACGTTCGAGGTGACGGTGTCGGGGGACGTGGAGCGTCCGGGGACCCTGCAGACCACGGCGACCCGCCGCGTGTACGACGTCATCCTCGAAGCCGGCGGCGTCTCGCCTCGCGGGAGCATGCGGAACATCGTGCTGACGCGTCGGAGCGCCGCGCGCACGATCGACCTGCTCGCCTTCCAGCTGCGCGGCGACCTCACGCAGAATCCGTTCGTCGAGGAGGGGCTCAGGATCCACGTGCCCCCGCGCTCGGGTTCCGTCACGCTCTCCGGCGCGGTGCGCCGGCCCGGCGAATACGAGATCGGCCCGACGCCGTCCCTGCGCGAGCTCTTGGAGCTGGTGGGTGGCCTGAGCCAGACGGCCGCGATCGGCGATGCCCGCCTGACGCGTGTGGGCGCCGGCGACCGCAAGGAAGCGATGCCGCTCGATCTGCGCTCGGCGCTGACGCCGCCCACGGAGCTCATGCTGCGACCCGGTGACGCGATCTTCGTGCCGGCGATCTCGTCGCTGCAGGACGTCGTCGAGGTCCGCGGCGCGTTCATCGGCACCGCCGAGAGCACCAAGGCCTCCGTCGCCGGCAAGTCGACGATCCTCCAGCGCCTCGAGCTGGCGCAGGGCGAGCGCGTGCGTGACGTCCTCGACCGGGCGGGCGGCGCTGCCGCCTACGCCGACCTGCGCCTGGCGCTCGTCGAGCGGAGCGGGACCACCGGCCCGCGGCAGCGGATCCCCATCGACCTCTACCGCATGCTGGTCGAGAAGGACGACGCGCCGAACATCGTGCTCCAGAACGGCGACGTGTTCGTGCTGCCGATCGTCGAGGACCGGATCTTCATTCTCGGTGAGGTCAAGACGCCGGGCGCCCACGACTTCCGGCCCGACCTGACGCCGCGTGAGTACGTCGCGCTCGCCGGCGGGCCCACGAACCGGGCCCGGCTCATGAACACGCTCGTGACCTTCCGCAACGGAAAAACGTACGCGATGGCCGACGCGCCGCCGCTCGAGCCCGGCGCCGTGGTGACGGTGCCCGAGGTCGCGGTCAAGTGGTGGCAGGACTACGTCACGATCCTGACGGCGATCGCCAGCCTGGTCACCGCGTACACCGGTCTCTACTTCATCTTCAACGGCCAGACCGGCAGCGGCAACTGACCCGTGTACGAATCGTACTGGGAGCTGACCGAGCCGCCCTTCGACAACTCCCCGAACCCGAAGTTTTTCTACCTATCGCCCGAGCACGAGGAGGCGCTGGTCCGCCTGGTCTACACGGTGCGCCACCGCAAGGGCTGCGGGATGCTCACCGGGGAGTACGGCTGCGGCAAGACGACCTTGTCGCGCGCGCTCATCCAGCGCCTCGAGGCCGAGCGCTACGAGATCGGCCTTCTCACCAATCCGAGCTGGACGCCGGTCGATTTTTTGCGCGAGGTGCTCTACCAGCTGGGGGTCGAGACGCAGGAGACGCGCAAGCCCGAGCTGCTGCACCTTCTCAACGACCTCTTCTTCCGGAACTACCAGGCCGGGCGTGACAGCGTCGTCATCGTCGACGAAGCGCAGCTCATCGAGGACGATTCGGTCTTCGAGGAGCTGCGACTCTTGATGAACTTCCAGACCGACGACCGGTTTCTGATGACGCTCCTGCTCGTCGGCTCACCCGAGCTCGGCGTGAAGGTGCGGCGCCTCAAGCACCTCGACCAGCGGATCAGCCTTCGGTACCACCTCAACACGCTCGACGACCAGCACACCGCCAGCTACATCGCGCATCGGCTGCGGATGGCCGGCCGGCCGAACCGGCTCTTCACCGAAGACGCGGTCAAGCTCATCTTCGACTTCACGCGGGGGACGCCGCGCGAGATCAACAACCTGTGCGACGTCGCCCTGCTCGTCGGCTACTCCAAGCGTGTGAAGGAGATCGGGGACAAGATCGTCGCCGAGGTGATCAAGGACATGGTCGGGGTGTCCTGATGGTCCGCATGAGCGACGTCGTGCGCGGGATCGTCCGCGAGAAGCCCGCGGATACCGCCAGGGACGCGCCGGCGCCCGCTGCGCCGTCACCCCCGCCGCCCACGCCGTCTCCGCCGCGACCCCGCCCGGTCACCGAGGCGCCGCGGCCCGCGCCGCCGTCGCCCGTCGAGGGGCCCCGGGCTGTCGATCCGGCGGCGAGCCTCGACGCCTTGCCGATCGAGCCCGGCGCGCCGTCGGAGAGCGCCGAGCCGCTCTTCGCCGAGCTTCAGCTGTTCCTCGCGCGCGTCCGCGAGCTGATCCGCACCGGCGACGAGTTTCCGTGGTCCGAGCTCCAGGGCATCATCGAGCGCGTCGCGGTCGTGCTGGAGCGGTCGAACGAGCTCTTCTGGATCGCCAACGGCACCGCGGCGCTCGCGGGCGTCGACTACCTGGCGTTCCACCAGTCGCGCGTCGCCGTGCTCGCGATGACGATCGGCGCGAGCGTCGGCTACGACCGCCCGCGTCAGGTGCAGCTCGGCATCGCCGGGAGCCTGATCGACGTCGGGCTCTGGCAGGTGCCCGAGAGCCTCTTGCGCCGCCTCGACGCGCTCTCGCCCGAAGAGCAGACGGTCTACCGCTCGCACCCCCGCTTGTCGGTCGAGCTGATCCGCCGCTGGTCGCCGCCGCGCGAGGGGCTCGTCGAGGCCGTGCTCCAGCATCACGAGCGCGAGCAGGGGCAGGGCTTCCCGCAAGGTCTGCACGGCACCGGTGTGAGCCAGGAGGCGAAGGTCCTCGGCCTGGTCGACACCTACACGGGCCTCACGATGCCGCCGCCGCCGCGGCCGCGTCTGAGACCGCACGAGGCGATCCGCGAGATCGTGCGCTCGAAGCACGAGGCGTTCCCGTCGCAGCTCGTCAAAGCGCTGCTCTCCGAGATCTCTGTCTTTCCGCCCGGCACGCTCGTGCGTCTGAACACCGGCGAGGTCGGCCGCGTGACCGCGGTGAATCGCCATCACCCGCTGCGGCCGCGCGTCGAGATCGTCGCCGACGGCAAGGGGCAACGCCTGGTGTCGCCCAAGACCACCGACCTCGCGGACGCGCCGTTCCTCTACATCACGGGCGCCGTCGCGGAGGGCGCGCGATGAGGATCCGCTAGTGGCGCAGTACGAGATGAATCTCCGCGACTACTGGCTGATCGTGCGGCGTCGGCGCATGATCATCATCGCCTCGACGGTGCTGGTCGCGCTCCTGAGCTTCGGGTTCGTGCGCCAAAAGGTTCCGGTCTACCAGGCGACCACCGCCGTCAAGTTCGAGCAGTCGACCCAGCTGTCGGGGCTCCTGGTGGAGGTCCTCTCGTACTCGAGCGCCGATTCGATCGAGACCCAGGTCACGATCATCAAGAGCTACCCGATCCTCGAGGACGTCGCCAAGCGGTTGGGGTACCTGAAGGAGACGCCGACGGGAGCGGCCGCGCGCGAGGCGAAGGGCTACTGGGGCGCGCTCGACTCCATCAACGCCAAGCTCAGAGTGGCCCGCGTGCCGAACACCAGTATCCTCGAGATCACGGCGACCTCGACGAAGCCGCGCGAGGCGCAAGACCTCGCGAACGCCACCGCCGAGTCGTATCGCGACTACAACAAATCCCTGCGGAACTCGCGCGTCAGCGAGGCGCGGCGATTCATCGAGAGCCAGCTGAAGGACGTCGAGGCGCGCTCGCGCCGCACGGAGGCGGAGATCTGGGCGTTCCGGGAGGCGAACCGGATCGTCGCGCCCGGCGCCGAGTCGTCGGTGCTGATGTCGGTGTTCACCCAGGTCCGCGGCGACATCGAGAAGGCGCGCCAGCAGCGGATCGAGCTCGAGGCGATCCAGCAGCGCCTGGCCGGGCTCGACGCGGCCGCGCCCACCGACCGCATCTTCATCGAGACCTCCAATCCGGCGATGCACAAGCTCCAGTCGACGCTCTCGGATCTCCAGCTCGAGCGGAACAATCTTTCACTCGAGGTCACCGACCGGCACCCGCGCCTGCAGGCCATCGACGACCGGATCCGTGAGATACGCGCCGAGATGCGCCGCGAAGTGTCGGCGCAGACCGCGATGCTCCGCAACCGCGAGGAGTTCCTGAATCGGCAGATCGGCGAGCTGCAGCAGAAGAATCGGGAGCTCCCGACCCTCGAGCTCTCGTTGCAGCGCCTGCAGCGCGAGGCCAAGACCAACGACGACCTGCTGGCGCTCCTGAAGACCAAGCACCAGGAGGCGCTCATCAAGGAGGCGGAGCAGATCGAGGAGGTCTCGATCGTCCGGCCGGCGACGGAGCCAGACGCGCCGATCGGCGGCGAGACGGCGAACACGATGCTGGTCGGCGCGGTGCTGGGGTTGGCGCTCGGGCTCGTGCTGGCGTTCGTGCGCGAGACGCTCGACACCTCGATCGGGACCATCGAGGACGTCGAGGCCTACCTCGGCGTGCCCGTGCTCGGTGTGGTGCCGCACATCGACTCCCGCGAGACCGTGCAGCGGATTCTCGAGCGCCGTCCGGCGCTGGCCCAGATCGATCCCGAGGCGCTGCTGAGCCACTCGCTCCTGATCACGCATTTCGACCCGAAGTCGCCGGTCGCCGAGGCGTACCGCACGCTCCGCACCAACATCCAGTTCGCGCGCATGGAGCGCTCCGGCAAGGTTCTCGTCGTGTCGAGCCCGACCTTGCAAGAAGGCAAGACGACGACGATCGTGAACCTCGCCCTGACGATGGCCCAGAGCGGCCAGAAGACCCTGCTCATCGGCGCGAACATGCGGCGCCCGTCCATCCACCGCTTCTTCGGGATCGAGCGCGAGCCGGGCCTGTCCAACATCCTCGTCGGGAGCGCGCAGTGGCGCGACTGCATCCGGACGGTCGCGGACATCCTCATGGGGCGGTTCGAGATGGAGGACATCATGGCCGCCCCCGGCCTCGACAACCTCCACATCATCGAGGCCGGCCCGGTGCCCGCCAACCCGTCGGAACTCCTCTCGACGCCGGCGATGTCGGGCTTCCTGCACTCCGTGCGGGACGTGTACGACGTGATCCTCGTCGACACGCCGCCGATTCTGCCCGTCACCGACTCGGCGATCGTCGCCTCGCAGGCCGACGGCGTGGTCCTCGTCTATCAAGCGGGCAAGGTCGGACGGCTCGTGCTCAAGCGCGCGAAAGTGCACGTCGAGAACGTCGGTGGCAAGGTCTGGGGCGTCGTCCTGAACGACGTGAAGACCGAGATCGCGGGCTACGCCTACACGCAGTACTACACGCACTACTACGGCGAAGAGACGGTCGTCGATCCCCGCAAGGACCGCCTCGAGCGCGTGCGCGGCTTCGTGCGCAATCTCTTCCACCGTGAGGCCCGCGCCGAGGCCGTCGCCGCCGACCCCGACGGTCGCGCGACGATCGACATGATCGGCTCGCCCTTCGCCAGCGAGGCGGCTCCGCCGGCCGAGCCGTTTGTGCTCGACACGCCGACGGGCTCGTCGAAAGCCAGGCGTCTCCGGATGGGAGCGATCGTGCTGGCGCTCCTCGCGGCGCTCGGCGGGCTGACCGGGTGGCGGCTGGGCTGGTTCGGCGGAACGCAGCGGGCCAAAGAGATCCTGCGCCAGCGCCTCGAGGCGCCGGCCGCGACGCCGGCTCCGGCGCTCGCGACCCCGCGCCCTGTCACGCCGCCATCCGCTCCGGCGGTGAAGCCGGTGCTTGAGTCGCCCGCGCCGGTGATGAGCCTGGGCCCGGCCGCGGCGCCCCCGGCCGCGGCGCTGCCCGCGCCGGTCGAGCGGCCCGCTCCGATCGCCTCGGCGGCGCCGAGCAGGCCGGCGCCTCCCCAGCCCGGCCCTCCCGCGGCGGCGGCGCGCTTCGCGATCGAGTTCGGCCCGTTCATGACCGCGGCCGAGGCGGAGCGCGTCGAGCGCCAGCTGAATGAGGCCGGCTACCCGACGGTGCGCTTCCGCCAGCAGACCGGAGCCTCCCTCTACGCGGTGCTCATCGAGAAGATCCCGAGTGCGCGCGACGCGCAGGCGCTCGTCGCCTCGCTGCGCCAGCAAGGATTCGCCGAGGCGTTCGTGGTTGGCGAGCGGGAGCCGCTGAGCGTGCAGGTGGGATTGCCCCTCCCGCTGCGCGGCGCCGTCCAGACGGCCGAGCGGCTGCGCGCGAGCGGCCATCACGTGCGTGTGGCCGCCCAGCCGGGCGAGGCGGTGGTGTTCGCCCTCCGTCACGGCAACTTCGCCACGTCAGGGGAAGCGCAGGCGAAAGGTCAGGAGCTGATGCGCCTCGGCCTGGGCAACCAGGTCGTGCGAGTGAAGTAGCCGCGTGGATTCGCCCCTCGTCCTGGCCGCCGCGCTGGCTGTCTTTCTCATCGTCTTCGTGCGGATCGAGTTCGGCCTCTACCTCGTGATCTTCTCCATGCTGCTCTCGCCGCAGCTCGGGAGCGGCGGGGCGGTCGCCGAGGGCCGACGCATCGTCATTCGGAGCGAAGATCTGCTCCTGCTCGTCGTCGCATTCAGCTGGCTCGCCAAGACCGCCGTGAACAAGGAGCTTGGACTCACACTCAAGACTCCGCTCAACCGCCCGATCCTCGCGTACGTGGCGGCGACCGCGATCGCGACGTTGATCGGCTACATGACCGGAACGGTCGCCGGCTACGGCGGCGTGTTCTACGTCCTGAAGTACATCGAGTACTTCATCGTCTACTACATGGTCGTCAACAACCTGGTCGACCGCCGGCAGGCGTGGCGCCTCGTCACCGCGGCGTTCCTGACCGCGGTCATCGTCAGCCTGATCGGACTGACGCAGATTCCGAGCGGCCAGCGCGTGTCGGCGCCGTTCGAGGGCAAGGCAGGCGAGCCCAACACGTTCGGCGGCTATCTCCTGCTGCTCATCGCGGTGGCCGGCGGCATCGCGCTCGAGACGACGCGGCTCCGGACGCGCGCGATCTACCTGGGGCTGGCCGGGATGATGTCGATCCCGTTCATGTTCACGCTCTCGCGGACGTCCTACGTGGGCGCGATCCCGGCGGTGGCGACGATGGCCGTGCTCTCGAGTCGGCGTCGCCTGATGATCGGCGGGCTCATCGCCGCGCTCGTCGCCTCGCCGGCTGTCATGACGCTCTTTCCCGACTCGGTGATGAAACGCGTGCACTACACGTTCGAGCCCGAGCGCGGGCAGCCGACGGTGCGAGTCGGCGCCGTCGGCCTCGATCCGTCCACCTCGGCGCGGCTCATCAGCGTGAAGCAGGCCTTCGAAGGCTTCACCCATCGCCCGATCTTCGGGTACGGCGTCACCGGCTTCGCGTTCATGGATCAGCAATTCGCCCGGACGCTCGTCGAGACGGGCATCGTGGGGCTCGCGACGTTCCTGGCGCTCGTCTGGGCGGTCCTGAAGGCCGGCGTCACCTCGTACCGGGCCCTGACCGTTCCCGAGGAGCGCGGGCTCGCGCTCGGGTTCGTCGCCGGCACCGTCGGCCTGCTCGGCCACGCGCTCGGCGCCAACACGTTCATCATCGTGCGCATCATGGAGCCGTTCTGGTTCTTCGCCGCCATCGTGGTCGCGCTGCCCGGCCTGGCCCAGGCGGAGACGGCGGCGGTCGAGCCCGCGCCGGCCGCGCGCCTGACCCGGCGCTTCGCGTGATGCCGACGCGCGCCGTCGTGGCGCGGGCCCGCAAGGTCCGGCTCCTCGTCATGGACGTGGACGGCGTGCTCACCGACGGCCGGATGATCCTCTCCGAGCGCGGCGACGAGCTGAAGGCGTTCAACACGCACGACGGGCTCGCCATCGCCCTGGCCAAGCGGGCGGGGATCAGGACCGCGATGGTCACCGGGGAGTCGAGCCCGATCGCGAAGGCGCGCGGCGCCAAGCTCGGCGTCGACTCGGTCGTCCTCGGGGCCCGCCGCAAGGGCGAGGTCGTCGAGGCGCTCCGCGCCGAGCACAACGTGCCGGCCGAGGCGGTCGCCTTCATCGGCGACGACTTGATCGATATCCCGGCGATGCAGATCGTCGGGCTCGCGGTCGCGGTCGCCGACGCGCCGGCGGCGGTGAAGGCGGCCGCGCACCACGTGACGCGCGCGCAGGGTGGACACGGAGCAGTCCGCGAGCTGGTGGAGCTCGTCTTGACGTCGCAGCGCTCGTGGCGGAGCGTCGTCGCCGCCTACGTGCGCGAGCACGGAGGTCGATGACCACTCCCTCGAGCTCCCCGGGGCTCAGAGGCCGGACGCTCCGAAGCTTCTTGCTCCTCGGCGCCCAGAAGGTGGTGAGCGTGGTCGTCACGGCCGCCGGCGGCATCGCGCTCGCCCGGCTGCTGACGCCGGAGGTCTTCGGCCTCTACGCGATCCTCATCTTCGTGATCACGCTCGGCGTCCGGTTCAGCGAGCTCGGGCTTGGGGCCGCGCTGATCCAGCGTCGCGACCTCGACCTGACGACCGGCCTGAGCGGCGCGTTCACGGCGACCTTCGTCCTGGCGCTCGTCCTGGGCGCGGCGATCATGACCGCGGCGCCGCTGGTGGCCCGGTGGCCGGGCGTGTCGAGCGAGGTGGCCGCGCCGGTCCGCTGGCTGGCGCTGCTGGTGGTGCTCTCGTCGCTCCGCATGCCGGCCATGGTGCTACTCGAGCGCCGGCTGGCATACGTGCCGCTGACGATCGCCGAGACCGCCGACACGGTGACATTCAACGTGGTCGCAATCGCCGCCGCGGTCGCGGGCGCGGGCCTCTGGAGCTTCGTGCTGGGCGCGCTCGCGGCGCGCGTCGCGAACCTGGCCGTGCTCTGGACCGCGACGCGATGGCGGCCGACCTTGCGCTGGAGTCGCGGCGAGCTGGCGCCGGTTCTGAAGTTCGGACTTCTGTTCCAGGGAAGCATGCTGATCAGCGTCGCCGGCGACGCGGTCGTGCCGACGTTCGTGACCGCCTGGAGCGGCGTCGCGGCCGTCGGCTACCTGAACTGGGCCGCCACCCTCGCCTTCCTGCCGCTACAGGTCGTCAGCATCGCGGGCCGCGTGCTGTTTCCGGCGCTGTCGAGCCTGCAGGCCGACCCCGAGCGGTTCGCCGAGGCGACCGCGCGCGCGCTCAATCGGGTCACGACGGTTCTCTATCCCGCGGCGGCCCTGCTGCTCGCGGCCGCCGATCCCGTCGTCCGCCTGGTCTTCGGCGACGCGTGGGCGCCGGCGGTGCCCGCGGTGCGCTGCTTCTGCCTCTCCGCGATCATCGGAGGCACCTCCACCATCTTCGTCCACGCCCTCTACGGCCTCGGCCGGCCCGATCTCGTGCTCCGGCTGAATCTGGCGAGCGCGGCGCTCTTGTGGGTGCTGACGGTCGCGCTGGTGCCGTGGCTCGGCTTCGTCGGCTTCGCCGTCGCCAGCGCGATCCTGGCGTGCGCGGGCGTGTCGTACACGGCGCTGAGCCTCCGCCGCCTCGTCTCGCTCCACCTCCTGTCGGCCGTGCGGGTGCCGCTCACGGCGAGCGCCGGGAGCGCGGCCGTGCTCGCCGCGCTCGCGTGCTTCTGGATCCACGACTTGCCATCGCTGGTCATCGGCGCGGCGGTGTCGGCCGGCGCCTATGCGGTCTTCGCCGGCCTCATCGGGGGCGCCGCCTGGCGGGTCGAATTCATGGCCGACTGGCGGACGGTGCTGCAGGGATGAGCGCCAGGCGGGCGCGGCGGAGCGCGCGATGAGGGTCAAAGAGACGTGGCGACACTTCACGCCCGCGCAGGTCAAGGACTTTCTCCGCGTGGGCCACGAAGGGCGCGAGCACCCGTCCCGCCTCAGGACGCTCGAGCTGCTCGAGGGGATGACCTCGGTGCTCGACGTGGGCTGCGGCACCGGCGTCATGTTCGAGCTCTGCCGCGAGCGCCGGCCCGACATCGACTATCTCGGCATCGACGTGACCGCGCAGTTCGTCACGGCGGCGCGCGAGCGATTTCCGACCGACTCGGCGCGGTTCCAGGAGGGCTCGCTCTACGAGCTCGCCCGGCTGCCCGGCGTGTACGACGCGGTGCTGTGCCGCCACATCCTCGAGCATTTGCCGGACTGGGAGCCCGCGGTGCAGCGCATGTACGAACGCGCGCGCAAGAAGCTCATCATCGTGTTCTACCTGCCGCCGCGCCCGTTGCGATTCCGCCGCAAGCGCGACGAGCGATTCGAGCCGGGCTTCTACACCCACACGTACGATCTCGGTCGCTTTGTCGACCATCTCCTGAACGGCCTCACGCCCGCGCCCGCGGAGGTCCGCATCCATCCGCGCCAGGGAACCAGCGATCCCCGGTTTCGGTGGGGCGACCGCGAGAACATCATCTACGAGGTTCTCCGGTGAGCGCGAGCCTCGTCATCGCCACGTTCAACCATGGGCGGTTCCTCGCCGAAGCGCTCGACAGCGCGATCGCCCAGACGCTCAAGGGCGTCGAGATCGTCGTGGTCGACGACGGCTCGACCGACGACACGCCGGCCGTGCTCGCCCGCTACGCCGGGCGGATCCGAGCCATCCGCCAGCCGAATCGAGGCCTGGCGGCCGCCCGCAACACGGGGCTCGCGACCGCGCGCGGCACCTACGTCAGCTTCCTCGACGCCGACGACGTACTGATGCCGACCAAGCTCGCCGAGCAGGTCGCCGTGCTCGAGCGCGCGCCGACCGTCGGCTGGACCTATTGCGACGTGCTCATCGAGACCACGGCGACGGGTGCCGCGATACGAGCCTCCGAGCGCTTCGGTTACGGCGCGCGGATGCTCGAGGGCTGGCTCTTCCCCGAGCTGATCCACGGCAACTTCATCCCGGCCATCGCCCCGCTCGTTCGTCGCACCGTGCTCGACGCGGCGGGCGGGTTCGACGAGCGACTGACCACACTCGAGGACTGGGATCTCTGGCTCCGCCTGTCCTTGATCGCCGAGGCGCGTTACAGCCCAGCCGTGCTCGTGCGCTACCGCGTCCACCCCGGAGGCATGAGCGAGGACCGAGCCCGGATGGACCAGAATCGCTTTCGCGTCCTCGACAAGCTCTGCACGACTCGCCCGGCGGCGGTGGAGGGGCTCGGGGCCGTCGGACGGCGCATCATCGCCGATACGCACAACTGGCTCGGCAAGGAGGCGTATGCCCGGGGAGACTGGGCGGAGGCGCGACGACGCTTTGCGGCCTCGCTCGTGACGGTGCCCTGGCAGCGGCAGGCGCCGATGCTCCTCGGCCTCAGCCTGGTTCGCGCCGGGACGCGGGCCCGGTCGAGCGAGCCGACGACGGGACCGCGGTGAGCCTTGTTGTGCGCGCCGCAGGCCGTCGCGGGGCGGGGGCCCCGCCGGCCGAGGCGCGCCTATGAACATACTCGACCTCGTCGTGATCATCGTCGGCTACAACACGCGCGAGCTGACGCTGCAGGCCGTCGCGTCGGCCCGCAAGGCGACCGCCGGGCTCGACGCGCGCGTCATCGTCGCCGACAACGGCTCGGACGGCACGGCGCGGGCCGTCCGCGACGCGGACCCGAACGTGACCGTGCTCGTGAACGCCGACAATCCCGGGTACGGCGCGGCCCTCAACCGGGCGGCCGCGACGCAGCGGTCGGCGCACGTCTGCGCGATGAACGCCGATGTCGTGCTCGAGCCCGAGAGCCTCGTGACGCTCCGGCGCTTCCTCGACGCGAACCCGACGTGCGGCCTGGTGGGCCCGGCGCTCGCGTATCCGGACGGCGTGCCGCAAGCCTCGGCCAAGCGCTTCCCGACGCTCGGGCTGGCGCTCGGCGAGGTGTTGGGGATTCACGCGCTGGCGCCGCGCAACCGATCAGTCAGGCGCTTCTATTATGAGGACCAGGACCTGACGCGCGACACACGCGTCGACACCGTGTCGGGAGCGGTGATGCTGCTCCGCGCCGAGGCCTTCGACGGGGTCGGCCGCTTCGACGAAGCGTTCCGGATGTACTTCGAGGAGACGGATCTCTGCCGCCGACTTCACGACAGCGGCCACGCCGTCGCGTTCTGTCCCGCGGCCCGCGCGATCCACCAGCACGGCGCCAGCACGCGGCAGACCTCGGTGCGCCAGGTCGAGTACTACCTGAGCTACGTGCGCTACTTCCGCAAGCATCACCGTCGCGCCGCGGCGGCGATCCTCCGCGCGGCGGTGGCCGCCGGCGCGCTCGCGCGGATGGCCGCGCTCGTGGTCAAGTATCCCCCCGTCGGTTCCCATCGCGTCGCCAGCCTGAAACAGAAGGAAGCGGCGTGCGCGCGCCTGCTGCGCTCGCTCGGCTCGTCCTGAGCCACATGCCCGCGATGAAGGCGCTGATGGTCGAGACCGGCGGCTGGGGCGGCATCGCGCACTACACCTGGAACCTGTGCGCGGCGCTGGCGAGCGCGGGGGTCGACGTCACGCTTCTGACCAACCGCGAGTGGGAGCTGGCGCACCTGTCGTCGAGCTTCGAGGTCGACCGATGCTTTTCCGCCGGCGCCGGGTACCTCGGCAACGTGAAGGCGCTCCGAGAGCGCGTCCTCCGCGCGCGGCCCGGTGTGGTCCACGTGCAAAGCGTTCTCTCGACCCGCCTCGACGCCCTGCTGTGGCCTCTGATCCGGCGCCGCGCGCCGGTCGTCATGACGATCCACAACGTGCGCTCGCACGAGCGGATTCGCTGGGACGACTGGACGCTCTGGCGGTGCTTCGCCGCCGCCGACGCGGTGGTCGTCCACACGAAGCAGGCGGCGGAGGTCGCACGGCAACGTCTTCCCGCGGCCGCTCGGATCGAGCTCATCCATCACGGCGACGCAGGCTTCCTGCAAGGGAAAGGCCGGCCCGATCGCCTCGTCGCGCGCGCGGCGCTCGGCCTGCCGAGCGGCGCCCAGATCGTGCTCGCCTTCGGCGCGATCCGCCCGTACAAGGGGATTCACGGCGTCATCGCCGCGCTGCCCGAACTGCGTCGCCGTCACGCGAACGCGCGCCTGGTGATCGCCGGACCGCTCCTGGTCGGGAGTGAAGCGGAGTATCGCGATGCGATCCGGCGGGCCGGCGTGGACGACGCCGTGGTGTTCCATCCGGGCTACGTCCCGGCCGAGGCGGTCGCGACCTACTTCGCCGCCGCCGACGTCGCGGTCTACAACTACCGCGATATCACGGACAGCGGATCGCTCCGCCTCGCATGCGACCTCGGCACGCCGGTGGTCGCGACCGCCGTCGGAAGCTTCCGCGAGTTCCTGACCGACGGCGTGACCGCCCGCCTGATCGAGCCGCGTGACACGCCCGCGCTGGTGAAGGCGCTCGGCGACGTGCTGGCCCAACCCGATGCCGCCACGCGCATGGCGCAGGCGGCGCGCGCGCTCGCGGCCTCCGCGTGGTCGTGGGTCGAGAGCGCCAAGGCCACCGCGCAGCTCTACGAGACGCTCGCGCGAGGCGCCGCGTGATCCTGGCGCTGGCGGTGGCCGCCATCGCGCTCGCCATCCGGGTGCTCGTCTCCGAGTTTCTGCCCGTCATCCAGCCCGACGGCGTCGTCTACCTGACGGTGGCCAAGCAGTTCCAGGCGACGGGCTCGCCCTTCGATCCCCTGTTCCATCCGCTCTACCCGATGTGCATCGCGCTCGCCCAGCCGCTCGTCGGGGACTGGGAGATGTCGGGCCGCTTCGTCTCCGCCTTCTTCGGCGCGCTCGTGATCCTGCCCGCGTTCGCGCTCGCTCGCGGGATCGTCGGACGTCAGGCGGCCCTGCTGGCCGCCGTGTTCATCGCCGTGCATCCGCAGCTGGTGCAGAACTCGGCCTCCGTGCTGTGCGAGGCGACGTACACGTTTCTCCTCGTGTCCGGCGTCCTGGCCGCGCGGCGAGGGCTGGTGAGCGGCCCGCGATCGCTGATTCCGTTCGCCGGGCTCTGTCTCGGGCTCTCGTACCTCGTACGCCCCGAGGGCGCCCTCTATCTCGGGGGCCTCGTCCTGGTCGCGCTCTTCATGGTCGTGACGGGGCGGGATCGCGCCGCGGCGATCCTGCCCTGGGTGGGCGCCGCCGTCCTCGTGTTCGCCCTCGTCGTGGCGCCGTACGTCTGGTACCTCGCCGAAGCGTGGGGGCACGTCACGCTCAGCGGCAAGATCGACCACAACCTGCCGCTGTCGACCGGCGCCGCCACCGCGCCGAGCTCTTTGCCGATGCGCGTGC
This sequence comes from Candidatus Rokuibacteriota bacterium, assembly GCA_003220495.1. Classification (GTDB taxonomy): domain Bacteria; phylum Methylomirabilota; class Methylomirabilia; order Rokubacteriales; family CSP1-6; genus AR31. The sequence goes on along the minus strand of QHSP01000029.1, from coordinate 111,057 downwards.
TCGAGAACCTGCTCCTCTTCCAGAAGTACGCGGTGCCGGATCTCTTGCCGTGGATCCTGCTGCTGCTCGTGCTGCCGGGAATATTGGCCCGGGGCCGGACCGCGGGATGGCTCGGCCGCGACGCGATCCTGCTCGCGGCCGCCGTGCCGCCCTTCGCGTCGCTCGCGTTCCACGTCGAGCCGCGCCTATTCCTCCCGATCCTCCCGTTCATCCTGCCGTTCGCGGCGGTCGGCACGCTCTGGGCCGCCGTCACCCTCACCGACGCGCGCCGGGGCTGGCGCTGGTCGCTCGCGATGGCGCTCGTGGTCGCGCTCGTCCTGGTGCCGTGGACCTTCCAGCCGGTGCTGCGCCCGGATGCCGGCGCGGCGCTCTACCGCCAGGCGGCGCGCTGGGTCGCCGAGACCCAGCCCCGCGACGCCGTGCTGCTCGATCGCAAGCCGCTCGTCGCGTTCTACAGCGAGCGCCGCTGGGTTCTGCTGCCGCGTATCGGGCCCGACGAGCTGCTCGCCGCCGCGCGCCACGCCGGCGCCCGACTCGTCGTGCTCGACAGCCGCGAATTTCTGTTCGATCGGCCGGGCCTGATCCCGCTGCTCTGGGGTCCGCCGCCGCCCGGACTGGACGTCCTGCGCGATTTCGACGCCGCGCCGGCCGACCGGCTGCGAATCCTGGTGGTGAACGAGCGTGGGTGAGCGGCCCTCTCGTCCCGCGTCGATCCTCGTCGTGTCCAACCACGGCGCCATCGTGGGCGGCGGCGAGCTGAGCCTGATGGATCTGCTGCGCGGCCTCGACCGCGACCGCTGGGCTCCGGTCCTGGTCGTCCCCGAGGAAGGGGAGGTGGCGGCGCGAGGCCGAGACCTCGACCTGCCGGTCCACGTGATCTCGCTGCCTTCACTGCGCCGGCCGGGGCCCGGCAGCGTCCGGAGCGTGAATGCGCTCGTCCGGCTCGCTCGGGCCACCGACGCGGCGTTGATCCATGCCAACGGCTCGCGCGCGATGGCGTACGCGGGGGTCGCCGGCAAGCTGGCAGCGCGCCCCACGCTCTGGCACGTACGCATCGCCGACCGCGACGGCCTGGTCGACCGGGCCCTCTGCGCGATCGCGACCGCCGTGATCGCGACCTCCCGAGCGGTGGCGCGCCGGTTCCCGTGGGCTCCGACGAAAGTCCGGCTGGTGCCGAACGGCATCGATGTGAAGCGCTTCGCCCCGCGGCCGCCCTCCGATCCCTTGCGCGCAAGCCTCGGGATCCCACCGTCGGCCCCGGTTCTGCTGTCGATCGGACGCCACGTGCCGGAGAAGGGCTATCGGCACCTCGTCGACGCCGCCGCGCTGGTGGAGCGGTCGAGGCCCGGCGTGCACTGGGTCCTCGTCGGCGACGGCGAGCTCCGGAGCGAGCTCGAGGCTCGGGCTCGACGTCTCGGCCTCGAGCCGCGCGTGCACTTCACGGGATGGCGCGACGACGTCGCCGACGTGCTGGCACTCTGCGACGTGTTCGTCTTGCCCTCGGAGAGCGAAGGATTCGGCCGCGTCCTGGTCGAGGCGATGGCGATGGGCCGGGCAATCGTTGCGACCGCGGTCGGCGGTGTCCCCGACGTCGTGCTCGCGGGCGAGACCGGGCTCCTGGTCGAGGCAGCCGATCCCGTCGCGCTCGCGGACGCCGTACGCGCACTGCTCGACGATCCGGCGCGCGCGGCCCGCCTCGGCGCCGCGGGTCGCGCGCGGGCCGAGACGACCTTCAGCCTCGGCGCCCACGTCGACGGGATCGAGCGCGTGTACGACGAGGTGCTCGGGCGCGTCGCGCCGGAAGCGAGGCGCCGGTGGCCGTGAGCGGCGCGCCCGCGGTGCGGCTCGGCGTCGATGGACGTGAGCTCCGACCCGGCGTGCGCACTGGGATCAGGCGGTACGTGTTCGAGATCCTCCGCGCAGTCTCGCAGGACGGCTGGCCCTGCGTCGTCTACGGCGACGCCGGCGCGCGGCTCGACCAGACGCTCCCGGGTGTCACGTTCACCGCGCTCGACGCGTCGTGGACCCAGTGGTGGGACCAGGTCACCCTGCCGCGCGCGCTCGCGCGCGACCGCATCACGGTGTTCCTCTCGCCCTACTACAAGGGCCCGGTCCGCGCCCCGTGCCCGGTCGTGCTGACGATCCACGATCTCTACTTCATCAACTACCCGGGCCGGCACCGGCCGGTCTACGAGGCCATCGTCACCCGCGCGGCCCGCCTCTATGCCGGCCGCGCGACGGCGATCGTCAGCGACTCGGAATATTCCAAGCGCGCGATCGTGGACCGGCTCGGCGTGAGCGCGGCCAAGGTGAGCGTGATCCCGGTGGCGCTCGGCCGCGAGTTCAAGCCCACGTCGCTGACGGCGGCGGCCCGGGCGCGCTACGGCCTGGCGTCGCCCTACGTCCTCTACGTCGGGAACTTCAACCCGCACAAGAACATCCCGCGGCTGATCCGCGCCTTTGGGCTGCTCCCCGGTGCCGTGCGCAGCCGCCACGCGCTCGTCCTGGCCGGCGGCTATGGCGACCGGCGGCCGGAGCTCGCGCGGCTCGCCGCGTCGCTCGGCCTGGAAGACCGCGTGATCTTCTCCGGGCGCGTCGACGACGCGGATCTTCCCGCGCTCTACTCCGAGGCCGCGGCGTACGTCATGCCGTCCCTCGAAGAGGGCTTCGGCGCGACCGTGCTCGAGGCGATGGCGTGCGGGACGCCCGTGATCAGCTCGAACCGCGCCGCGCTACCCGAGGTCGTCGCCGACGCCGGCCTTCTGTTCGACGCCGAGCAGGAGCGGGAGCTCGCCTCTGTGCTCGCGCGCGTGCTGTCCGAGCCGGCGCTCGCCGAGGATCTGCGGCGTCGCGCGCTCGCGCGCGCCGGGCTTTATACGCCGACGCGAACCACCGGACGGGTCCTGGCGCTCCTGCGCGAAGTGAACGACGGCGCCGTGACGGCCACCCGCTCTCGCGCGAGGACGCCCTGATGTGCGGGATCGCCGGCCACGTCGGCCCGACCGCGCCCGAGCTCCTGCCCGCGATGCTCGGGCTCCTCAAGCACCGCGGGCCCGACGACTCGGGGATCCACGCCGCCGGGGACGTCGGTCTCGGGATGACTCGGCTGGCGATCATCGATCTGGTGACCGGGCGGCAGCCCATGAGCGACGCCGCCGGGCGGTACTGGATCGTCTTCAACGGCGAGATCTACAACTTCCGCCAGTTGCGCGCCGAGCTCATGACGGCGGGGCGGCGGTTCCGGACGCGAAGCGACACCGAGGTGATCCTGCACGCGTACGCCGTCCACGGCGAGGCGTGCGTCGGGCGCCTCGCCGGCATGTTCGCCTTCGCCGTCTGGGACGACGCCGAGCGCCGCCTGTTCCTCGCGCGCGATCGCCTGGGAAAGAAGCCGCTCTATTACTGGCACCGCGACGGCCTGTTCCTTTTCGCCTCGGAGCCCAAGGCGCTTCTCTGCCACCCGGCGGTCGCCCGATCGGTCGACTGGTCCGCGCTCCATCACTACCTCGCCTTCGGCTACACGCCGGCGACGCGCTCGATCTTCGACGCGATCCGGAAGCTGCCCCCGGCCCACACGGCGACCTTCGTCGACGGCCGCCTGACCCAGCACCGCTACTGGCAGCTGCCGGCGCCCGCCGCGTCGCCGGGCCCTGGCGCCAGGCGGGAGGAGAGCGCCGCGGCGGTGCGCGCGGGATTGCGGGAGGCCGTGCGCCTGCGCCTCGAAAGCGACGTGCCGCTCGGCGTGTTCCTCTCGGGTGGCGTCGACTCGAGCGCGGTGGTCGCCAGCATGCGCGAGGTGACCTCGGGCCGGATCGCGACCTTCTCGATCGGCTTTGGGCGCGCGGCGCCGTCCTACGACGAGCTGCCGTACGCGCGGCTCGTCGCGCAGCGCTTCGCGACCGACCACCACGAAGAGATCCTCGAGCCCGACGTGCGGGCGATCCTGCCGGACATCGTCAGGGCGTTCGACGAGCCGTTCGCCGATTCCTCCGCGATTGCGACCTACGTCGTCGCGCAGGCGACCGCGCGTCACGTCAAGGTCGCGCTCTCGGGGATCGGCGGCGACGAGGCATTCGGCGGCTATCCGCGCTATCTCGGGCTCCGCGTCTCGGCGTTGCACGGCAAGCTCCCGCGCTGGCTGCGTCACGCGTCGCGGTCGCTCGCCGCCCGTCTGCCCGACTCCGCGTCGAGCCGGAACTGGGCCGACTGGGCGCGGCGCTTCACCGCGGAGCCCGACGCCACGCCTGGTGACCGCTACATCGGCTGGACCCGGTTCTTCGGCGACGCGCAGCTCGCGACGCTCGTGAAGCCCACGCTGGCCGTGCACCTCGGGTCCGCCGTGGACCAGCTCCAGCAGGAGGCCTTCGCCTCGGGCCGCCACGGCGACCCGGTAGACGGCGCCTTCCGCGTCGATCTGGAGGCCTATCTCCCCGACGATCTCCTCACGATGGCCGATCGAATGAGCATGGCCCACTCGCTCGAAGTGCGGGCGCCGTTCTGCGACCACCAGATCATTGAGGAGAGCCTGCGCCTGTCGTCGAGCGCCAAGATACCGGGCGGCCGCTTGAAGGGGCTCCTCAAGGCCGCCTTCGCCGGCGTGCTTCCGAAGGAGGTCCTCACCCACAGAAAGCAAGGCTTCATGATTCCGCTCGGCGACTGGCTCCGCCGCGACCTGCGCCCGACTCTGGACGATCTGCTCGCGCCCGACTGCGTCCGGGCGCGAGGCCTGTTCGACCCCTACGCGGTCGAGGCCATGAAGCGCGCGCACCTGAGCGGGGCGCGGACCCACGCCGATCGCCTCTGGACCTTGATGATGCTGGAGCTGTGGATGCGCGAGTACCTCGACGAGCGCGGACGCTGGACGCTTCGGTGACGAGCGCATGAGTGGCGGGCTGCGGATCCTCATGGTCTCCGACGTGTCGCCGTCGCGTCCGCTGGGCGGGGGAGAACGGATGCTCTGGGAGCAGGCCCGACACCTCGCCGCGCGCGGCCACGACGTGCGGGTGGTGAGCCGCGCCGACGCCGACGCGACCGCGCCCGTCTCGGTCGCGCACGAACGCGTACGGATCCAGCAGTTCCGCGCGGATCGAGGCTCGATCGCGCGATTCATCCGGAGCTCGATCTTCGGAGCGCGGCGCGCGGTGTCGGAGGTGCTGGCGAATCAGCCTGCGGACGTGCTCCACGTCCACCAGCCGCTCGCCGGCTACGGCGCGCTCGCGTCGCGAGCCGGCGCTCGACTCCCGAGCCTCTACAGCTTCTATTCGCCGGCGCCGCTCGAGTACCGCTCGCGCCAGGGGATGACGGCGCGGCATCGCACGGGCCTGGCGGGGGCGACCGGGACCGCGCTGCTCTGGGCGATCGAGCGCGCCTGCCTCAAGCGGGCACGGCTGGTCCACGTGCTGAGCGATTTCTCCGCCGACCAGCTCTGGAAGCTCTACGCCGTGCCGCGAGAGCGCATCGTGAGGATCCGCGGCGCGGCCGCGACTGAGCGGTTCAAGCCCGCGCCCGACCGCGGCGCGGTCCGGTGCGCGCTCGGGCTCTCCGCCGATCGACCGCTCCTGCTCACGGTGCGGAACCTTGAAGCCCGGATGGGCCTCGACACCCTGCTCGACGCGATGGCTCGGCTGAAGGCCCGGTGTCCGCGCGTCGTGCTGCTGATCGGCGGCGCCGGCTCGCTGCGCGGCACTCTCGAGGCGCAGAGCCAGGCCCTCGGCCTTGCCGATCACGTGAAGTTCCTCGGCTTCGTGCCGGACGCAGAGCTGCCGCGCTACTACCAGGCGGCCGATCTCTTCGTGTTGCCCACGCGCGAGCTCGAGGGCTTCGGCCTCGTCACCGTGGAGGCGCTTGCCTGCGGAACGCCGGTGCTCGGCACCCCGGTCGGCGCGACTCCCGAAATCCTGCGCGCTCTGTGTCCGTCGCTCGTGTTCCGCGGCACGACGCCGGAGGCGATGGCCGAGGATCTCGAGCGATTTCTCGCGGCCCAGGCGCGCGACCCGGACGCGTACGCACGCCTGCGTGACGCGTGCCGCGAGCACGTGGAGCGTCACTACACCTGGGAGCGCGCGACCGGGGAGCTCGAGGGCGCCCTCCGGCAAGTGGCCGCGGCCGGACGCGAGGTGGAGCTCGCCGGCGCGCCCCTTCGACTCTCCGGCACCGATCCGCGTCTTGGCTGTCCCGCGTGCGGCGGCCCGACCCGTCCGAGCCGGCTCGTCTATCGCGGCGTGCGCTATCGCCGGTGCCCGAGCTGTCGGAGCTCGCTGTCGATGGAGCTGCCGACCGCCTCCGAGCTCCAGCACACGTACGAGACGGAGTATCCACTCCTCTTCGCGCCCGACCAGGTGACCTCCGAGCGGACACGCCTGTTCGGTGTCCTGCTCGACCGGCTGGCCGCGCTGGGCCATGCGCGCTCTGAGCGACCCCGGCTGATCGACGTGGGCTGCGGCGGCGGCCACCTGGCCGAGCTCGCGCGAAGGCGCCGCTGGCTCGCCGTCGGCATGGACATCGCGCATCAGGCGTGCGCAGTCGCCGGGCGAGCGGGTGACGCGCCGGCCATCCAGGCCGATGGCGCGCTCCTGCCATTCCGCGGCGCCACGGCCGACATGGTGACCCTCATCAACCTCGTCGATCAGGCTCACGAGCCGCTGACGATCCTGCGCGAGGCCCACCGCGTGCTGGTCGCCGGCGGACTGCTGGCACTTCGTGTTCCGAACGCGCGCTTCCATCGTCCGTGGGCGCGACTTCTCGTCGGCCTCGGGCCGCTCGTCAGATCCCGGGGATGGGACACCTATCCGGTGGTTCACCACTTCGCGTTCACGCCCGCGGGCCTCCGCCAGCTCGTGGAGCGCGCGGGCTTCAGCGTGCTCGAGGTCTCGAACTCGGCCGTGGCCTCGCGGGAGCCCGTGGCGAAGCGCCCTGCCGCCGACGCGCTTCCGCACTGGGGTCGCGCGACGATCGCCGCGGGCGCGGCGGCCCTTGCCGAGCTCTCGCGCGACCGCTGGCTCGTCGGGCCGTCGGTCGAGCTCTACGCGCGCAAGGGGCCGCGATGAGGATCCGCGTCCTCCACGCGATCACCCGGCTCACCCTGGGCGGCTCGTCGGAGAACACGATCGCGTCGTGCGTCGCGCTCGACGAAGCCGGATACGAGTGCACCCTGGCCGCGTCCTTCCGGGAGTCGGATGCGTCCTCGCTCGTGGACGCGCGCCGGCGTGGCTGCCGGGTCGTCGACCTTCAGGCACTCGGGCGAGAGGTGGCGCTCATCGCCGACCTGACCGCGCTCGCGCAGATCCTCCGGCTCATCCGGCGCGAGCGGCCGGCGATCGTCCACACGCACACCTCGAAGGCCGGGTTCATCGGCCGTCTCGCGGCGGTGATCGCGCGCGTGCCGGCGGTGATCCACCAGCCGCACGGCCACGTGTTCTACGGCTACTACAGTCCCCGCCGCACCGCGGTCTTCACCGAGCTCGAGCGCCAGGCGGCGCGCTGGACCGACCGCATCATCACCTTGACCGACCGCGGCGCGGCGGAGCACCTCGCGCGGGGCATCGGCCGGGCCGCGCAATACGCCGCGGTGCCGAGCGGCGTGCCGACCGCCGAGCTTCGCGCGGGGGCGCCGGCCCGGAGCGAAGCGCGCGTACGGCTCGGTCTCGATCCCGCCGCGTTTGTCGTCGTCGGCCTCGGCCGACTCGTCCCGATCAAGGGCTTCGATCTCCTCGTGCGGGCGCTTCCGGCCGTCGTCGCTCAGATCCCGTCGGCGCAAGTCCTGCTGGTCGGCGAGGGCGCCGAGCGGGCGCGTCTCGGCGGGATCGCCAGGTCGCTCGGCGTGACCGAACGGCTCCGGATGACGGGCGAGATCATGGACGTGACGACCCACCTGGCGGCGGCCGACGTCCTCGCCGTGCCGTCCCGGAACGAAGGGATGGGCCGAGTCATCGTCGAGGCGATGGCGCTCCGGATCCCGGTCGTCGCGACCGCGGTCGGCGGCATTCCCGACGTCGTCACCGACGGCGAGTGTGGTCGCCTCGTCGCACCCGACGACGTCGATGCGCTCGCGGCGGCGCTCATCGAGCTCGGCCGGGACGATGCGTTGCGGCGGAAGCTCGGCGAGGCCGCGGAGGTACGGGCCGAGTCGTTCTCGGCTTCGGTGGCGAGCGAGAAGCTCCTCGCGGTGTACGCGGCGCTGGTCCGCGCCAAAGGGCTCCGGTGATTTACCGCGCGGCCCGGCTCATCCTTCTCGTCGCCGGCCTGACAGGTGTCGCCGGCGTGGCGGAGGGTCTCGAGCGGCTACCCGCCGTCCTGCACCTCCATTCGGATCTGTCCACCGGCGATTTCTCGCTCGAGCAGCTCACCGCGATGGCCGAAAAAGAGGGGATCGGCGCGCTGCTGCTCACCGACAATTACCTCTTGCGCGTGGAGTACGGGCTGCCGCCGTTCAGAGCGCTGACCCGCGCGGTCCGCGACGAGCGTTCGGTGCTCGACCTCGGAATCGATCGCTACCTGGCCCGCGTCTCCGAGGCCAACCTTGCCAATCCTCGCGTCCTGATCGTCCCCGGCGTCGAGGTGCTGCCGCACTACTACTGGACCGGCTCGCCGCTGGCGCTCGACATGGCCGTACACGAGACGCAGAAGAACATGCTGGTCTTCGGTCTGCCCGATGCGGCGCTTCGCGCGCTGCCCGTCACCGGCAACAGGATCGGCGGGTTCGGCTGGTCCTCCGTGCTCGACGCGCTGCCCTGCGTGCTCCTCGTCCCGGGCCTCTACCTCCTCACGCTGAAGCGGCGCCGCCTCCGTCGAGTCGGGCGTGTGGTCGTCGTCGTCAGCCAGCGTCGCTGGCTCGCCGGCTCGGTCCTCTGCGCCATCGCGGTGCTGGCGCTGGTCCGCGGATGGCCCTTCACCGTCGATCCATACCCGCCCTACCGCGATCTCGGCCTCGAGCCGCATCAAGACCTGATCGACTACGTCGACCGGCTGGGCGGAGTGACCGTGTGGTCGTTCCCCGAGGCGCGCGACGCCGGCGAGCAGTGGATGGGGCCGGTCAAGGTCTCCTGGTACACGCCGCCCTACGCCGACGATCTCATGAGGACGGCGCGGTACACGGCCTTCGGCGCCGTCTACGAGGACACGACGCGGGTCGATCGGCCCGGCGAGTCCTGGGACCGCCTGCTCGGCCAGTTCGCCACGGGAGACCGGAGCCGGCCCGCGTGGGCCGTCGGCGAGTCCGGCTTTCACGGCTTCACCGCGGGCAAGAGCCTGGGGAAGGTGCGAACCGTGTTCCTGGTCGAGGAGCGGACCGAGCGCGCCGTCCTCGACGCGCTGAAGCGAGGCCGGTTCTATGCGGTCGAGCAGGAAGCGGGCGCCGAGCTGGTGCTGGCCGAGTTCTCCGTCCGGGCCGGCGCCGCAGCCGGAGTCTCGGGAGATCTGGTGCGGACCTCGGAGGCGACACCGGTCGACATCACGGTGGCCGTCGAGGCGACCGGCGCCAAGGCGCGCGACGTGCGCGTGACGCTCGTGCGCAACGGCGCCGTCGTGAGAGCATGGACGGGACCGCCGCCGTTCCGGACCGTCCACCGCGACACCTTCGACGGCTCGCCGACGTTCTATCGGCTCGACGTGCGCGGGCCCGGCCGTCTTCTCAGCAACCCGATCTTCGTCAGGCGCTCGTGATCTCGACGAGGTGCCGGTGAAGCTCGCCATCCACCAGCCGCACTACCTGCCGTGGCTCGGGTACTTCGCCAAATGGGCGGCCGCCGACCTGTTCGTGTTCCTCGACACCGTGCAGTACGAGAAAAACGGCTGGCAGAACCGCAACCGGATCAAGACGCGCGAGGGACCACGCTGGCTCACGGTGCCGGTCCGCGCCAAGCTCGGCACGCCCATTCACGACGTGATCGTGGACTCGCGCCAGCCGTGGCGCGCCCGACACTTCGCCGCGATCGAGAACGCGTACGGGGGTGCGCCGTGCTGGGCACGGCATCGGGACGAGCTCCGCGCCCTCTACGGCCGCGAGTGGGAGCGCCTGGCGCCCGTCGCCGCCGCCAGCGCCGAGTGGCTGGCGCGAAGGCTCGGCATCACGACGCCGACTCGGCTCGCCTCGGGGATCGAGATCCCGGAGGGGGCCCAGGCGGACGCGACCGCGCGGCTCGTCGGGCTCTGCCGTGCGGTCGGCGCGGACACCTATCTGGCCGGCCGCGACGGCGCCATCTACATGGATATCGCGCAGTTCGCGGCCGCCGGCATCACGGTCGAGACCCAGCAGTACGAGCATCCCGTCTACACCCAGGAACACGGGGAATTCGTTCCGTCTCTCTCGGCCGTTGACTTATTATTGATGCACGGCGATGAGGCCCTCGGCATTCTCTGTGAGGGGTGCACGTGGTCGCACCTCTCGCCCGAGCCGACATAAGTGAATATCCTTGCCCTCGGCGCCCATCCCGACGACATCGAGTACGGCTGCGGCGGCATGCTCGCCAAGTACGCGCTGCGGGGCCACGCCGTCTACATGTTCGTCGCCTCCGACGGGGCGCTCGGCGGAGACTCCGAGGTGCGCCGCCGCGAGCAGAAGGAGGCGGCGCGCATCCTCGGGGTGCGCGAGGTGTTCTGGGGCGACTACCGGGACACCGAGGTGCCGTTGAGCCGCGAGATGATCGTGCGGCTCGAGGCGGTGATCCGGAAGACCGACCCGAGAATGATCTTCGTCAATTCGCCCGAGGACACGCACCAGGACCATCGCAACCTGGCGCAGAGCGCGATGTCGGCGACACGGTACGTGCCGAATGTATTGTTCTTCGAGGTCCCCTCGACGGTGAACTTCACGCCGAACTGCGCTACCGACATCGCCGACGTGCTCGACACGAAGCTCGCCGGCCTCGAGGCGCACCAATCGCAGGTGACCAAGACCAACATCGAGGACCTGACGATCCTGGAGCTGGCTCGTTCGTGCGCGAACTTCCGCGGCATTCAGGCGCGGGTCAAGTACGCGGAGGCCTTCCAGTCGGTCCGATTGCTCCTGAATCTCTGAGGTGATCATTGTAGCGGGGTCCATGAGGTCGGCTTGGACCGAGGGTGGTCTGAGACAGAATCGTGCGGCGCCGTGGCGCCCGATCTTCCGCGGTCTGCACGAATGATCCCGCACTCGCGGCCGACGCTGAGCGACGACGACGCGGAGCGTGTCGCGCGTGTCGTCCGCGGAGGCCAGCTGGCGCAGGGCCCCGAAGTGGCGGGACTCGAGCGCGAGCTCGCTGAGCGCATCGGCGTCGCCGCCGCCGCGGCGGTCAGCTCGGGCAGCGCCGCGCTCGAGCTCGCGCTGCGCGCCCTCGACGTCGGCGCGGGCCACGAGGTCATCATCCCGACGTACGCCTGCGACGCGGTGTACCACGCGGTCACGCGATGCGGGGCGACCCCGGTGCTGGCCGACGCCGATCCCGAGACGCTCGGTCTCTCGGCCGATGATGTGGCGCGCCGGCGCACCGCGCGGACCCGCGCGATCATCGTCGTGCATCCGTTCGGGCTCGCCGTGGACCTCGGCGACTTCCAGCGTCTCGGTGTCGCGCTCGTGGAGGATTGCGCCCAGACGCTCGGCGCGACGCTCGGCGGCCGCCCGGTGGGCGCGCGGGGCGGGCTCGCCGTGTGCTCGTTCTACGCGACGAAGCTCCTCACCACCGGCGAGGGAGGAGCGGTCGCCGGCCCGGCCGACCTCGTCGCCCGCGCCCGTGACACGCGCGACTACGACGAGCGGACCGAGCTGACGCCGCGCTTCAACTACAAGATGACGGACATGCAGGCGGCGCTCGGCCGGAGCCAGCTGGCGCGGCTCGACACGTTCATCGCGCGGCGCCGCGCGCTCGCCGCACGATACCGCGCCGCGCTCGCGCGCGCCCCGCGCTGTCGCGTGCCGGCCGACGCCGGCGAGCGCCACGTGTACCACCGGTTCGTCGTCGCGGTCGAGAAACCGCTCGACCTCGTCCTGACGCATCTCGAGCGGCGGGGCGTGGCGGCGCGGCGGCCGATCTTTCGCCCGATTCACCAAGCGCTCGGGCTCTCGGGCTACCCGACCGCCGAGCGACTCTGGGCCCAGTGCCTGTCGCTTCCGTGCTATCCGCGTCTCACCGACGGCGAGGTCGACACGGTCACGACAGCACTCGCCGAAGCGCTCGCGTGATGATCGAGCCCGATCGTTCCTCTCGAGCGTCGTCCGCGATTCACGCCGAGCTGGCGACGCCCGGACCGGCCGCCCCGCACCTCGTGCGCCTGGCGATCGTGGGTCTGCTCCTGTTGGTGCCGATCTGGGGCCGCGATCACGCGGCGCGCCTGCCGTGGCTCTACCTGGTGATGCTCGCGTTCGCGGTCGCGTTCTTCGCGACTCCGGTGGCTCGCGTGATCGCCCGGCGGTGGCGCGTCCTCGACATGCCGGCCGCTCGCAAGGTCCACGAGGTTGCGACCCCGCTCATGGGCGGCGCCGCCGTCTACTGCGGATTCGCCGTGACGGTGCTCACGAGCTTCGACTTCTCGCTCCAGCTCAAGGGGGTCGTCGTCGGCGCGACCCTCGTCGTCGGGATCGGCATCCTGGACGACCTCACGGATCTCCCGGCGTCGCTCAAGCTCGCGGGCCACATCGGGGCCGCCGGGGCGGCGATCGCCTATGGCGTCGTGCTCAACGTCACGCCCACCTGGGTGCCCGCGTTCGTGTGGATCAACGTGGCCCTGACAATCCTCTGGTTCGTGACGGTCACCAACGCGGTCCAGTTCCTCGACGGGATGGACGGCCTCGCCGCCGGGCTCGGCGTGATCGCCGGCGTCTTCTTCAGCATCGCGGCCCTCCAGACGGAGCAGCGCTACCTCATGTACCTGTCGGCCGCGCTGGTCGGTGCCTGTCTAGGGTTTTTGCCTTACAACTTCCGCCCGGGCCGCGCCCAGATCTTCCTGGGCGACAGCGGCGCGACATTCATCGGTTTCACCCTCGCGGGCCTTGCGGTGATGGGAGAATGGGCTGAGGGGGACCCGATCATCGCCTTGCTGACGCCGTCGCTGATCTTGGGGGTGCCGCTGTTCGACATCGGCTTCGTCGGAGTCGCCCGAGTCGTGACGGGCAAGGTGCATTCGCTGCACGAGTGGCTCGCCTACACGGGTCGAGACCACATTCACCACCGCTTCGAGGCGCTCGGCCTCACTCGGAAGCAGAGTGTGCTCCTGATCTTCTTCCTGGCCTCGACCCTGGGCCTCTCGGCGATCCTCCTGAAAGACGCCACGCCCCGCGAGGCGGTCCTGATCTTGATCCAGGCCGCGTGCATCCTGGCGATCGTCGCGGTCCTGGAAGGAGTTGGCCGGTGGCGGCCGCGGTCTTGACGCGCGTCCGGCGCGCCGTCGTCGCGCGGCTCGGCGCGGTGCTGCGGCTCGACGATCCACCCTGGCGGGTGGCGCTCGCGCTGGCGGTCGGCGTCTTCATCAGCTGCACGCCGTTCTACGGCCTTCAGACGCTCCTGTCCCTCGCGGTCGCGACGATCTTCCGCCTGAACCGGGCGGTGACGGTGACGGGTACCTGGCTCAACCTGCCGTGGTTCGCGCCGCTCGTGTACGGCTTCGCGCTGCGCATCGGCGCCTTCGTCCTGCCGGACCTCCACGGGGCCGACGTCGCCGAGATCGCCGAGCTCTTGCAAATGTCCTCGGCCCTCTCCGCGGGCGACCTGATCGAGCTCCTGCGCAGCGTCTCCCTGGCGCTCCTGATCGGCACCCTCGCCGTCGGGACCGTCGCGGGCGTGTTCACCTACGTCGCGGCATTCGTGCTCTTGCGACGTCGTAGGGCCGCACGGATGCGGCGGGTATAATAAGTTCATGAAGGTGCGCAAGGCGGTGTTCCCGGCCGCTGGGCTCGGAACTCGCTTCCTTCCCGCGACCAAGGCGCAGCCGAAAGAGATGCTTCCCCTCGTCGACAAGCCGATGATCCAGTACGTCGTCGAGGAGGCGGTCGCCTCGGGTCTCTCGGAAATCATCATCGTGACCGGCCGCGGCAAGCGGGCGATCGAGGATCACTTCGACGCCGCCTTCGAGCTCGAGTACTACCTGAACGACCGGGGCAAGACGGAAGAGCTGGCCCAGATCAAGACCATCTCCGAGCTCGCCTCGGTCTCGTACGTGCGCCAGCGCGAGCCGCTCGGGCTCGGTCACGCCATCCTCTGCGCGCGCTCGCTGGTCGGTGACGAGCCCTTCGCCGTCTTCCTGGGCGACGACATCATCGGCGGCGCGCCGACGCCCTGCATGCGCCAGCTGCTCGACGTGAGCGGTCGATACGGGGCGCCGGTCCTCGCCGTGCAGCGCGTGCCGCGCCAGCAGATCCATCAGTACGGCGTCATCGCGTCGCGGCCGGTCGAGAGCCGCGTGCACGAGATCGTCGACCTGGTCGAGAAGCCAAAGGCCGCGGACGCTCCGTCGGATCTGGCCATCATCGGTCGGTACGTGCTGCCACCGGACATCTTCGAGATCCTGGCCGGCACGGGGGCCGACGCTCGCGGCGAGATCCAGCTGACCGACGCGCTCCGCATTCTGCGGGCGCGGCGTCCCATGTACGCCGTCGAGTTCGAGGGCCGGCGCTACGACACGGGCGACAAGCTCGGCTTCCTCAAGGCCACCGTCGAGTTCGCCCTGGCCCGCCCCGACCTCGCCCCCGACTTCCGCACCTACCTCAAATCCCTCAACATCTAGTGCCCACCCGCAAGACCTTCCGTCTCCGTCCACTTCCTGTGCCTAGTAGCACAGTTCCTAAGCAGGCACAGACTTCCTGAGCCAAGTGAAAACCGCCAAGGCTCCGTCGACGGCGTGGTGGGGGCTGGGGAGGGGTCTGAGGACCCGTTCCCTGAGTGGGGCATCGGAAGTCGATCCCCAGCCCCCACCACGCCGTCGACAGAGGGGCAAGTTTGACTTGACCTCCAGGTTCTGACACACTTTTCGCCACCTTAGTAGTGACCCGAGGGTCACAGAGACTATGCCGAACGCCCCGAAGCGCCCGTTTCACACCGCCGCTGACGCCGACATCAAGAGCGGCGAGGTGTCCGACGTCTACTTCGCGCGTACCGTCCAGATCCTGACTCATCGGAACGACCGCAAGCGCGTCAAGGCCGAGGTCTACTTGAAGTCCCTCCCCGAGGACTGGCAGTGGGGGATCCTCGCCGGGATCGAGGAGGTCGCGGCGCTCCTCGAGGGCCAGCCGGTGGACGTCGCGGCGATGGACGAGGGGCTCCTGTTCGAGCCGTACCAGCCCGTCTTGCGAATCGAGGGCACCTACGTCGAATGGGCGAAGTACGAGACGGCGCTGCTCGGCCTGCTCTGTCAGGCCTCGGGAATCGCCACGAAAGCGGCGCGCTGCAAGAAAGCGGCGGGCGAGCGCCAGGTCATCTCCTTCGGCGCGCGCCGCATGCATCCCTCGCTGGCGCCGATGATCGAGCGCAACGCCTTCATCGGCGGGTGCGACGGCGTCGCGGTGACCAAGTCCGCCGAGCTGATCGACGCCGATCCGATGGGAACGATCCCGCACTCGCTCGTCCTGATGATCGGCGACACGGTGGAGGCTCTCCGGGCCTTCGACACGGTCGTCGACCCGAAGGTGCGACGGGTCGCGCTCATCGACACGCTGCAGGACGAGAAGTTCGAGGCGATCCGGGTCGCGGAAGCGCTCGGCAAGGATCTCTACGCGGTCCGGCTCGACACCCCGTCGTCGCGCCGCGGCGACTTCTATCGGATCCTCGAAGAGGTGCGCTGGGAGCTCAACCTGCGCGGCCACAACCACGTGAAGATCCTCGCCTCCGGCGGGGTCGACGAGTACGAGATCCTGAGCCTGAACCCGGTCGCCGACGGCTACGGCGTCGGGACGTCGATCGCCAACGCGCCCGTGCTCAACTTCGCCCTCGACATCATGGAGATCGAGGGAAAGCCCATGGCCAAGCGCGGCAAGTGGTCCGGCGTCAAGGAAGTCTATCGGCGTCAGGGCACGCGCGAGACCGTTGTCGTCCCGGCGGGGCAGCGCCCGCCCGACGGCGGCGCCTGGGAGTCCTTGCTCAAGCCGCTCGTCCGCGGCGGACGCATCGTGCGTGATCTGCCGCCCCCGCGCACGATCCGCGACTTCGTCCTGGACCAGCTCAGGTCGGTCTCGCTCGACACGCTGCGACGGCAGGGGCTCCGGCGCGATTTCTAGGCGCCGAGCTATGTCGGTCCTCGACGAGATCGTCGCCAACACGCGCGCTGAGGTGGCCCGGCGGAAGACCGCTGTGCCGCGTGCGGCGCTCGAGCGGCAGTGCGACGCGGCGCCCGCGGCGCGCGATTTCGAGGGCGCGCTCCGGCCGTCACCGGGAACGGTGCGGCTGATCGCCGAGGTGAAGAAGGCCTCGCCGTCGCGCGGCGTCCTCTCGAGCAGTCTCGACCCGGTCGCCCTCGCCACCACGTACGCAAGCAACGGGGCTCACGCGATCTCGGTCCTCACCGACGAGAAGTACTTCCAGGGAAGCCTCGACGACCTGCGCCGCGTGCGGGCGGCGGTCGACGCCCCGCTGCTGCGGAAGGACTTCACGATCGACGAGTACCAGCTCTGGGAGTCGCGCGCGGCCGGGGCCGACGCGGTGCTCCTGATCGTCTCGATCCTCGAGCCGGCGCGGCTCGCGGAGCTGCTCGCCGCCGCGAAGGGGCTCGGGCTCGCGGCGCTGGTCGAGTGTCACACCGCCGCCGAGCTGGATCAGGCGCTGGCGGTTGGCAGCCGCATCGTGGGGATCAACAACCGCGATCTCGCCACCTTCGAGACGCGCATCAGGACGACGCTCGAGCTCCTGCCGCTGATCCCGCCCGGGCCGATCGTGGTCAGCGAGAGCGGCTTCTTCACCGCCGCCGACGTCCGCCGGGTCGTCGCCGCCGGCGCCCACGCGATCCTGGTCGGCGAAGGCCTCGTCCGCGCCAACGACATCCCGGCGAAGCTCAAAGAGCTGACGCTGCAGCAATGACCCGCGTCAAGATCTGCGGCATCACCAACCTCGAGGACGCGCTGACAGCGGTCGAAGCGGGCGCCGACGCGCTCGGCTTCATCTTCGTCGAGGATACGCCGCGCTTCGTGACGCCCGAAATAGTGGCCCCGATCGTCCGCGCGCTGCCGCCGTTCGTCACGCCGGTCGGCATCTTCTGGGATCACCCGGCGGGCCACATCAAGGCGATCGCGGAAGCGTGCGGCCTCGGCGCCTTGCAGTTCCACGGCGACGAGAAGGCGGAGGACCTCGAGGGCTACTCCGTCCCGGTGATCAAGACGATCAAGCTCCCGGCGCCCTCGGACGAGCTCGGCGGCATGCCGCCGTGGACGCCGACCGTGAGGTTCCTCGCCTATCGCAAGCACGCGGCCGCGCTCCTGCTCGACAGCGCTGCGCGCTGGAGCGAGGGCGAGGCGCGCCAGCCGATCGAGTGGTCGATCGCGCGCGATCTGGCGACTGAGCGGTGGCGGATCATCCTGTCGGCCGGCCTCACGCCCGAGAACGTCGCGCGCGCGGTGGCGACGGCGCATCCGTACGGGGTCGACGTGGACTCGGGGGTCGAGGCGCAGCCGGGGCGCAAGGATCCCGACAAAGTGTGGCGGTTCGTCGCCGAGGCCAAGGGCGTACGGTGAAGCCGGCGCTTCCCGACGCGCGCGGACACTTCGGCCGCTTCGGCGGCCGCTTCGTCCCCGAGACGCTCATGGCGCCCTTGATCGAGCTCGAGCAAGCCTGGGCGTCAGCGCGGCGCGATCGAAAATTCCAGCGCCGGCTCGCCGACCTGCTCCGCGACTACGCCGGCCGGCCGACGCCGCTCTACTTCGCCGAGCGGCTCAGCGAGCAGTGCGGCGGCGCGCGCATCTATCTCAAGCGCGAGGACCTTTGCCACACCGGCGCGCACAAGATCAACAACGTGCTCGGCCAGGCCTTGCTGGCGGCGCGGATGAGTAAGCGGCGCGTGATCGCCGAGACGGGCGCCGGCCAGCACGGCGTGGCGACCGCCACCGCCGCGGCGCTGCTCGGTCTGGAGTGCGAGGTGTACATGGGCGCCGAGGACGTCGAGCGCCAGGCGCTCAACGTCTTCCGCATGCGCTTGCTCGGCGCGCGCGTCATCTCGGTCGAGTCCGGCAGCCGCACCTTGAAGGACGCGATCAACGAAGCGCTGCGCGACTGGGTCACCAACGTGCGGACGACGTACTACCTCCTGGGCTCGGCGCTCGGCCCGCATCCGTACCCGATGATGGTGCGTGATCTCCACTCGGTGATCGGCCGGGAGGCGCGCCGGCAAACGCGCGGCGTGCTCAAGAAGCTCCCCGATGTCCTGGTTGCCTGCGTTGGCGGCGGCTCGAACGCCATCGGGCTCTTCCATCCGTTCATCGCCGACCGCCGCGTGCGGATCATCGGCGTCGAGCCGGGCGGGGAGGGGATCTCGACCGGCCGCCACGGCGCCTCGATGAGCGCCGGCGCCGTCGGAGTCCTCCACGGCTGCATGAGCTATCTGCTCCAGAGCGACGACGGCCAGATCGCCACGGCGCACTCGATCTCGGCCGGCCTCGACTATCCTGGAGTCGGGCCCGAGCACGCCTACTATCGGGACGCGGGCCGCTTCGAGTTCGTCTCGGTCACCGACGCCGAGGCGCTCGAAGGGTTCGAGGCGCTGACGCGGCTCGAGGGGATCATGCCCGCGCTCGAGTCGGCGCACGCCGTGGCCTACGCCATGCGACTCGCGAAGAGCCTGCCGCGGACGAAGGCGATCGTGGTCGGTTTGTCGGGCCGCGGGGACAAGGACGTACACGTGGTGGCGAAGGCGCTCGGAAAGCAGATCGGATGAGCCGCCTGGACGAGACCTTCGCGCGGCTGCGTGCGCGGGGCGAGCGGGCGCTCGTGCCCTACTTCACCGCCGGCGACCCGTCGCTCGCCGACACGCGCCGGCTCGTCGTGGAGGCCGCGCGCCGCGGCGCGGACGTGGTCGAGCTCGGCGTGCCGTTCTCGGACCCGCTCGCCGACGGTCCGGTGATCCAGCGCGCCGGCACGCGCGCGCTCGCGGCGGGCGCCTCGGTGCCGCGCGTCCTCGAGACGGTGGCGGTGTTGCGGGCCGAGGTTGACGTGCCGCTCGTGCTGCTGACGTACTACAACCCGGTGCTCGCCTTCGGTCTGAAGGCCTTCGCCCGGACCGCGGTCGATGCCGGCGTCGACGGGGCGATCGTGGTGGACATGCCGCCCGAGGAGAGCGAGCCGCTCGCGACCGAGGCCACGGCGGCCGGGCTCGACCTGGTCTACATGGTGGCGCCCACCTCGACGCCGCCGCGTGTGCGCCTGATCGCGAAGAAGAGCCGCGGCTTCATCTACGTCGTGTCGCTCACCGGCGTGACCGGCGAGCGCCAGGAGCTGCCGGCCGACATGACGGCCCAGATCGGCGCGATCCGGCGCGCGACGGCGATGCCGGTGTGCGTGGGCTTCGGCATCAGCACGCCCGCGCAGGTGGCGGCGGTGGGGCGCGTCGCCGACGGCGCGGCCGTTGGCTCGGCAATCGTTCGCCTCGTCGAAGCGCGCGCGGGCGCGTCGAGCCTCGTCGATGACGTGGGCAAGTTCATCGCCGAGCTCAAGGCGCCGCTCCGCGAGCCGCTGCCGACGTCTCCCATCCGGACGAGGAGGTAGGTCACGGTGGCCTGGTTCAAGCGCAAAGAGGAGTCGAGCGGAAGCAAGGTCATCATCGCCGAGGGGCTGTGGATCAAGTGCGACTCCTGCAAGGAGATCATCTATCGGGCCGAGGTGGAGCGCGGCGGGCGCGTGTGCCCGAAGTGCCACTACCCGTTCCGCATCTCCGCCCGCGAGCGCATCGGCCAGATCGCCGACGCCGGCTCGTTCGAGGAGCGCGAGACCGGTCTCACGACGACCGATCCGCTGACCTTCAAGGACACCAAGAAGTACCGCGAGCGCGTGCGGGCCGCCGCCCAGAAGACTTCGACCGACGAGGCGGTCATCTGCGGCATCGCGTCGATCGGCGGCCAGCCGACCGTCCTCGCCGTCTTCGAGTTCGGCTTCCTCGGCGGCAGCATGGGCTCGGTCGTCGGCGAGAAGCTCGCGCGTGCGATCGAGCTCGCCATCGACAAGCATCTGCCGGTGCTCATCGTCTCGGCGTCCGGCGGCGCCCGGATGCAGGAAGGCATCCTCTCGCTGATGCAGATGGCCAAGACGTCCGCCGTGCTGGAACGGCTGGCCGCCGCCCGGCTGCCCTACATCTCGATCCTCACCGACCCCACGACGGGCGGCGTCACCGCGAGCTTCGCGATGCTCGGCGACGTCATCCTCGCCGAGCCGCGCGCGCTGATCGGCTTCGCCGGGCCGCGGGTCATCGCCGAGACGATCCGCCAGCCGCTCCCCGAAGGATTTCAGCGCTCGGAGTTCCTGCTCGCGCACGGACAGCTCGACATGATCGTCGAGCGGCGCGACCTCAAGGAGATGCTCCGCCGCGTCCTCGCCTTCTTCGCCGCCGAGCCGTCCCGATCGCGGTAGCCCGCTCGTGACGTACGCCGAGGCCGTCGCCCGGATCCAGGCGCTCCGGGGCGGCGAGCACGCGGGCATGCGCCAGGGGCTCGAGCGGATCGAGGGCCTCCTCGACGCGCTGGGCCGTCCCGAGCAGCGCTACCGCCTGGTGCAGGTCGGTGGCACCAACGGCAAGGGCTCGGTGTCGGCGATGCTCGCCGCGATGTTGAAGTGCGCCGGCCACCGCGTGGGCCTCTACACCTCTCCGCACCTGGTCTCCTTTCGCGAGCGCATCCGCGTCAACGGCGAGCCGATCCCGGAGGACGGCGTGGTCGACGGCGTCGAGGCGCTCGGCACACTCGTCGCGCGCTTCGACGCGACGATGTTCGAGGCGGCGACGGCCCTCGCGCTCGATCACTTCGCGCGCGAGGGCGTCGACGTGGCGGTGCTCGAGGTCGGCCTGGGCGGGCGTCTCGACGCGACGACGGTGGGGACCCCGGAGGTCGCCGTGATCTCGCGCATCGACCTCGACCACCAGGCCGTGCTCGGCGCCACCCTCGAGGCGATCGCGGCCGAGAAGGCGGCGATCATCCGCGGCGGCATCGCGGTCTGCGCCGCGCAGGCGCCGGAGGCCGAGCGCGTCATCGTGTCGCGCGCCGCCGCGGTCGGCGTTCCGCTCCTGCTCGAGCGCCGCGACCTGTCGGTTGCGGTGGAGCGCCGCGGGCCCGAGGGCCAGCGCCTGACCTGCGCCGGACCGGGATGGTCCCTGACCGATCTCGAGCTCGGCATGCCCGGCAGCTTTCAACCGTCCAACGCCCTTCTCGCCGTCACCGCCGCGCGGGAGCTCGGCGTCGGCGAAGCCGCGATTCGCGACGGCCTCGCGCGTGTGTGGTGGCCGGGCCGCTTTCAGATCTTCCGGCGCGCGTCCGGCTTCCTCGTGCTGGACGGCGCGCACAATCCGGCGGGTGCGCGCGCCCTCGCCCTCTCGCTGCGCGACGTCTTCGGCGAGGCCCGCGTCACCTTCATCCTCGGGATCCTCGCCGACAAGGACGCGGCCGGCATCGTCGCCGCGCTCGCGCCTCTTGCGGAGCGGGTGATCCTCGTCGCGCCCTCGAGCCCGCGCGCCACCGCGCCCGACGCGCTCCGCGCCGCCGTGCCGGCCGCGGTTCCGAGCGTCGAGATCGCCGGCTCGCCGGCGGACGCGCTCGCGCGCGCCGCCCGAGCCGCGACGACCCCGATCGTCTGTGTCGCGGGCTCCCTGGTCTTGATCGGCGACGTGCTCCGACACCTCGCCGGGAGCGATAAACCTTGCTCGCTCGAAAAGGGGACTGCTAGCATGAGTCTTCCATTCTGACGAGGGGCGTGCTCGACACTCATGACGCGGGCCCGGGCTTCGATCCTGTTCCTCCTGCTCGCGAGCGTCGCCTCGGTGGCCTCTCCACAGCTCGCCCCGGCCCAGAGTCAGCAGCGGGTGCAGACGGCGGGCGGCGAGGTCTCGATCGTGGCGGACCGCTTCGAGCAGATCGGGGCCGACAACCTGCTCGTGGCCACCGGCAACGTCGAGGTGACCCGAGGCACCGGGCGCCTGCTCGCGGATCGCGTCGAGATCAATCGCGCGACCGGCGACGCCGTCGCGACCGGGCGCGCGATTTTCTACGATGGCGACGATCGGCTCACCGGCGAGCGGATCGAGTACAACATCAAGACCGGCACGGGCGTCGTCTACCAGGGCGAGGCGCACGCCGCGCCGTACTACCGCCTCACGGGGGAGCGTCTGGAGCGTCTGGGTGAGAGCGTCTACCGGGTCCGGCAGGGCGTGTTCACGACCTGCGAGGACGAGCCCCCGACGTGGTCGTTCCACCTGAGTGAGGGCACGGCCGACCTCGAGGATTTCGTCTACGGCTGGAACGTGTCCTTGTGGGCCAAGTCGGTGCCGATCATCCCGTACTTTCCGTTCTTCGCGGCGGCCATCCGGCGCGAGCGGCAGTCGGGCTTTCTTCCTCCGCAGCTCGGAACCTCCACCAAGAAGGGATTCTTCGCGGAGATCCCGTTCTTCTGGGCGATCTCGGACAGCCAGGACGCCACGGTGACCCTGGCGGCCTACGAGCGACGAGGCTTCGGCGGAGCGGCCGAGTATCGCTACATCATCTCGAAGGACCAGAAAGGCAAGCTCGACGGGTTCTTCGTCGACGAGGTCTTCAAGAACGGCGACCTGCGCGGCTTCGGGAGCGTCAAGCACGACTGGCAGATCGCGCCGGGCCTGTCGCTGCGCGGCGACCTCAATGCCGTGTCCGACGACCGGGTCCTTCGCGACTACGAGTCGGCGCTCCAGCAGCGGTCCGCCCAGCGCGCGGAGTCGAATCTCTTCCTGACCAAGACGTGGACGAACTGGAGCTTCGTGAGCCGCGTGTACTGGTACCAGGATCTGACGACCGAGCGCCCGGTCGAGCTGCAACGCGTGCCCGAGCTCACGCTCAGCGGGGTCCGGCAGGAGCTGCCCGGGCTTCCGGGATTCCTCGTGCAAACGGACACGAGTCTCGTGAACTTCCTTCGTTATGCGGGCTCAGAGGGCGCCCGCTTCGACCTCCATCCCGTCGTCTCGCGGCCGATCCCCCTGGCCGGCTACGCGACCGTCACGCCCTTCGTGGGCGGGCGCGTCACCGCCTACAGCACGACCGTCACCGACGTCCACACGTCGGTCGCGGGCGGACCGGCGATCGAGGACACGAACGGCCAGCCGCGCGTGCGCGAGCTGTTCGAGTACGGAAGCGACGCCGAGAGCCGAGCCTCGCGCGTGTACGAGCTCGGCGGCTGGGGAGGACTCGACCGGGTGCTCCATTCGATCGAGCCGCGCGCGCACTACATCCGGATCGTTGGGCACAACTTCTACGGCCTGCCCCTCTGGACCAACCAGACCGACCGTATTCCCGAGGCGGACTGGTTCGAGTATTCCTTGACCAACCGGATCCGCGGACGGACGATCAGCGCCGAGGGTGCCGAGGCGGACCGCCTCGACCTCGTCAAGCTCGTGCTGGCCAGCGCCTACGACATCGAGAACACCCAGCTCGGCAACGTCGCCGGCGATCTCACGATCCAGCCGACCCGGATGCTGAGATTTCACGGCGACGCGAGCTACAACGTCACCGGCGATGGGCTGCAGGCCTACACGACCGACGTGACCGTCGACATTCCGCGGGTCGTCGCGAGCGTCGGGACCCGCTACAATCGGATGCCGCAGGTGATCATTCCGTACTTCGTGCAGATTCCGGGCACCTTCAACCCCGGCAACGGGCTCGCGTCGAATCAGGCCACCAACTTTCTCCAGGGCGAGGCCAAGGTGGAGCTCCTGCGCAACCTGGTCGGCCGGGTGAAGACGAACTGGGACATCCGCACGACCAGCGTCGTCGAGACGCGTTTCGGCGTCGACTTCAAGTTCGACTGCTGGGCGCTCAGCCTCGACTATGTCCGGCGCAACCCCGATCGTCCTGGCAAGAACCCAGACAACGAGTTCCGCTTCTCGCTCAACCTGCTCGGGCTTGGAAACGTCCTGAGCACCAGGGTGGGCGCGGGGGCGACGGACTCCGAACCGAGGTTCAAATGATTCCGTTCATCGATCTGCCACGCCAGCACGCGGCGCTGCGGGCCGAGCTGCTCGCCGCCGCCGCGCGCGTGATCGACTCGAGCCAGTTCGTGCTGGGCGCCGAAGGCAAGGCGCTCGAGCAGGAGCTGGCGGCGCTCTGCGGGGTCCCGTGGGCGGTCGGCGTCGCCTCCGGCACGGACGCGCTGCGCCTGACCTTGACCGCGCTCGGCGTCGGCCCCGGCGACGAGGTCATCACGCCGGCGTTCTCCTTCGTCGCCTCCGCGACGACGATCATGATGGCCGGCGCCACGCCCGTCTTCGTCGACATCGATCCGGCGACGTTCACGCTCGACCTGACCGCGACCGAGCGCGCGATCACGCCGCGCACGCGCGCGATCATGCCAGTCCACCTCTACGGCCAGCCGGCCCCGATGGACCGCGTGCGTGAGCTGGCCCGCGCCCACCGGTTGGCCGTGATCGAGGACGCCGCCCAGGCCGTCGGCGGCGCGTGGGGCGAAGAGCCCGTCGGCGCCCTGGGCGACGCGGCGTGCCTGTCGTTCTATCCGACCAAGAACCTCGGCGCGTGCGGTGACGGCGGCATGGTGGTCACGAGGCGCCAGGACGTCGCCGAGCGCATCACGAAGCTCAGACACCATGGGGACAGCGGACGCTACGAGCACGTCGAGCTCGGCTACTGCAGCCGGCTCGACGAGCTGCAGGCGGCCTTCCTGCGCGTGAAGCTCGGGCGTCTGGCCGCCTGGACGACGGCGCGCCGCCGGATCGCCGGCCTGTACCACAAGCGATTGGCGGACGTGGGGCTCGACCTTCCGACCGAGGCGGCGAAGGCGCGTCACGTGTACCATCTGTTCACGGTGCGACACCCCCAGCGCGACGCGCTCGCGAAGCTCTTGACCGACGAGGGGATCTCGACCGCGGTCTACTATCCCCGTTCGGTTCCGGATCAGCCCATGTTCGGCGGCGGCGCCGACCGGCGCTGGCCCGAGGCCTGGCGCGCGTCGCGCGAGGTCCTGTCGTTGCCGTGCTTCGCCGAGCTGTCCGACGACGAGGTCGAGCGCGTGGTGGCCGGCGTGCGCCGCGCGTGCGAGCGCCTGTGACCCCCGCCGCCGAAACGCTCAAGCAGCGGCTCGCCACGAATCCGACCGTGGGACTGATCGGACTCGGCTACGTCGGGCTTCCCCTGGCCGTCGCCTTCGCCGAGTCCGGCGCGGACGTGATCGGTGTCGATCTCGACGCGCGCCGCGTCGCCGCCGTCAGCGCGGGCACGAGCTTCATCGAGGACGTGCCGGCCGAGCGCCTGGCGCGCCTCGTGCAGGCCGGCCGCCTCAGCGCTCGCGACGACGTGGCCGCGCTGAAGGACGCGGACGCGATCGTGATCTGCGTGCCGACCCCGCTCGGCAAGTCGAAGGAGCCCGACATCTCCTTCATCGTCGCGGCGGCCGACGCCGTCGCCGCCATCATCCGGCCGGGTCAGCTGGTCGTGCTCGAGTCGACGACCTACCCGGGCACGACGCAGGAGGTGCTGGCGCCGCGCTTCCAGGCGAAGGGCGTCGTCGTGGGGCGCGACGTCTTCCTGGCGTTCTCGCCCGAGCGGATCGACCCGGGCAATCGCCGCTTCACCTTGCGCGACATTCCCAAGGTCGTCGGCGGCGTGACCGAGGCGTGCCGCGAGCTCGCGACGATGCTGTACGCGCGCGTCGCGCCGCAGGTGGTGCCCGTCTCGGGGCCGGAGACGGCCGAGATGGTGAAGCTCTTCGAGAACACGTTCCGCTCCGTCAACATCGCGCTGGTCAACGAGTTCGCCATCATGTGCCGGCGCCTGCGACTCTCGGTGTGGGAGGTGATCGCCGCCGCGTCCACGAAGCCATTCGGCTTCATGCCCTTCTATCCGGGCCCAGGCCTCGGCGGCCACTGTTTACCCTCGGATCCGCACTACCTATCGTGGAAGGTGCGGCTCGAAGGCTATGAGCCACGCTTCATCACGTTCGCGGACGAGATCAATCGGCGGATGCCCGCGTACGTCGTGCAGCTGGTGGCCGACGCGCTCAACGACCGGACCCGCGCCCTGCGCAGCGCGCGCATCCTGGTGCTGGGCGTCGCCTACAAGGCCGGCGTCGCCGACGTGCGTGATTCGCCCGCGCTCGAGATCATCGAGGGCCTCCTCGCCAAGGGCGCCGTCGTCGACTACCACGACCCGTTCGTGTCGGCGGTGTCGATCGGCACGCAGACGATCAAGTCGATCTCGTGGCACGCGGCGGCCCTCGCGTCGCGCGACGTCGTGCTGATCCTGACGAACCACGCCACCTACGACTGGTCGGCGATCGTCCGCGAGTCCCGCCTGGTGATCGACACGCGCAACGCGACCGGCACTGTCCCCCCAGCGCCCCACGTCATCCGCCTCTAGAGTGGGGGCTAGGCTCGATAGGCCGCCACGTCGTCGCGCGTTGAGCTACGCCACCGCGGGAGGGGTCGAAGGGACCCGTTCCCTGCGCGCGTCGGCGGACGCCGGCGCGTCCGGGTGGAGCCCAGCCGCCGCGGGGCAGCGCACGGGTGCCGCGTGGTCGTCTCGACCCCTCCCGCTCGTGCCCGGTCTTTTCGCCTCTTCGCGCGCGCGAAGGTGACGATGCTCGTAGCGATCGTGGTCTCGATGCGCCCACGCCAGTGGTTGAAAAATCTGTTCGTGTTTGCCGGGCTCATCTTCGCGCAGCGGCTCTTCACGGGCGCCGCGTGGACGGCGCTGGCGGCGTTCGCGATCTTCTGCGGTCTGTCGGGCGCGATCTACCTGGTCAACGACGTCGCCGATCGTGAGCGCGATCGGCTGGACCCCCGCAAGCGCACTCGGCCGATCGCCGCCGGCCGGCTCCCCGTCGGAGTCGCCGTCGCGGCGGCCGGCGTGCTCGTCGCCGGAGGTCTCGGGCTCGCCGCGCTGCTGTCGCGCGCGTTCCTGATCACGGCGGTCGCGTACGTCGTGCTGCTCATCGCCTATTCGGCCTGGCTCAAGCACATCGTCATCGTCGACGTGATCGTGGTCGCCGGCGGATTCGTGCTCCGCGCGGTCGCGGGCGCGGTCGTCATCGACGTCGAGATGTCGGGGTGGCTCCTGATCTGCACGATCTTGTTGGCGCTGTTCCTCGCCCTCGGCAAGCGCCGCTACGAGTATGTGGCGCTCGACCAGGACGCCGCGCGGCACCGCCCGATCCTCGCCGAGTACAGCCCGGCGCTGCTCGACCAGATGATCGCGGTCGTGACCGCCTCGACCGTGACGGCCTATGCCCTCTACACGATGTCGCCGGAGACCGTGGCGAAGTTCCACACACATCTGTTGCCAGCGACTCTTCCCTTCGTGCTCTACGGGATCTTCCGATACCTCTATCTCTTGTATCAGCGGCGTCTCGGGGGTAACCCGTCCGAGCTGCTGCTCAGCGACCGCGCGCTGCTCATCAACACCGTCTGCTGGATCTGTGCGGTTCTGCTGATCATTTACGGCGCGCGGCTAGAGTAAGATATCGATAGCATGCCCAGCGCGGTCGCCCTGCTCCGCACCCGCCCCGAGACCGTCGTCGAGGACTACGGGCGGCTGATGCGGCTGGTGAAGTACGACGAGATCCTGCCCCGCGATCAGGACCTGATCCTCAAGCTCAACCTCTCGTGGACCAAGTATTTCCCGGCGTGCTCGAGCCAGCCCTGGCAGGTCGACGGAATCTTGACGACGTTGTCCGACGACGGCTACGACCGGCGGCGGATCTTTCCCGTCGAGAACAAGACGGTGGTCACCAACCCGATCGCTGGCTGCCGGAACAACAAGTGGCGGCCGGTGCTCGAGCGCCACGGCGTGCCGTTCATCCCGCTGCCCGACGTCGAGTGGACGGTCTACAAGTTCCAGTCGCCCCTGCTCAAGCTGAACGCGATCTTCCCCGAGGGGATCGAGATCCCGGCGATGTACGTCGGGAAGAACGTCCTTCACGCGCCCTCGTGTAAAGTTCACGGCCACTCCACGACCACCGGTGCGATCAAGAACGCGTTCGGCGGCTTGCTGAAGGAAGTCCGGCACTACGCGCACGAGTACATCCACGAGGTGATGGTCGACCTCATGTACATGCAGCGCGAGCTGCACCCGTCGGTGTTCGCCGTGATGGACGGCACCGTGATGGGCGACGGCGCCGGGCCGCGCACGATGGTGCCGCGCGTGGGGAACCTGATCCTCGCCTCGGCGGATCAGGTGGCGATCGACGCGATCGCCGCGAAGATCATGGGCTTCGATCCGCTGTCGATCCCGTACCTCCGGATGTGTCAGGAGCGCGGGCTCGGCGTGGCGGATCCCCGGAAGATCGAGATCGTCGGCGACACGGACCTCGCTTCGACCTCGATGGGCTTCAAGACCAGCCGGAGCCTCGTCATCTGGGGTGACCAGCTGATCCGGCGCGGTCCGCTGCGGCCGCTCAAGCGGCTGCTGCTGCACTCGCCGCTCGTGGTGTGGGCGCCCTTCGCCTCGAACGTCTACCACGATCTGCTCTGGTATCCGACCATCGGCCGCGCGCGCATCCGGGCTTTCGCCGGCACGCCCTGGGGCCGGCTCTTCGAGACGTACTGACGATGGCCGCGCCGGTCCGCGTCCGGTTCGCGCCGAGCCCGACGGGTCATCTTCACGTCGGCGGCGCCCGCACCGCGCTCTTCAACTGGCTCTTCGCGCGCCATCACCGCGGCGCCTTCATCCTGCGCATCGAGGACACGGATCGCTCGCGGTCGACCGACGAGAACATCGTCGCGATCGTCGAGGCGCTCACCTGGGTCGGCCTCGACTGGGACGAGGGCTCGCCGACGCCGGGCTACCGCCAGACCGAGCGGCTCGCCATCTATCGCGAGCA
This sequence comes from Candidatus Rokuibacteriota bacterium, assembly GCA_003220495.1. Lineage (GTDB taxonomy): Bacteria > Methylomirabilota > Methylomirabilia > Rokubacteriales > CSP1-6 > AR31. The sequence goes on along the minus strand of QHSP01000029.1, from coordinate 82,120 downwards.
CGCCGAGCGCCTGCTCGCCGCCGGGCGCGCCTATTACTGCGAGTGTTCGCCCGAGCTGCTCGACCGCGAGCGCGAGGCGGCCCAGAAGCGGAACGAGACGTTTCGGTACTCCGGGCGCTGCCGCGAGCGCGGGCTCACCGCCGGTGCGCTGCGCCTGCGGATCCCGACCGAGGGCGCGACGGTGGTGAACGACCTCATCCACGGATCGGTGACGTTCGAGCACAGCCAGCTCGACGACTGGATTCTCGTTCGCACCGACGGCACGCCGACCTACAACTTCTGCGTCGTCGTCGACGACGTCACGATGCGGATCACGCACGTCATCCGCGGCGACGACCATCTGTCGAATACGCCCAAGCAGATCCTCTGCTACGAGGCGCTCGACTACGCCGTTCCCGAGTTCGCGCACGCGCCGCTGATCCTGGGCAAGGATCGCAGCCGCCTGTCGAAGCGTCACGGCGCGACGTCCGTCCAGGCCTTCCGGGACGCCGGCTTCCCCGCCGACGCGCTCGTGAACTACCTGGCGCGGCTCGGGTGGTCGCACGGCGACCAGGAAGTGTTCTCGCGCGCCGAGCTGGTGGAGCTCTTCGACATCAAGAACGTCGCCACCTCCGCCGCCGTTTTCGACGTGACCAAGCTCGAGTGGCTCTCGCAGCACTATCTGAAGACCATGTCCGGGGGGAAGCTCGCCGAGCTGGCCGAGCCGTTCATCCGCGCCGCCGGGCTCACGCCGCCCGACGATCGGGCGCGGTTCGTCGGGATGCTCGACACGCTCCGCGAGCGCTCGAAGACGCTGGTCGAGCTGGTCGAGCAGGGGCGCTACTATTTCGAGCGGCCCGCGGCCTATGAGCCGAAGGGCGCCCAGAAGCTCCTGACGGTCGAGGGCGCCCGGCGCCTGGGCCTGCTGATCGAGCGGCTCGAGGCTGAGCCCGAATTCACGGTGCCGGCGATCGAGCGGGTCGTGCGCGGCCTTACCGAGGAGCTCGGTCTCAAGCTGGTCGATCTCGCGCAGCTCGCCCGGCTCGCGGTGACGGGGCGAACGGCATCGCCGCCGATCTTCGACGTGCTGGCGCTCGTCGGCCGCGACGAATCGCTGGCGCGACTGCGCCGGGCGCGTGAGGCCGCGGGGCGCGCGGCGTGAGGCTCCTGCTGGCGCGCCACGGGCAGTCGCTGTGGAACCAGGTGCGCAAGTTCCAGGGCGCCAACGACGTCGGCCTCTCGGATCTCGGCCGCACGCAGGCCGCCGCCCTCGGCGGCGCGTTGCGCAGCGGCTACCGCGTGAGGGCCGCATATGTGAGCCCCATGTGCCGGGCGCTGGACACCGCGGAGATCGCGTTGAACGGGACCGGGATCCCGCTCACGCCGATTCACGAGCTCCGCGAGCTGTCGCTCGGCGAGTGGGAGGGCTGCACCGTCGACGAGGTCCGCGCCCGCGAGGGCAACCCCTATCTCTCCTGGGTCCGGGCGCCGCTCGATTGTCCGCCGCCGGGCGGCGAGCCGCTACCCGACGTCTGCGCCCGGGTGCTCCAGGCGATCGGTCGGATCGCCACGAACCATCGAGACGGCGAGGACGTGCTCGTCGTCGCGCACGGCGGCGTGATCAGCGTCTATCTCTGCCATCTGCTCGGCGTTTCCTTCAACTCGCTCTGGCGGATGCGCATCGACAATTGCTCCCTGACGATCGCCCGCCCCCCACGCCTCGTCTCCGTGAACGACACCGCCCACCTCCCCCCGATGGCACAGACAAGATGGTTTGACGTGTCGCCGGCGGGGGGGAGCCCGGCGGGGGTGCCCCCCTCGACCCGTGTAGTCAGGATTGACCCGAGCACCGCGCTCGAAACAAAAACGCTGTCGGGAGTGGCTAGCGTGGTCGAGGGGGGCGCCCCCGCCGGGCTCCCCCCAGCCGGCGACACAGAGCAGGCATCGTGAACATTCTGATCGCGCTGTTCGGCGGCATGGCGCTGCTCCTCTACGGGATCCGGCTGAGCGGCGAGGCGCTCCAGCGCGTGCTCGGCTCCCGCTTGAAGAGCCTTCTCACGGGGCTGTCGCGCCGCCGGATCCTGGCCGTCGTCTCCGGCGCGGCCGCCACCGCGCTCCTGCAGTCGTCGGCGGCCACGACCCTGATGCTGATCGGGTTCGTCGCCGCGGGCCTGATGACGTTCCGGCAGACGCTGGGCGTCATCCTGGGCGCCGACATCGGCACGACGCTCACTGTCCAGCTGATCGCGTTCCGCATCACGGACTACTCGCCGCTCCTCGTCGGCCTCGGCTTCACCGCCACGTTCATCTCGCGCCGCCGCGTGCCGAAGGACCTGGGCCAGGCGCTCCTGGGGCTCGGCCTCGTGTTCTTGGGCCTCAAGCTCATCCTCGACAACGCCGGAGCGCTCAAGGCCTCGCCGCTGGCCCTCGACCTCCTTGCCGCGGTCGCCCAGAGCCCGGCGATCGGCGTCCTCGTCGGTGCCGTCTTCAGCGCCCTGGTCACGTCGTCGGCGGCCACGCTCGGGCTCGCCCTCGCGTTCGCGCACCAGGGGCTCCTGCCTCTGGACGGCGCCGTCGGCGTCGTGCTCGGCGCCAACATCGGCACGTGCGCGACCGCGCTGACCGCGTCGGTCGGCGCGACCGCCGAGGCCAAGCGTGTGGCCGTCGCCCACATCGCGTTCAAGGTGCTGGGCGCCGCGCTGGTCTTTCCGTTCATCGGCCCGTTCACGACGCTCGTCGCCAGCACCGCCAGCGATCCGGCCCGTCAAATCGCGAACGCCCACACATTCTTCAACGTCGGGATCAGCCTCCTGTTCCTGCCGTTCACCCCGCTGGCCGCGCGGGCGATCGAGACGCTCGTGCCCGACGACCAGCAAGGTGACAGCCCGTTTCGCGTGCGGTATCTCGACGAGCGCTCCCTGGACCAGCCGTCGCTGGCGCTGGGCCAGGCGACGCGCGAGTCGCTCCGCATGGCCGATGTGGTGCAGGGGATGCTGCGCGACGTGCCGGTGGTCTTCGCCAGCAGCCACCACGAATTGCTCGAGGACGTCGAGCGGCGCGACGATCAGGTCGATTTCCTCGAGCGCGAGATCAAGCTCTTCCTCGCGCGGCTGGGGCGCGACGCGATGGGCGCCGACCTCAGCCGCAAGGAGATCGGGCTGATCTCGGTGATCGGCAACCTCGAGAACATCGGGGACATCATCGACAAGAACCTGATGGAGCTCGGCCGCAAGAAGCTCTACCAGGCCCGGCGATTCTCGGACGCCGGCTGGGCGGAGATCCAGGAGTTCCACGGCATGGTGTCGAAAAATCTCGAGCGCGCCATCGCCGCCTTCGCGGCGAACGACCGGGGCCTCGCCCAGGAAGTGCTGGACCAGCGCGCGCTCATGCGCCAGCGGGAGCGCGATCTGCGCGAATCGCACCTGGGACGCCTGCGCGCCGGTCTGGCCGAGTCGATCGAGACCTCGGAGATTCACCTGGACATCCTGACGAACCTGAAGCGCATCAGCTCTCACGTGTCGGCACTCGCGATCTCGATTCTCGAGGAGGTCTGAGATGAAGAAGGTCGAGGCCATCATCAAGCCGTTCAAGCTCGACGACGTCAAGGAGGCCCTGACCGCGATCGGCGTGATCGGCATGACCGTCACCGAGGTGCGAGGCTTCGGCCGGCAGAAGGGCCACACCGAGCTCTATCGCGGCTCGGAGTACACGGTCGACTTCTTGCCCAAGGTGAAGATCGAGGTCGTGGTCGGCGACGCGCTGGCGAAAAAGGTGGTCGACACGATCGCCGGCGCGGCGAAGACCGGCTCGATCGGCGACGGCAAGGTGTTCGTGCTTCCAATCAACGAATCGATCCGCATCCGCACGGGCGAGACGGGCGAGTCGGCCGTCTGAACGCGACGACCGCCCAGCTCCTGACCGCCGGCGGCCGCGCCGCGGCGGCTCGCCTGCGGCGAATCCTGAAGGAGCTCGGCTTCGCGGACCCGGACGGAGCCGCGCGCAATCTCGAGAGCCTCACGCCGACTCCGCGCGAAGCCGAGCTGCTGGCTCCGGCGTTTCCGCGTCTGCTGACCGAGCTCGCGGCCGCCCCGGATCCCGACATGGCGCTCAACAATCTCGAGCGCTACGCCGGCGTGGTCGACCGCTCGGTGTTCTTTCGCACGCTCGCCGACCATCCGGGGGCGACGCCGCTGCTGGCGCGCGTGCTCGGCTCGAGCCAGCTTCTCGCCGACGCCCTGCGCCGGCGCCCGAGCAGCCTGGCGTGGCTGCTCGAGCCCGCCACGATGCGGCTCTGGTTCGCCGAGGATCTGGCGGCCGACCTGGCGAAGACGCTCGGCCCGTTCGAGGCGCGCCACACGCGCATGAACGCGCTCCGCCGGTTCAAGTACCGCCACCTCCTGCGCATCGGCGCGCGTGACCTGCTGGGCGACGCCGATCTCGCGGGGACGACCGAGGAGCTGTCGCATCTGGCCGATGCATGCATCGCCCAGGCGCTCGCCGAAGCCGCCGCGACCGCGCGCGAGGGGTACGGCGCGCCGGTGGGCCCCGCCGGAGCCGAGACCGGGGTCGCGGTCGTCGCGATGGGCAAGCTCGGTGGCGACGAGCTCAACTACTCGTCCGACGTCGATCTGATGTTCGTCTACGGCGAGGACGGCGAGACGACGGGCGGGCGCGCGGGCCGCGTGGCCAACGGCGAGTACTTCACGCGGGTCTGCCGCGAGCTCGTCGCGCTGCTCGAGGAGATCACCGACGAGGGCTACGTGTTCCGCGTCGACCTGCGCCTGCGGCCCGAGGGGCGGATGGGCCCGATCGTCCTCTCGCTCGACGGGTACCGCGCCTACTATCGAGAGCGCGCCGAGCTGTGGGAGCGGCAGGCCCTGATCAAGGCGCGCATCGGCGCCGGCGACGCGGCCGTCGGCGCCCGATTCGCGAGCCTGGCGCGCGAGACCGTCTATCGCCCCGGGCTCGACGCCAGGGTCGTCCCGGCCATTCGCTCGATGAAGACCCAGATCGACGGCGCCGTGCGCGCGAAGGGCGGCGAGGCGACCAACGTCAAGCTCGGGCGCGGCGGAATCCGCGAGATCGAGTTCGTCGTCCAGGCGCTGCAGCTCCTGTACGGCGGCGACGACCCGTGGCTGCGCGAGGCGAACACCTTGAAGGCGATCTTCCGCCTCACCGAGCGCGGCTATCTGGCGCCCGATCTCGGCCGCCTGCTTTCACGAGACTACGAGCACCTCCGAACGGTCGAGCACCGGCTGCAGATCCTTCACGAGCTCCAGACCCACACCCTGCCCAAGGACAGGCAAGAGCTGGGACGCCTCGCCCGACGCGTGGGGGTGCCCGGGACGCCGGCGCGCGCCGCGCGCGAGTTCCAGGTGCGCCACCGCGCGGTCACGACCTCGGTGCATCGCGCCTTCCGAGAGTTCTTCGCCCACCGCGAGCGGGAACCCCGACGCCGGCCGCGTCTGGCGAGCCTGGCGGCGCTCCGCGCGACCGGATTCAAGGACCCCGAGCGGGCCCGGCACAACTTGCAGCTGATCCTGGAGGGCCGCCCGCTGGTGCCGTACGCGGCCCACCTCGACGCGACGCTCGCTCGCCTCTACCCGCTGCTCCTGGACGCGCTCTGGAAAAGTCCCGACCCGGACGAGGCGCTGAACCAGTTCGAGCGCCTGCTGGCGGCGGCGGGACCGCGCGCCGGGCTCGTCGAGCTGCTCGCCAACGACCCCGATCTTCTCCTTGGGCTCGTGAAGGTCTGCTCCGGCGGCGATCTGCTCACCGAGCTCCTGATCGCCCAGCCCGAGCTGCTCGCCTCGCTGGCCAATCCCGAGCGATTGCTGGCCCCGAAGTCGAAGCTGGCGATGCGTCAGACGCTCGCCGCGGTCTTCGCTCCCGGGACGACGCCGATCGAGCGGCGCGACCGGCTGCGCCGCGTGAAGCAGTCGGAGGAGCTGGCGGTCGTCTGGCGCTACGTCCTCGGCGTCTCGACGATCGACGCGTATTCGCGCGAGATGACGGCGCTGGCCGAGGCCACGCTCGCGGCCGGCTGGCTCCTCGCTCTCGAGCCGCTCGTCGAGCGCTATGGCGTGCCGCGCGACGCCTCCGGGCGTTTCATCCCCTCGGTCATCGTGGGGCTCGGCAAGCTCGGCGGACGCGAGCTCGTCACCGGCTCCGATCTGGACCTATTCGTCGTCTTCGGCGAGGACGGCACGACCGACGGAGCCGACCGGATCGAGGCCCACTGGTTCTACAGCCTGGCGGTCGAGCGGCTGGCCTCGGTCCTCGGCGACATCACGTCCGCCGGGGTCGCCTTTCCGGTCGATCTGCGCCTGCGGCCCGGCAGCAAGGGCAGTGGGTTCGCGTCGAGCGTCGCCGCGCTCGAGCGGTACTATCTGGAGCATGGCGACCTGTGGGAGCGGCAGACGTTGACCCGGGCCAGGCTGATCCTGGGCGATCGCGCCCTCGCGCGTCGAGTCCGGGCGGCGCTGCGCCGCCTGGTCTACGGCGACGCGCTCCCGCGAGCGTCCCTGAAGGAGATCGCGGAGGTGCGCACCCGGATGGAGCGCGAGCTCGGCCGCGAGACACGCGGCCGCCTGCACGTGAAATACGGACGCGGCGGGCTCGTCGACGTCGAGTTCCTCGCCCAGGCGCTCCAGCTGGTCCACGGCCACGACAAGCCCGACGCGCGGCGCTTCACGACCACCGCGGCGCTCAACGGCCTCGCGCGCGCCGGCGCCCTCGATCGCGCGGCGGCGGCCGGGCTCGTCGAGCGCTATCGGCTGCTCCGGCGCATTTCGGCCGCGCTCCGGCTCCTGGGCGCGCGCCCCTCGGACACGATCGAGCTGGCGGGGCCGATGCCGGCGCGCGTCGCGACCGCCCTCGGCTACGAATCGCGCCAGGCGCTCCTGGATGCGTACCGCGAAAACGCGACCGCCGTACGCACTGCCTACGAAGAGGCCACGACTTGACCGCGCCGCGGAGCCGGGTCGCGCCGATGTCAGGCCACCCTCGGTCCAAGCCGGCCGAGCCGCGCAACGCCAACCGGGGCTCGTGGACCGCGTCGCAATGAATATCACCGTGCGGGGCCGGGTCGCGCCTATGTCAGGCCACCCTCGGTCCAAGCCGGCCTCGAGGACATCGCTACAATGAAACGCTTGTTCATCGTCGACGGCCACTCCCATCTCTTCCGCGCTTACCACGCGGTCGGATACCTCTCGACGTCCCGTGGCGTGCCGAGTCACGCCGTGCTCATCCTGAGCACGATGCTCTGGAAGCTCATCCGTGAGGAGCAGCCCGACTATCTGGCGATCGGGTGGGACCCGCCGGGTCCGACGTTCCGGGACGCCCTGTCGGCCGACTACAAGGCGACGCGCACCGCGATGCCGGACGACCTCGTGCGCCAGCTTCCCTACGTGCGCCGGCTTTTCGAGGCCCTGCGCACGCCCGTCCTCGAGGTCAGAGGATTCGAGGCGGACGACGTGCTGGCGACCATCGTCGACAAGGCGCTCGCGCAGCCGGAGCTCGAGGTCGTCGTGGTGAGCGGCGACAAGGATCTGCTCCAGCTCGTGGGGCCGCGCGTGCGCGTGCTGAGCGTCGCCGGGCGCACCGGCGAGCCCGTCCTCTACGACGAGGCGAAGGTGCGCGAGCGCTGGGGCGTGGAGCCCGGACAGATCGCCGACGTGCTGGCGCTCATGGGCGACACCATCGACAACATCAAAGGCGTCCGCGGCGTCGGCGAGAAGACCGCGGTGAAGCTGATCGGCCAGTACGGCTCCGTCGACCGCCTGTACGAAAACCTCACCTTGATCCCCGGCAAGCTCCGCGAGACCCTGGCCGCCGGCCGCAAGGACGCGCTCCTCTCGCGCGAGCTGGCGCTGCTGAACCGCGAAGTGCCGGTTGCCCTCGATCTCGACGCCTTCCGCCGCGTGGAACCCGATTGGGCGAAGCTTCGCCAGCTCTGGATGGAGATGGAGTTCACGCGGCTCGTGAAGGAGCTGCCGCCGCCGGTACCGCAGGCTCCGCCCGAGCCAGCGCAGCGCCTGGAAGGGAAGGCCGCGATCGCCGCGTGGCTCCGGACGGTGCCGGCCGGCGCTCCGGTGGCGCTCGACTGGGCCGGGGAGTCGACGCCGCCGGATCCGCGCATCGCCGGCCTCGCCGCGTTCCATCCGGACGCCGGTCCGGCCGAGCTCCCCGCCAGCGAGCCGCCGTCATCGCTCGGCGAGCGCGAGCTGATCATCCACGACGCGAAGCCCCTGATCGAAGCCTGGCTCGCGGCCGGCGTCACACCGCCGGCGATCCACGACTCGGCGGTCGCCGCGTATCTGCTGAACTCGGCGCGGCTGACCTACAAGCTCGAGCAAGTCTGTCTGGACGCGCTCAACGAGTATCCGCCCGCGGCCGACCCCTCGCGCGCCTTCGGCGTGAGGGCGGAGTTCGCCTGGCGCTACTGGGAGCACGCGGCCGCCGAGCTCCGAGCCCGCGAGCTCTGGGCGATCTACGAGCAGATCGAGCGTCCGCTCGTCCCGGTGCTGGCCCTGATGGAGCGCCACGGCATCCGCGTCGACCCGGCGCGCCTCGAGGCGTTCGCGAAGGAGCTCGAGCGCGACCTCGACAATCTGACGCGCGAGATCTATCAGCTCGCGGGCGGCGAGTTCACGATCGCCTCGCCCAAGCAGCTCGCGCAGATCCTCTTCGAGAAGCTCAAGCTGCCGCCGATCCGGAAGACGAAGACGGGCTACTCGACAGACGCCGACGTGTTGACCGAGCTGGCGCTGGGCCATCCGCTCCCCGCCAAGATCCTCGAGCACCGGAGCCTCGCCAAGCTCAAGGGCACGTACGCGGACACGCTGCCGGGGCTGATCAATCCGAGCACCGGGCGGATCCACACGACGTTCAATCAGCTCGTCGCGTCGACTGGGCGGCTCAGCTCGCAGGACCCGAACCTCATGAACATCCCGATCCGGACCGAGCTCGGGCGCCGGATCCGACAGGCGTTCATTCCAGAGACGGGCTGGCGATTCGTCGCGGCGGACTACTCGCAGATCGAGCTGCGGATCCTCGCGCACCTCTCGGAGGAGCCGGCGCTGATCGAGTCGTTCGGGCGCGGCGAGGACATCCACACGCGGACCGCCTCGGAGGTGTTCAGGGTGCCGGCCGCGTCGGTCACGTCGCTCCAGCGCACGATCGCCAAGAGCGCCAACTACGCGATCCTCTACGGCGTCTCCGCGTTCGGCCTGTCGCAGGCGACGAAGATCGACCAGAAGGAAGCCCAGCGGTACATCAGCGACTACTTCGCGAGCCACCCGCGCGTGCGGGCGTTCATCGACCGGACGCTCGCCGAGGGACGCGAGCGCGGTTACGTCAGTACGCTGCTCGGCCGGCGCCGTTACCTGCCGGATCTCGCGAGCGGGAACCCCGTGGCCAGGAACGCCGCCGAGCGCATGGCGATGAACGCGCCCGTCCAGGGCACGGCCAGCGACATGATCAAGATCGCGATGGTCCGTACGCAGGCGGCGCTGACGGCGCGCGGGCTCCGCGCGCGGATGCTGCTGCAGGTCCACGACGAGCTCCTGTTCGAGGCGCCGCCGGACGAGGTCCCCGCCGTGGAGGCGCTTGCGCGAGAGATCATGGCGGCGGCCCTGCCGCTCACGGTCCCCGTCGTGGTCGACGTGAAGACTGGATCCGACTGGGCGGAGGTATGAGCGCGCCCCGGAAGTTCCTGCTCGTCGGCCTCACCGGTGGGATCGCGACGGGCAAGAGCACCGTGTCGGAGCTCCTGCGCCAGCAGGGCTGCGAGATCATCGACGCCGACCTGCTCGCGCGCGACGTGGTCGAGCCGGGTCAGCCGGCTCTGAGGGAGATCGTGGCCGAGTTCGGGCAGGAGGTCGTGAGCGCCGGCGGCGCGCTCGACCGCAAGAAGCTCGGCGCGATCGTCTTCGCCAGCCCCGAGCGGCGCCGACGGCTCGAAGCGATCACCCATCCGGCGATCCGCGCGCTGTTCATGGCGCGCCTCGACGAGCTGGCGGAGAAGGGCTTCGGGGGGATCGTCGTCTTCGACGCCGCGGTGATGATCGAGAGCGGCAACTACAAGAACATGGATCGTCTGGTCGTCGTCGTCGCGGACGAAGCGACCCAGATGGCGCGGCTCCGCGGGCGCGACGGCACCGACGATGCAGAGAGCCGGCGCAAGATCGCGAGCCAGATGCCTCTCGCCGAGAAAGCCAAGCTGGCCGACTACGTCATCGACAACTCCGGCACTCGCGAGGCGACCACCGAGCAGGTGCGACGAGTCTTCGCGACGCTCATGTCCGAGCTCCGGTCGCGCTCGCCGGCGTAAGCGCGCGCGTCAGCGACCGCCGAGCGCGCAGGACACCAGTTGCTTCACCGGGCGGAACTCCACGATGCCGGCTTCGACGAGCCTGGACTCGAGCGGCAGCGGTACGCGCGCCGCGATCGCGAGCGCATCGCCGAATTGCTCCGGCTCGAGGTCCGTGGCGAGCGTGCAATGAGGCACCCAGCTGCTCGGCCGGTAGTGATCCCACGAAGCCTGGCCGAGCCGGCCGAATCGTCGATGAAAGCCAGCGTGAAGATCGAGGAGCTCGGCCGTGACCGCCGGAGCGAGAAAGACTGCGACACGAGGGAAGAGCCCCACGCTCGCGAAGCTCAGCCGAAAGGCCGGCGTCTCCGCGGCGAACCGTTTCAGCTCAGCCTCAGCGGCGCGGTGATCGAGGGCTTCCCAGATGCCCAGAGTGACGTGCGGGCGGGCGCCCGACCCGGCTACATACCCGATCCCCGCGTCGGCCAGCTCTCGCCAGGCGCGCCGGACGGCGGCTGCGGACGTGGAGTCGAGCGCGAGCTCGACGGCGTACGGCATCGGCACGGATCATGACGAAGCGTCGCGCGCTCGGCCAGCACTTTCTCCGCGATCACGCAACCGCTCGCGCGATCGTCGAGCTCGTGGCGCCGACCGAGCGCGATCTCGTCGTCGAGGTCGGGCCGGGCGACGGGGCGCTGACGCGCCTTCTGGCCGGCCGCGCCGGACGCCTGATCGCCCTCGAGATCGATCCGGCTCTGGGCGCGGTGTTGCGGGCGCGGCTGCCGGGAGTGGAAGTGCTCGACGCCGACGCGAGGACCTGGGACTACAGCGCCCTCGAGGCGCCCCCCGGCGGGCGCGTGCTCATCCTCGGCAATCTGCCCTACAGCGTCGGCAAGCCGATCCTCATGGCGCTGATCGAGGCTCGGGCCGCGATCCACGAGATGGCCCTGATGCTTCAGCGCGAGGTCGCCGAGCGCATCGCCGCACCGCCCGGAGGAAAGACTTACGGAAGCCTGTCCGTCTTCACCCAGCTCCACTGCGACGTGCGCCTGGCGTTCCGCGTCGCCCCGGGCGCATTCCACCCGCCGCCGAAGGTCGACTCGGCCGTGCTCCATCTGCGCGTCCTGCGCGAGCCGCGTGTTCCGCTGGCCGACCCGCGCCGCTTCGAGAGCATCGTCCGGGCGGCGTTCGCTCAGCGCCGGAAGATGCTCGCGAACGCGCTCGGCGCAGGGCTCGGTCTGCCCCTCGACGTGGTTCGCCGGGCGGCGACCACCGCCGGTGTGGACCCGACGCGCAGAGCCGAAACTCTCTCGCTATCCGAATTCGCGGCGCTGGCGACCGGGCTCCCCTGAGCGGACCTTTTGCCCTGCGTTTTCCGCCTATTCGCCTCAGCTTGAGTCCGCGCTGCGCCCCGGATACCAGGTGTAGTGTGAGCGGCGACACCCGTCCGGAAACGCGCGTGGTTGCTGATTTTCCCGGTCCACGTTCGGGCCGCTGCCGCTATGATGGGCGTGATGCGGACGCGCTCCCTGGCTGCGACGGGGCTTTTGGCGGCGAGCTTCCTCGTGCTCGCGGTGTCGGTCTATCAATACGTCTGGCCCGGCACGGCGCAAGCGCCGCGCTGGCTGCCCGAGCCCAAGGTCGAGGCCCTCGTCGTCCCGCCGTACCCCGTGACGGTTCACAGCGTGGAGATGGGACGCGGCGACACGCTCGTGCGGGCGCTCGCGCGCGCCGGCCTCCCGTCGCGCAGCGCCACCTTGCTGGCCACGCAGTTCGGGAAGAATGGCGCCGACCTCCGGAAGATCCGGGCGGGCGCCACGATCGAGATCACCTGGAATGCCCGGAACGAGGCGACCGAGGTCCGCTACGAGGCGAGCCCGTGGCTCTCCTTCGCCGCCCGCCCCGCCGACGGGGGATGGCGAGTCGGCCGGGCCGAGACGATTCCCGACCTGCGCGTCGAGGCCGTGAGCGGCGTCGTGCAGCGGTCCCTGTTCGACGCCCTCGAGCGGACCGGCGAGTCGGCTCGACTCGTGCTCGCCCTCGTCGAGATCTTCTCCTCGGACTTCGATTTCACGGCTGACACCCGCGCCGGCGATCGCTTCCGCCTGCTGGTCGAAAAGCGCTATGCGGGCGACGCCTTCGTCGACTACGGCCGGATCCTCGTTGCCCAGTACACGAGCGGCGGCAAGACGCTCACGGGCGTCGGGTTCGAGAAGGGCGTGTCGCGCTTCGCGCACTACGATCTGGCCGGCAATTCGCTTCGCAAGAGCTTCCTGAAGTCGCCACTCGAGTTCACGCGCATCACCTCGGGCTTCACGTACGCGCGCCCGCATCCGATCCTCGGCGGCGTGCGCCCGCACCTCGCGATCGACTACGGGGCGCCGGTCGGCACGCCGGTCCGCGCCGTGGCCGACGGCGTCGTCGTGCACGCCGGGTGGAACGGCGGCAACGGCATCCAGGTGCACCTGCGTCATCGGTCGGGCTACGAGACCCAGTACAACCATCTCTCGCGGATCCCCTCCGACATCCGCGCCGGCGCGCGCGTTCGACAAAAGCAGATCATCGGCAACGTCGGCGCCACCGGGCTCGCGACGGGGCCACACCTCGACTACCGCATCGTGCACAACGGCACGTACGTGAACCCGCTCAGCGAGAAATTCATCCCCGGCGAGCCGATCCCCGCCGCCGCGCGGGCCGAATTCACCCGCGAGTCGCGGGAGCTCGTCGCGCGCCTCGAGGCCGCCGCGCCGTTTTGATTCACATCGAGGGGAGCGACGCCGCTCCCCTCGGTGCCCCAAGCCGGCGACTCCGACGGGCTCCGCGCCATCCACCCCGCTCCGCCTTGCGAGCCTTCCCGTGGCGCGCGGATCCGCGCGTCGAAATCAGCTGATCGTCGCTCCGCAACGCGCACAGCCAGAGCTCAAGCATTCCGCGAACTTGGATCCCGACGGCCCCCGCCGCGACGCTCCGCGAAATTACGGTGGATTTGGGCGTGGGTGGTACGATCAGGCCGCTCGACCGTGAAAGGAGTTCCGTGGAACCCATCGTCCGACTGATCCCCCTCGGAGGTCTCGGCGAGATCGGCCTCAACATGATGCTGATCGAGTCCGGCGAGGACTTGATCGCGGTCGACTGCGGGCTCATGTTCCCGGACGACGAGCTGCCCGGCATCGATCACGTCATTCCCGATTTCTCGTACGTGCGCGGCCGGCGCGAGGGGTTCCGCGCCGTCGTCCTCACGCACGGCCACGAGGATCACATCGGCGCCCTGCCGTACCTCCTGCGGGAGATGCCGGTGCCCGTGTACGGCACGCCCCTGACCCTGGCGCTCGTCGCGGAGCGACTGCGGGAGCACGGGCTCGTCGAGACCGCGGATCTGCGGGTGATCCGTCCGCGGGACCGCGTCGAGGTCGGCTCACTCGGCATCGAGGCGATCCGCGTGACGCACTCGATCGTGGATGGCATCGGTCTGGCGATCGACACGCCCGTCGGCACCATCGTCCACACGGGTGACTTCAAGCTCGACCCGAGCCCACTGGACGGCGAGCCGCCGGACTATCGGCGCTTCGCCGAGCTGGGCGAGCAGGGTGTGATGGTCCTCTGCTCGGACTCCACGAACGTGGACCGGCCCGGTCACACGCGCTCGGAGATGGACGTGGGCCAGGCGCTCGGCGCGCGCTTCGACGCCGCCACCGGGCGGATCATCGTCGCCACCTTCGCCTCGCACATCCATCGCATCCAGCAGGTGCTCACGCTCGCCGCTCGCACGGGCCGGCGAGTCGCGCTGCTGGGGATGAGCATGCAGCGAAATGTGACGATCGCCGCCGACATGGGCTACCTCCGTGTGCCCGAGAACGTCCTGGTGGAGCTCGAGGATCTCGGCGAGCTTCCCGCCGAGCGTCAGGTGATTCTTTCGACGGGAAGCCAGGGCGAGCCGCACTCGGCGCTGGCGCTGATGGCCGCCGACGAGCACAAGTACGTGCGGATCGAGCGGGGCGACCTCGTGATCATCTCGGCGCGCGTGATCCCCGGCCACGAGCGCACGATCGGCCGGGTGGTCAACGCGCTCTATCGACTCGGCGCCGAGGTCCTGTACGAGGACAACGCGTTCGTGCACGTCTCCGGCCACGCCAGCCAGGAAGATCTCAAGATGATGTTCAACCTGACCCGGCCGCGTTACTTCATCCCGGTGCACGGCGAGTATCGCCATCTGCTGAGCCACGCGCGGCTCGCCGAGACGGTCGGGATCGGACCCGACCGCGTCTTCTTGATCGAGGACGGCACGGGCGTCGAAGTCTCGAAGACCGAGGCGCGCATGGTCGGCCGCTTTCCCGCCGGCCGCGTCCTCGTCCACGGCAAGTCGGTCGGCGACATCGGGCCCGTGGTGCTCCGCGACCGGCAGCTGCTCGCCGAGGACGGCCTGATCGCGGTGTCGCTCGCCGTCGCTCGGGACGGCATGGTGCTCGCGGGGCCGGAGATCGCCTCGCGCGGCTTCGTCTACGTGAAGGAGAACGAGCCCCTGCTCGAGGAGCTCAAGAAGGCCGTCCTGGCCGCGCTCGCCGAGCGCGGTCCCGACGTGCCGTTCGACCGCGAATCGATGAGCGCGACGGTTCGCCTGGCGGTTCGGCAGTTCGTCAACCAGCGTTTCCGCCGGCGGCCGATCGTGCTCCCGATCATTCTGGAGGTCTGATGGCCACCGTCATCGCGACGGAAGTGAAATCGACCGACACTAGGCCCCGGCGCCGCCGCAAGCGCGGGAGCGACCGCTGGGTCAGCGAGGTAAAGGGCATCGTGGCGCTGCTGGCCGCGGGCTTCGGTCTCATCGCGCTCGCGACCTTCGATCCCACCCTGACGCCAGCCGAGCAGCAGGGCTTGACCGGCCCGGTCGGCGTCTGGCTCGGGTGGGCGACCTTCCAATCATTCGGCTATGCCGGGTTTCTGCTGCCGCTTCTGCTCGGCGCCTGGGGCGCGTCGGCGTTCTTGCGCCCGATCGTCGTGCGCGGCTGGGTTCCGCTCGTGGGGCTGGCGGTGCTCCTGGTGAGCGCCGCGGGGCTGCTCTCGCAGGCAACGCGCGTCCGGAGCGGGGCGATCGGAGGCGGCCTGGTCGGATACACGGCGACCGGTGTGCTCCACGCCGGGTTCGGCGAGGTGGGCAGCTGGCTGATGCTGATCGCCGCGATACCGATCGGCGTGCTCTGCGTGACCCGCGTGTCCTACGCCGCGGTGGTCCGCGTCACGACGTCACGGCTGACGAAGCTGCGGAAACGTCGAGCCCACTCGGCGGCGACCGCTCGCGCGCCCCTGGAGCTCGAGCCGGTGGTGGAGGCTCAGACGCCGGAGATCATCGCGCTGCCGGTCGTCGTCGAGCCCTCGCGCCCGCGCGGGCGCCTGGCGGAGCAGGGGCTCGCGTGGCAGGAGAACTTCGACTTTGGCGGCGGCGGCCCGGCCGCCTTCCAGCTGCCGCCGGTCGGGCTTCTCAAGGTCCCCCCGGCGAGCGAGCTCAAGCGGACGCGGGTGGAGCTGCAGGACAACGCCGAGACGATCCGGCGCAAGCTCCAGGATTTCGAGGTCGAGGGCCGAATCGTCCAGGTGAGCCCCGGCCCGATCATCACGTCGTACGAGTTCGAGCCCGCGGCCGGCGTCAAGATCAGCCAGGTCGTGAATCTCGGCGACGATCTGGCGCTCGCGCTCAAGTCCGCTTCCGTGCGAATCGTCGGGCCCATTCCCGGTCGCGGCACGGTCGCGATCGAGGTGCCTAACTCCGAGGCGGCGACCGTCTATCTGCGCGAGATCTTCGTCTCGGCGGAGTTCGCAGAGTCGAAGGGCAAGCTACCGCTGGCCCTCGGCAAGGACGTGACCGGCACGCCGGTCGTCTCCGACCTGACGTCGATGCCGCATCTTCTGGTCGCCGGCGCCACCGGCAGCGGCAAGTCGGTCGGGCTGAACTCGATGATCTGCTCCATTCTCTACAAAGCCTCGCCGGCCGACGTGCGCTTCTTGCTGATCGATCCCAAGCGCCTCGAGCTCAGCGTCTACGAGGGCATCCCGCATCTGCTCGCGCCGGTCGTCACCGACGCCAAGGAGGCCGCGGCGCGCCTGCGCTGGATCGTCGGCAAGATGGACGAGCGCTACCGGACGCTCCAGCTCAAGCAGGTCCGGAACATCGAGGGTTACAACAAAGTGGTCGGCCCGGAGGAGAAGCTTCCGTACTGGGTCGTCGTCGTCGACGAGCTCGCCGACCTCATGATGGTCTCGGCCGGCGAGGTGCAGACCTCGCTGGTGCGGCTGGCGCAGATCGCGCGGGCGGTCGGGATCCATCTGATCATCGCGACCCAGCGGCCCTCGGTCGACGTCGTCACCGGCTTGATCAAGGCGAATTTCCCGACGCGCATCGCCTTCCAGGTGGCCTCGAAGGTCGATTCGCGAACGGTGCTCGACGGCAACGGGGCCGAGCAGCTCCTCGGCCGCGGCGACATGATCTTCGTCCCACCCGGCGCGAACAAGCAGACGCGCGTGCACGGCGCGTGGGTCGCGGACGACGAGGTGCGCGCGATCTGCGATTTCCTGCGCAAGCAGGGTACCGCCGTGTACGAGGAGGTCGTGCTGGCGACCGAGGAGGAAGTCGCCGCCGGCGCCGCCGCCGACCGCGACGACCTCTACTGGGACGCGGTGCACCTCGTGATCGGCCAGCGCCAGGCCTCGATCTCGTTCCTGCAGCGGCGCATGCGGTTGGGCTATCCGAAGGCCGCGCGGTTCATCGACATGATGGAGCAGGATCGAGTCATCGGCCCCGGCGACGGTGCCAAGCCGCGCGAGGTCCTGGTCGGCCCCGAATATCTCGCCAAGCGCGGCAAGTAGCGGCCGGGCCGCGGGCGAGCCGCGAGGGTAGAATCGGGCGCGACATGACGCATTCGGCCGTCGTCGCGCTCGCTCTCGTCCTGTTCGCGGGCTCGTTCACGCTCTGGCCTGGCGGCCGTGCCGTCGCCCTCGACGACCCTCGCGAGGCGCTTCGTTCCTGCACGCGCACCGACCTCATCGGGACCTGGGCGATGATCCGTCTGGGAACGGCGCCCTCGGTGCGGGTGGACGCGACCGACCCGTACTTCTATCCCTACCAGCGGTACGCATTCTCCGCCGACCGGCGCATGCGCCATCTGACGGCGACCGTGCCCGTCGGCCCCGAGGAGCAGCGGACGATCTTGTCGGCGCCGGCAACGATGACCTGGTCGGTCGATGACGGTGGACGACTGCTCACACGGAAAATCGGCGCGGCGGCGCCGGAAGTCGACGCCTGTCAGATTCTGTTAGCGAAGGTCAGCGACCCGCGAAGCCCGGTGCCTGGGCTCCCCGGCGACCTGGTGCTGACCCACTACGGCGAGGACGGAAAGCCGATCGCGCGACGGCTCTTGAGGAAGATGTCCGGGCCCGGCGAGTGACGCGCCGGCGGGGCGGATCAGGAGCGCGCCGGCGCCGAACGTCGCGACCAAGATCCGGACCTAAAAGCGGATCCGGACCCGGTAGGCGAGCCTGGTCGCGCCCTCCTTGGGCACGGGAATCTGGTACTTCAGCGTGTGGGCGTGGATCTTCTCGTACGTGTGGCTCGAGGTGACGACCTGCCAGTCGCCGGGCACGGGCTCGATGACCGTGACCGTCTGCGCCTCGGTCTTGTGGTTCCTGAGCGCGATCTCCCACTCGACCTCGTCCAGTCCTCGCCGATGAATTGCTGGCTGCCCGAGGCGTCGGCCTTGTAGACGCGGATCTTGCCCTTCGGCAGCGGCGCGCCCAGCCGATTCTCCTTGCTGTTCTTCACCTGGAGGTAGACCGCGACCTTCTGGTTCGAGACCGGCACGCCGTAGGCATTGCGGTAGTAGTCCGCCGCGCCGTAGTAGATCAGCTCCTTCGCGATCGGCACCTCGCTCGCCGCCAGCAGCGAGAGCTGCTTGGTCTGGTTGTCCTTGATCGTCGTGCGTCCGTCGAGCGTGTAGAGGTGGTACTCGAAGAAGCCTTCCGACGCGAAGTCGTGGCTCGCGGCGACGGGCGAGGCCGCCTTGGCCGCGAGCTCCATCATGCGCTGGTCGCGCCGCCCCTCGGCCGCACGGTTCACGTCGCCGGCCACCAGCTTGAGCGCGGCGTTGCCGTAGGTGGCGCCGCTCTTGTTGTCGATCGTGACCCAGCCCGTGAGGTCGGAGAGCGTGTCGGCGGCGTTGAGCACCATGACGTAGTCGGCCTTCCAGGTGATCCCGCTCGTGAGATACGACGCCTCGACGCGCTGGGGCCGCGGCGTCTGGTTCTCGAGGAGCCACACGAGGGTCGGTTTGGCCACGAGGTTCTCCGGGAGCGAGGGCAGGAGGAGGCGGCCGTAGTGGCCCATGTGGATCTGGCCGTTGATCTCGAAGACCGGTCCGTTGGTCGAGAGCAGGGTGGCGTCGTGATACGCGCCGTCGTTCTGATAGAGCCCACCTTGCGGCCGACGTATTTCTCCATGAGCTTCTGGCTCGTCAGCAGATCGTACTCGTAGTTCTGCTCGAGGATCTTGAGTCCGCGCGCGTGGGTGATCGACTTGAGATGGACCGTCGTCGGGTCGATCAGCGCCGCCACGTCCATGAACTGCACCTCGGTTTGTCCCGATGGGAACCGGACATCGCGCAGGTCCTTCACGAGGCCGAGATTGCCGTTGTAGATCGTCACCATGACCTCGCGCTGATCCTCGCGCGTCACGCTGACGGGCGCGGCGGCGGCGGGCTGTCCGGTGGCGAGCGCCACGATCAGGAGCGAGCCGATCACGGGCGTTCTCATTGACGTCGTTCCTCCGGTCTTCCGGATATTCCCGGCTGTCGAGTTAGACCGGAGAGGTCGCCGGAAGTTCCGCGGCGATCCGCCCGTGCCGATCAGCGGGTGATCTGGAGAACGACGCGGACCCGAGCGGGCAGCGCGGACGGCTCCCTGCCCGGCTGCCATCGACCGAGACGCGCGAGCTCGCGGACGAACTCGTCGTAGGCATCACGCGGAACCGTCAGCTCGAGGATCTGAAGGTCGGGTGTGTCGACGCGGCGGTTCGCGACGGCGCCGAGCCGCGTGGCGAGCTCCGCGACGCCGCGAAGCGCGGCGTCGCGGTCGCTCACCGTCAATCGACCCGAAACGTCGGCTGGTGTGAACGCGTACGATGACCCGGTGACCGACGGCGTCGACCGGGGAGCCTGCGCGTCGGCGCGCGCTCCCGGCGCCGGAGCGGGCCGGGATCGGGCGTATTCCCTGGTCATCGCGCGTTCGCGCGCGGACGGAGGAGCGTCGGGCTTTGCGGCGACCTCGGGCTCCTGTTTCTCCCGGCGCTCCGGTGTCTCAGCGGCCTTCTTGTGGATCGTCTCCGCCGGCGCCGGCCCCTTGGGAGGTTCCGGCGCTTGCGTCTGATCCTTCGCCGTTTTCAGCTTGCGCGCGTCGTTCTGCGCACGCCGCGCGTCGGTCTCGCGCTGGGGCGTCGGTGTCAGCGCCTGCGGCGCGGCGCGTTCCGGCGCCTGGCGCACGGCCGGAGCGATCGAGTCTAGGCGAGCGGACGGCTCGATCTCTCGTGTCCCGCGGTACACCACCGCCACGCCGACGGCGACCAGCACGATGGCGGCGGCCTCCATCGGGAGCTTCACCGGCCAGGGGAGGAAGAGGCCGCGGACGAGGCGCCGATACCACGGGTCGGGGCGCGCGGCCTCGAGCACACGCTCGACGAAGCCGGCCGGTGCGCGAACCGGGGCGACCGCGCGCACCAGCGCGACGGTGTCGCGGAAACGCTGAAGCTCGCGCCGGCAATCGGCGCACGTCGCCAGATGCGCGTCCAGGGCCGCGCGTTCGCCGGGTGCGAGCGCGTCGTCCACCAGCGCCGAGAACTGCTCGCGCACGTCGAGGCAGGTCATGGCAAGAACCGTTCGAGCTTGTCTCGTAAATCCATTCGCGCCCGATGGAGCCGCGATCGCACCGTGCCGAGCTCGAGCTCGAGCGCCGCCGCGATCTCCTCGTAGGAGAGGCCTTCGAGGTCACGGAGGACGACGACGATCCGGCGCTCCTCGCTGAGCTCGGCGATCGCGCGGTGAAGCGCCGTCTCCAGCTCGGTTCGTTCCAGCTCCTCGGCCGGGCCGACCTCCCTCGACGCCAGCCAGGCCAACGTCTCCTCGCCCAGCCGCACGACGCGCCGCTCGCCCGAGGTCAGGCGGTTCAGGCACAGGCGTGAGGCGATCGCGTAGAGCCATGTCGAGAGCTTTGCGTCGCCGCGGAACTCTCCGATGGCGCGATGCACGCGAAGAAAGACTTCCTGAGCAAGCTCCTCGGCTTCCGCCCGGTTGCCGAGCATACGCAGGGCGACGCCGAAGACACGGTGCTGGTAGGCGATCACCAGGTCCTCGAAGGCTCGAGGGTCGCCACGCCGGAGCCGGTCCACCAGGAACGCATCATCGCCGCTCCGTCCTTCCATCCCGTTAGACCATACCGCTCGCCCGGGGTTCCCCAGCCCTCAAAATTCGAGGAGCCTGACGGGCGGAGCGTTGCGCATGTGCGTGGCCGGGCCCATACTGCCGAGGACCGTTGCGGCCGCCGACACGCAACCTCGAGAGGAAGCACGATGCTCACGGATGTGGGGGCTCGAGAGCGTCGTCCTCTACTACGTGAACCAGAAGGGATCGAAGACCGGCGAGTACATGGAGATCGGCCCGACCGGCAAAGTCTCGAAGGTGGTCGCGAACTACAGCGGATAACCGAGGACCGAGGGCCCAGCGATGCCGCATCCGCTCGTCACCCAGTTGCGGTTCACCAGAGATGAGTTCGTCCGCGGCTTGACCGGCCTCACGGACGAAGAAGCTCGGCGCCGTTTTCAACCGATCAACTCGATCAGCTGGATGATCGGCCACCTGGCGTGGCAGGAGCAGCGCAACTGGCTCACCAGGGCTCAGGGACAGATCCTGCGCGCCGACCTGAACGAGCGCGTCGCCAACGGCAAGCCGGCCAGCACGCCGCCGCTCGAGGAGATGTGGACCGCCTGGCGAGCGGTGACCAAGGCGAGTGATGCCTGGCTCGACGCGCTCACGACCGAGCGGATGCAGTCGCCGATCTCCGAAGGGCTGTCGAGCGCCGGGACCTTCCTGCGGCGGACGACCTATCACTACTGGTATCACCTCGGCGAAGCGCTGGCGGTCCGTCAGATGCTGGGTCATCGCAACCTCCCGGACTTCGTCGGCGACATCGACGCGCAGGCGCCGTACCAGCCCGAGTGAAGGCCGGAGGTGACCGTGAGCCCGGAAACCATGATCGGATCCCTGGGCGTCGCCCTGTTGCTGCTGGCATTTCTGCTCAACCTGGTCCGCGTGCTGAGCACCGAGAGCTATCCGTACACGGCGCTCAACTTCGCCGGCGCCTCGCTGGCCGGCTACGCATCGTACCTGATCGGCTTCGCGCCCTTCGTGATCCTCGAGGGCACGTGGGCGGTTGTCGCGGCGGTGGCGCTGGTGCGACGGATGCTCGGCGCCGGCCGCCGCCGTCGGCGCACGCACTCTCGCGAAAAATGAGGTGGCGCATGACCATCGACGTCGTACGGACTCTCTATCGCTACAGCGCCTGGGCGACCGGGCGGATCCTCGAGAAGGCGGCGCGGCTACGCCCGGAAGAGCTGGCCGCGCCGAGCGGAGCCAGCTTCAGCTCGGTCCGCGAGACGCTCGTCCACGTCATGGCCGCTCAATTGATCTGGCTCTCTCGATGGAAGGGCACCTCGCCGACTTCGTTTTTAGACGCGCGGGAATTTCCCGACGTCGCATCCATTCGCGCGCGCTGGGACCAGATCGAGAACGACACGCAGCGCTTCGTGGCCGGCCTGACCGACTCTGACCTCGCCCAGGTCCTCGAGTACCGCAACACCCGCGGCGAGCGCTGGGCCTATCCCCTGTGGCAGCAGGTCGTCCACCAGGTGAACCACGCGACCCAGCATCGCGGTGAGGTCGCCGCGGCGCTGACCGAGCTCGGTCACTCGCCGGGCGACCTGGATCTCCTGATCTTCATCGACGAGACCGAACCGCGACGGTGACAGAAGGGGCGAGGATCAGCGAGCGATGCCGACTTCGCGGAGGTAGCGGCGCACGCCCGGGTGGATCAGATCCGGCCGGGGCGCGGCGCCGAGCGTATTGGCCGCGGTCGTCTCCTCGGCTTGCGGTAGGCGGCGCGCGATGGCGGCTTCGCCCCGGTGCAGCGCTCGCGCCAGCCGATACGCCACGTCGTCCGGAAGATGTGGCCTCGCGAGGATGAAGCTCCACGAGCCCACCGACGGAAGCGGCGCCGCCAGGCCTGGATACGCGCCGGCCGGGACCGTCATCGGCTTGAGGAAGGCGTGCCGGGCGAGAATCCGAGCGATCTCGTCCCCGCCGGGCGCGATGAATCGAGCGCCGGCCGGCCCCTTGGCCACCGCGTTGAAACCGGGCCAGCCCTGGCCTCCGCCCCACAGCGCCGCGGCGCGACCCTCGATCACCATCGTGGGTCCATCGCCCGCGCGGTCGAGGTAGAGCGCCTGGAAGTCGCGCTCCTGGTCGAGACCGAGCCCGTCGAGCACGTACTTGGCCAGGATCACCAGCCCCGAGCCGCGGGCGCCGAAGACCACCGGCTTGGCTTTCAGATCGTCGATCCGGCGGTGCGGAGTGTCCGCGCGAACGACGAACATGCCCGGCGTCGAGTACATCGCGGCGACGATGCGGAGAGTGGCCGGCGGCCGGCCGATCCCGTTGAACGCCTCGTGAGCGACCTCGCCCTGGACGAGCGCGATGTCGAGCCGCCCGGCCTCGAGCAACGGCACGTTCTCGGTGCTGCCCTTGGTGTTGCGTTGCTCGATCGCAAGGGTGGAATCGATCTCGTGAATCGTGTCGGTCACCGCCGCACCGTAGACGGGAAATCCGCCGCCGGGCGTCGCGGTGCCCAGGATTACCGGCGTCTTGCGCTCCGCCGAGACGCCTGCCGCCGTCGACATGGCGGATACCCTATCACGTCCGCGCGCTATACTCGCCGCAGCCGCACGACCACCACGAACAGAGGAGCCCGATGAAGCTCTTCGCCGCCGTCACGGTTTTGCTCGCCGCGGTTCCGGCATACGCGCAGCCGGCCCAGATCACGATCTCGCAGCCTGCCGAGGCGACGACGATGGACCCGGGCCGGAGCACGCAGGTCTTGACCGTGAACTATTTCTACAACCTCTACGACACGCTCACGCGCTGGGACAACACGTTGCGTCTGCAGCCCGGGCTCGCGACCTCGTGGAAGAGCGTCAACGAGACGACGTGGGAGTTTACCCTCCGCCAGGGCGTGAAGTTCCACGACGGCTCGCCGCTCACGGTCGAGGACGTCAGGGCGACCCTCGAGCGCAACCTCCAGCCGGGCAAGACCGTCGTGCAGCCCGGGTTCGCCACGATCGAGGCGGTCCAGGTGGTGAACCCGTCGACGATCCGAATCAACACGAAGAAGCCGGACCCGCTGCTCCTCGTCCGGATGGCGCAGATGGGAGCCCAGATCCTCCCGGCGCGTCTGACGACCGAGGAGGGCCTGAAGGAGCTGGCCCGGCGTCCCGTGGGCACGGGCGCGTACCGGTTCGTCGAGTGGGTGAAGGACGAGCGCCTCGTGATGGAGGCTAACCGCGACTGGTGGGGCTGGGAGGGAAAGGCGCCGGCGATCGATCGCGTGGTCTGGAAGCCGATTCCCGAGGACTTCCCACGGATCGTCGCGCTCGAGAAGGGCGAGGCCGACATCATCACGAACGTGCCGCCCGATCGCATCAAGGGCATCGCCGACGGCCGCGCGACCCAGATCCTCAGCATCCCGTCGAGCCGGATCGTCACCCTCTCGATCAACAGCACGCAGCCGCCGCTCGCCGACAAGCGCGCCCGCCAGGCCTTGCACTACGCGCTCGACGTCGCGTCGATCATCAAGAACCTCTACGCCGGACAGGGCAAGCCGTTCAGCGGCGGCGTCGCCGACACCGACTTCGGCTACAACGCGTCGCTCAAGCCGTATCCGTTCGATCCGGCCAAGGCCAAGCAGCTGCTGGCCGACGCGGGGCGGCCCGGCGGCATCGACGTGAGCCTCCACGCCGGAAGCGGCACGATGGTCAACGACAAGTTCCTGCTCGAGACGATCGCGGACATGTGGGCGAAGGTCGGGATTCGCGCCAAGATCGACATCATGGAGATGGGCGCGCGCCAGCGCATGCTCAACGAGCGCGCCGTTCCGCCGAACGGTCTGCTCCTGGGCAATCCGCAGTCGACCTTGCTCGACGCGGACGGCAGTCTCTGGCGGCTCTGGCATCCGAACGGGTTCAACGGAAAGTACTGGGCCGGTAGCCAGCCTGGCCAGCGCTTTCACGATCTGATGGAGCAGGCGCGCTACTCGCTCGATCCGGGCAAGCGCCGCGCCTTGTACGCCGAGGCGACGCAGATCGTCCACGACGAGAAACCGTGGCTCGAGCTGTTTCAGGAGGTCATCGTGTACGGAGTGAGCCGGCGCCTCGCGTTCAAGCCTCGAGCCGACTACCGGCTGATCGTGGCGGAGATGGCGCCTAGCCGATAGTCACCCCGAAATTCCTCGGCGACTTCTCGGCGAAAACGATCGAGCTTCTGGTCAACGCCAGTGACGCTCAACGGCTCGCGGGCGTGGTCCGGCTCTGGTGTAGAGTGAAGTCATGATGAGAGCGGTCACCGTGCTGACGCTCGCCCTCCTGGTGGCGGCCGCGACCGTCCCGGCCTTCGCGCAGTCGCTCGACGACGTCGTCCGCGAGATCGAGTCCGTCTACGGTCGCATGACTGACCTGCGCGCCGACTTCACCCAGACCGCGTTCAACAAGAGCCTCAACCAGACGATTCCGGCGCGCGGCACCGTCTATTTGAAGAAGGGCGGCAAGCTCCGCTGGGAATACACCGAGCCGACGCCGCAGGAGATCGTGTCGGACGGCAAGAAGCTCTGGGTCTACACGCCGACCCTGAACCAGGCCAATGTCGCCGACGCCCCCGAGGCGCTGGCCGGACCGGCCGGCAGCTTCCTGGCCGGGCTCGGCCGCCTGCGGAGCGAGTTCCAGGTGCGCTTCCTGAACCCGAGCCAGCCGAAAGACGCCGACGGGAACTGGGTCCTCGACCTGACCCCGAAGCAGCCGTTGCCGACCCTCACGCGGCTGATTCTGTCGGTAGACGGCAAGAGCTGGGAGATTCGGAAGGCCGTCGTGCACGATCAGTTCGAGAACACGGTGACGATGCGCTTCACGAAGGTGGCGGTGAACAGCGGGCTGCCGGAGCGGACGTTCACATTCGTCGCGCCCAAGGGCGTCGTGATCGTGCCGCTCAAGTAAGCGGAGGGGCCATGGCCGCCGAGAACTCGTTCGACATCGCGTGCAAGATCGACATGCAAGAGGTGACGAACGCGCTCGACCAGGCGCGGCGGGAGATCGGCACCCGCTACGACCTCAAGGGCTCCAAGTGCGACGTGACGATCGAGAAGTCCGACATCACCGCGACGGCGCCCGACGACATGAAGCTCAAGGCCGTCGTCGATATCCTTCAGTCGCGGCTGCACAAGCGCGGCGTGCCGCTGAAGGCGCTCACGTACGGCGAGGTCGAGCAGGCCTCCGGCGGCACCCTCCGCCAGAAGATCGCGCTCCAGCAGGGCATCCCGATCGAGCGCGCCAAGGAGATCGTCCGCCTCATCAAGGACTCGAAGGTCCGCGTGCAGGCCTCGATCCAGGAGGACCAGGTGCGCGTGGCCGGCAAGAACCGTGACGACCTTCAGAAGATCATCGCGATGCTGAAGGATAAGGACCTCGGCATCGCGCTTCAGTTCACGAACTATCGAAGCGTCTGAGAACTCGGCGCTGGGCCGGTCCAGCCGCCTCAACAGTCTGCGGCCACGTCATCCAGATCTCTGATATCGGATATCCGCGTTCAAGACACATACTCGTTAGAGTGGCCTCGGACTGTGCGCATTTGGAATGATGGATGGCTTCGAAACTGCCGAGATCCAGACGGGTGAGACCTTCGCCACTCACTCGCGTGGGCAATGAGTTTTCGTCTGGAGGGGCCCGTCCTTGACGGGTACGCTCGTACGTCTGGCGGGCGAACAGGCAACCCACGTCGTTCTGCGCAAGCGCGCGTGACTCGCCCGGTGGGCCTTTCGATGCTCGGCGATTTGGCCCGCTGGGCCAGGTATACTGGCTCGCGACCATGAAGGTGCATCTGACGACCCTCGGCTGTCCGAAGAACCAGGTCGACTCCGAGCTGATGCTCGGCATGCTGACCGAGGCCGGGTTCCCGCTCGCGGAGCGCCCCGAGGACGCCGAGTGCCTCGTCGTCAACACCTGCGCGTTCATCGACCGCGCGCGCGAGGAATCGATCGAGACGATCCTGGAGCTCGCGAAGCTGAAGAAGCGGGGATCCTGCCGCGCCCTCATCGTCACCGGCTGTCTCACTCAGCGCTACGGCGGCGACATTCTGAAGGAGATGCCCGAGGTCGACGGCATCCTGGGCACCTCGAACCTCTCGCGCATCGTCGAGCTGGTGCGACAGGCGGCCGGCCGACAGGACTGGGCTACCTCGGCGCCGCCGGGTTATCTCTACGACGCAACCACGCCGCGCCTTCTGATGTCCCGCGTTCCCTACGCGTACGTGAAGATCGCGGAAGGGTGCGACATGGGCTGCACCTTCTGCGCCATTCCCCAGTTCCGCGGCCGTCACCGGAGCCGGCCGCTCGCCGACATCGTGAAAGAGGTCGAGGGGCTGGCGGCCCGCGGGATTCAGGAGGCGATCCTCGTCTCGCAAGACACGCTCGCGTACGGCCGCGACATTCCCGGCAACGGCGACATCGCCGACCTGCTGCTGGCTCTCGGTGCGACGCGCATCCCGTGGGTCCGCCCGATGTACCTGCATCCCGCGCACGTCAACGACCGCCTCGTCGAGCGCTGGGCACGCGCGCGCGTCGTTCCCTATCTGGACATGCCGGTCCAGCACGGCGACGACGGCGTGCTGCGCGCCATGCGCCGCGCCGTGACCGCGAAGCGGATGCGGGAGATCGTCCGAGCGTTCCGCGAGGCGATCCCCGGGCTCACCGTCCGCACGACCGTCCTCGTCGGCTTCCCGGGCGAGAGCGAGGCGGCGTTCCAGAACCTCCTCGAGTTCCTGGAAGACACGCGCTTCGACCGGCTCGGCGTTTTCACCTATTCGCCCGAGGAAGGGACGCCGTCCGTGGCCTACCCCGACCAGATCTCTCCCGAGGTCGCCGCCGAGCGCGCGGCGATCGTCCAGGAGCATCAAGATCGTCGCGCGTGGGAGCAGAGCGCGGCGCTCGCGGGCACGGTGACGGACGTCCTGGTCGACGGCCCGAGCGAGGACCCCGCATTCGCCTGGGAAGGCCGGACCGCCGGGCAGGCGCCCGAGATCGACGGCGTCGTCTATCTGCGTGATCGGAGCCTGACCCCGGGACGGTTCGCGCGCATCCGCATCGTCGAGGTCGAGGGATACGAGCTGGTCGGCGAGCGCGCCTAGTCTCACCACGGCGCTCGACCGCGTAGCGCTCGTTCTCGCGACCGCCTTCGGCGCCGGTTACTCGCCGGTCGCCCCCGGCACCGTCGGCAGCGCCCTCGCCGTCCTCATCCTCTGCGTCGTTCCGTTCTCGCGCGCGGGTCTCGTCGTGTTTCTCGTCGCCGTCACCCTCACGGGAACCTGGGCGGCCCACCGCGCCGAACGCGCGATCGGCGCGAAGGACCCCGGCGTGATCGTCATCGACGAGGTGGCCGGCATGACGCTCACCGTCGCGCCGTTCGCGCTGACGCCGGCGGTGCTGGCGGTCGGCTTCGTCCTGTTCAGGATCTTCGACGTTACCAAGCCATTCCCCGCGCGCGCCAGCCAGCGCATCACCGGCGGGATCGGCGTGATGGTGGATGATCTGATCGCGGGGTTGTACGCTCTCCTCGTGATCGTCATCGGCCGAGCCGTCTTCGCCTGGCCATGACAGCGAGCGCGTACATCGTCACGGTCGGGGCGATGCCCTCGCCCGGCGCCGACGGCGCGGCGGTCGCCGCGGCGCTCGGCGCCGCCGGAGTCGCCGTCGTGAGTCGCGTCTTCGTTGAGGACGACGAGAGCGCGCTCGAGCGGGCGCTCGGCTCCGACGAGGTGTTGACGGTGGTGCTGGCGGGCGCCGGAGGCTCCGCCGGCGACATCGTCCGCCGGGTGCTCGCGCGCGTGACGGGCGCGCGGCTCGTCCTCAACGAACGGCTCCTGACCACGCTGCAGGAGCGCTACCGCCGGCTCGACCGCCCGTTGCCTCGACGGGCCGAGCGGCTGGCTCTCCTTCCGCAGGGCGCGACGGTGTGGGTCACGGCCGACGCCGAAGCCGGGTGGGCGATAGAGAACGGCCAGCGCGCCTTCGCGGTGCTCACGCGGGACGCCGCCCTGCAGACGATGATCGCGCGCCACCTGACGCCGTTCGCCCGCGAGTGGGCGGGCGCGCGCGGGGCCGCGGTGGTTCGCACGCTTCGCACCGCCGGCCTCGCTGCGGCCGACGTCGAGGAGCGTCTCGTCGACTGGCTCGGTCGCGACGGCGAGGTGATCGTCTCGACCATCCCGGCCGACGGCGAGGTGTGGGTGAGGCTGCGCGCGCGCGCCTCAACGCCAGCCGAAGCCGCGAAAAGCCTCACGAAGGCCGAGACCGGGATCGGCGCGCTCCTCGGCGAGGATTGCTACGGCCGCGACGGCGAAACCCTCGAGGGGGTCGTGGGCCGGATGCTGCTCGAGCGACGATGGACGTTGGCGGTCGCCGAGGCGTGCACGGGCGGCCTCCTGGGCCACCGCCTGACCAGCGTTCCCGGCGCGTCGGCGTACTTCGAGCGTGGCGTGCTCGCGTACTCGACCCGCGCGAAGGAAGAGCTTCTAGGAGTGCCCGAGTCGATCCTGACAGCCCACGGAACGGTGAGTGGGCCGTGTGCCGAGGCGATGGCGCGCGGCGTCGCGACACTGGCCGGCGCGTCTTGCGGGCTCGCCGTCACGGGGATCGCCGGGCCTGAAGGCGGCACCCCGGCCAAGCCTGTCGGCACCGTCTTTGTCGGCCTCGTAGTCCGGGGAGAGGCGGTGGCACGGCGGTTCTACTTCTCGGGCGACCGGGCCGCGGTGAAGTGGCAGTCGACCCAGGCGGCTCTCGACATGCTGCGCCGTTCGCTGAGGGCGCAGCCGTGAAGGCGTGGATCGTCGCGGCGGCTCTCGCATTCGCGGCGTGCTCGGCCGCGTCGCCGGTCGATCACGGCGTCATCCTGGTGCACCAGGGCGACTATGCCGGAGCGAAAGACGCCTTCGACGAGGCGATCCGAGACTCGCCGACGTCGGTCGCCGCGTACGCGAACCGCGGCGCCGTTCGCGCGCGTCTCGGCGACCTGGACGGCGCGATCGCGGACTACACGAAGGCGCTGACGCTCGGGCCGCCCGACTCGGACGTCCTCTATCATCGGGGCGTCGCGATGATCTCGAGGAAGGACTATCAAGGGGCGATCGCCGACCTCACTCTGGCGTTGTCCATAAATCCGGATCACGCGAAGGCCCTCTTCGCACGGGGTACCGCGGGCTCCCTCGCCGGCGATCTCGATCATGCCCGCGCCGACTGGACGCGGGCAATCGAGCTCGAGCCGGACCCGGGAGAAAGGGCGATGATGCTCGCGGTGGCGCCAGCTGGGTACGAGAGCACGCCGACTATGGCCAGCGCACCTGCGGAAGCGACGCCTGTGCCGCCACCGGGAGCTGGCGCCGAGCCCACAGCCTCAACAGCCGAGAGCGCGCTTCCTGCGATGACCCTGCCAGAAGCGCCGCCCAGCGCTCCGGCTCCTCCATCGTCCGAGGGCGCGCCGTCACACGTCCCGTCGCAAGAGGTCGCGTCAGTCCCGGCTGCTCGGGCGCCGGAGCCCCTGCCGCTCGATTCGCGCGCGCTGGCGGCCCGCGGTCTTGAGAAGGAGCTCCGAGGTGACCACGAAGGGGCCCTCGCGGATCTTCGTGCGGCGCTCGTCGCCGAGGCGGACCCCGAGCGACAGCAGGGCGTGCGCAATCTGCTGCAGCTCCTGGATATGCGCCGATAGCCGATGTTCGCGCGTTCGTCGCGATCCTCCTCGGCGACGCCGTCCGCCGAGAGCTCGGCGAGGCGATCGAGCGGCTGCGCCCGGCCGCGCGCGACGTCGCCTGGGTCGTGCCCGCCAATCTCCACCTCACGCTCAAATTCCTCGGCGCGGTCCCCGAGGCCCGGATCGACTCCGTCGCCGGCGCGCTGAGCGAGGCAAGCCTGGGAGCCCGCCCCTTCGAGGCGCGAATCCGCGGCCTCGGCGCCTTCCCATCGGCCGGCAGGCCGCGGGTCATCTGGGCCGGGGTGACGGAGGGCGCACGGGAGATGATCGAGCTCGCCCGATGCGTCGACGTGGCGCTGGCCGCGCTCGGGTTCCCGCGCGACGAGAGGCCCTTTTCGCCCCACGTCACGCTCGGCCGGGTGCGCCAGCCCGGACGCAACCCCGCGCTCAGCGACGCGCTCGGAAGCGCGACCGCGCGTGAATTCGGCCAGATGCGCGTTCCGAGCGCGTCGCTCATGCGAAGCGAGCTCGGGCCCCGGGGGGCCCGTTACACCGAGCTGGCGACGGTGAGACTCGGGTACTCTGTCTGAGACTTGGGACATTGACGTCCGCGAGAGGGGCCACCTAGAATGGCCGGAAGCGATAACGAACGAAACGTGCAGCGAGCGTGCGACGATACATGAAGGAGAGCCGCATGGCTGAGGCTAAGAACGAGCGACGGCAGGCCCTCGAGCTGGCGATCTCGCAAATCGAGCGGCAGTTTGGCAAGGGCGCGGTCATGCGCCTGGGCGCCGGCGGCCCCCTCGAGGAGATCGCCGTCATTCCGACCGGCGCTCTGTCGCTCGACGTGGCGCTCGGCGTGGGCGGCCTGCCGCGAGGACGGGTCACCGAGATCTACGGCCCGGAATCCTCGGGAAAGACCACGCTCGCGCTCCACGTGGTCGCCGAGGCGCAGCGGCTGGGCGGCATCGGCGCGTTCATCGACGCCGAGCACGCGCTCGACCCGATCTACGCGCGCAAGCTCGGCGTCAACATCGACGAGCTCCTGATCTCGCAGCCCGACACCGGCGAGCAGGCGCTGGAGATCACCGAGACGCTCGTCCGCTCCAACGCGGTCGACGTCATCGTCATCGATTCGGTCGCGGCGCTGGTGCCGCGCGCCGAGCTCGACGGCGACATGGGCGACTCATTGCCGGGCCTGCAGGCGCGCCTCATGTCCCAGGCGCTCCGCAAGCTGACCTCGGCCATCTCGCGCTCGGGCGCGGTCGTGATCTTCATCAACCAGATCCGCGAGAAGATCGGCGTGATGTTCGGCAACCCCGAGACCACCTCGGGCGGCCGCGCGCTGAAATTCTATGCGTCCATTCGGCTCGACATCCGGCGCCAGGATGCGATCAAGCAGGGGACGGAGTCGCTCGGCGTCAGGACCAAGGTCAAGGTGGTCAAGAACAAGCTCGCACCGCCGTTCAGAGAGGCGGAGTTCGACGTCCTCTACGGCGAAGGCATCTCGAAGACGGGCAGCGTGCTGGACGCTGGCGTCGACAACGGCCTGATCGAGAAGTCCGGGACCTGGTACACCTTCAAGAGTGAGCGGATCGGACAGGGACGCGAGAACGCCAAGAAGTGGCTCCAGGACAATCCGGTGGTTCTCGCCGACCTCGAATCGAAGCTCCGCGACACTCTCGGACTTCGCCAGGCCGTGCCGATCAAATAGGAGCTGCTCATGCCGATGGAATTCGACAAGCTCCTGGTCACCGGCGTCGAGCGCGGCGCCTCCGACCTGCACCTGAAGGCCAACGCTCCGGTCATCCTCCGGATCCACGGCCGTCTGGTGCCGCAGGGGGACCTCGGCGTGATCACCGCCGAGGACATGGACGCGATCGCCCACCGGTGTCTCACCGAGCGGATGTACGGCCAGCTGATGGATGGGCGCGAGGTCGACTCGGCGTACGCCGTGCCGAACTTCGGCCGCTTCCGCGTCAACATGTTCCTGGCGCTCGGGGCGGTCCGCGCGGTGCTGAGATCGATCCCGTCGAAGAAGCCCAAGTTCGAGGAGCTCGGGCTGCCCGAGGTGCTCGAGCAGCTCTCGATGGAGCGCCGCGGGCTCCTGCTGGTCACGGGCATCACCGGCTCGGGTAAGTCCACCACGCTCGCGGCGATGATCGACTACATCAATCGCACGCGGAACGACCACATCATCACGATCGAGGACCCGATCGAGTTCACTCACGACGACATCGGCTGCGTGGTCAGCCAGCGCGAGATCGGCCACGACTCGTCGAGCTTTGCCACGGCGCTGCGCGCCGCGCTCCGCGAGGACCCGGACGTGATTCTCGTCGGCGAAATGCGCGACCCCGAGACCATGTCGGTCGCGCTCCACGCGGCGGAGACGGGCCACCTCGTGTTCTCGACGCTCCACACGTTGAACGCCAGTGAGACCGTCAACCGCATCATCGGTACGTTCCCCCCGCACCAGGAGCAGCAGATCCGCGACCAGCTCGCCGCCGTCATCGTCGGGATCGTCTCGCAGCGCCTCATTCCGAAGATCGGCGGCGAGGGACGGATCCCGGCCGTCGAGATCCTCGTCGGCACCGGCGCGATCAAGGACTGTATTCGCGAGGCCAAGCGGACGCCGGAGATTCCTGCGTTCATCGCCCAGGGCCAGTCCCAGTACGGCATGCAGACCTTCGACCAGTGCCTGCTCAGGCTCTATCGGGACGGGGTCATCTCGTACGAGACCGCCCGCGAAGCGGCGACCAACGCCGACGACTTCGACCTCAAGGTCCGCGGCATCTTCTCGACCGGCGAGCAGTCGTTCGAGCAGCGGACGAGCGAGCGCGCACCCGTCGCGCCGACCGGCAGCTCCTTCTTCAAGAGATCGTAACGAGTCCGCGCGGTCCGCGCCGAGCTCTCGACGCGCGGACCGCGCGGCTCGCGGCCGCCGACCTCCTTTCCCGGCGCGCCTGGACCACGCACGATCTGGCCGCGCGGCTGCGCCGGCGCGGCGCGCCGGCGGCCGTCGCCGACGCGGTGGTCGCCGACCTCACCGCCCGCGGCTATCTCGACGACGAGGCCTTCGCCCGCCACTGGGTCGCCATCCGCGCCGCACGTGGCTATGGGCCGGCGCGCCTGCGCGCGGAGCTCCGGGCGCGCGGCATCGCGGCACCGCTGGTCGCCGCGGCGCTGGCCGGGGGGGACGACGACAGCGAGCTCGAGCGCGCCCGCGCCGCCGCCCGCCGGCGGCTGCCGGCCCTGCAGCGGGGCGACCGCGCGAGGGCCGCCGCCCGCCTTCGCGACCACTTACTGCGCCGCGGCTTCGCCGCGTCGATGGTGGCCCGGGTCGTCCGCGAGTGCGTCGGCCTCGCGGTCGAGGACTGAGTCGCGGTGTTACAATCAGTCCTCCGATGACCGGCGCCGAGCTCCGCGAAAAGTTCCTACAGTACTTCGAGCGCAACGGTCACACCCGCGTGCGCTCCTCGCCGCTCGTGCCCGGCGACGATCCGACCTTGCTCTTCACGAACGCGGGCATGGTCCAGTTCAAGTCCGTCTTCCTCGGCGAAGAACGGCGGCCCTACGTCCGTGCCACGACCAGCCAGAAATGCGTTCGCGCGGGCGGCAAGCACAACGACCTCGAGAACGTCGGCCACACGGCGCGCCACCACACGTTCTTCGAGATGCTCGGCAACTTCTCCTTCGGCGACTACTTCAAGCCCGACGCGATCGCCTTCGCCTGGGAGTTCCTCACGAAGGATCTCGCCCTCGATCGCAAGCGGCTGATCGCGACCGTCTACACGGACGATGACGACGCCTTCGCGCTCTGGAAGCGCGTGGCCGGATTCGGCGACGATCGCGTTCTGCGGCTGGGCGAGCAGGACAACTTCTGGGCGATGGGTGACACCGGCCCGTGCGGGCCCTCCTCCGAGGTGCACTTCCACCAGGGCGACCACATCGCGTGCGCCGAGGTGGCCGCGGGCCGGCCATGTCTGGGACCCGCGTGCGAGTGCGACCGCTGGCTCGAGGTGTGGAACCTCGTCTTCATGCAGTTCAACCGCGACACAACGGGCACGCTCACGCCGTTGCCGCGACCCTCGATCGACACCGGCATGGGGCTCGAGCGCATCGCGGCGGTTGTGCAGGGCAAGCTGTCGAGCTGGGACACCGACCTCATGGCGCCGCTGATCGCCGAGGTCTCGACGCTCGCCCGGCGGCGGTACGGCGCCGGCGAGGTCGACGACGTGTCGATGCGGGTCATCGCCGACCACGCGCGCACGACCACGTTCCTGATCGCCGACGGCGTGACCCCCTCCAACGAGTGGCGCGGCTACGTGCTGCGCCGGATCATGCGGCGCGCCATGCGCCACGGCCGGATGCTCGGGCTCACCGATCCCTTCCTGTGGAAGACCGTCGACTGGGTCGTGAAGCTGATGGGCGGGGCGTATCCGGAGATCGTCGCCGAGCGGTCGCGGATCCAGGAGGCGATTCGCAGCGAGGAAGAGCGCTTCGCCGAGACGCTCGACACCGGCACGCTCAAGATCAAAGACTATCTCGCCGAGCACGTGAGCGACACGCGGCGCGTCGTGGACGGCCGCTTCCTGTTCACCCTCTACGACACCTACGGCTTTCCGATGGATCTGGCCGAGGAGGTCTTCCAGGACGCCGGGTGGCGTGTCACGGAAGCCACGCGCGCGGCCGCGGATGCCGAGATGGAAGCCCAGCGGGCGCGGGCCCGCGCGGGCGCGGCCTTCGGCGCCGGGGACGGCGCCGAGGCGTCGGCCGTCTACCAGCGGCTCGGCAGCGAGATCCCGTCGACCGAGTTCGTCGGGTACGACTCGCTCGCGTCGCCCGCCCGGGTCCTGGCGATCGTCGACGCCGGCTCCGGCGGGCCGCGGCGGCTCACCGAGACGGGTGAGGGCGCCGAGGTCGAGATGATCCTCGACCGCACGCCGGCCTATGCGGAATCGGGCGGCCAGGTAGGCGACACCGGCACGCTCGTGGGGCGAAGCGGCCGCGGTGAGATCGTCGACACGTACTACCGCGGCTCCAAGCTGATCGTGCATCGGGTCAAGGTCGTGAGCGGCAGCTTCCACGAGAGCGAGGACGTCGCCGTCACCGTCGAGACGCCGCGCCGGCAGGGCCTGCGCCGGCATCACACGGGCACGCACCTGCTGCACGCGGGGCTCCGCCGCGTGCTCGGGACGCACGTGACGCAGGCCGGCTCGCTCGTGGCGCCGGACCATCTGCGCTTCGATTTCTCGCACGGCGCCTCGCTCAAGGACCGCGAGGTCGAGCAGATCGAAGAGCTGGTGAACGAGCAGGTCCAGGCCAACGTTCCGGTCTCCCACTCCGAGATGGACCTCGACGAAGCGCTCCGGATGGGCGCGATGGCGCTGTTCGGCGAGAAGTACGGCAACCGCGTGCGCGTCATCAAGATCGGCGATTTCTCGACCGAGCTGTGCGGCGGCACCCACCTCGACCGCACCGGCGAGATCGGTCTGTTGAAAGTCGCGGGCGAGGGCGCCGTCGCGTCCGGCGTGCGTCGCGTCGAGGCCGTCGCGGGGCCGGCGGCGATCGAGAGCGTGGCGCGTAAGGAAGCGGCGCTCCGCGAGGCGGCCGAGCTCCTGAAGATCGGCCCGCTGGAGGTGCCCAAGCGCCTTCAGAAGCTCCTCGAGGAGCAGCGCGCGCTCGAAAAGCAGCTGGCGGAGCTCGAGGGCCGGCTCGCCCGATCGCGCGCCGAGGATCTCGTCAAGGCGGCGCGGCAGGTCAACGGGGTCGCCGTGATCGCCGGCCGGATCGACGGCCTGGACGCCGACGGCCTCCGCGCGGTCGCGGACACGCTCCGAAACCGCCTGGGTTCCGGAATTGTCTGTGTCGGCAGCGTCGTCGACGGCAAGGTGAATCTGATCGCCGCCGTCACGAAGGACCTCACCTCGCGGTTCCAGGCCGGCAAGCTCATCCAGGAGGTCGCCAAGGCCGTCGGCGGGGGCGGGGGCGGCCGGCCCGACCTCGCCCAGGCCGGCGGGAAGGATCCGGCCAAGCTTGACGCGGCTTTGGAGCTGGCCTACGCCTTCGTGGCTCGCGCCGGGGGCTGACGGCCGGGAAGCGTCCCTGGGTTAGAATGTTGCTTGATGGCTTTGGGGCGGATCCTGGTCGTTGATGACGAGGCTCCCGTGCGCGAGGTCCTGACCGAGTACTTCGCCACCGAGGGGTACGCCGTCGAGGCGGCGGGCAGCGGAGTGGAGGCCCTGACCGCCATTCGAGGCGGGCGAGCAGACCTCGTCCTGCTGGACGTCCGTATGCCCGGGCTCGACGGGGTCCAGGTCCTGCGCCGGATCCGCGAGCTCGACGAGCGGGTGCCGGTCATCATGGTGACCGCCAACGAGGACGTCGGTCTCGCCAGGGAGACGCTCAAGCTGGGCGCCTTCGACTACGTCGCGAAACCCTTCGACTTCGACTATCTCGACCGCGCCGTCGCGGCCGGCCTCGCGCGGGTGGGGGAGAAGACCGCGGGGGACAGAGCGGCGGCGGACGACCCGTGGAAGATTCTGGCCCGCGCCGCGTTCGGCGCCGCGCGCGCCATGCAGCCGCCCGCGCGCACCTCGACGGGCGAGCGGCTCGAGACGGCCGCGCTGGCCGCGGCACGCCACGCCGCCGGCGGTCGGTGCGCGGCCGCTGATGAGTACCTCGCCGAGATGCAGCTGCTCCTCGACATCGCCGCCGAGTTCGGTGATCTCCCGGCCGCGGACCGGGCGCTCGTGGAGTCAGCGCTTGAAGCGGCGCGCCGGTCACTCTCTCTCGCCGGCTGAGCGTCGCCGTCGGGCGCCTCGCCGCCCGGACGTCGAGCCGCACTTCAAGATTCTCCACACCGTCGCGGAGGCGGTCAGCCGTACGCTCGACGTCGAGGACGTCCTGCACACCGCGGTCGAAGCGCTCACGCGCGTGACCGGCCACGAGATCTCGAGCCTCCATCTTCTGTCCGAGGACGGCAAGACGCTCGAGCTGCGCGGCGAGCGCGGGATGTCGGCGCGTCTGCGCGAGGTGAATCGGATCTTGCCCTTCGGCGCGGGGCTCATCGGCAAGGTCGCGGTCACCGGCAAGACCATCCGGCTCGACCGGAACTACGAGGACCCGAACGTCTTGCCGAGCGCCAAGGCCGCGGTCCGGCGCGAGCAGATTCTCGGATTCGTGTGCGTGCCGATCCGCAGTCGCGGGCAGATCCTGGGCACGCTCTCGCTCGGCCGCAAGACCCTCGAGCCCTTCGACAAGCCCGAGCTGGCCCTCGTCGAGGCCGCCGCGGACCAGATCGGCCTGGCGCTCGACAACGCGCGGCTCTACTCCGAATCGCTCCGCCAGATCGACGAGCTCAAGCGCGCCCACGGGCAGCTGATCCACGCCGAGAAGATGAAGGCGGTCGGCGAGCTCGCCTCGGGCGTGGCGCACGAGATCAACAATCCGCTGACGACGATCCTCGGCCAGACGCACCTCCTGCTCACGCACCCCGAGACGACCTCGCACGTGCGCGACCGCCTCGGCATCGTCGCCGAGGAGGCCGGGCGCGCTGCCCGCATCGTGCAGAACCTCCTTTTGTTCGCGCGGCACTATACGCCCGAGCGGCGGCCGTGCTCGGTCGCCGACCAGGCGCGCCGGGTCCTCGAGCTGAAGGGCTACCAGCTCCAGCAGGACAAGGTCCGCGTCGTCACCGACTTCGCCTCGTGCCCCTTCGTGTGGGCCGACGAGAACCAGCTGCAGGTGGTGCTGCTGAACCTCGTCCAGAACGCGCACCAGGCGATGGCCAAGCACCCGGCGCATCGCGTGCTGACGGTGCGGGTGTGGCCGTCGGACCGGCACGCCTGCGTGGAGGTGCGCGACACGGGCCCGGGGATCCCGGCTGACGCGCTGCCGCGGATCTTCGATCCCTTCTTCACGACGAAGCCGCCCGGCGAGGGGAGCGGTCTCGGCCTGTCCGTCTCCTACGGGATCGTCACCGAGCTCGGGGGCGTGCTCCGGGCCGAGAACTGCGACGACGGCGGGGCGTCGTTCGTCGTCGAGCTGCCGCTCGGGGAGCCCACCACCTGACGGTCCGCCCGATCGTCGCGCTCCTCCTGGTCCTGCTGACGGCCGGCTGCGCCGGGATCGGAGGGCCGGTGGCGGGCGCTCCCGCCCATCACCGCGAGAATGGGTTCGCCAACGTGAGCCCGTCGTACGAGCCCGCGAGCGGCTGGACGCGCTTCACGTTCTTCATCTCGCGCATGTGGTCCGCCACGTTCTCGCCGCGAAGCGCCACCTTCAAGTCGATCGCCAGCGACCTCCCGGCCATCCGCGACAATCGCGGCGCCGCGACCGTGACCTGGGTGGGCCACGCGACCTTGCTGATCCAGCTCGACGGCGTCAACATCCTGACCGATCCCCACTGGTCCAAGCGCGCGAGCCCGGTGTCGTTCGCCGGTCCCAAGCGTGTGGCGGCGCCCGGGCTCAAGTTCGAGGATCTGCCGCCGATCCACGTCGTGCTGATCTCGCACGATCACTACGACCATCTGGACGTCGCGACGGTCAAGCGCCTCGCCGCCGAGCATCGTCCGAAGTTCCTCGTCCCGCTCGGGCTCAAGCGCTGGTTCGCGAACATCGGGATCACCGACGTCGACGAGCTCGACTGGTGGGGCCAGCGCGTCGAGCGAGAGATGACCTTCACCTGCGTCCCGGCGCAGCACTTCTCGGGACGGACGCTCTGGGACCGCAACCGCCACCTCTGGAGCGGCTGGGTCGTCGCCGGGAAGGTCAAGCGCCTCTACTTCGCCGGCGACACGGGCTACTTCGGCGGATTCAAGGAGATCGGGGCGCGGCTCGGCCCGTTCGACCTCGCGGCGCTGCCGATCGGAGCCTACGTGCCAGCGGTCATCATGCGCGCGAGCCACACGACCCCCGAAGAGGCGCTCCAGGCGTTCGACGACGTTCGCGGACAGCGTTTCGTCCCGATCCACTGGGGCACGTTCGATCTCGCCGAGGAGCCGCTCGAGGAACCACCCCAGCGCCTCGTCACCGAAGCCCGCCGCCTCAGCCTCGACCTCGACCGCATCTGGATCCTCCAGCACGGCCAAACCCGGACCTGGTAACGCCGTAGTGGCGAGGTCGTCGGGGGCCGGGCGGGGGCGGGGGGCCCACGAGCGCTGCGTCACCCACTCGCCCGATTCGCAGCGCTTCGCGCTGCGGGCGGGACGAGGGGGTCCCACTTCGCTGCTCGTGAGCCCCCCGCCCCCGCCCGACCCCCGACGACCTCTGCGTTCGTACTTAGCGCGTGACGGATGCGACTGCAGCTCCAAGGCGGAGATTCGAGGTGTCCGCGGCTCCGGCGACAGCAAGGCGTCGACGACGCGGCGCGAGCTCGCGCCCTATTGGTGAAGGGGAGACGGCGCGGGGGTCGGGGTGGCGGGGGTGCGGGGGCCGGCGTAGTGGGACCCCCTCGACCTGTGCGCAGCGCGGAGCGCTGCGATTCGGGCGAGCGGGTGACGCAGCCGGCCCCGTACCCCCGCCGCCCCGACCTCCGCGCCGCCGCCAACCCCGCAAGACCGCCCGCTCAGAGAACTTCGAGCTGAAGTCCTTTCAGGTAGCGAGTCTCGGGAATCGAGAGAAGGACGGGATGATCGGGGGCCTGACCGAGGCGATCGACGACGCGTAGCCGCACACCGGCGTCAGCGGCGGCATCGCGGCAAATCTCCTCGAACATCGTGTCGGACACGTGGTGCGAGCAGGAGAACGTGAAGAGGCTCCCGCCGCGCTCGAGTAGTCGCAGCGCTCGCAGGTTGATCTCCTTGTAGCCGCGCGCCGCCGCGTCGAGTGCCGAGCGGCTCCGCGCGAACGGCGGCGGATCCAGGACGATCACGCCGAAGCGCGCGCCGTCGCGCTCGAGGCGCCGCAGCTCGTCGAAGACGTTCGCCGCGCGAATCTCCGCCTGGGCCGTGGCGCCGTTGAGCTGCAGATTCTGGCGGGCGCCGGCGATCGCCTCGGGCGAGGACTCGATGCAGACGGCCCGCCGCGCGCCGCCGCGGAGCGCGTGGCAGGCGAAGCCGGCGGTGTAGCTGAAGGCGTCGAGCACGTCCCGATCCCGGGCCAGCGCGCCGACCCGCGCCCTATTCTCCCGCTGGTCGAGGTAGAGGCCGGTCTTGTGGCCGACGCCGATCGTCACCTCGAAGGTGGCGCCGCCTTCGGTGACCCGTACGGTCCTCGGCCCGGCGCCCCCGGCCCAGCCGAGGGCGGCCGAAAAGCCCTCCAGTTGAGCCGAGTGCGGCTCGTCCATGCCGAAAACGGACGTCTCGGGAAAGATCCTGCCGAGCCCCGCGGTCAGAAGCGGCCGGGCACGGGCCATCCCCAGGGTGAGGCACTGGGTAACCAGGACGGGTCCGTAGCGGTCGACGACCAGGCCCGGAAGCCCGTCGGCCTCGCTCCAGACCAGCCGGCAGAGCGTCGGCGGCCCCTGGGAATGGCCGCGCGCGCGCAGGCCTACGGCGGCTTCGAGCCGGCGCTGGAAGAAGGCGGAGTCGAGCGGCTCGTCGGTCCAGGTGAGGATCCGGCAGCAGAGGGCGGGCTTGGGATTGTAAAAGCCGCGCCCGACGAACCGACCGCCCGCGTCGACCACCGCGACCGCCGAGCCGGGCTCGACGTCGCTGGCGTCGGCCACGTCGGCCTTGAAGATCCAGGGATGGGCGCGCGCGGCGTCGTGCCCCCGCTTGAGCCGAAGCGCCGCCTGGCCGCGCTTCACCGCCAGAACGCCTCCGCGGTGATCGCCCAGCGCTCGTGATCGCGCCATTGCCCGAACACCTTCAAGTAGCGCGGCGAGAACCCTTCGCGCCGGAAGCCGGCCCCCCTGACGAGCCGGATCGACGCACGGTTCTTGGGCTGGATGTTCGCCTCGAGCCGGTGCAGCCCGAGCGCGCCGAAGGCGTGGCGGAGCACGAGGCGAAGCCCCTCACTCATGTAGCCCTGACCCATGAACGGAGCTCCGGCATAGTAGCCGAGGTAGGCGCTCCGGAAGTTGCCGTGGAAGATCTGGCTCACGTTGATCACCCCGGCGATCGCGCGGTCCTCGAGCCGGCAGACCAGGAAGGCGCGCTCTGTCGGTCGCCGAGCTCGCTCGAGGTACGCGCTGAACGCGGCGCGGCTCGCCGGCGGCTCGACCCACGGCCGGAGCGCGCCACGGCTCGCCTCGATCAGCGCCAGGAACTCGTCACGGTGACGGACGGTCGGAGCGCGAAGGAAGACCCGCCGGCCGATTTCGAGCGCGCCCGGCGGCCTGGCGCGCGAGGCTCGCGTCACGCGATCCGCTCGCCGCGGGCGGGAACGCCCATCGGCTTTGGATGCCACGGCGATTTACGTTTTGCGCAGGACGACGACCATGATGATCGGATGCCGCGACCGCTCTAGAACTTGGTGCGGCTTGAAGCCGAAGAACCACTGGACGAACTCGAAGCCGCCGGCCAGCTCGACCACGGTCTTCAGCTCCTGAGGGAAGACCATGCGCGAGAGGTGGGTCTGTCGATAGAGGCGACGCGTGCCGTTCTCGATGGCCTCGAGCGTCATGCGCTCGCGGAAGACCTGGGACACTGGATCGACGTCGTTGAGGGCCGAGAACGAGGCCCGGACGATGAGGCGACCGCGCCGCTTCGACCACGTCCAGCGCCGCGCCGGGTTCGTCCACGAGGACACCATGTAGCGGTCGAAGACGTAGAGCCCGCCGCGCTTGAGGCACCGCGCGACGGCCTTGAGATGGGCGACGAGCTGCTCGGTCTTCAGCAGGTGGCCCTGCGAGTCCTGCATGCAGATCGCCGCGTCGACCGGGTGCGCGAGGCGAAAGTCCGTCATGTCGCCGACGACCAGCTCACCCTCGTGCCCCTTGCTGGCGAACCGCTCGCGGAGGAACTGGATGTTCCGCGGCGAGAGGTCGAGGCCCGACATCTTGTAGCCCCGGTCGGCCAACCGCATGAGGTGGGGTCCGGTGCCGCACGCGATGTCGACGACCCGGCGGACCGGACGCCGTGAGAACCGCTTGAAGCAATGGACCAGGAAGTCGACCTCGCCCTTCCGGTTCAGCTCGAACGCGATCTCGTAGAACCGGGGCGCGCTGTACTCCCGGGCCCGGCTCTTCTCGGAGAGCCTCAGCGGAGGTCTCCCCACCACGCCAGAAGGGCCTCGCGGATCACCCAGGAGGCGGCGATGCCGGTGCGGCCGGAGGGATCCCAGGCGTGCGCGACCTCCACGAGGTCCCCGCCGACGATCCGGCAGCCTTCCAGCATCCGGACGATCTCGACCAGCTCGGGCACTCGGAGCCCGCCGGGCTCGGGCGAGCCGGTCCCCGGCGCCTCCGCCGGGTCGAGCACGTCGATGTCGATCGTGACGTAGAGGGGATGACGCGAAAGCTCCGGGAGCAGCCGGCGAACGACCTCCACCGGATGCCCGGCCACCATCGGGTACATCGGGAAGAAGTGGGGCCGGCGGCGGTGGTACTCCTCCCGAGCGCCGGTACGGATCCCAACCTGGTAGACGCGCTCTGGGGGTACGACGTCCATCACGCGGGCGAGGGCCGAGGCGTAGTTGTAGCGCTCGCCGAGGAACTCCTCACGCAGGTCCGGATGGGCGTCGAGATGAAGGATCCGCAAGTCGGGGAACGCCGGCCCGAGCACCTCGATCACCGACACGGTGGCCGTGTGATCGCCGCCCAGCATGAACGGGATGAGACCCGGATGCCACCAGGCGGCGATCTGCTCGCGCGCGGCATCGAGCTGCTCGCGTGGCGGCGCGCCGTCGGGAAGCTCGCAATCGCCGATGTCGGCGATCGCGAGGTCTTCGAGGTCGCGCGCGAGCGCGGGCGAGTAGGTCTCGATCGACTCGGAGCCGAGCCGGACGTCGAGCGTTCCCGCGTCGGCGCCCTTGCGGAGGTTCACCCGGCCTTCGAACGGAATGCCGTAGACGACGATGCGGGCCTCGGCGAGCGGAAGGCGGCAGCCGATGAAGGTCGGAGATACCGAACGCATGAGTCATTCGCCACTCTAGCCGCTCACCGATCGATTGCAAGTGGAAACTATGGCGCGCGCGCGGCGGCGAGCGGTGGGAAGCGTCGCGAGCGCGCGCCGCTCGCGGCCGATTCCGCCGCCCGCTCGCCCGAAAACGCGGCGTCTCGCGCTGCCGGCAGGACTCGGCCGATCACTTCGCGGGTCGCGAGCCCTGCTCCGTCCGCTCCGCGGCGCTGCGGAGAGGCTCAGAGGTGGTCGGTGAGGGAGTCGGCGTCGCGTTCGGCCCGTTCCGCCGCTCGGTGGCGCGCTCCGCGGCGCTCTTCGGTGCTCTCGGCGGCGCTCGTCGCGAGTTCCCGAAGCACGCC
Organism: Candidatus Rokuibacteriota bacterium; assembly: GCA_003220495.1. Taxonomy (GTDB): domain Bacteria; phylum Methylomirabilota; class Methylomirabilia; order Rokubacteriales; family CSP1-6; genus AR31. Next base: position 38,380 of record QHSP01000029.1, on the reverse strand, counting down.
GAGCCGGTCGGAAAAGCGTTTTTTTCTTGCAATGGGTGAAAACGGACCCTACAGTGAAACAAGTTTTTATTTATAAGCGAAATTTTTTCGGAACAGCGGTGAGCGTAATGGCGGCGTGAATGAAACGCCGCAGGAGAGGTGCGGTAGATGAACGGATCGAAAGGGGGACCACTGGCTTGAACGCTCTGGGACGACACCTTCTGCTCGAGATGTTCGATTGCGACCCTGACGCCATTAACAGCCTTGAGGCCGTCAAGGGGGCCCTGATCGAGGCCGCGAAGCGGGCCCAAGCGACCATCGTCGACGTCGTCTTTCACGAGTTCAACCCGTTCGGCATCAGCGGAGTCGTCGTCATCGCAGAATCCCACCTGGCGATCCACACGTGGCCGGAGTATCGGTACGCGGCGGTGGACATCTTCTCCTGTGGCGAGGTCCTCCAGCCGGAGGTCGCCGCCAACTACCTGGTCGTGCAGTTCGCCGCCGAGCGGACGTCGATCGTCGAGATGCAGCGAGGGATGTTCCTCAACTCGGCGGTGCCGATCGTCAACAAGAGCGCGGTTCAGGTCAGTTGATCAGCTCGCAGTCCCATAAGTGGTTCATCGAGACCACGACCGCCTTCGAAGGGCATATGCATGCCATCGCCAAGACGATCGTGGAGGCCCAGACCAAGTTTCAGCACGTCGAAATATTGCAGACGGCCTCTTATGGCAAGACCCTGGTGCTCGACGGGCGCATCCAGTCGAGCCAGGGTGATGAGTTCATCTACCACGAGGCCCTGGTCCACCCGGGCCTACTCGCCACTGAAGCGGCGCCTCGCAGCGCCCTGGTGATCGGCGGGGGTGAAGGTGCCACGCTCCGGGAGATCCTCCGGTATCCCACCATCACCCGTGCCGTCATGGTGGACATCGACGGCGAGGTGGTCGAGCTCTGCAAGACGCACCTGCCGGAGATGCATCAAGGGGCGTTCGACGACCCGCGCTCCGAGGTGCGGCACGAGGACGCGCGCGGTTATCTCGAGAAGAGCAAGGAGCGCTTCGATTTCATTTCCGTCGACCTCGTCGAGCCGCTCGAGGAAGGGCCGGCGTGCATGCTGTTCACCCGGGAGTTCTACACGCTCGTGAGAGATCGGCTCACGGCCGGCGGGACGATGTCGATGCAGGCTGGGATGACCAAGCGCGGGGAGCTTGGCTTCTTCACGTCGATCCACCGGACCCTTCGCGAGGTCTTCCCCGTCGTGGCCGGATACCAGACCTTCGTCTCGTGCTTTGGCACGCCGTGGGGGTTCATCGTCGCCTCGAAGAAGGTCGACCCCAACAAGCAGGACGCCAAGGCGGTCGACAAGCTCATCGCCGAGAGGATCAAGGGCACGCTCGAGTACTGGGACGGCGTGACCCATCAGCACGCCTTCAGCCTGCCGAAGTTCATCCGCCGAAGCATCGCGAAACAGACCCGGGTCGTCACCGACGCCAACCCTCTGATCGTCACCTGAGCCCGTTCCCCGATGGCAGCCCAGCGCGGCATCGGGCTGATCATCCTGGTTGTCCTCGCCGGCTTGGTCGTCGGCTCACTTCTCGGCGAGCTCCTCGGCAGTCTCCTCCCGGCGGGCAACGCCCGCGAGCTGATCACCCGGGGTCCGATGATCGGGCTGATGCCGCCGGCGACGATCGACCTGAGGTTCCTGGCCATGACGTTTGGGCTGAGTCTCAAGGTCAACCTGGTCGGCGTCCTCGGGGTCGTCCTCGCCACTCTCGCTCTTCGCCGACTCTAGGCGGGGCGCCGGCGGAGGGGCTGGGGGTGCCGGCTGGGATCTGACTGCTGCCTTCCCCGGGGGCATGAAAACCATGTGCGTCGTGCGAGGCCAACGCTGCCTACACAGATCCCCAGCCGGCACCCCCAGCCCCTCCGCCGGCGCCCCGCCTAGAGCCGTGAGATTGATATTGGCGTCTCGATCCCCGCGACGCCGGGAGCTTCTGCGTAGGATTTGGCTGGAGTTCGAGGTGATATCTGACTGCTGTCTCCCGGGGGCATGAAAACCATGTGCGTCGTGCGAGGCCAACGCTGCCTACACAGATCCCAGCCGGCACCCCCAGCCCCTCCGCCGGCGCCCCGCCTAGAGCCGTGAGATTGATATTGGCGTCTCGATCCCCGCGACGCCGAGAGCTTCTGCGTAGGATTTGGCCGGAGTTCGAGGTGATTCCAAGCGATGTCGACGAGACGCTGGAAGCTGGTCCTGTCGAGCAGGCTGTCGCGGGGTTGGCGTTGAGGAAGGCGCGGGCGGTGGCTGAGCGGGTTCGGGCGGGGGTCGTGCTGGCGGCGGATACGGTGGTGGTCATCGATGGGGTGGTGCTGGGGAAGCCCGCGGGGCCTGAGGAGGCGGGGGACATGCTCGTGCGGTTGCGTGGGCGTCAGCACGAGGTCATCACCGGCGTCGCGGTGGTCGACGCCGGGACTGGTCGGGCGGCTTCGACCACCGCCGTGAGCCGCGTGCTGATGGCCGCGTATCCAGACGCGATGATCGCGGCCTACGTGGCCTCGGGCTCGCCGCTCGACAAGGCCGGCGCCTATGCGATCCAGGATCTGGACGGAGCGCTGGTCGAAGGCGTGGTCGGCGCGTACACCAATGTCGTCGGGCTTCCGGTGGAGGCGACGCGCCGGCTGCTGGAAGGCTTCGGCGTCGTCAGTGAGCGGAGGGCTTGAGCTGAAGCAGCATGTCCTCCGCGCGCGGGATCTTCACGGACTGCGGCAGCGGCGTGTGGGTCCGGATGATCGCAATGGTCTGCTGCAACTGGTCCGCCGAGACCACGCCGTCCGGCAGATAGAGCCCGCGCGAGGCCGCGAGCCTCGCCTCGAAGTCGGCGAACTCCCCCACGACGCGCGTGGGAAGTCGGCCCGCCAGGTCTCGGGCTTCGACGGCGCGGAGCCGCTGCTCGGCCTTCCTGAGAGCGCGGACCAGATTGGCCAGGTCGCGATCCGCCGGGCGCCGGTCGGCGCGCGCGAAGACCGCGGCGTTCACCGTGCTGGAGCCGAGCACCGTGGCCGCGGCGCGCGGCGTTCGAAAATCTGCGAGCAGCTTGGCGCGGCCCTGACTCAGGAGCTGGGAGGCCATCGGCTCGGGGACGAGTGCGACGTGGACGTCACCGGAGTCGATCGCGGACATCAGACCGCGCTCGCCGAGGCTCCGTACGCGCATCTGGGCGATGCTCATGCCTGCGCGGGCCAGGAGCCAGCCGAACCAGGCGTGCTCCGGCGCGCCCGGCGTCGTGACACCCACGCGCATCGCGGAAAGGTCCTCGATGGAGCGCACGGCGTCCGCGTGAGGGCCGGCGACCAGCAGGGCTACCGGCGGCGCGGCCGTCAGCCCGAAGAAGAGCCGCGGAGCCTGGCCCGTCGTCGCCCGCAGGCCGAAGCGCAAGATCGCCTCGAGAGTCGTCGCGGCGAGGTCCGCCTGGCCCTGAGCCACCGCCTCGGCCGCGCCGGATTCGGCTCGCGTCGTCCTGACCGTGATGGCAAGCCCCTCAGCGGCGAAGTAGCCCTCGGCCTCGGCCACGCGGATCGGAAGGTACTCCGGTGAGGTGGGCGGGCCGCTCACCGCGAAAATCAAGGCCTGGAGAAGGACGATGAGCGCGGGCATCGGCTCAGCGACGCGGCGGGGCCGCGCTCCCGGTCCGCCCCGCGATCGCGCCAAGGCCAGGCTCCTGCGGCTCTACGCGGCGCTCCACCGTCGGTTTGGCCCTCAGCGCTGGTGGCCGGGCCGCTCGCCGTACGAGATCGCCGTGGGCGCGGTCCTCGCCCAGCACACCGCCTGGGTCAACGCGGCCCGCGCCATCACGGCGCTTCGCGCGCGCCGGATGTTGACGCCGACGCGGGTGGGCGGGCTCGGGATCGGGAGCCTTGGCCGCGTGATTCGCCCGGCCGGCACCCCGCGCGTGAAGGCGCGCCGGCTTCGGGCGCTGACCCGCTGGATCCTCGAGCGTGTGGACGGAAGGCTTGACCGGATGCGGACGGCGCCGCTCGGCCCGCTCCGCGCCGACCTGCTGGAGATCCCGGGCCTCGGGCCCGAGACGGCCGACGCGATTCTCCTCTATGCGGCGGGCCGGCCGGTGTTCGTCGCCGACGCCTACGCCCGACGGATCCTGGCCCGGCATCGGCTGATCGATCCACGCGCGGGATACGAAGAGGCCCGCCACTGGCTCGAGGCGCACCTGCCGTCCGACCCCGATCTGTTCAACGAGTTTCACGCGCTGCTCGTGGCGGTCGGCAAGTCGCACTGTCGTTCGCGGCCGCGGTGCGAAGGCTGCGCGCTGCGCTTCGATCTGCGCGGTCGTCGTCCCGCCCCCTAGCGACGCGCGAAGGCACGCGAGGCACCGACGTTGTCAATAGCCGCGCCTCGGCCGGCGGGGCCCAGCCCCGCGACGGCCTGCAGCGCACCGCTCATCGACAGAACTCGGTCAGCACGGCGACGATCCGCTCGGCCGCGTCGGAAACCGCGAGGGTGCGCGCGCGCTCGCCCATCTGCTTCAGCCGAGCCGGATCGGAGACGAGCGCCAGGACTTCGCGCTCGAGCCGCTCCGCCGTGAGCATCGACTGGGGGAGCACGCCGGCGCCGCCCGCGCGCTCGACGAGACGCGCGTTCGCGGTTTGCTCGTCGCCGCTCGTGCCGGGGAGCGGAACGTAGAGCGCCGGGACGCCGAGCTGGCAGCACTCGTTGACCGTCCCGGCTCCGGCCCGGGCGACGGCAAGCGCCGCCGCGGCGTAGATCTCGGCCAGCTCGGCCCCCACGTAGGGCACGACCGTGTAGCGGCGGGCCAGGCTCGAAGGCAGTGCCGCGCGCCGCTCTTCGAGCCACGGGCGGTCGCCGGTCGTGGGATTCTCGCCGCACTGGTGGATGATCTGGGCGTGCGCGAGGAGAGCCGGGAGCGCCTCGCCCACGACCCGGTTGATTCGATGAGCGCCGAGGGCGCCGCCGGTGACGTACACGAGCGGGACGGCGGGATCGAGCTGGAAGCGCGCGATCGCGCTCGACCGCGAGCCGGCCCGCAGCTCGGGCCGGAGCGGATTGCCCGTCACGACCACGCGGGCGGCGGGAAAGCTTCCGGTCCGGTCGGGAAAGGTAACCGCGATGCGCCGCGCGAACCGGGCGCCGATCCGGTTCGCGAGCCCGGGCACCGCGGTCTGCTCGTGGAGCACGATCGGCACGCGCGAGACCGCCGCCGCGAACATCACCGGGAGCGCGACGAAGCCGCCGGTACCGAGGACGACCTTGGGACGAAGGGCGCGCAGGGCCCGCACGGCGCCGAGCATGCCCATCGGCACGTTCACGGCGAGATCTCCCACGTTTTGCCACGCCCAGTAGCGGCGGAGCTTTCCGGTGGAGATCGCGACGTAGGGAATGCCGGTCTGCGGAACGCGCTGGGCTTCGATCCCGGAGCGAGAGCCGATCCATGCGCAGCTGATCGAACGCTCGCGAAGCAGAGCCGCCACCGCGAGGCCAGGGCTCGTGTGTCCCCCCGTGCCGCCGCCCGCGATGACGACCTCGGCGGTCACAATGACAGGCGCGCCTTGGTCGGCGGGGCCGCCGCCCCGCGACGGCCTGCGGCGCGCACAACCTCCCTCACCCGGCGGTTCCCTTGCTCTGATGTCGCTCGAGGGCGAGCTCGATCAAGCGGTCGACCAGATCGGTGTAGCCGAGGCCGGAGGCCGCCCACATCTTCGCGTAGGCGCTTGTCGCGGTGAACCCCGGGATCGTGTTGATCTCGTTCACCAGCACGCGGTCGCTCCCACGCTCGACGAAGAAGTCGACGCGGGCCATGCCCGAGCAATCGATGGCGCGGAAGGCCGCGATCGCGAGCTCCTGGAGGCGCCTCGTGATCTCTGGTGAGACCGGCGCCGGGATCGTGAGACGCGACTGGCCCTCGAGGTATTTGGTGGAGTAGTCGTACCATTCGGCGTCGAAGGTGATCTCACCCGGCAGCGAGGCGATCGGCTCGTCGTTGCCGAGCACGCTGACCTCGATCTCGCGCGCGTTCACTCCGCGCTCGATGATGATCTTGCGGTCGTGCCGCGCGGCGAGATCGAACGCGGCGGCGAGCGCGCCTCGGTTCGGCACCTTGCTGATCCCGACGCTCGAGCCCAGGTTCACCGGCTTGACGAAGCACGGAAAGCCGAGGGTCTCGGCCACGCGCGCCGCGACGCGGTCGGGGGCCTGGCGCCACTCGTGCCGGGTGACGACGAGGTGCTCGACGATCGGCAGGCCGTGGGCCTGGAAGACGGCCTTCATCGTGGCCTTGTCCATGCCGACGGCGGACGCGAGGACACCCGCACCCACGTACGGCACGTCGGCGAGCTCGAAGAGGCCCTGGATCGTACCGTCTTCGCCGTAGGGCCCGTGGAGCATGATCACGACCACGTCGAGCCCCTGGCGGAGCTCGAGCGGGAGGCTTCCGGCGGGCTCGGTACGGGCGAGGCCCTCGACCATGGCGCTCTCGACCGCTTCGGCGCGGTTGGCGAGCGCCTTCTTCACGGCGCCGTCGGCGTCGTTCGACGGCAGCGCGACGCGCGCCTCCGCGGCCAGTGCCCGCAGGGGCTCGCCGCCGACGACCCAGCGTCCGCTGCGCGCGATTCCGATGGGGACGACGGTGTGACCGCGCTCTTCGAGGGCGGCGATGACCGAGGCCGCGGAGGCGAGCGACACCTCATGCTCCCCGGAGCGCCCGCCAAAGACCACGCCCACGCGCAGGCGAGGCATATCAGCCATTCTAGCAGCAGAGGGCGGGCGGCCCGCCCAACCCGATCAGGTCGGTCCGGTCGCGATCAGGATGGCCTTGGCGATGAGGCCGACGAGCTCCCAGGCGGGCCCCTTCCAGACGCCGCGGAGGAGCCAAATGCCGATGAAAACGCCTACGTACGCGATGACGAGGAAGACGTAGTCGGGCGCGTCGCGAACCGGGAGGATGGTCCGGATGATCCCCGCGCCGATCGCCCCGAGGAAGGCGACCACGCCGAGCGCGGCGGCGATCGCCAGCGGCGTCAGCAGGATGAACATGAACGAGGTGACGATCGCCTCGCCCCGACCGATCGGCGTCGAGAACCTCTCGCGGACCGCCGGCTGGTCGGCCAGCCGCTCGAGCGCCTGCGCGACCTTGCCCCAGCTGATGAAGCCGGAGTACGACGCGAGGAAGAGGACGCAGGCCCCCAGGAAGATCCAGTGGCGGCGCTTCAGGAGATTGAGCGGCCACATCGGCTATGCCCCCCTAGGGTGTTGCCGCTCCGAGCGCCAGCGCCTCCACTCCGCGAGCCGGCGCCCGAGGTCGGCTTCGAGCCCCCGCTCGGTCGGGCGGTAGTACTGTCGGCCGCGAAGCGCCTCCGGCAGGTCGTCCTGGTCCACGCGCGCGTCGGGCGCGTCGTGCGCGTACTGATAGCCGGCCCCGTAGCCGAGGTCCTTCATGAGCCGAGTGGGAGCGTTGCGGATGTGGAGCGGCACCGGCTCCGCCGGCCGCTGAGTCACGTCCTGCTTCGCCTCGTCGTAGGCGACGTACACCGCGTTCGACTTCGGGGCGAGCGCCAGATAGAGCGTCGCCTGGGCGAGCGCCAGTTCGCCTTCGGGATCGCCGAGGAAGTCGTAGGCCTCCTTCGCCGCCAAGGTCAGCGAGAGCGCGCCGGGGTCGGCGTTGCCGACGTCCTCGGACGCGAAGCGGACGAGCCGCCGCGCGATATAAAGACGATCCTCGCCGGCCTCGAGCATCCGCGTGAGCCAGTAGAGGGCGGCGTCAGGGTCCGAATCGCGCAGCGACTTGTGGAGAGCCGAGATCAGGTTGTAGTGCTCCTCGCCGGACTTGTCGTAGAGCAGCGTCCGCCGCTGCGCCGCCTCGCGGATCGACGTCTCGGTGACGCGGCGCGGCCCGCCGCCGGCCGGCGTCAGCGCGACGGCCACCTCGAGCACGTTCAGCGCGACCCGTGCGTCGCCGTTGGCCACGCGCGCGATCGATCGGAGCCCCTCGTCGGTCACCTCGGGACGGAGCGACGCGAGACCGCGCGCGCCGTCCGCGAGCGCTCGGCGCATGATCGCGAGCAGATCGTCGTCCTCGAGGGCTCTCAGGACGTAGACGCGGCAGCGCGACAGGAGCGCCGAGTTGACCTCGAACGACGGGTTCTCGGTCGTCGCGCCCACGAGGACGACCGTGCCCTTTTCGACGTGAGGCAAGAACGCATCCTGCTGGGCGCGATTGAATCGATGGATCTCGTCCACGAAGAGGATGGTGCGCATCCCGCGGCGCGCTCGCTCCCGGTCCGCCTCGGCGATCACCTCGCGGATCTCCTTGACGCCGGACAGGACCGCCGAGAACGCGACGAAGCGCGCGCCCGTCACGCTCGCCATCAGGGAGGCGAGCGTCGTCTTGCCCGAGCCCGGCGGGCCCCAGAGGATCATCGAGTGGAGCTCGCCGGTCTCGATCGCGGCGCGCAGCACGCGGCCCGCGCCCAGGAGATGCTCCTGGCCAACGATCTCGTCGAGGGAGCCCGGTCGCATGCGGTCGGCCAGGGGCGCCAGTGGGCGCTCCCGGAGCGCCGGCGGGCGCGGAGCGCCCGTGTCGCGCTCGGGCTCGCCGAAGAGCTCCACTTAAGTCCGTCCGTTGCGTCGAGCGGCCAGCCAGGCGGGGAGGAGCGCGAGATCGGCCAGGTGGACGATCGGCGTCACCTGCCAGCGGTCGAGGTCCTCTTGCCGGGCCCGGTAGGCGATGAACGAAACGCCCGCCTTGGTCGCCGCGACCCCGTCGACCCACGAATCGCCCACCACGACCGAATCGCGCGGATCGCCCGCACTCTTCGCCCGATTTCCGAAGTGCTCCGAGATCACCCGCCACCCGTCGGGGTCGGGCTTGAGCGCGCGCATGTCGTCGCGGGTCACCACCAGGTCGAGCTCGTCGGCCAGACCCAGATGCGCGAGCGCCGGCAGGGTGAGCTCACGGGCATTGTTGGTCCAGATCGCGGTCGCGAACCCACCGCGCCGGGCGCCGACGACGGCCGCGAGGGCGCCGGGCTCGAGCGCGGCGACCTCCATGGCACGGCGCTCGTGGTCGAGCGCGACGTCCCAGACGGCAGCTTCGAGGGACGGCGCGTGCTTCTGGCAGTGCGCGATCAGCTCGCCGACGCGGTAGCGCTCCCGCCGGGCCGGCATGGGCCCATTCGCCCGCTCGATGAGCTGGCGCATGTCGACGGCCATGGCTGCGAGGTCGAGGGGCGTCTGGATGAGGGTGTGATCGAGATCGAAGACGCACAGAGCCACGCCGAGACCGTATCACAGGCGTGCTACCATGGGTTGTCATCATGACGCGCCGCCTGCTTTCCATTTCGGCGTTGGCGTCGATTCTGCTGGCCGGCTTCCCTGCTTCGCGCGCGCTCGCCCTCGACGAGGCCGACCGGCTGTGGCTCGTGGGCGAGCGGGCCTTCGCCGACGGCCTGCATCCGATCGCGCGCCGGACCCTGGATCGCTTCGTCGTTGAATATCCGAAAGACACCAGGGTCGCGCCGGCCATGTTGCTCCTGGGTCGGTCGCGGCTCGCGCTCGGTGAGCCCGAGAAGGCGCTCGACGCCTTCCGTCGCCTTCGCGCGATCGCGACCTTGCCGGCGCAGCAGCTCGAGGGGCGCTTCTGGGAAGCCGAGTCGCTCTATCGCCTCAGGCAGTTCGCAGCGGCGCGCGCCGCCTACGACGACGTGATCGGAAAGGATGCGGCGTCGCCGCTGGCGGCCGAAGCCATGTATGGACTCGGTCTCTGCGACCTCGAGCTGCGGCGGCCGGAGCCGGCGATCAAGGTCTTCCGCGATCTCCTTTCCTCCTGGCCGGAGCACGCGACGGCCGCGCCCGCGACCTTCTATCAGGCGCAAACTCTCGTCGAGCTCAAGCGCTATCCCGAGGCGTTGCCGTTGCTCTCCGGGTTCTCCACGAAATATCCGAAGAGCAAGCTCGTACCGGACGCGCAATACCTGCTCGGATCGACCCGCCTGGCCATGGGCGAGCGTGATCTTGGCCTCGCCGATCTCCAGGCGTTCGTCGCGGCGTATCCGGGGCATCCGCAGGCGGCCGCCGCGCGTCGGAAAGTCACCGAATCGATCGCCAAGGCCGGCACGCCCACCCAGCAAAAGAGCGCGTACTCGCAGCTGATGCAGCAGCCCTCGGCGACAGCCGAATCGCTCTACGACGCGGGAGCGCTCGCCGGCAAGCTCGGCCAGGTCAAAGACCAGCAGACCGCGTGGGCCCGTCTCCGCAAAGAATTCCCCAACCATCCGCTCACTCATCAGGCGGCGTTCGACCTCGCGGAAGCCGCGTTCAAGCGAAAGGACTATGCGCAGGCGGCCACCCAGGCCAAGACGGCGGCCGCGAGCGACGACGAGGGGCTGCGCGGCCGAGCGCACTTGCTCGGGGGCGAGTCCGAGCTCCAGCTCAAGCGCTTCCGGGACGCCGCGAAGTCGTTCGAGGCGGTCGGCAACGTGAAGAACGTCGAGGCAGGGGATCGATACCGCGCGCTGGCCGGGCTCGGCCTGGCGAGAGAGCAGCTCGGCGAGGTTCGGGCCGCCCTCGCGGCCTACGACGCTGTGGCCAGCAAGAGCCCAGACGCGAAACTGCGCGACTGGGCGCGGGACCGGGCGGCCGTGGTCAGGGCGCAGCCGGTGCAGCCCGCCAAGCCGGCCACGGGCGGCGAGAAGAAATCGTGACCCACCGGCTGCCCGCGTTTCTGATGCTCGCCGCGCTGGTTGCGTTGCCGGCAACGGTGCCGGCCGCGACGGTGCTGCCCACGACGCCGCCGCCGCCGGATCTCTCGTTCCTCGTGCCGTTTGCCGAGGCGCCGATCGAGAAGCCCCCGATCACGGTCGCCGACCTGCCGCTACCGCCGTCGCCCTCGGAGCTGCCGGCGTTGCCGCTGGCGCCGATCGTCGCGCCGGTGGCTCCCAAGCCGACGGCGGCGATCACACCGACGGGCACGCTCGCGTGTGTCGGCGCCGCCTTCGGGATCGCGTCGAAGGCGCTCGAGTGCGGCCGCGCCCATTACGCCAAGGGCGAGTTCGACGATGCCGTGCAGGACCTCGAGGCGGCCGTGCGCCGCGGGAAGGAGCGCGACCTCTTGACCGAGGCGCGCTACTGGCTCGCCGAGACCTACTACCGGCTCGATCGATTCCAGCAAGCCGACGGGCTCTTCCGTCAGGTCGCCCGTGGTCCGAAGACCGCGGATTTCTCGGTGTGGAGCGTGCATTCGAGCGGCTGGACCGCGCTCCGGCTCAATGACATGAGCCGCGCGCGCGAGACGTTCGCGCAGTTTCAGTCGGCGACGCCGGCCGAGCTCGAGGCCTGGGCGCGCCACGGCCTGGGCCTTGCCAACTACGCGCTCGGACGCCACGACGAGGCGGTCGCGGCCTGGACGGCGCTCGCCTCCCGCGCGCCGGCGTCGCTGGCCCGCGAGGTCTCGTTCTGGCTCGGAGAAACGCTCGGGCGTACCGGGCAGTACGACCGGTCGATCAGCATGCTCACCCAGTTCGTGCGAGGGGGTCCGCATCCCTTGCTCGACTCGGGCCGGGCGCGCCTGGGCTGGTGGAGCCTCGTGGCCGACCGCTATCCGGAGAGCATCGCAGCATTTCGCTCCTACATCACGTCGCCGAAGGGCACCGGCCCGGAGCGCCCCTGGGTCGAGGCGGGCCTCGCGGTGGCCCTCTTCCCGTCCGATCCCGAGGCCGCAAGGGGAATGCTGCGCGGCCTCGAAGTAAAGCGCTCGCCGCTGGTCGTGCCGCTCCAGATCCGGTTGACGCGCGCGATGATCGAGGCGAAGAAGCCCGCGGAGGTGCCGGCGCTCACGCAGGAGCTGCTCGGCGCCACGCTCACGAACGCGATCCGCGCTCACGTGCTCTTGTTGAAGGGCGAGGGCTATCGCCTGGCCGGGAACCGCGACGAGGCTCGGACGCAATACGAGCTCGCCCAGCGCATGGAGCCGAGCAGCCCGACGGGCTGGTACGCGGCGTATCGCCTGGCCCAGGCCAACTTCGAGCTACGCGAATACGCCCAGGCCTCGCGCGACCTCTCCGCGGTCGTGTCGGGGGCGCCGTCGCCTGACGCGCGTGTCGCCGCGCTCCTCCTGCGGGGCGAGGCCGCGTATTACGCCGGCGATCACGTGACGGCGGCGGCCGCGTTCAAGCGCGTGCTCACCGACGTTCCGGGGCACGCTCAGGCGCCGGCCGCGCGGCTCGGGCTCGCGTGGTCGCTGATGCGTCACGACCGACTCGAGGACGCACGGCGGGAATTCCTCGAGTTCGCGCAGGCGCTCCCAGGGGATCCGCGCGCTCCCGACGCGCTCGAGCTCGCGTCCGAGCTGGCGCTCCACAAAGACACCGATCGCGCGGAAGCCCGGCAGCTGCTCGACCGGGTCATCTCGACCTTTCCGAGCGCGCCGCGCACGGACTTCGCCCGGCTGAATCGCGCGATCCTCCTGATGCGGATGGGCGACGCGACCGGCGCCGAGGCGCCGCTCCGCGACTGGATCAGGCGAGCGCCGTTTCCGCCGCTCCTCGGCCGGGCGCAGGCCGCGCTCGGCGCGGCGCTCCTCGCCGCCGGGCGGCCGACTGAAGCGGGCGCGGCTTTCCAGCGGGCGCAGGCCGAGGGCGTCGGCCCTCTGGCCCAGCTGGGGCTCGGCGCCACCGCGATCACCGAGGGGCAGTGGGCGCAGGCCTCGAGCCGGCTCACCGAGGCGCGCGACGGCGGCACGGCGGAGGTGGCGGCGGTCGCGGGCTACGGGCTCGCGGTGGTCGCCTTCCAGCGCGGCGACGCGAAGGAGTTCAAGCAGCCGGCCCAGGCGGCCCTGGCGCTCGCACCCAAGGCGCGCTCGGCTCCGCGGCTGCTCTACGTCCTGACCGCCATCGCGGTCGACGAGAAGGACTGGCCCGGCGCACTGGCGACCGCGAAGAGGCTCACGTCCGAGTTTCCTTCCGATGAAGCGGCGGATGACGCGCTCGAGCGCGTCGGCACCGGCGCCGCGGCGGGAGGGGCGTGGCCCACGGTGATCGAGGCGTACGGCCTCATGGAGAAGCTCTATCCCAAGAGCCCGTTCCTGGAGCCCGCCCGGGTGACGGTCGCGGAGGCGCAGGTCGCGACCGGCAAGCCGGACGTCGCTCGATCCGTGCTCGAGCAATTCGTGGCGACGTCGCCGACCGACCCGCGCGCGCAGCGCGCCTGGGCCGCGCTGGCCCGCGCTCGTGACGCGGCCGGAGATCGCGCCGGCGCGCTCGAGGCCTACAATCGCGCGCTGAAAGATACGAGCGTCGCTGACCTGCGGCCCGAGATGGCGCTCGGCTATGCGCGCTTGCTGACGCAGGAGAAGCGCTGGCCGGAAGCCCGCAAGCTGCTCGACGGACTGCTTCGGAGCGACGACAAGGACGTGGTCGCGTCGGCCGCCAGCGGAATCGGTGAGGCCTACCAGGGTGAAGGTGAGAATCTCGCCGCTGCCGAGTACTTCATGACGGCGGCGTACGTCGCGCCCGACTCGCAGGCCGGACGAAGCGGGCTGCTCGGTGCCGGCGCCTGTTTCGTGGCGCTCAAGCAGAACGATGCGGCGGAGATCGTCTATCGGAAGCTCATCGCCCAGAAGGACGCGCCCGCCGACGTTCTCGAGAAAGCCCGCAAGGGACTGAAAGACATCGGGCGGTGAAGGGGTACGGCGGCCGCCTGCTGTTCGTCGATCTGACGACGGGCGCGTCCCGCATCGAATCGCTCGCCGAAGACACCGCCCGCGCGCTCCTGGGCGGGAACGGTCTCGCCGCCCGCCTCCTCTACGATCAGGTCCCGGCAGGCATCGACGCGTTCGACGCGCCGAACGCGGTCGTCTTCGCGGTGGGACCCATCACCGACACGACGGTGCCCGGCAACAGCCGCGCGTGCGTCGCGACCAAATCGCCGCTGACCGGTCTGTTCTTCGACTCGACCTTCGGCGGCCGCTTCCCGGCGACGCTCAAGCGCACGGGCTTCGACGCCGTGGCGATCACCGGCCGCGCCGCGGCGCCGTCCTACCTGCTGGTGACCGAGACGGGTGCGACCCTGAAGCCGGCGCCTGCGCTCTGGGGCAAGACGACGCGCGAGGCCGTGAACGCGCTGATCGACGCCGAAGGCGCCGACGCCGACGCGATCGCGATCGGTCCCGCCGGCGAGCATCGCGTGCGCTTCGCGGCGATGGCCCACTACTGGAAGAACCGCGAGGGTGTGTCGGGGCGCGGCGGCATCGGCGCGGTGCTCGGCGCGAAGCACCTCAAGGCGGTCGTGGTCAGAGGCGCCCGCAAGACCGAGGTCGCCGACAGCGCGGCGCTCAAGGCGCTCATCGACGAAACGCGTGAGCCCCTCAAGACCGGCACGAAGGCGCTCACGACCTTTGGCACGCCGTTCCTCGTCGGGCCCATCAACGCCCTCGGCGGTCTCGGCGCCTACAACCTGCGCCAGGAGACGTTCGCCGAGGCGCGGGCCGTCTCCGGCGAGGAGATGAAGCTGCACTACCACGACCGCGACACGACGTGTCTCAAGTGCCCGGTCGCGTGCGGCAAGCAGTACGCGATCACCGAGGGCGAGTTCGGCGGCACGAAGGCGAAGATGCCCGAGTACGAGACGATCTTCGCGCTCGGTCCGATGCTCGGCATCGCGAACCCGGAGGCGCTCATCCTGGCCAACGACCTCTGCGATCTCTACGGGATGGACACGATCTCACTCGGCGTCACCCTGGCGTTCGTCGCGGAGGCGCTCGAGCGCGGCTGGCTCGACCGCCGCGAGGTCGGCGTGCCGTTCGGCTGGGGCGACTGGCGCGGCATGCTGAGGCTGGTGGAGATGACGGCGCGCCGCGAGGGATTCGGAGCGCGCCTGGCCGACGGCGCCTGGCGGCTCGCCGCGTCGGTCCATCCCGAAGGCACGAAGCTCGTGTACGCCGTGAAAGGGCTCGAGCTGCCCGCCCACTCGGCGCGCGCGCTCAAGGGGCTCTCGATCGGCTACGCGACGGCGACGCGCGGCGGCAGTCACCACGACACGCGTCCGACGCCGCAGTACGCGCAAGGCTTCGATCGACGCGGAACCAAGGACAAGCCCGCCTTCGCCGTGCGGAGCCAGCACTTCACGGCGCTCGGGGATTCGCTCGTCATGTGCCGCTTCACCTCCGAGCGCGGCTTCGGTCTCTTCATCGGCGACCCGTACGCCACGATGGTGCGCGCCGTCACCGGGTGGGACGTGACCGCCGACGATCTCGAGCGCGTCGGCGAGCGCATCATCAACCTCGAGCGGCTCTTCAACGTGCGGGAGGGCGTGCGCCGCGCCCAGGACGTCCTGCCGTGGAAGGTGATGCACGAGCCCATCCCCGACGGACCCTCCGCCGGAATGCACTGCCCGCCGGCGGAGCTCGCCGCGATGCTCGACGACTACTACGCGTTGCGCGGCTGGGACGCCGACGGCGTGCCGACGGCCGGGCGCCTGGCGGCGCTCGGGCTTCGGGCCTGAGAGAAACCGGTCTGCCGTATTCCTGGTCATGGTCGCTGAGGCGCACGCTCCCACGCCTCGCGGCGCCGGTCCCGCTCCTGGTGCTGATCGCGACGGCGAGCGCCGCCGCCGACCCCGTCACCGTGCGATTTCCCGAGGGCACGACGCACGGCTTCCTCGTGCTGCGCTCGCTTCAGGGCCAGACGCTGGCGCACGGCGAGCTCCTCGCCACTCCGCACGGTGACCGGATGGAGAGCCGTCTCACGTGGCGATTCCGCGACGGCTCGCTCCAGGACGAGCTCGTGACTTATCTACAGAAGCCCGCGCTCACGCTGCTCAGCTACAAGCAGATCCAGCGGGGCCCGTCGTTTCCGGCGGACATCGAGGTCGCGTTCACGCGCGAGCCGAGCCGCTATGAGATCAAGCAGCGCGAGAAGCGGAAGAAGGAGACCGAGGAGCTCTCGGGCACGCTCGAGCTGCCGGCGGACGTGTACAACGGGATGACGACGACGATTCTGAAGAACCTGACGAAGGGCGAGGTTGTGACGGGCCACGTGGTGGCGTTCTTCCCGAAGCCTCGGCTGGTGAAGACGAGCATGCGCGCGGTGGGAGACGATCCGATCCTCATCGGCGACTCGCGCCGCACCGCGACCCGCTACCTCGTCGACCTCGAGCTCGGCGGCATCGCGGGCGTCTTCGCGAAGGTCGCGGGAAAGGAGCCGCCGGACCTGAAGTTCTGGGTGCTCGGCGGCTCGGCGCCGGCGTTCGTGAAGTTCGAGGGCCCGTTCTTCGTCGAGGGCCCGGTGTGGCGGATCGAGCTGTCCACGCCCCGCTGGCCGAAGTGACCGTGTAGCCGCCGCCCCCGATCCCGTCGATATTTGTCACCACCGTGCCAGCCTGTTCCGCGGCGCCCGACCCCGCCGGCCGCGGACACGCGTATGCCCCGATGTTTTAAGGCCATATCCGTCTGGCACCCTTCGTGCTCATTTCTGCGTCCCGATGCGTTTGGCATGGTTCAGGGCGATGACGGTGGCGGCCATCGTGCTCGGCGGATGTTCGATCGCGCCGTTCGTGGGCTACCGCAACGGCCCGGTCACCCTCTATATCGGTGAGGTGCGTCACGTCTGCGCCGCCGGTGGGAGCAGCAACCGGGGCTGCACCCTGCGGTACCCGAACGGCCGCGTCGAAGTCTATTGCGCCGACGGAGACTACGAGTGTCTTGCCCACGAGCTGCGCCACGTCGTGGATCCGACGTGGGAGCACGACCTCGACTATCGCAGCGTGTCCGCTCGATAGCCGTGCCTCGGGCTCCTCGCGCGCAGCAACCCCTCGACGACGACGACCCGCGAGCGGGTGGGTTCTTTGCTAGGTCGGCCATCTTTGGGTGGTTTAGGGTGGGAATGAAGGCTAGGAGCCGGGAGGAAAGAGCGGCGATGTACGATCGCACGATCGATCGGATGTCGGACGGCGCGAGCGAGTTCCTCGTCCAGTTCTACCTGCAGTCTCCGAAGCTCTCCGTCACCGTCCTTCTCGCGGCCTGGCTCATCCTGTTCTTCACCGCGCTCTGGTACTTCGTGCTGCTGCCGGCGACGTCGAACAACCTCGCGAACGGGTCCTTCGAGGCGCGCCTGGTGGGCTGGGGCACCGGATGGCTCGAAGACTTTCCCGCCTATCGCGGCGCCGCGCGACTCAATCAGTATCTCGCCACGCGGAGCTCGCAGACCGGACAGCTCGCCGTCGCGGACTGGCGGTCGGATCCGACCGAGCACCGGCCCGGCGGTCGGTTCGCGCTCTTGGTCGAGCATCGCAGCGACAAGCAGACCGAGGTCTACTCGACGCTCGCTCAGCGGATCCGGGTCAAGCCGCGGACCGGCTACAACGTGCGGTTCTGGGCGAAGGTCGATCGCATGGAACACGACGGCGACCTCTGGCTGAGCCCGAGCGGCAGCTCGGTGGCGTGGGACGAGCCGAAGATCGAGGTGGCGGGCGCCGGCAAAGGCTGGCAGTTCTACCGGCTCGACTTCAACTCCGGCGATCGCGCCGATCTCGACATTCGCTTCGTCGCCGAGGGGCCGCTGAAGGTGTGGGTCGACGACGTCGTCGTCAGCCGGGTGCCGGCGGGCGAGACGTGGGTCGAGAAGGTCGGGAGCTGGCTCGGATCGCTCTGGGCCATCCTGAGATAGATCGTGCTGGGCTTGCTCGCGCCCGGGAGTGTTACGATGGCGAACGTCCCCGCTTCAGCGCTCGTCACGGCCCGGGCGGATAGCTCAGTTGGAAGAGCGCGGCCCTTACAAGGCCGAGGTCCCAGGTTCGATCCCTGGTCCGCCTACCAGAAAACACACGGAATCCCTTCCGAAATCCGACGATGCCGTGAGAGGTTGGAAACAAGGAGGAACACAATGCACAAACTGGTGGTCAAACTCGACAGGGCCGGTGCCGGGAAGCATGTCTCTCGGTGGAAGAGACAGATGGATCAGTCGATCCGTCGCGCCGTCAAGGCGAGCCGCCGGGCGATCCACGCGACGAACCATTCGGCGTCGCCGCACAAGGCCGAGAGCATGATGCTGAGGACGAAGAAGGCGGTCGTCAAGGCCGCGATGGGCCTGTAGCACGAGGTCCAATCGCTCGACTTAGTCGAGCAGCAGCTTGCGATGATGGGCCGGGGATGCGCGTCCCGGCCCATTTCATTTTCTCGCCCGACCGCTCGCCGCCGAGACGCGGTACGCTTGAGTCGTGCATTCCGACATCGCCCACGCGATCGACGAGCTCTACGGCGTCCCGCCGAAAGACTTTTCCAGCGCGCGCAACGCGAAGGCCGCGGCGCTGAAGGCGGCCGGGCGCGCCGCGGACGCGCAGGCCGTTCGCCGGCTCGCCAAGCCCTCACCGTTTCTCTGGGCCACCAACCAGCTCGCGCGGCTCGATTCCGAGCGCGTCGCCCATTTCGTCGACGTCGTGCACCGGGTGCGTCAGAGCCAGCTCCGCGACCCGCGAACGGCCACTGAGGGGATGCGGACCATCCGGGCCGAGCTGCAGACGCTACTGAATCGCGCGACCGAGGTGCTGACGAAGGCGGGCTATCGCGTTCCGGCCTCCGCGACCGCTCGCATCTCGAATACGGTTCTCGGGGCTGCGGTCGACGCCGCGCTGGTCGACGACCTGCGCCGCGGTCGACTCGCCGCGGAGCTGGCCGCACCCGGGTTCGAGGTGCTCGCCGGCGTCGAGCCCGGCCGGAAGCTGCAACTCCTGCGCGGCGGGAAAGGCTCGGAGCGTCGGCACGAGCAAGCCGAGGCCACGCGCGCCGAGGAACAGGCGGAGCGCCCGCGTCGCGCTCGGGAAGCCGAAGCGAGCCGGCGCGACGCCGAGCGGCGCGCGGCCGAGGCCGAGCGAGCCGGCGACGAGGTGCGCGAGCTCGAGCGGCGGCTCGCGGACGCACGGCGCAAGCTGCGCGACGCGCAGCGAGAGGCCGCCGCGGCGGCCGACCGCGCGCGACGTCACACCGACTCGTAGCCGCGCCCGCGGTCATGCCCGCACGGATCGAAGACTACGCGCTGATCGGCAATTGCGAGACCGTCGCCCTGGTGGCGCGGAACGGGTCGATCGACTGGCTCTGCCTGCCCCGCTTCGATGCGCCCGCGTGCTTCGCCGCGCTCCTCGGGACACCGGAGCACGGGCGCTGGCAGATCGCGCCGGCGGCGCACGAGATCCGCGCCGTCCGGCGACGCTACCGGCCTGGCACCCTCGTCCTCGAGACCGACTTCGAGACCGATGCCGGCGCCGTGACCGTGATCGACACCATGCCGATCGCGACCGAAACCCCCACCATCGTCCGGGTCGTCGAGGGCAAGCGCGGCCGGGTCGCGATGCGTCTCGATCTGGTCGTTCGCCTCGACTACGGCTCGCTGATTCCGTGGGTGCGCCGCACCTCCGACGGCATCCGGGCGATCGGCGGCGCGAACGGCCTGCGCCTTCGCACGCCGATCCCGCTCCGCGGCGAGCGCTTTCACACGGTCGCCGACTTCAGCGTCGCCGCCGGGCAGCGCGTGCCGTTCACGCTCGCCTGGTATCCGTCGTCTGGACCCGAGCCGTCGGCGGTGGAGTCGGAGCCGGCGATCGAGACGACTGAGCGGTGGTGGCGAGCCTGGTCCGAGCGGTGCACCTACGACGGCGAGTGGCGAGAGGCCGTCGTTCGATCGCTCATCACGCTCAAGGCGCTGACGTACGCGCCGACCGGCGGCCTGGTCGCCGCCCCGACGACGTCGGTACCGGAGCGGCTCGGTGGTGTGCGGAACTGGGATTATCGATATTGCTGGCTCCGAGACGCCACGTTCGCGCTCTACGCGCTGATGACCGGCGGCTACGTGGACGAAGCGCGCGCCTGGCGCAAGTGGCTCCTCCGCGCGATCGCCGGCCAGCCGTCACAGGCACAGGTCGTCTACGGGGTGGCCGGCGAACGGCTCCTGCCCGAGTGGGAAGTCCCGTGGCTGCCGGGTTATGAGGGCAGCGTCCCGGCGCGGGTCGGCAACGCCGTGACGAGTCAGTTCCAGCTCGACGTGCTGGGTGAGGTCGCGGACGCGCTGCACTGCGCCCGGCGCGTCGGGCTCGAAGCCGACGAAGACGCCTGGCGGGTCGAAGGCAATCTCGTCGAGTTCGTCGAGTCCGCGTGGCAACAGCCGGATGAGGGGATCTGGGAGGTTCGCGGCCCGCGCCGTCTGTTCACCCACTCCAAGGTGATGGCGTGGGTCGCCCTGGATCGCGCCGTGAAGGCGGTGGAGCGCTTCGGGCTCGAAGGGCCCGTCGGGCGCTGGCGAGACGTCCGCGCCACGATTCATGAAGACGTGTGCCGAAACGGATTCGACCGAGGGCTCGGGGCGTTCGTCCAGTACTACGGGTCGAAGCTCCTCGACGCGAGCCTTCTGATGATTCCGCTCGTCGGATTTCTTCCGGCGACGGATCCGCGCATGCTCGGAACTGTCGACGCGATCCGGAAGCACCTCACGAGCGATGGATTGGTCGCGCGCTACCAGAGCACGCCCGAGCTTGACGGGCTACCCCCTGGCGAAGGGGCGTTCCTCGCGTGCACGTTCTGGCTCGCCGACAATCTGGCGCTGCAGGGCAAGCAGGCCGAGGCGCGGGCGCTCTTCGAGCGCCTCCTCGACATCCGCAACGACGTCGGCCTCCTGTCCGAGCAATACGATCCGGCCGAGCGCCGGCTGGTGGGCAACTTTCCTCAGGCCTTCTCGCACGTCGGCCTGATCAACACGGCCAGGAATCTCTCTCGGCGCGGTGGGCCCGCCGAGCACCGAAAAGACGACTGAGGCCGGCGGCCGTCAGGCCGGCGCCGCGCTCTGCTCGCGCTGCCTCAGGAGCGACGCCCGTTCCTGTGCCCAGATCTCGAAGCAGCGGAGGTGGAGCTGCAGCGGGAGACGGCCGTTCTCGAGCTTGCGTCTGATCGTCAGTCGGATCGCTCCGAAGTCCATGCATAGTGTTGTCGCCGGGTGCCGGCGACCCGATCCATCGGGGTTTTCCCTCAGGGATCGGTCGGTGATTCCCGGGGGGTTGTCGCGTCAGCTTCTGCCCATCAGGTGGGTCAGCGTTTCGTAGAGCAAGGCGGGCGAGACCGGTTTGAGCATCTGGGCGTCGAAGCCGGCGCGGAGCATGCCGTCGCGGGGAAAGGGATGCCCGGTGACGGCGAGGACGGGCACGGTCGGCCTGGTCGGGAGCTGCCGGATCTGCCCCACGAGCCAGAAGCCGCTGCGTCCCGGCATGGCCACGTCGGTCACCACGGCGTCGAACTCGGTGTTCTGCAGGGCCGCGAGCGCGTCCTCGGCGGTCGGCGTCGAGACGACGTTGGCGCCGGCGACCTCGAGCAGCATCGCCATCGACTCCCGCGCATCGGTATCGTCCTCGAGGAGGAGGATCCGCCTTCCGCGGAGCATGCCATCCTCCATGGCGAGCACGGTAGCCGCTCCGAGTCGACCGGTCAACCGCCGCTCGTCGTCACATCGTCGGCCGATGGCCGACCAGGAGCTCGAGCGCTTTCGGGTGAGTGAGCTTCGGGCTGGTCGATTTCACCGCGTACATCCCGAACTCGCTGAGCATCAACAGCAAGCGCCGCTCCTCCTCGGACGGAAAGTTGCCGTCCTGCACCGCGACAAAGAGACCGGTGCTGGCGGCATTCGCCGGCAGCGCGCGGTAGACGCCGTGGGCCGGCCAGCCCCCTTCGACGAAGACATCGAGCAGCTCCTGGGCGAATCTCACCGCCTCGGCGTCCGGCACGGCGACCACGCGAAATTCGATCGGCGACGGTAGCTGGCGCAGCCGGAGGACGAGGTGCTCGCGCTGGAGGCGTCCCAATCGGCGATGAGTCGAACGCTCGTACGCGCGGCAGCCGAGGATGGCGGTCAGCAAGGCCAGCGCGGCGGCGGCCACGTTGTAGCCCGGGTGGTCCCAGATGGCGGCCAGGCCGAACGCGGCGCTGACGATGGCGGAGGCGACGCTCGCGATCAGCAGAAACCTGGGGGACTCGTCCCAGCGCATGGCGTCCCATCATACCGGGACGTACACTCCGGGCCGAGTCTGAGCGAAAATGCCCAGAATGATGAATCTCGGGATTCGACCGAAGATCTACAGCGACGGGGCGACCGAGGCCGCCTGCCGGCAGGCCAGGGTGACACGCCGCGCTGGCATCGTCTGCCCGCCTCGCTAGAACGACCATGGCGGGAGCCCGTCGATACCGATTGGTGGGAGCCTGGGCGCTCGCTCAGATCGTGGCGGGCTGTCTTCTCATCTTCGTCGCTGCGCTCACCGCGTTTGCGGTGCTCTCACCCTGGCCGGCGGACATCGTCTCGCGGGTGCCCGCGGAGTGGCGAGCGCGGCTCGCTCCGGCGGCCATCGCGGCCGTCTCGCTTGCGGTCATTCTGGGCGGCTCGCTCGTGCTCAGCGGCCAGATGCTGCTGCTGCTCCGCGACATCCATCGTCACGTCGCCCGCCTCGATGCGCGCGAAGCCAGACGCGGGCGCGACTCCCGCCGCTCGCCCGACCCGCGCGACTCAACCTCTCGCCTCCTCCCGCGGCGGTGAGCACGGGCGCTGGCCCTGAGAGGGCGGATCTACCCGGGGGGCCACCGCGCGCCGCGCCTGTTGCATGACGCTGCCCGCGGTCAGCGTGCCGGCCGGGGTCACCTCGAGGCCGGCCCGCTGCAGGGCGCGCGCGACCCAGGTATTGCAGGTGTTGAACAGGTGATACCGGCTCCGCGCCGCGTAGAACCAGCTCGCGCCGTAGAGGCCGTGCTCGAGCCGCACGGGGCGGCCTTCGCCGCTTCGCTGGTATTCGTCGTGGAAGAAGCGTGTCATCGCGTCGAAGCCGCCGCGTGAAACCCTGAGCTCGACGACGGCGCTCGCCGGGAGGCCGGCCAGGGTCGACTCGCTGAAACCGACGACGTGGAGCACGCTGCCCGACGTGAAGAACGCGGCCTTGATGGCAAGCCATCCAGTTGGGTCCTTCGCCATGTAGAAATCCCGGTCGCCCCACGCGACCTCCACGAGCGCCGCCTCTGGGACATCACCCACCTCGGGCCAAACCGCCGGGTCCACGTCACCTCGACGTACGACGATCGCGGTGTGCCAGCCGTGATCGACGACCCAGGCGGCGCGGGTGGGTTCGCCGCTCGGCGGCTCTCGGTCGGTCACCGACGCCAGGCAGCCGGCGGCCAGCGCGACCGTTGGGAGGAATGCGGCGACGCGAATCGTTGACCTCACTTCGTGGGGCACTGTATACCGCTCGCGAGCGTGCCTCACGCGCTCTTCCTCGGCGGTGCGCCGGGGCGCAACGGAGGATCTCTGTAACAGTTACCCTGTAGTTTCTTCCGGGGCGCGGGCCAGTTTTTCCCGTGTAGGTTTTCCTCCAGCCGGTAGTTCTTTCTTTCGTATGCCGACGCACCGCTTCGCTCGACGATGGCCGACTCAACGAGAACGGCAACTTCGCGACGCTGGCCACTGGCACGCCGGATGCTGGGTCGTGTCGGATCAACGACACGGACAGGGGGTTCGAGATGCGTCGCAGAGAATTGCTCGTGACGGTCGGCACCGGGCTCGCGATGGTCGCGCTTCCCGTCGGCGTGGCGCGCGCCAATCACGTCAGGATCGAGGGGAATTCGCAGCCGCCGGCACCGCCCAATCCGGCTCCGGCGTCGTCGCAGACGATCCACGCCGATCACATCACGGCGCAGCAGATTCGCGCCGATACGATCTACGCCAACAGGATCGACGCCGACAACATCCAGGGCCAGATCCATCAGTCGAAGGACGTCAAGGTCGGCGATACGCGGGGTGAGATCAAGGCGCCGGAAGTGACGGCGTCGGTTATCTACGCCGAGCAGATCTCGGCGAACTCCGTCGTGGCGCAGAACGTCTACGTTCGGGATCTGCGCCGGCGGTGATCGGCAGCGCGACCGGCCTGCGCAACGCTTGAACGCGGGTCGATGGCGACCCTGGTTCAGATCGTTGTGACGCCGGGCTCGGGCGATGGCCGCGCGGTGGCTATCGCCCGAGAGGTGCGAAAGCGGCTCGGGAAGGAAGGCTACGCGGCGCGCCTGCACGCGTTTCGCACGCTGGACGAGCTCGTCCAGTGGGCGAAGACGTGTCGCGCCGCCTTCTCGAGCCTCGTCGCGATCGGCGGCGACGCGACGGTGAGCGCTGCGGCCGAGGCCGCGATCAGGCTGTGGGTGCCCTTCGTGCCCGTGCCGTCGGGCTTTGGCAACCTCTTCACGAACGCCTTCGAGCATCCCAGCGACCCCGACGAGGTGGTCGCGCTCCTCGGCCGCGGCGACCTCGTGTGGAGCGACGTGGGCGTCGCCAGCGGCGAGATGTTCCTCGCGCACCGGAGCTACGGCTACCTGGCGCGCATCCAGGAGGACGTGGAGCGGCTCCACCGGCCGCGCCAGCGCTACCGGCGCCTCCTTTCGTACTATCAGATGGCGGCGAGGCAGCTCTCCGACGGAGCGCTCGACGCCATCCAGGTCGAGATCGACGGCCACGCGGTCCCGGGCAAGGCCGGCCTCGTGACCATCGCGAACGTGGAGACCTACCGGGGCTTCCTCAGTCTGACCCCCGCGGCCTCGCCGGCGGACGGCGTCTTCGACGTGTGCGTGATTCCGCGCACGACCCCGGCCCGTATCCTGGCCCAGCTGATCAAGGTGATGCTAGACGTGCCGGGCTGCCGGGACGAGCTCGACCTCTACCGTGGCCGTCACGTCCGCGTGCGCGTGAATCGGCGCAAGCCGCAAGACGTGCGAATCCTCGACGGTGCGCTGGCCCTGCTGATCCCCGCGGGAAGCTTCGATCGCCTGCGGGCGCGTCAGGTCGCGGCGCAGGCGAACGCACCCGTGGTCAGGCCGGCGCCTCGGGAGCGAGTCGCATCCGAGCGCGCGCCAGCAGCAGTACGAGGATTCCCAGCGCGATCCACACCACCTGGCGTAGTCGTCTGAGGAGGCTGAAGGCCAGCCCGGCCTGGGCTCCGAGCCCGAGCGCCGCGAAGGCGGCGGTGTTCGCGCCTTCCAGCGCGCCCAGACTGCCGGGAACGAAGAAGGTGGCGAAGCGAACGGCCGAGCCGAGCGTCTCGATCACCAGGGCGATCGTGAGCGACGCCGGAATCTGGAGCACGCGCAGGAAGAGCCAGGTTTCCAGCGCGCCCATGAGCCAGCCGAGCAGATGGAAGCTGACCGAGAGCGCGAACCGCCGCCACTGGCTCCGATAGAAGCTCTGCAAGGTCCGATCGAGATTTTCCGCCGCGGCGAGCGCCTGGAGCTTCTTGAACCGCTCGAACAAGCGGGCCCCGCGAGTCACCAACCCCGCCGTCTGGACGGCCAGAAAGCCCCCGGCGCCGACCAGCTCGACCAGCAAGAGCCAGAGCATCGCCCGCACGAGCCGCGCGTCGACCGCCAGCGCTAGCGCGGCCACCACGCCCACGAGCAGGAAGAGCGCTTGCGAGAGCGTGATCGTGGTCTTG
This sequence comes from Candidatus Rokuibacteriota bacterium, assembly GCA_003220495.1. GTDB lineage: Bacteria > Methylomirabilota > Methylomirabilia > Rokubacteriales > CSP1-6 > AR31. The sequence goes on along the minus strand of QHSP01000029.1, from coordinate 12,894 downwards.
GCGATGATCACCGACGCCACGCTGTCCCGATAGGCCACGTGCGGCCGGAGGAACCACACCTTGATCGCGTCGCCTCCGACCGGCGCTAGCGCGGTCATCACGTTCACGGCCTCGCCCGCGATCCTCGCGGCCACCAGCCGCAGAAACGGCACACGGTCGTAGGCGAAGGCGTAGCGCCATCCCAGCGTGTCGACGGCCATGATCAGCGCGAACGGCAGGCAGACCAGGAGCGAGCGCCAACCGAGCCCGCGCGCCGCCGCGGTGAGGGCCTCGTCGCTCCCCACCCGAACGATGAGGATGACCATGAGCGCGAGGCCGGCAGTGGCCGCGAGCGAGCGGAAGGCGCGCACAGATAAGGAGCCAGCAACACCGGTGCCATTGGGCAGGTGGTGTCACGATTGACGCTGCCGGCGTCACCGTGACGGTCATGGCATACTGCCGGGGTGGACCACGGAAGGGCAGGGTCGGGTCTTTCACGGAGCTTTCTGGCCGTGGCGACCCTGTCGTTGGCCGGCTTCCTGGCGCTGGCTCTGGTTGCCGCGGGCCATCGGTTGTCCGTCCTCGATCACCACACACGGGACCTCGTTCAGCTGACCCGGCTTCCGCTCCTGGATCCCGCGATGAACGGAGTCTCCGGCCTCGGCGAGCATTACGGGCTCATCCCGCTGATCGTGCTCGGAGTCGCGATCCTGTGGCGCCCGAGCCGTCGCTGGGCCGTGGCCTTACCGTTCGTGATGGCCGGGACCGGCATCCTCCAACTCGTCACGAAGTGGGCCATCGACCGCCCGCGTCCGAATCTCGCCGCATGGGGTTTTCCGAGCGGTCACGCGCTGAGCCTGGTGGTGTTCTTCGGCCTGATGACGTATCTCCTCGCCACGTCGACCGTGAGGAGATCCCGCCGGTGGCTCGGATACACGGGCTGCGCGGCGATCGTGCTCGTGGTCGCGTTCAGCCGGCTCTACCTCGAGGCGCACTGGGTGTCGGATGTGGCCGGCGGGTTCACGCTGGGCATCGCCTACTTGCTGTCGACGATCTACCTCGTCGACGCCATCGCTCGACGCCGGAGCGCGGGCTCAGAAGCGCAGGTTCACCTTGCCGACGATGAAGGGGGCGTCGCCGACGTCGAATCGGTTGTCGTGACGGTCTGAGTAGCCCTCCCCCTCGAAATAGAAGCGATTGAACGCCCAGCCGCCGGTGACCTCGAAGCCGATGTGCCGCAGATCGAATCGGATGCCGGCGTAGAGCCGCATCTCGCGGTAGAAGATCTTGTCTTTCCTGTCGTCGCGGTCGGCGCGGTAGAAGTGATCGCTGTCCCACTGGAATCCGACGTACGCGCGCAACGGCTGGAAGATCTCCCAGGTGGCGCGCGAGCGGACCGTCCAGAACGGGTAATACTCCGCCTCCAGGGTGAGGTTCTCCAACGGCTTGTACCGGATCATCGAGAACGGAAAGCCGATGACGGCCGTGAATTTGTCCGATGGCACCCACGCGTACGCGATGCCGGGTATCGGCAAGGTCTGGCCGAAGATCTGCTCGTCGGTCGCGTAGATCAAGGTAAAGATCCACGAGTTGCGCTCCCCCTGAGGGACGCGGAGGAGCGTGATCAGTCGGAAGTACATCTCGTCGACGGTGTTGAACGGCTCGTCGCTGGCGGAGCCGACCGTCAGCGCCACCCCGCCCGTCCAGGAGTTGTCGAACCTGTGTCGATAGCTGACGGTGGCGCTCGCGTCCCACAGCTCGCTGGGAAAAACGCCGCCCGCTTCCGGGAACCGGGCGCGGGTGTCGATGTCCTGATACAGCGTCTTTGCCGAGAAAGCCCATTCGTCCTTGGAGTCTTGATAAAAGGGGGCGAAGAGGCTCACCCGCTGCTCGGTCATGGCGAAATGGGCGTCCTGGTCTTCGACCTTTCGCTCGGGGTAGAAGGTGTACCGGTAGTCTGCGCGCGGTATTTGCTTGCCCATCTCCGGGTTGAGCCACATCTGCAGCTCGCTCTGGGCCGCGGCAGGGCCCGGTCGGACCCAAAGGAGCATCACGCCAAGGGCAATCACCCCAATCAGCCGAGCGGGAGGCATTCGGAACCCTCCTCTGCCGGCCTCGATGGAACTGATACGGTGAGCCCGGCGTACGCACCGGGAAAGAGCAAGAGCCGGGCCAACGGTGCGAGCAGGGGGGTGCAATCGGCCCCCATGCCCGTGCCGTTATGACGTAGTGTGGGGGGGTGAGCTCCGTCGAGCTGGTCGCCGAAGGGCAGATCTCTCCCGCCCGACGGTGGGCCATCACGTTCTCCGTGATGATGGTCACGGTCATGCAGGTCCTGGACTCGAGCGTGACCAACGTCGCCCTGCCCCACATGCAGGGCTCGATGTCGGCCGGCATCGAGGAGATGTCGTGGGTCATCACCTCGTTCCTCGCCGCGAACGCCATCGTCATTCCGGCGACCGGCTGGCTCTCGGCCCGATTCGGTCGGCGCCGGTTCTTCCTGATCTGCACGGTCCTCTTCACCGTGAGCTCGTTCCTCTCCGGGATCGCGCCGTCGCTCGAGTTCCTCGTCGCCATGCGCATCCTCCAGGGGCTCGGCGGCGGGCCGGTCATTCCGATGGCGCAGGCGATCATGTGGGAGATCTTCCCGTTGCGGATGCGCGGCACCGCCATGGCCGTCTGGGGCGGCGGCATCATGCTGGCGCCCATTCTCGGGCCGACCGTGGGCGGATGGATCTGCGACAACTGGTCCTGGCGCTGGATCTTCTACATCAACCTCCCCATCGGTCTGGGCGGGTTTCTGATGGTCAGCGTGTTCTTGTTCGACGCCCCGTTCGTCAAGAAGCCGCGCGGCATCGACGCGGTGGGGCTCTTGCTGATGGTGTTTGGATTCGGCTTCCTGCAGCTCTGCCTCGACCTCGGCGAGAAGAACGACTGGTTCGACTCGGGCCTCATCATCGGGCTGCTCATGCTCGCCATCTGCGCGATCGTCGCGTTCGTCATCCGCGAGCTCCTGGCCCGCGAGCCGATCCTCGACCTGAGCGTGTTCAACGACCGGAACTTCGCGGTCGGCACCATTTGCATCGCGCTGGTCGCCCTGGGTTTCAACTCGAGCGTCCTGCTGGTCGCGCTGTACGCGCAGAAGATTCTGGCGTGGGACGCCTGGAACGCCGGGCTCGTGCTGGCGCCCGGCGGCCTCGGCACCATGATCTCGCTCATGATCTCGGGCCGCCTGGTCGCGCGCACGGATCAGCGCCTCATGCTCATCGGCGGATGCCTCCTGAACGCCTTCGCCTCGACGATGATGACGAGCGTGACCGTCGGCATGGACTACTGGAGCCTCGCGTGGCCGCGCTTCCTCCAGGGATTCGCGATGGGCTTCATCTTCCCGCCACTCCAGACGCTCACGCTCGCCACGATCCGCCTGGAGCGTCTGGGCAACGCGACCGCCGCCTACAACGTCGTGCGCAACATCGGTGGAAGCATCGGGGTCGCGCTGGCCACCACGCTCCTGGTCCGGCGCAGCCAGGCGCATCAAACCACGCTGGTCAGCCATCTGGACGTCTGGGACGCCGACACGTCGGCAAGGCTCAAGCAGTGGACGGCTCATTTCGTGAGCCAGGGCGCCGACTCGTTCACGGCCGGCCGCCGCGCGCTCGCGATGCTGTACCGCAGCACCATCGAGCAGGCGCAGGTCATGGCCTACGCGGACGACTTCTGGCTGATCTCGGTGCTCTTCGTGTGCATCGTCCCGCTGATTCCCCTCATGCATCGCGTGCGCACCGAGCAGAACGAGCGCGCGCGCGAGCGTCCCGGGCGCGTCGAGGCGCTGCCGGCGCCCGACAATTCGCCGATCTTACCCGACCGCGGCATCGACTAGCTGGAGGCTGGTCGGTCACGGGTTTCCTCTAGCCGACGAGGTCGAGGAACGCTGCGACGATCTCTGCGGCGACGTCGGTGCCGGCCCGCCGCGGCGCGCGAAAGAGATCGTGGCCGGCGCCCGGGACGGCGACGAGCGCTGTCCGCGAGGGAATGAGGGTCCGCGCCGCCTCGATCTCCTCGAGCGAGCCGAACGGATCGCGCGAGCCGTGCGCGAACATGGTGGGCGCGGCGAGCTTCGGAAGATGCGACGTCCTGAGCTCGGCCGGGCGCCCCGGCGGGTGCAGCGGGTAGGAGAGCAGCAGGAGCCCGTCGACGAGCCCGGCCTCGGCGGCCGCGAGCATGCTCGCCTGACGGCCTCCGTACGACTGCCCGCCGAGAAAGACGCGGCCGCCCACGCGCGATCGCATCGCCGTCATCATGGTGCGCAGTCCTTCGCGGTCCCGCCCCGCTCCCGACGGGCGCGGGGGCGCCTTCCGGTTGGCCTGCCGGAAAGGGAGGTCGTAGCGCAGCACCGTGAGGCCCCGGGCGGCGAACGCCTCGCCGAGCGCCACCAGCAGCGGCGCCCGCGCGTTGCCGCCGGCGCCGTGGGTGAGCACGAGCCCGTCGCCGGACGGCGCCCGGGGCAGGTGGAGCTCTTCGCTCACGCGGCGCCCCGGCGGTCGGCTACGCGATGCGGCGGTAGATCACGTGGCGGCGGTTGGTAGTGTAGGGGCGCACGTGCTCCGCCCAGCGTCCGTCCTCGACCGCCTTCGCCCAGGCGTCGCTGATGAGGACGGCTGGGCTCTCGATCTCGTAGAGCGCGTTGTAGGCGGGCTCGCTCTCGATCACGATCGTCTTCCGCTCGCCGCCGATCATCATCGTCACCGGCTCGCTCTTGAAGCGCGCGACCGCGATGACGCCGGGCACCCCCAGCAGCGCCGGCACGTGCTCGGTGTCGTAGACCTCGTTGAAGAGGGCGTCCTTGTCCGGACGCACGCTCATGGCCGCGCTGAAGAGGTAGCGAGTCTGCATCGGCATGGAAGGTCTCCTTTTCGTGGATCGGATGGACCAATCCTAGCTCATCATGTGGATTCTGCGCGCGCCACCACTATCGGCGGTGGCGGCCCCGAGCCCACGCGTTGTTCGGGAGCGCGACGGCCTGATGCTACGATGATCGAGGAGGATTTCATGACGTTCGGTGGCGTCGTTTTCCTTCTCGTCTTCGCCGGCCTCATCGTCGCGATCATCCTGACGTACAACAAGCTCGTCGGATTGCGTCAGCGGTCGGAAGAAGCGTGGTCCGACATCGACGTCCAGCTCAAGCGCCGCACCGATCTGGTGCCCAACCTGGTCGAGACCGTGCGGGGCTACGCCGCGCACGAGCGGGGCACGCTCGACCAGGTCGTCCGCGCCCGCGGCGCGGCGGTAGCGGCGCAGACACCCGAGGCGCGCGCGCAGGCCGAGAACCAGCTGACCGGCGCGCTGCGGCAGCTCTTCGCGCTCGCCGAGTCGTATCCCGAGCTCAAGGCGAACCAGAGCTTTCGCGACCTCCAGGGCTCGCTCGGGGAGATCGAGGAGACGATCCAGAGCTCGCGCCGCTACTACAACGCCGTCGTTCGCGACTTCAACACGACGATCGACAGCTTTCCGTCCAACCAGATCGCGCTGTTCTTCCGCTTCGCCAAGCGGCAGTACTTCGAGCTCGACCGGCCCGAAGACCGTCAGGCCCCGCGCGTCGCCTTCGGGAGCTGACCGCATCGGCCGGCTCATCGCGCTGGCTCCTGCGCTGGCCCTCGTGCTGGCGACCGCGTCTGGCGTCGCGGCGCAGACGCGCGGGCTATTCGCGATCGACAGCTTCGTCACCAGCGTCGTCGTCAACGCCGACGGCAGCCTCATCGTTCGCGAGGACATCACCTTCAACTTCCGAGGGTCGCATCAGGGAATCTTCCGGAGGATTCCGGCGCGCTACTCCCGTGACGGGCTCGAATACCCGCTGACCTTGAGCGGCATCGGAGTCTACGACGAGGGGAGCCGTCCACTCCGGAGCGAGGTGTCGTACCCGGACCACGCCGTCGCGATCAAGGCCTGGGTGCCCGGCGCGGTCGACACGAAGAAGACGGTCAGCGTCGTGTACCACGTGCGCCGCGGCGTCCTCGCCTACGAGGATCACGACGAGCTCTACTGGAACGCCACCGGCACCGACTGGAACGCGCCGATCGGGACCGCCGAGGTCTACGTGACGCTCCCCGCCGGCATCGGCGACGCCGAGGTGCGGACCGCCGCCTACACCGGCGCGCTCGGCGCGGTCGGGCACGACTATGCGGTCGATCGCGTCCAGGACTACTGGCGGTTCAGGACGACGCGTGCGCTGCGGGCGCGCGAAGGCGTGACCGTGCTCGTGGGCTGGCCGCCGGGGCACGTGGCGCATCCCTCGGAGCTTCGGCGGGCTGGATGGCTCGTGGCCGACCACTGGCCGCTCGGGCTCCCCGCGCTCGCGCTGATCTGGGGAGGCTTCGTCTGGTGGGCGTTCGGGCGCGATCCGGGGTCGACGCGCTCCGTGAAGCCCGAGTACGAGCCACCGGCTGATCTGATTCCAGCGGAGGCGGGCGCACTCCTGGACGAGCGCGCCCATCCACGCGACGTCATCGCGACGGTCGTCGATCTCGCGGTGCGCGGCTACCTCGCGATCGAGCCGATCACCACGGCGTTCGGCGCGCAGGACTTCATGTTCAAGCAGCTGAAGCCGGTCGGCGGCGACCCCGAGCTGAAGGACTTCGAGCTCTTCGTGCTGGCCAAGGTCTTCGGCGGCGACTGGGCGATCAACATGCGCCTGCTCTCGGAGGTGCGGCACGACTACGACAACGTGTTCCCGCCGATCCGCGACCGGCTCTATCGCCTCATGGTGCAGGACGGTCTCTTCCCCGCGTCGCCGGGCCACGTGCGCGCCGGGTGGATGCTCGCGGGCGCCATCACGGCGATCGTCGGATTCATGCTGCCGTCCTACGGACCGTCCTGGCTCGGCTTCTACGAGCCCTGGCTGCGCATCTGCATCGTCCTCAGCGGGCTCGTTTTCGTCGGCTGGGGCTGGGTCATGCCGCACAAGACCCGGCTAGGCGTGCAGCAGCTGGCGCGCGCGCGCGGCTTCCAGGAGTTCCTCGAGCGAGCGGAGAAGGATCGCCTCGAGCGGATGCCGGCCGACACCTTCCACCGGTGGCTTCCGTGGGCGATCGCGCTCGGCGTCACCGAGCGCTGGATCTTCAACTTCCAGGGCCTCCGCGTCTCGGCGCCGTCCTGGTATCTGAGCCGCAGCGATTTCTCGCTCCCGAGCTTCGCGCACGACCTCGGCACCTTCGCGCAGCGCACGGAGGAAGCGATCCTCACGACGCGGCGGGGCTACGGCGCCACCGTCGGCAGCGCCGGCGGTGGCGGCTTCTCGCGCGGCTCGTCCGGCGGTGGCATGGGCGGGGGCGGCGGCGGAACGTTCTGAGCGTCTCGCCCGCGTGTTCTGCGCCTCTCGGCCGTGGCGTGGCGCTGGCCGTGGCGCTCGGCTACCATTCGGTCGTGGACTCGAGCCTGCCCGTCATGGAGCGTGCCCTATGAGCTCGCGTTGTTTGCTCGCGGTAGTGATCGCCCTGGTGTTCGCCGTTTCTCCGCTCGCCGCCATCGCGGCCGAGAAGCAGATCACGGACATCAAGCAGCTCGCCGGAACGTGGCAGGGCTGGGTGACGTCGCAGCTGTCTGGCTCCGAGCGAGTGCTGATGACCGTCAAGGAGGACGGCAGCTATCAATCCTCCACGACGCGAGACGGCGGAACGCTCACGGTCGGCAAATACTATCTGCAAGGCGGCAAGGTCCGGTACAAGTCGTCGCGGAGCGAAGGGACCGTGGTGATCTCCGAGGACAAGGGCAAGACCACCATGATCCTCGCGCCTGAAGGCAGCTTCAACCCGGTGACCGGGCCGGCAACTTACGAGCGGGTGAAATAAGGAGCGCGACGCCCACGCGGGGCGCCGCACGAATCCCCTTCAGCCGCGACGCGGCTCCTCCCGATGCAGCTCCAGATCGGCGACCGACTCTCCGACGAGACCGGCGAGTGGGAAGTGGTCAACCGGCCGCGCACAACGGCGGGCGGCAAGGTCGCGCACGTGCGCGTGCGACGGGTGGATCAGCCGGCCCTCGTCGAGGAACGCACGTGGGGCGCCCACGAGCGCATCGAGGGGACGCGCGGGTGAGGTCAGGGCGGGTGGCGAGGAGGCGGGCGGGGCACATTCTCCGGTCACACCGCGGGCGCCGTGATAGAATCCCGTACGCTAAATAGCTGATCCGTTTAGCGGGCTCGTGGTGCAGCCTGGTTAGCACACTGGACTGTCAATCCAGAGGTCGCGGGTTCAAATCCCGTCGAGCCCGCCATGTGATACCGCATAAACAAAAGCCCCAGTCACGAGCACTGGGGCATTTGTCATTACAGCAAGGGCTAATCTTGGCCAGATACTTTGCCACTTGGCAAAGCTCGCCGTCCCTGTGGATGATCCGATCCATTCCCATTCTGTAGCCGTGCAACAGCACGCTGCATATCAGCTAGATTGACGATCCGGTACCGTTTGAAAACTGATGCCGTGCGGCCCTTGCTGTGCGACATAGTCTTCGGACTCAGCAGGCTGCGTCTTCAAGACTGTGGCGTTCACCCGCACGAGATAAGACGTGCCCTGGTCTACGCCCAGACGCCATTTATCGGCAAATTCGTGAAGCCCTGCCGCATCGTTGTAGCGAATCCTAAACTCCGTTGACCAGTCAGTCGTTGGAAGCTCGCCATCAGGAGTCATTGGCTTCGTTCGAAATGCGAATCGGGCTGAAGGGAGTCCGGTGGCAATCGTAGTGAATCCTTGAATGTGGGCTTGACCTGACAGCCACAGTAGATGACTCGGATTGTCGAAGCGCACGCGCACGGCTGGACCTGTGCCGACATTGATTGCCTCAAACTGAGGACCAAACTCGCCTAAAGCCCAACGTTGAAATAAGACTTCAAGATAAGGCCGCGACTCTAGCTCAGATCGTTTGGCTTCGAACTCGGATCGGTCAGCTTCAACCTTTACGAGTCTCCGAGTCTGATAGGCGTAGTAGGCAGTAATCCCTACAAGAATCACAGTTGCCCATGCGTTTATGTCCTGGACTGTCAGCATCCCCCACAGTGTTGCCCACATGGCGTAGGTTGCCTCCGTCAAAACGGAGTGTAGTCTATTGTTGCCATGCCGCAATTCATTCTTCTCACCGGCGCAGGCTTCGGCAGGAATTGGGGCGGTTGGTTAGCCGACGAGGCGTTCGAATACCTCATTGGCTGCCCTCAAGTCGATGATGATATACGGACGCTGTTGTGGACGCACAAACGCAGTGGTGGATTCGAAGGCGCTCGGAGCAACGACTCACGAAGTTGGAGGACGCCATACGTCAGATGTTTGCAGATATGAAATCGAGCTTTTTCGACGGTACACTTTGATTCTAGCCGCCGGGGCGTTGAGTGCGGTGTACGGAACTATCTAAAGATGTTTGACGCTATTTTCACTCTTAATCAGGATGTCCTGATGGAACAGCATTACTTCAACAGCGGTTTCGCAAGAGATGAATTCTCCATGTATCGACAGTGGGCGGGATGGCAGATCCCTGGAATGCAGCCGATTCCAGCTGAAGGCGAGCAGCCGCACAAAATGACATGGGTTCCCCTGGATTCAGCGAAGTTTGTGCTTGAGAAGGACCGTCAGCCATATTTTAAGCTGCATGGAGCGAGCACTTGGATCGATGAGCGTAGTGGACGTCCGATGCTGATCATGGGAGGCGATAAGCCTTCTGCCATTGAGCAGCATCCAATTCTGAAATGGAACTACGAGCGATTCAGAGAGTATCTGTCACAGCCGAATACCCGAACCATGGTTATCGGCTACAGCTTCGGCGATAAACACATAAATGACGCGATAAACGAAGCGATTGATCGTGTCGGGTTGCGATTGTTTGTCATCGATCCGTTAGGTGTGGACGTACTACAGAGACAGCGACGAAGTAGCTACTACTGCAAGGATGACTTCTTTGTGAAGGTGCGCGCTCAATTCATGGGAGCGTCGAGACGCACAATGGGACAGATATTCGGTGACGACGTTGTAGAGCATGGGAAGGTGATGCGCTTCTTTGGCGATGGCGAGTTGATGGGCTTTCAGCCTCCCAGAAACTAGGATTGCTGGACTGTGCCTGACGACGCCCTGACAGTGCCCTTGGCCACGATCCATGCTCGAAAATCCATGTCAGAATCTTGGCCAAACATCATAGAACAAGGGCCTGACACTGTCACCGAGATAGGCCGTCCCCGATTTGTAAGTGTGCGAAGTAGCGAGAAACGCGACTGACGTCGAAGGCGCGTAGCGTTCTGTCAATCCAGAGGTCGCGGGTTCAAGTCCCGTCGAGCCCGCCATTTAACAACGCAAAAATAAAGGGCCACAGTTTGATGCTGTGGCCCTTCGTCATTACAGCAGGGGCGAATACTCCCTTATGACAGCGCCTCGAAAGCGTCGGGCTACGGCGCGCGCTCTATCCAATTCCACGTCCTCTGCTTCGAGCTGTGGAACGATGAGCGGCGCAACCCACGCGAGTGGATTGCTAGCGTAGTCAGTCGTTCGCGCGGGTGAGCGCCTCCCACGCGGCACTCTGGACCGCCCGCCGAGCGGCGGCGTACTCTCCGCGAGTCGCGTCATCCCTTACCCTCCTCCGCGCTCGTCCGCCCCACGCTGATGCGCTTGGCAGCATCCCAATTCCATATCTCCCAACTGGCGGGCTCGTTGATTCTCTGGACTCGCGCGTGGACGATTCTTCCGCCCGCTGTGCTGTATGGCGGGGCGATGACCTCCGACTCGCCGGCCTCGTTGGTGAGGCGGTCGCCAACTTGAAGCTCCATTGGGAGGATCTTGTTGTCGGCCGCTGATTGTGGCTCGCGCTTCTTGGAAGGGCGCGGTCTTGCCTTGCCAGGTGAGATGTCGCGGGTCAATTCCAAAGTGCCAGATACTTCATAGGCCCTCCTGTACTTCAATTATATCTTGCGCGGAGGCTTTATCGATCCGTCTTCCTCAGAGGCTCCCGCGTTTCACTTTGGTCGCGGGCGGCGCGGCATCACCCAGACGCAACCCACAATCGCGCGGTGGTCTCGACGCTTGGAAGTGCCGCTATGCGCAATCCTCGCGGCTCTTACGCAGCTTTTCCCGGAAGAACTCCACGGTGAGCTGCAACCCCTCGTCGATATCCACGCGGGGCTCCCAGCCGAGCAACGCCCGCGCGCGGCCGATATCGGGCTGGCGCACCTTCGGATCGTCGACCGGCAACGGGCGGAACACGATCTCGCTGCGCGAGCCGGTGAGTTTGATGATGCGCTTGGCGAGATCCAGCAAGGTCATCTCGTGCGGGTTGCCGATGTTGACCGGATCGTTGACTGGGCCCTGCATGAGCCGCCAGAGACCTTCGATGAGGTCGCTGACGTACTGGAACGAGCGCGTCTGCGAGCCGTCGCCGAACACGGTGATGGGGGCGCCGGTCAGCGCCTGGCTCATGAAGGCTGGGATCGCGCGTCCGTCGTTGGCCCTCATGCGCGGTCCGAAGGTGTTGAAGATCCGGACGATGCGCGTGTCGATCCCATGGGTACGGTGGTAGGCCATCGTGATCGCTTCGCCGAACCGCTTGGCCTCGTCGTACACGCCGCGCGGGCCCACCGGATTGACGTGACCCCAGTAGTCTTCGCGCTGGGGGTGTACCAGCGGATCGCCGTAAACCTCCGAGGTCGAGGCGAGCAGGAAACGCGCTCCCTTCGCCTTGGCCACGCCGAGCGCGTTGTGCGTGCCGAGCGCGCCGACCTTCAGCGTCTCGATCGGCAGCTCGAGGTAGTCGCGGGGCGACGCCGGGCTGGCGAAGTGGAGCACCCAGTCGAGCTGGCCGTCGAGCCGGATGTACTCGGTGACGTCGTGCTCGACGAGCATGAAGCCGCGTCGCGACGCGATGTGGGCGACGTTGTCCCGTGATCCGGTGACGAAGTCGTCCATGCAGACGACGTCCCAATCCTTGCCGAGGAAGAACTCGCAGAGGTGCGAGCCGATGAACCCCGCGCCGCCGGTGACCAGCACTCGCATGCGCGAGCCTATGATCGGCGCACGGGCGCGCGCCCGATCGAGTAGTACTCGAAGCCCCGGCGCCGCATGCGCTCGGCCTCCCGGACATTGCGCCCGTCGAAGACGACTGGGCGCCGCATCACGGTCCGTAGCCGCTCGAGGTTCAGGAGCTTCGGTAGCATCTTCTGCGCGTTCGTCATCGCGACCTCTGCCTTGGATGTCATAGAAGGCGTGATAGCTCGCAAGCGGGGTGCCAAATCAAACCCCTCGTGCATTCACGGCCTTGCGTCAGAGCACTGTGAAACGGGCTGCGCAGTGTGAGTAGCAGTGTGAGTAACGGGTGAACTTCTCCTTGACAACTCTAGGGCAGAGGGGCTTGACGCCGGCGCCCCCTCAGTCGGTCGCCGGTTGCCTCGGAACGCGAGTGCGTAGCCTGTATGTCGACCCGCGACCACACATCGTTGATTTTGCCGCCGGCAAGCTTCATCCGTTTGCCGGCGGCAGCTACTGGCCCGTATGCGACGACCGTGTTCGACTACGTCCGGCGGGCGATGCCGTTCGCTCGGCCGCACTCGCTGACGGACAGCGAGGTGTATGCGATCGTTACCGCCGCTCCGGCCCAAGCACGCGCCTCAGGGCCGCCTCGAGTTCGCGCCGCGTCGTCAAACCCTCGAATCGGGCCCGGACGATGCCTCCGCCGTCCACCACGAAGATCCACGGCTCAGAGCGGAGATTCCACTCCTCCACGGTGGGAGAGAACCTCTGGAGGGACCCTGCTTCCCAGATCTCCTGGTGTACGAAGACGACTCGGTCGCTATAGGTCGGGATCAGCGTTCGTACCACGTCCACGACGGGGCCGCACACGCGGCTGGTGCAGTACCTCGGGGTCGCGAAGACGATCACCTGCGGCTTGCCCTGT
>QHSP01000157.1 GCA_003220495.1 Candidatus Rokuibacteriota bacterium | reverse complement strand
TGATCGCCGTCGAGATGCTGACCTCGGTCTCGATCGGGCTCGGCTGGCTCATTTTCGGCGCTCGGGAGTTCCTGAACACCGACGTGATGCTGGCGGGGATCGCCGTGATCGGACTCGTCGGGCTCGGCCTCGAGAAGCTCGTGTTCGAACGTGTCGAGAAGTTCACGGTCGTGCGGTGGGGGATGCTCGAGCGATGAAGCGGTTCGTCTTCGGGACGGTCGCCTCCTTCGGCCTCGTGGCGGTGGTATGGGAAGCGTTCGCGCGGAGCGGTCTCTTCTCGCCGGCGCTCTCTCCGTCGCTGGCGGTGATCGTCCCCGCGCTCGTTCAGATGGTCGTCAGCGGCACCATCTTCGTTCACATCGCCTACACGCTCTATCGCATCCTGTGGGGGCTCGGCCTCGCCGCGCTCTCGGGTGTACCGGTCGGCATCCTGATGGGGCGCTTCAAGGCCGCCGAGCGATTCGTGCTTCCCCTGGTGAGCGTGCTCTCCCCGATCCCGTCGCTGGCCTGGGTTCCCGTCTTCATCCTCTGGTTCGGCCTGGGAAACGCGGCGAGCGTTGCCCTGGTCTTCTATGCGGCCACGTTCCCGATCATCCTGAACACCTGGACCGGTGTCCGCTCGATCAACCGCATCTGGATTCGTGCGGCCGAGACCATGGGCGCGGGCGGCGGCGAGCTCTTCCGGAAGGTCGTGCTTCCCGGGTCACTCCCGTTCGTCATCGCCGGACTCCGCCAGGCGTTCGCCCGCTCGTGGATCGCCGTGGTCGGGGGCGAGATGATCGCCGCGACCAGCTGGGGCCTCGGCTGGGTGATCTTCGATTCAAAGGAGTTCCTCCGGACCGACGTGATGCTGAGCACGCTCGTGGTCATCGGCATCCTCGGGCTCGGGTTCGAGCGGCTCGTCTTCCAGGTCGTCGAGCGACGCACCGTGGGCCGGTGGGGCATGGTCCGCACCGCGGGCACGTGAGCGAGCGCCATGGATCACATCGAGATCCGAGGCGTCAATTACGAGTACGCGGCCAATGAGCGCGCCGTCACCGCGCTGCGTGACGTCAGCTTCGGTGTCGCCGAATCCGAGTTCATCTGCGTCGTGGGACGGAGCGGCTGCGGCAAGACGACGCTCCTCAACATCCTGGCCGGATTCCTCGCGCCGACGAAGGGGGACGTGCTGATCGGTGGCCGCGCGGTCCGCGGGCGCGGGCTCGACCGCGGTGTCGTCTTCCAGGACTTTGCCCAGCTGTTTCCCTGGCGTACGGCCCAGCGCAACGTGGAGTTCGGCCTCGAGATGAAGGGCGTCCCCCGCGGCGAGCGGGCGAAGACCGCGCAGCGGTTCCTGGGCCTCGTCAACCTCGAGTCGTTCGCCGGCGCGTATCCCCACGAGCTCTCGGGCGGGATGCAGCAGCGCGCGGCGATCGCGCGCGCCCTCGCCTACAATCCGTCCGTCCTCCTGATGGACGAGCCGTTCGCGGCGCTCGACGCGCTGACCCGCGACGAGATGCAGCGCCTGTTGGTCGACGTGTGGCGCGAAACCAAGAAGACCATCGTCTACGTCACCCATAACGTCGCGGAGGCGGTGTACCTTGCTGATCGGATCGTCGTGCTCACGCCCCATCCGGGTACGGTGAAGGCGGAAGTCAAAGTGACGCTCCCACGGCCGCGTGATCCGCTGAGCGTTCCGTTCGTCGAGTGCCAGAAGGACGTGGTCGGCTACCTGCGCTGAGCCCCGCGCCCGGCGCCTACTTGATCGCCTGGGGATTGATCGGCGATCCCGTGCCCTTCGTGATCACCAGCGGCGGCGCGCAGAAGAAGAACTCGTAGACGCGGTCGGCGGCGCAGTCCTCCGCGAGCTCCTTCAGGTAGAAGATCTCGCCGTGGACGATCCCGATCGCGGGGATCGTCACCCAGTGCCAGGGCTGGAAGACGTCGGGCCCGGCGTCGTTCGGGCGCACCTCGATGCCCCAGGTGTCGCTGCAGATGCCCGCGATCTGCTTGGCGTGGATCCAGTCGACCGTCTCGAAGGCCAGGCCGGGCGCGTCACCGCCGGCGTAGCCGCCCCACTCGCCGCGCGCCAGCCGGTCTTCCATCTGTCCCGTGCGGACGATCACGAAGTCGCCGCGCCGTACGGCGACGTTCTGCGCGCGCGCGGTGGCGTCGAGCTC
>QHSP01000111.1 GCA_003220495.1 Candidatus Rokuibacteriota bacterium | reverse complement strand
TCGCGCGCGATCTCCAGCGCGAGGGCGAGCTTGCGCTTCTGGTCGTCGACCGTGACCTTGTTGCCGTGGTGCGTGCTGGAGAAGCCGCACTGGGGGCTCAGGCAGAGGTTCTCGAGCGGGACGTACTTCGCGGCGGATTCGATGCGGCGCTTGAGGTCGTCCTTCGTCTCGAGCGTGGGCACCTTCGAGCTGATCAGCCCCAGCACGACCTTCTTGCCCTTGGGCACGAATCTCAGGGGCTCGAAGCCGCCCGCGCGGTCGGTGTCGTACTCCAGGAAGAACCCGCTCACGTTCATCCGGGTGAAGACGGTCTCGGCGACCGGGTCATAGCCGCCGCTCGCCATCCAGGTGCTTTTGAAGTTGCCCCGGCACGTGTGGATGGCGACCGTGACGTCGCGCGGGACGTCGCGCAGCACGGCGTTGACCTGGTCGGCATAGATTCCCGGCAGCCGCTCCGGATCGTCGCCGAGCGTCTTGACCTGCTCGCGCACCTTCGGGTCGCACATCATCGCCACGGTGGTGTCGTCGATCTGGAGATAGGTGCAGCCGGCCTGGCACAGGGCGCGGATCTCGTCTCGATACGCCGCGGTGAGATCCGACCAGAACTCGGCGAGGTCCGGATAGGTGGCCCTGAGCGTCGGGCGGTCGCCCCGAGCGTGGAGCATGACCGGCGACGGCAGGCAAAACTTGGCCGTGCGCCTCGTGGCCGACTTGAGGAAGGTGAAGTGGTCGAGCATGCTCGGCCGCGCGCGCCGGATCTTCCCGGTCACCTTCATGAGGGGCGGCTGCTCGTCGGCTCCCTCGAACTTCACGCCGAAGCTCTGGGTCGAGGTCTCCACGCCGTCGAAGCCGCGCAGGAAGTCGATGTGCCACCAGTCGCGCCGGAACTCGCCGTCGGTGATGGACTGTAGCCCGACCGATTCCTGCAGCGCGACGGCGCCGCGGATCGCCTGGTCCTCGATCGCCCGCAGCGCCGCGCGGTCGATCTCGCCGCGCGCCGCGCGCGCTCGCGCCTCCCGCAGCTCGGGCGGGCGCAGCAAGCTTCCGACGTGATCGGCGCGAAACGGCGGCCTCGCTGCCGTGCTCATCGTCTCCTCCCCCGCTACCACGCGAGGGCGTAGGTCGGGCGGCGTGGATCGGCGCCGGCCGAGAGCACGCCCGTCTGGGGATCGCGCCGTGTCACGACCGCGCCGATGCCGCAGGCGCCGATCTCGGTCACCTCGTGACCGAGTGCGCGGAGCTCGGCGCGGGTCCGATCGGGAATGCCCGGCTCGACGTTCAGCTGACCCGGCCGGTAGACGCGCGGATAGAACGAGTTGACGAGCGTCTGCGTCGAGAAGCGCGGCGCCTCGACCGCCTGTTGCGGATTCATCCCGAAGACGAGGAGATTCAGGACGAGCTGCAGGTCGGCCTGGCTCTGATCGTCGCCCCCGGGACAGCCGACGGTCATCGTGGGCACGCCCCCCTCGCAGATCAGATAGCTGACGAGCGTGGTCCGCGGGCGCTTGCCCGGGACGAGCCCGTTCGGGTGATCGTCCTCGAGGACGAACATCTCGCTCCGCGTGCTGAGCGTGCAGCCCAGCTCGGGTGCGAACGCCGATTTCCTGAACACGCCGCCGCTCGGCGTCAGGCAGATCATGTTGCCCTCGCGATCGATCGCGGCGATGTGCGTCGTTCCGTCGGCCGCGGCCGCCGACACGCCCGTCGCGCGCACGCCGGCGGGCGCGCTGCCGCTCCGCCCCGCGCCGCCGGGATGCCGGGGATCGCCCGGCGCCGGCGCTTCCGCCGCCGCACGATCGCCGCGGATCAGCGCCGCCCGCTCTTTCAGGTAGGCCGGAGCGAGCAGGTCTCCGATCGAGGCGAGCGCGTCCTCGCGGTCTCCGTAATACTGCTCGCGGTCGGCGAACGCGAGCTTGAGCGCCTCCGAGATCACGTGGATGTACCGGGCGGAGTTGTGGCCGAGGCCGCGCAGATCGAACGTCGCGAGCATGCCCAGGGCCTGCATGAGCACAGGCCCCTGGGTCCATGCGGACTGCCCCAGGATCTCTCGGCCCGCGAAGGTCGTTCGCAGCGGCGGCTCGAGCCGAGCTCGATATCCGGCCAGATCGGAGGCGCGCAGGAGCCCGCCGAGTCGCTCGGAGAACGCGCCGATCGTCGCCGCGACGTCGCCACGATAGAAGCGCTCGCGCGCCGCCACGATGCCGGCCGTGCGATGACCGCGGGCCTTCGTGTCGGCCTCGATCAGTCGTCGGAGCGTCCCACCGAGCGCGGGCTGCACGAACAGCTCGCCGACTTCCGGAATGCGCCCGCCCGGGTAGAAGACCGCGGTTCCGCCGGGCGGGTAGATGTCGAACTGGCTCCGCGTCTCCGGAATGGCGAGGAGACCGTGCATGTACTCATACATCGGGAATCCGTGCTCGGCGTAGTGGACCGCCGGGGCGAGGACCTCGCTGACGCTCTTCGTCCCGTGCGTCTCGAGCAGGGTCAGGTACGCGTCGACGGCGCCGGGCACCGTGAACGACAGATGAGCGTTGGCGCCCGGCCCGGTCGGGATGCGATCGAGCTGGCGCTCGCGGAAGAGCCGGACGGTCGCCAGCGCCGGCGCCGTCCCCTGACCGCTCAGCGCCAGAGTCTCCCGTGCCCGGGCGTCGTGAATGAGCGCCACGCACTCGCCACAGAGCGTGTACGACGCGGTCGGCTCCACGACAGCGGCGGCGAAGCCCGCGGCCACCACGGCGTCGAACGCGTTGCCGCCCGAGAGCAGCATGCGCATGCCCGCCATCGACACGAGCGGATGGCCTCCGGAGACGACGCCCTGCGTGCCCGAGACCACGGGTCGCGTCGTCGCTCTGTCGGCTGCGTGGTGCTCTGTCTCGTGGATTCGTCCGGTCGGCTTGCTCATCGGCTCACCTCGTTGTGCAGCCTGAACCTCATGATATACGCGCATCGAGCGCTCACGGCAGCAGATCGATGACCGGAATCTGGATGGCCGGCGCCCCGAGCGTCGACACCCGATCGGCCGGCCCCAGCACATCGACCAAGGCGTAGTCCCAGCCGTACGGCGCGGCCGGCTCCGGCACCGGCTCGCGCCGCACCTCGAGCACGCGATCGATCAGATTGACGATCCAGTACTCGGGACGCCCGGCACGGGCGTAGAGGCTCGCCTTGTGCTCACGGTCGAAAGCAAGGCTCGAGGCCGCGACCTCCACCACGAGCACCGGATCTGCCGGATGTGCGGTCGCGAAGTCGCGAACGCCGCCGCGCACGACGGCCACGTCGGGCTCGGGCTCCGAAGCATCGTCGAGCGCGATCGGGGCCTGCGTGCGAACGTTCCACCCTTCGCCGAAGGCACGCGAAAGCACGCGCTCGACCAGCTGGATCGCCGTGTAGTGGGGTGAGCTTTGAGGCTCCGAAACGAGCAAGAGGCCGTCGATCAGCTCGACACGATCACCGGGCTCGAAGACCCCCTTGTCAACGAGCCGCTCGTACTCGATGCGCTTCCATCGCTTCATCGGGAGCGCCGGGCCGGGCATGAGCGAGTCTAGCGACTCTCGACACCGGCCGTCAACGTCGCGATCCGGCGACACCTACGCCCGACGGAAGATCGGGCCGCGTGCGGCCACGCGCGCGAGATCCGGGAGCGCCGCGGGCTCGATCCGGTG
This sequence comes from Candidatus Rokuibacteriota bacterium, assembly GCA_003220495.1. Taxonomy (GTDB): domain Bacteria; phylum Methylomirabilota; class Methylomirabilia; order Rokubacteriales; family CSP1-6; genus AR31. Next base: position 27,715 of record QHSP01000111.1, on the reverse strand, counting down.
GCCGCGCGGCTGCACCGGCCCGGGCTCGAGCCCAAGTCGCGCGATCGTAGCGGGGTGGCTGTAGAACCCATCGTAGGTGTGGCGCACGAGCGCCTCGAAGGCCGCGGGGTGTGAACGCTCGACGCGCCGAAGAAGCTCCTCACGCTGGGTGACGCTCGACCCCGCGAATCCGCGAGCCTCGCCGCCTGCCGCCGCCGCCTCGATGGCTTCGAGCGCGCGCGCAAGCAGCGACCCGGCCTCGGCCGACGCGCCGGCGATCGCGAGCACGTGATCGAGCGCCAAGGCGCCGCTCTCCGGGAATTCCTCGTCTGCCGGAATCAAGGTGTCGAGCACGGAGATCAACAGGTCGCGCTTCGCCTCGAGTCGCTCCGGTGTCACGAGCGCCTCCGGATCATCCCGTCGGCGACGTGGAGCGCCACGGCCTGAATGGTCGAGGTCGGGTTCACGCCGGCGGAGGTCACCATGACGCTGCCGTCGACGATGTAGAGGTTCGGCACGTCGTGGCACCGTCCTTCGGCGTCGACTACCGAGGTGGCCGGATCGCGCCCCATGCGCGCGGTGCCCATGAGGTGCCAGCCGCCGGCGCGCAGGAGCGGATTGGCGGCGACCTCGCGGGCGCCGGCCGCGTGCAGGACCTCACGGGCGCGCGCGATGCCGTGGTCGAGCATGCGCCGGCTGTTCTCGCTGAGCCGGTACGAGACCCGCGGAGCGGGAATGCCGTGCCCGTCGGTCAGCGCGGGATCGAGGTCGACGCGATTGTCCGGCTCCGGAAGATCCTCGCCGATGATCGCGACGGTGATGGTGCGGTCGAAGCGCTCGCCGTAGGCACGCCGGTGCTCGCGGCCCCAGGGCACGCGGTCACCGACCGAGCCGCCGTTGGCCGAGGCGATCGGCGAGAGCCCACGCGCAACCTGGAACGAGTAGCCGCGCACGAAGCCACGCGAGAGGTCGGTCTCGTAGAACTCCTGGCTGATGATGCTGCAGCCGATCGGGCCGCGATGGCCGCCGAGCGGACGCTCGAAGACGCCGCGCGCCATCGCGTACGGATGGAACATGAGATTGCGCCCCACGAGTCCGCTACGATTGGCGAGCCCGTCGGGGAAGCGCGCCGAGCGTGAGTTCAGCAGGAGCCGCGGCGTGCCGATGCCGTTGGCGGCCAGGACGACCGCGCGCGCCTTCTGCGCGCGTTCCCGTCCCTCGCGATCGTAGTAGATCACCCCGTCTGCGCGCCCGTCCGGGCCGAGCGTGATCTCGCGCACGCGAGCGCGCGTGACCAGGCGCGCGCCCGCCGCGAGGGCCTTGGGCCAGTACGTGATGTCCGTGCTCGCCTTGGCTCCGATCGGACAGCCGAGATCGCAGGGGCCGCAGTTCACGCAGGCGCGCCGGCCATCGTAGTCGCGCGTGAGGATGGCGCTGTCCGAGGGCCACCAGTGCCAGCCGAGCCGCTCGAAGCCGCCGGCGATCGTGAGCCCGAGCGTGTCGAGCGGGATCGGCGGCGTCTGGCGTGGCGACTTCGGCGGATACGCGGGGTCGCCGGTGATTCCGGCCACGCCCATCGTGCGATCGTTCAGGTCGAAGTACGGCTCGAGCATCGCGTAGTCGATCGGCCAATCGTCGGCCACGCCGTCGAGGCTCTTCACCCGAAAGTCCGAGGGCCGGAACCGCGGGAAGTGCGCGCTCCAGTGGATCGTGCTCCCGCCGACCGCGTTGTACATGAGCGGCGAGATCACGGAGGCCTGGTCGTTGACCGGATAGTCTTGAGGGAGCCGGCGCACGTTCGGCTCGGCGCTCCAGTCGGTATGCCGGTGGAGCTCCCAGTCGGCGCGCCAGTGCGGATACGCGCGCGCGTCGACCCAGTCGCCCTGCTCCAGACACACGACGCCGATGCCGGCACCGGCGAGCCGCCAGGCGACGGCGGCGCCGGACGCGCCGGCGCCGATGACGAGGACATCGATGCGACCGTCGGTGGCCATCGGCGGCGGCTCTACGGCACGTCGGAGGCCGCGGTCAGCTCCTCGCTCACCTTCCAGAGCCTCGCGGCGACGGCCGAGTCGTAGGATTCGTCGTTGGAGCGGGCTTCGCGCCGGTTCACGAAATATTTGCCGCTCACGCCCTCCACCTCGGGCGACGAGGCGAGATAGATCGACGTCTCGGCCCCGCGCGCCGAGCTCCTCATGAACGGGCGACCGATCCGCACGGCGAGCCTGATCAGCGCGGGCCCGGCGTTGCCGAAGTTGCTCGCGACCACGCCCGGGTGCAGGCAGTTGGCCGTGACGCCGGTGCCGGCGAGACGGCGCGCGAGCTCGTAGGTGAACACGATGTTGGCGAGCTTGGACTGGGCATAGGCCGTCCAGCCATCGTAGCCCCGGGCGCCCATGAGGTCGTCGAAGCGAATCGTCCCGGCGCGATGGGCGCGCGACGCGACGTTGACGACGCGCGCCGGCGCGCTCGCGCAGAGCTTCGGCTCGAGGAGGCGCGCCAGCAGGAAGTAGCCGATGTGGTTCACCGCGAACGTGGTCTCGAGCCCATCCTCGGTGAGCACGCGCTCGTCCATGATGAGCCCGGCGTTGTTGACCAGCACGTCGACGCGCGGGAGCGCAGCAGCGAGCCGGACCGCGAGCGCCCGCACCGCGCGCTGTGAGCCGAAATCGGCCACGAAGAGGCTGACCTCACCGCCGCTCCGCTGTCGGATCTCGGCCAGGGCGCGCGCACCCTTGTCCCGCGTGCGGCAGACGATGGCCACGTGGGCCCCGGCGGCCGCCAGCGCCACCGCCGTCTCCTTGCCGATCCCGGAGGTCGTCCCGGTGACGACGCAGGTCTTGCCCTTCATCACCCGCCGACTGTACTACGACCGGAAGACCGAATAGACCGGGGCGGGCGAACGGTCCGGGAAGAGCAGGTCGAATCCGTGCCGGAGCGCCGTGCCCGCGACGCGACCGCAGGGCTTCACGAAGAAGTAGCGCGCCGTCGACCGGCAGCCGAGGCGCGCCTTGAAGGCATCGGCGGTCTGTCCGACCTGGACCCGCTCCGGGCCGCGGCGCAGGGCGTCGTCGAGCTGGTGGTACATGAGGTTGAAGTACAGGTCCACGTCGTGGGCCACCGCGTAGTCCATGCCGCAGAAGAGATAGTGGTGAACGCGGCCGTCCATCATCCCCCAGTTGAACGCGACGATGCGGTCGCCGTCGGCGATCGTGGTGAGGCTGACCAGCCCCGGGAGCTGGCGCACCAGCTCGTGGAAGAACTCGATCGGCAGGACCTCGAGCTTCACCGGAGATTTGGCGACGACCGCCTCGTAGAGCCGATGCACCGGGGCGGTGTAGACGCGCCGGATCTCGGCCGCGTCGTGAAGCTGGGCCACGCGGAACCCCGACGCGCGCAACTTGCGCTCCGATCGTCTGATGTCGTAGCGGTAGTGCGACTTGAGCGCCCCACAGTAGTCCGCGAAGTCCTTGAAGCGCACGTCGAGCTCGTGCATCGCCGGCAGTTCGGCGCGGCGATAGCCCCGCGCGAGCAGGGGCGCGAGCCGCGCCGCGCCGGCCGGATCGAACTCCTTCCAGATGACGAGCCACGGGCGCTCGCGCGCGGCGATGGTCTCTAGCGCCTCGTCGAGCGCCGCGACGACCGCCCCCGGCTCGGCGTCGGGCGCGATCGCCAGGTGGCTCTGGCCGAGCGATACCGGCAACCCCACGAACAGGGTCCGCATGAAGCCGAGCCCGGGGAGCACGGCGCGCGCGCCGCTCGCGAGCGCCTGGAGCCCGGGGCCGGCCAGCGTGAGCACGTCGACCGGGAAGGTGCAGAGCGAAGCCCAGGCGACGGGCCGCTCGTGTCGATCCACGACGATCGCGTGGTGGAATCGGCCCTGTGCGGCGAAGGCCCGCTCGACCGTCGCGAGGAACCGCGGATCCATGAACACGCTCGGCGCGACCTCCCGGGCTTTCGCCCAGTCGGCCGCCGGCAGATCGGCCGTCCGGTCGACGACGCGAACTCGGTATCCCGCGCTGGCGGCTCCCGACAAAGGCCGCGAGCGAGCGTGCGGCGGCGGCGCGACGAGCGGCGCCACCTCAGCCGGCGCTCGGCCGGTCATCGCGTGTGTACGCGGCTCCCATCAAGCTCGATGCGGCGTCGTTCGCATGGATGTCGGCGAGCGAGAAGCCGTGCTTCTCGGCCATCGCCATCGCGCTCCGGACGCCGGCCACGGTCACGGGTCCGACCGACCCGTGGCTCGACCCCTCGAGACCCATCAGCAAGGTCTCGGCCATGCAGGCGTACACGTGGCCCGGCGCGAGGGGAATCCCGGCGATCGAGAAGTCGTCGTCGAGCGGCAGCCGCACCACGCCTCCCTGCACCACCAGCGCGTTCGGGCACTCCAGCCTGACCGCGTCCGCGACGTTGGAGGGCAGCGAGATGTCGCAGATCACGACCGGTCCCGACCCGATGTGCTCCGGATAGATGAGTGGCTCGGGCGTGCTCGACGCGGCGACGATGAGCGGGCACTCGGCGAGCGCGGTGAGATCGTCGACGACGCGCACCCGCGCGCCCGGCGCGGCCGCGCGGACCCCGGCCAGAACGGCGCGGACTTTCGAGGAGCCGAGCTTCCGGACTACCAAGACGATCTCGCGGACCTCGGGCGCCATGAGGGCCGCGTAGGTGCTCGCGATGTTCCCGGTCGCGCCGAGCACGGCGAGCCGACTCGACCCGAGATCGATCCCCCGCTCGCGCGCCGCCTCACGCAGCGCCGCCACGCCCATCCCCACCGTGAGCGAGTTCCCGGACGTCAGCGCGATGCCGTGCGTCCGCACGCGCCGGCAGCTGGCCGTCACGATCGAGGTGTAGCCGCCGAAGCCCACCACGCCGCAGCCGGCGTCCTTCGCGACCCGAACCGCCGTCTCGATCTTGTCGGTGATCCACTGCGAGTCGCGCTCGTGCATCGCGCGGGTGAAGTGCCGCGAAGGGATGATGAGCCCGACGAAGCTCAGATGGACTTCGTCCCCGGTTTTGGAGCGCACGTGGATGCGATCGAAGACGATCGGGTCGACTACCCTCGCGGCCCGGTCGAGGTATCTTTCGAGACGCTCCTTGTCGAAGACCCGGTACGAGGGATCGACGATCGTCACGTGCTCGTCGAGCAGAGCGTGTCCGATGAATGCCACGCGGCGAGGCGTGCGCGGCTCCTCCTGCGCGTCCGGGCGAGCCCCGCCCGAGTAGTCGAGGGTCGCGCCCGGCGTCGACCCGACCGTATGGCCGGTCAGCCGCGCGACGTTCTCGGCGCGCAGGGTCGCGCACAGGTCTTCCGCGGCGCGAACGAACCGGGCCAGCGCCGTCTCGGCAACGTACGCCGACGGCTCGAGCCGGAGCGTGCGCGAGTCGCCCAGCGACGGCATCACGCGCAGATCGTGGACGTTCAGCATGAAGGCCGCGGCGACGTACCCGAGGTAGTCCTGGCGCGAGAGCATCCGGAGCGCGTACGACCTCGCGTCGGCGTGATCGCGGAGCTCGAATCCGACCATGAGGCCGAGGCCGCGGACGTCCTTCACCTGGTCGGGAAACCGTGCCTGCACCCGCCGGAGCGAATCGATCAGGAACTGGCCGCGCGCGCGGCACCGGGCCAGCACATCGTCGCGGTCCAGGAGCCGCAATGCCTCGAGGGCGATCGCGCACCCGTAGTCGTCCTCCGCGAAGGTCGACGTGTGCTTGAGCGAAAACTCCTCGACGAAGCGCCGCCGCCGGACCAGCAGGGCGCCGATCTTCGCGATGCCGCCGCCCAGGGACTTGGCCAGGCACACGTAGTCCGGCTCGATCCCGAGCCATTCCGAGGCGAGGAACGTGCCCGTGCGACCCATGCCGCTCTGGATCTCGTCGGCGATCACCGGGACTCCCGCGGCGCCGCACGTCGCCTGCACCCACGCGACGAACGGCGCCGGAAGCGGCCGCATCCCGCCCTCGCCGGCCACCGGCTCGAGGACGATCCCCGCGACGTCGCCGATGTCGCGCGCCGCCGATTGCCAGTCGCGCGGATCGTCGGGATCGAGGAACCTCACGCGCGGGCCGAGCCCCGCGTACGGCCCGCGGTACGACCACGTGAGCTGAATCGCGCCGAGACTCTTGCCGTGGAAGGCGCCACGCACGGCCCAGAAGGTCGAGCGCCGGCGCTCCAGAATCGCGTGCTTGAGCGCGGCTTCGATCGTCTCGGTGCCGGAGTTCGTCAGGATCACCACGTAGTCGCCCACGCGCCGGCGGAGCGCTTCGGCAAGTCGCGCCGCGCCCGGCCGGACCGAGGCCTGGGCGTGGAACGGCAGCTGCTCGTCGAAGCAACGGCGCGCCACCGCGACGAGCTCGGGGTGATGGTGGCCGAAGAGGTTCGCCCCGTAGCCGCCGACGAGGTCGAGAATCGGGACGGGTCGCCCGTCGCGGCGCAGCCACAGGGTGTCGCCCTGCCCCCGCTCGTAGACGACGTCGAGGCCGATCGCCGAGAGGAGACGAGTGAGCGCGGGACGACAGCCGCGGCCGTAGCCTTCGACGGCGCTCGACGGGCCGCTCTCGTTCGCGCCGCTCTCCGCGGCATGACGCGTTCGGCGCGGCGAAGCGGCCGGCGCGATGGTCGTTCGGGTTCCGTTGCTATGCGTCATGTTCGATTCTGAAGCCGTGTCTTCGATTCCGAAGCCCTGTCAAGGTAGCCGACTGCGGTGCGCGAAGAATCTGGACCCAGGACCGGAGGTTCCTGGGCTTTGGTCGGGGGGCCCCTCTCAGACGAGCGGCCGTCCGAAGATCCGGTAGGTCTTGTAGTGGCGGCCGCCCGCCTTCACGATCGTCCGGTTCATCACGACGTTGTCCTCGAGCACCCACGAGAGCTCGGCGCGCATGACCCCGGCCCGAGCCCCGCGCACGTGGATCTCACGAATGAGCAGCGCCTCCAGGCCGCGCTTGCGATATCCAGCGATCACGCCGAGCAGCAGGAGCCGCATCGTGCGGATGCGCCGCAGGCCTCGGATCAGCCGGAACAGCGCCAGCGGCGTGAGTCGGCCGTTCAACCCGACGAGGATCTCGTTGACGTCGGGCACGGCCAGCGCGAAGCCGACCGGCTCGAAGCCCGCTGCACGCTGCGCTTCGACAACGAGGGCCACGCGCGGGTCGAGCAGCCGCCTGAGCTGCGCGGCTCGCCACTCCATCTCGTCGACGGCGAGCGGGACGAAGCCCCAGTTCACCTCCCACGCGGTGTTGTAGAGGGCGCGCACGATCTCGACCTCGCTCGCGAAGCGACGCGGATCGATCGTCCGGATGCGGAACTCGCCGCGCGCCTCCACCGCGCCCGCGATTCGGGCCAGCGCCGGCCGGACTGGCTGGCTCAGATCGAAGTCGTAGGCGAAAAGGTCCTGCGCCTTCCGGTAGCCGCACGCCTCGAGCAGGCCGACATGGTAGGGCGGATTGTAGGGCATCTGGATCACCGGGGGTGAGTCGAAGCCCTCCACGAGTGTCCCGCACTCGTCGTGCATCGACGGGCTGACCGGGCCCCGAAGCTCTCGGGCGCCCCGCGCGCGGGCCCAGCGCTCCGCTTCGGCCAGCAACGACGCGGCGCACCCGCCGTCGTCGACGCAGTCGAAGAAGCCGAAGAATCCCAGCGGCTCGGCGCGGATCTGGTCGTAGCGGCGATCGCGGATTGCCGCGATCCGGCCGACTGTCTCGCGGCCGCGGACCGCGACGAACAGCGCGAGCTCCGCGTGGCGATGCCAGGGGTTCCGGGCGGGATCGAGGAGGGCGTGGACCTCGCGCCGCAACGGGGCGACGTAGCGAGGATCGCCGCGGTAGAGCGGCGCCGGCGCCGCGATGAAGCGCGCCCGGTCGGCGCGCCGGGCGGGCGACAGCGCCAGCACCTCGACCGGCGCCGTCACCTGGTGCGGATCTCGACCAGCAGGCGCTCCGCGGTAGGCTTGTGTCGCATGACCCAGTCGGCGACGTAGCTCGGCTGGCGCTCGTCGATGACGCCCTGCAGCTCCTGTCGCGCCTCGTCGTAGCGCCCCTCGGCGATGAGGCACCGCGCCAGCTCCACGCGCGCACGGGTGAAGTGCGGATCGAGCGAGAGTGCTTTGCGCAAGTACCCTTCGGCCCGGGGGACGTCGCCGCCGAAGATCCCGGGCGTTTCGAGATAGAACGAGCCCGCCAGCGCCAGCCCCGGAACATGGTTGGGGTCGATCTCGAGGATCGTGTGGATCTCCTGCTTCAACGTCGACAGGAGAAACGCGGCGCGCAGCTTCCCCTTCGTGACCGCCCAGCGGCCGAGGTTCGCGGCGTACCAGAGATGGGCCTCCGGGCTGCGCGGCGCCATGTCGATGGCCCGCTTGGCGACGTCGCGCCCGCGCTCGTAGCTCGCCAGCTTGGCGTCGACGTCGGGCGCCCGGTAGTCGGCCCAGATGAGATGGACCCAGGCCAGCAGGAGCAGCGCGTCCAGGCTCGGCGCGCGCGTGACCTCGCTCTCGAGCAGGTCGCGGGCTCGATCGATTCGCGAGAGGTCTTCGTGGAAGGTGGTGACGCTCTTCCACGCGTCGAGGATGGCGACGCTCGGCGGCGGCGTGGCTGCCGGGACCGGGCCGACCACCCCAAGGACTAGCACACCCGCGAGCGCCCCCGCGGCGACACGCCTCATCGCGGGATCAATCGCCGCCGACGTGACCGGCCGCCAGGTCGGCCATGGCCATGATCGTCCACTGCGGGTTCACTCCGAGGCTCGTGGGAAAGACACTGGCGTCGACCACGTAGAGATCGCGCGTATCCCGGACGCGGAAATCGGGCCGGACGACGCCGCGCTCGGCCGGGTCGAGACCGTTGCCGCCTTGAGGATGCGCGGTGCTGATCTGAAGCTCGTCGAACGACGCGATCGCGTCGATCGAGCTTCGATACGTCCCCGGCGTGAGGCTCCAGCCCTTGCGCGCCCCGATGAGCACCCGCCGCGGCGCCGGCGAGCCGCTGAAGAAGAGCTCGCACGTGCGCTGCAGGCCGTGCTTGAGGCGGTCGAGATCGCGGCCGTCGAGCTGGACCCAGATCCGTTCGGGCGCGTGGCGCGTGTCGACCTTCGAGCGCGCGGTGGATCCGACCAGCGGCGACGCGGATGCGTAGTAGGCATAGCGCTGGATGTTCGCATGCAGCTCGTCCATCCAGCCCGGGAGCGACAGCGACTGCGTCGCCGGCGGGCTGAACCACGTCTCGATCACGAAGCCGTCGCGCGGCAGGTCCTCGACGAAGTAGTGGCCCATCTGGAGCCCGTCGAACGCGCGCACGGGAGTCTCGTACTCGGCGTGCACGGGACTCACGAAGTTGAAGGAGAATCGCTCGCCGATCGGAAGCCCCAACGGGTTGAGCGCGGTCGTCCGACCGAGCAGCGCGCTGCTTCCGACGGCGCCGGCCGCGACCGCGACGCGCCGCCCGCGAATCGCCCGCCGCTCGCCCCCGCCGCGCGTCGGCTCCGCGATCACGCCCTCGGCCCGATAGGCGGTGGAGCGGATGACGATCTCGCGCGCGCGCCGTCCGGTGAAGATCCGTAACCGCCCGGTCGCGGCGGCGGCCGGCAGCACCGCTTGTAAGACGGTCCGCTTTCGGAGATAGGCGCAGGCGAGATTGCAGTAGCCGCAGCCGAGGCACGCCTCGATGTTGACCTCGCAGGGCCGCAGCGCGTCGGCCCGACCAAGCGCCCGGGCTCCGCTCGCGAGGAAGCGCGCCGACGGGTTGATCCATCCGTCGGGGACCGCGGTCGTCACCGGCGCGATCCGCAGCTCCTTCGCGATGCGGTCGTAGGCGGCGTCCAGCCGCCCGTCGACGGCCCAGGTCGCGCCGAACTCCCCCGCCCAGACGCTCCGGACCTGATCCGGCATCCGAAAGCACACCGCATTGTTGACGACGCTCCCGCCCCCCACGCATTGCCCCTGGAGCACCGACATCCGGCAATCGCCGTCGGTCACCTGGAGACCGGCGTCCTTGTAGTAGCGGAGCAGATTGTCGAGCTCGTCGTGCGGGCGCGGGCGCGCCGGAGCGCCGGCATCGTACCGCTCGGGAACGTAGTCGCCCGACTCGACGACGGCCACCGTCCGTCCCTGGCGAGCGAGCCGAGCAGCCAGCACCGAGCCGGCGGCGCCGGATCCGACGACCACGACGTCGTAGACATCATCGGGCACGGGCTCGTTGGCCCCGACGACGACGCCCGGCGGGAGCCGCGGCTCTGCCGGCACGACGGGCGCCATGCCGCGCGGTCGATCGGCGAAGACGTCGTAGCCGATCGCCTGGGCCGCCGCGGGGCGACCTGCCTCATCGAGGGTGGCGTACAGCACGACGGTGGCCAGCCGCTGGGCGAATCGCGCCAGATCGCGCAGGGGTGAAAGGCTCGAGTCCATCATGGTGAGCCGTCGCCTGACCGCATCGCGGCGCCCGTCGGTGCCGGTCAGCGCCAGCAGCCCGAGCAGCGAGAGGCTCGTGTCCAGGATCCCGGCTCGTGGCGAGCCGCTCGTACGGAACGCCGCGAGGAAATCTCGCGCGCGACGCGCGGCGGCGTCGGCGCTGACCGGGCACGACGGCGGACGGAAGGCGTCGATCAGCGCGCGCAGGGTCTCGAGCTCGGCGGCCATGTGATACGCCTCCGGAGCGTAGCATGGCCGGGGGGATCAGGGCCGCTCGGCGAGGAGCGTCTCGACGCTGTGCACGTGACGGACGCCGTCCTGGGCGCACGGAATCAATCCTTCCTCGTGGCGCAGGATGATCCAGCCGCGGTAGGCGTCGCGCAGCTCGTCCGGTGTGAAGTAGTGCACGACCTCGCTCTTCTCGCGATAGATACGCCGCTCGGTGAAGACGACGTGCGCGTGATGCCCGCCCCGGCGCGTGAGGCCTCGAAGCCGGGCGAACAGCGCGCCGCGCGCGTCCCGAGCCACGTAGTGGATCGAGCCGCACGAATAGACGAGGTCGAACGGGCCTCGCAGGGGCAGGTCCGGCAAGGCCGCGCACACCCACGGCACGCGCACGCCGCGGTCCGCCGCGAGGTGCTGCGCCTTCCGGAGCCCGTCGAGCGAGAGATCGACGCCGACGACGTCGTGTCCCTGCTCGGCGAGGAAGACGCTGTCACGCCCCTCGCCGCAGCCGAGGTCGAGCACGCGGGCTCCGTCTGCCGTGAGCTCGGTCGCCTCCCGCGCCAGAGCCGACGGACGCGTGCCCCAGATGAAGCGGTCGGGCGTGTTCACATACTCGCGCCCCCACGGGCTCCAGGGTGGCCGCTCGAGGGGCGCGAGGCGCCCGACCGCGCCGTCAGCGCTTGGGCTCGGTCTTCTCGAGCTCATCCTTGCCGATCCCTCCGTCACCGCGCCCTGCTCGATGTGAGCGCGCGCTCGCCGGCGGAGCTCCTGATGTCCGTCACGAACGTTCCCGACCCAGATTTGATCACGAGTGGTTTGTCTTGCGCCACCAGAGCCTCCTTGGATCTGACCCATCTGGGGCAGCCGTGATCAGGAAGATCTACCGAGTAACTCTTACCGAAGTCCGCGCACGGCGCGCACCAAGCGACGGCACACGTCTTGACTCAGAACATCCTCACCGGCAAGTGGGAAACAGATGCGCGGTCAGGTCAAGCAGTGGTGGGGCAAGCTCACCGACGACGATCTTGACCGGATCGACGGCGCGATGGACAAGCTCGCCGAGCGGCGGTAGACGGTAGCGAGCCGCAGCGAAAGCGGGCGGTCCGAATGACCGCCCGCTCTCTTTCCGTCGGCTCCTGCTTAGTTGGCCTTCGCCTGCGCCACGCGGAGCTCGTTCTTGACCGACTTCACACCGGCGACCCGGTGCGCCATCTCGGAGGCCTTCGCGCTGACGGAGATGTTCGGCACCTCGCCGCTCAGCACGACGACGCCGGCGTCGGCGCGGACGTCGATTTTCTTCAGCTGCGCGTCCTTCGCGAAGCTGGTCTCAACGGCCTTCGTGATCTGCTTGTCGTTGGCCTGCACGGCCTTGCGCGCCGCCGGCGCCACGACCTGCAGGTCGTTCTTCACGTTCTTGACGCCCTCGACGCCCTTGGCGATGTCGGAGGCGGCGGTCTTCGCCTCATCGGAGTCGACCTTACCGCGCAGGAATACCTCGCCATTGACGGTCTCGATCCGCACGTCCTTGCCCTTGACCCGATCGTCGGAGAAGAGCGCGATCTTCGTTTTCGACGTCAGCCAGCTATCGCTGACGGCGCCCTTCGCTTCCTGCGTCGTCTCCTTGGTCTTGTTCTCCATCTTGTCCATCGTGCCTTCGGTCTTGCCCGTGCCTTCGGTCTTGCCGGCCTTGTCGGCCGCGCCCGCCGTCAGCGGCAGCGCGAACAGGATGGCGGTCAGGAGCGCTGCTCCAGTCTTCAATTCGGTACGCATCGTTCGTTGTCCTCCCGGTTCTCTTGTGTGTGGGGGATCCCGGTGTGTGGGTATCCCGGCTCACACGGGACCCATTCGCCCGCCTACTCCCAACGAGCAATGACCTTGCCATCGCGACGCGCGTGGTCCATTCGAGCCAGAAGTACTGGCAACCCGGGGGGTTTGCGGACAGCGACGCGAGCCTGATCGCGGCGAAATCCGCGAAGCTGCGGACGGTAGATGTTACGCGTGAGCCGGTAGATCCTACCGGCCGCGTCGTGCCCGTCCGGGGAACGCCTGACGCCCCTCGATCCTGGTATCTCGCTTGCTCCTCAGAGCATCGACGCCGAGATTAGAGACGGGAGAATGTGATGAAGACGCGCTGCGGGTCCGCGCGGATGGGTCTCGCCTTGCTGCTCACGATCACCACGGGGTGCGCGGGTGTCCGTCCGCATCTGGAGCTGCCAACGCTCGACATCAAGCAGCCGGCGTTCGCGGCGACCCTCGGCGCGTACACCGGGACGACGGTGGTCGGCGGCAATCGTGTGGAGATCCTGTTGAACGGTGAGGAGATCTTCCCTGCCAAGCTGGCCGCGATACGCAGCGCGCGCCGGACGATCAACTACGCCCAATACGTCTTCGAAGACGGCCAGCCGGCCAGCGACGTCGCCGCCGCGCTGGCCGAGCGCTGCCGCGCGGGGATCAAGGTGAACGTGCTCCTCGACGCGGTCGGCGCGCTCGCGATGCCCGGCGCGCTCCGCGAGGAGATGAGCAGCGCCGGGTGCCGCGTCGAGGACTACCGGCCACTGAGGCCGTTCGCGCTCGATCGGCTGAACTATCGCAATCACCGCCGGATCCTCGTCGTCGACGGCCTGGTCGGCGTGACGGGCGGCTCGGGTATCAGCGGGAAGTGGAGCGGCAACGGACGGCAAGAAGGTCACTGGCGCGACACCGACGTCCTGCTGGAAGGCCCCGTCGTCGAGCAGCTGCAGGGCGCCTTCGCCGAGAACTGGCTCGAGGCAACGGGCGTGGCGATCGGCGGGCCCGAGTATTTTCCGCGCCGGCGCCTGGTGCCGAAGGGAATGGTGGACGCCCAGGTCGTACGAAGCTCGCCCGCCGGCGGCAGCACGGCGATGTACACCATGTTCCTGCTCGCGCTGGCCTCGGCCCGGCACTCCATCCACATCACCAATCCCTACTTCGTGCCCGACGAGAAGATGATCACGACGCTCGTCGCGGCCGCGAAGCGCGGCGTGGAGGTCGTGCTCCTCATCCCGGGCGCCATCGACCACAATCTGGTTCGCCAGGCGAGCCGCTCGGAGTTCGGCCGCCTGCTGAAGAACGGCGTCCAGGTCTACGAGTACCGGCCGGCGCTCCTGCACGCGAAAACCATGGTCGTCGACGGCATCTGGGCGACGGTGGGGAGCACCAACCTCGACCATCGGTCGTTCTCGTTGAACGAGGAGCTGAACGTCGCGATCTACGACGTCGACACGGCGCAGCGACTCGAGCGGGTCTTCGCGGAGGACCTCTCCAACTCCAGCCGCGTGATGTACGAGGACTGGGACAACCGCGGCATCGCCAGCCGGTTCCTCGAGCTCCTGGCCTTTCCGCTCAAGGAGCAGATGTAGCGGCGCGCGCTCGTCGGCCAGGGGCGATCATGTAAGCTTGAAGGAGTGGTCGTAGGGGTAATACGTCGGGCTCTGCTGGTTCTCGTCCTGGCCCTGCTGGTCAGCGCGAGCGAAGCCCTACCGCAGCCGTCCGTTTCCGCTATCCCCTCGCCGTCCGTCGTCGCGGGGCTCCCCGCGGCGCACCGGGTCGGAGGCGCCTACCGGAACCTCGACCCCGAGTATCATCGCGCGCCGCTCTGGGCGCGCGCGCGCTCGTTGATCGTGGGGGGCACGTGGCTCGTGGGCGAGCGGCGCGTGGTCCCCCTTCCGATCGACCCCCCGAACGTCGCAGCGCTCCGCGCCAACACGAGCCGCCCAACCGTCACGTGGATCGGCCATGCCACCCTCCTCGTGCAGCTCGACGGCGTGAACTTCCTGACCGACCCGACCTGGGCGAGCCGCAGCGGTCCGTTCAGCGGGCTCGTCGGCGTTGGGCGCTACACGCCGCCGGCCATCGCGTTCGACGATCTGCCGCGAATCGACTTCGTCCTGATCTCGCACGATCACTACGACCATCTCGACGAGCCGACCGTCAAGCATCTCGCCCAAGAGTTCAACCCGCGCTTCGTGGTGCCGCTCGGCATCAAGAAATGGCTCGAGGATCGGCGCATCACGAACGTGGTCGAGCTGAACTGGGGCGAATCGGTGAAGATCGGCGGCGTGACGATCGTGTGCACGCCGGCGCAGCATGGCTCCGGCCGGACGCTCGTCGATCAGGGACGCCGGTTGTGGGCGTCGTGGGCCGTGCTCGGCTCCCGGCGCTTCTACTTCGCCGGCGACACGGGCTACTACCACCACTTCAAGGACATCGGCGAGGCGCTCGGCCCCTTCGACCTGGCCGCGCTCCCGATCGGCTCCTATACGCCTCGCGCGCTCGCCAAGCCGGTCCACCTGTCGCCGGAAGAGGCCCTCCAGGCGTGGCAAGATCTTCGCGCCGCGAAGTTTCTCGGCATTCACTGGGGAACCTTCGCGCTCGCGCGGGAGCCGTACGACGAGCCGCCCCGGCGGATCGCCGAGGAAGTCGGTCGTCGGCACCTCGCCGCCGAGAGCGTGTGGATTCTGAAGCCAGGGGCGACCACGACCTGGTGAAGGAGCTTGCGCGGAGCGCCCGGTCGCGGCAGACTCCCAACGATGATGGACGCTGCGTGGGCCGCGAGGCTTCAAGCGGTCTTCGAGCTGAGCCCGACCATCCTCACCGTCACCGGCCTCGACGACGGCCGGATCGTCGAAGTTAACGACGCGTTTCTTCTCGCCACCGGCTACTCGCGCAACGAAGTCATCGGCCGATCGGTGCCGGAGATCGCGGTCTGGGTCGATCCGGCCCAACGCGAGGCCGGGCTGGCCGAGCTCCGGGCGGGACGCTCGATTCGCAACGTCGAGGCGCGGTTCCGGGCGAAGAACGGCCGGGACATCGTGGCCATCGCCAACGCCGACGTCGTCGCCATCGACGGACGCCCGTGCATCCTGACCGCGTTGATCGATATCACGGACCGGGTTGACGCCGAGGCGGCGCTGCGCCAGAGCGAGCAGCGCTTCGCCCAGCTGTTCCACGCCAACCCGCTGCCGATGACCATCGTCAGCATGCGCACCCATCGCCATCTCGACGTCAACGAAGCCGCGGTGCGGCACAGCGGCTACACCCGCGAGGAACTGCTCGGGCGCACCAAGTCCGAGCTCGGCTTCTGGGTGGCGCCCGACCAGCGCGACGCCCTGCTGCACCAGCTGATGGCCAGCGGCCAGGCGCGCGACTTCGAGGTCACCTTTCGCACGAAGACCGGCGAGGAGCGGCAGCTCCTCACGAACTCCGAGATGATCGCTTACGAGGGCGAGCCGGCGGTCCTCAGCGTGTCGGTCGACATCACCGAGCGCAAGCTGCTCGAGGCGCAGCGTGAGGCTCGGCGCGAGGAAGCCGAGACCCTGACCCGCACCAAGGACGAGTTCCTCGCGATCCTGAGCCACGAGTTGCGCAATCCGCTGGGAGCCATCACCAACGCGCTCGGCGTGATGGACCGGCTCGTGACGAGCAACGACCTTCGCAACGTCCTCGGTATCATCGGACGCCAGACCGCTCGTTTGACCCGCCTCGTCGACGACCTTCTCGACGTCGCGCGGGTCACCTCCGGCAAGATCGCCTTGCAGCTCGAGCCCGTCGACCTGCTGGAGCTGGCGGAGCGATGCGTTCGCGGGCTCCGCGAAGCCGGCCGGGCCCGCGACCATCACCTCGTGGTCGAGGGCGACTCGATCTGCGTCGACGGCGACCCCGCGCGCCTCGAGCAGGTGATCAACAACCTCCTCGACAACGCGCTCAAGTACACGTCACAGGGGGGCGCGGTCCGCGTGACAACCGAGCGCGTGGGCGGCGACGCCGTGCTGCGCGTGCGCGACACCGGCGAGGGCATCGGCACGGAGCTCGGCGCGCGCGTCTTCGACCTGTTCGTGCAGGAGCCGCAGGCGCTCGACCGCTCGCGCGGCGGTCTCGGCCTGGGGCTCGCGCTCGTGAAGCAGCTGGTCGAGCTCCACGGCGGGTCGGTGTCGTTCACCAGCCGCGGCCGGGGACACGGGAGCGAGTTCACGGTGCGCTTGCCCGCGCTCGTCGTGCGCGCGGAGCCCAGGGAGACCGGCGCGCCGCCGGCGGATCCGCCCGCCAATCGCCGCCGCCGCGTCTTGATCGTCGAGGACAACGCCGACGCGCGGGAGGGGCTGCGCCTGCTTCTGACCTTGGCCGGCCACGAGGTCGAGACGTCGGAGGACGCGTCGAGCGGACTCGACAAGCTCCGGACGTTCCAGCCCGAAATCGCCCTGATCGACATCGGCCTGCCCGGCGTCGACGGCTATACCCTCGCTCGGATGGCCCGCCAGACGCCCGAAGCGCGAGCCACCTACCTGGTCGCTCTGACCGGCTACGGCCAGACCGAGGACCGGCAAAAGGCACTCGCGGCCGGCTTCGACTCTCACATGACCAAGCCCGTCGATCCGGCCAAGCTCTGCGCCTTTCTGACGGAACACTGAACTGCCGCCTAGCCGGACGAAGTTACACGGTCGGCCGAAGTTACACGGGTCGGCATGGAGATTTTACCTGCCGTCAGATCGCCCTACCGTCGAAACCCTTTAATTCTGCGTGCGTTTGCCCTGGCACAGCCTTTGCGGTCGGAGCGTTCAGTCCAGCGGGACACAGGAGGTTAGCCATGGCACTGGATCCGGTCTGCATGATGGAGATCACGCCCGACTCGGCCGAAGCCCAGCTCGTCTATGAGGGCGAAACGATCTACTTCTGTTGCGACGAGTGCAAGCGGATCTTCGACGCCGATCCCGAGACCTTTCTCGACGAGATCGAGCCGGTCGGAGATCCGGCGGGTCGGGACTCGTAGAGTTCGAGGGGCGAGCGGGCCGCTACACCCAGCGATCCCGCGCGCGGCGCGCGATGGCACGCCCGTTGCCGTATCTGTCTCGGAAAGAAGCGATGCTGGGTGACGGCCGAGGGCCAATGAGGACCCACGACACCTCGCCCCTGACGGGCGATTCCGAATTTTGCCGTTTGCTGGAGACGCTACCCGCTGGCGCTTACACCTGCGATCCGGATGGACTGATCACGTACTTCAACGCGCACGCGCTCGACCTGTGGGGCCGGGCGCCGAAGCTGAACGACCCGATCGACCGCTTCTGCGGCTCCTTCAAACTCTTCTCGACAGACGGGACAGCGATCCCTCACGACGAATGCTGGATGGCGCGCGCTCTCAGGACGGAGACGGAATTCAACGGCCACGAGATCGTCATCGAGCGCCCGGACGGCCAGCGCCGTACCGTGATGGCTCACGCCAACCCGATCCGCGACGGGTCCGGAAAGGTCCTCGGCGCGGTGAACGTGCTCGTCGATATTACAGAGCACAAGCACGCCGAGGATGCCTTGAAGACAGCCGACCGGTCCAAGAACGAGTTCCTGGCGATCCTGGCTCACGAGCTCCGCAACCCGCTGGCGCCGATCCGCAATGCCGTCCAGATCCTGAATCGCGAGGGCACCCTCGCGCCGGAGTCGCAGTGGGCGTTGTCCGCGATCGAGCGGCAGGTGCGGCAGTTGGCCAGACTGATCGACGATCTGGTGGACGTCGCCCGGATCACCAGCAACCGGCTCGAGCTCCGTACCGAGCGTGTGGACCTGGCGTCGGTGCTGCGATCCGCGATCGAGACGAGCCAGAGCCACTTGAAGGCCGGCGGGCAGGAGTTCACGGTCGTGCTCCCGGAGTCGCCGATCGAGCTCGACGCCGATCCGATTCGGCTGGCGCAAGCCGTGTCGAATCTCTTGAACAACGCCGCCAAGTACACCGGACGCGGCGGACGCATCTGGCTGATCGCGGAGCGGAGCGGCGACGCGGTCATGATCACCGTGCGCGATACCGGCGTGGGCATCCCCGCCGTGGTGCTGCCCCACGTCTTCGAGATGTTCACCCAGGGCGAACAAATGCGCACTCGGACTCTCGGCGGGCTCGGCATCGGCCTCACGCTCGTCAAGCGCCTCGTCGAGATGCACGGCGGCACGGTCAACGCCGAGAGCGCGGGGCAGGACATGGGGAGCACGTTCATCATCCACCTGCCCGCCCTCGCCGAGCCGTCGGGGGCCCGGGAACCGCAAGCTGAAGTCCAGCGGATGAGCCCTCCTTCGCTCCGCATGCTGATCGTGGACGACAACCGCGACGCCGCCGACAGCCTGGCGATGTTGCTGCGGACCACGGGGAACGAGATTCGCACCGCCTATGACGGCCTCGAGGCGCTGCAGGTGGCGAGCGAGTTCCGTCCGGAGGTCGTCCTGCTCGACATCGGCCTGCCGAAGATCGATGGCCACGAGGTGGCCCAGCGGCTCCGCCGCGAGCCCTGGGGTCAGCGGGTGTGCCTGATCGCCATCACCGGATGGAGTGACGAGTCCGATCGCGCGAGGTCGCGGGCCGCGGGCTTCGACCATCACCTGGT
Organism: Candidatus Rokuibacteriota bacterium; assembly: GCA_003220495.1. GTDB lineage: Bacteria > Methylomirabilota > Methylomirabilia > Rokubacteriales > CSP1-6 > AR31. The sequence continues at coordinate 8,730 of QHSP01000111.1, read as the reverse complement.
CAAGCCGCTCGACACGACCCATCTCGCGCAGCTGCTGGATTCAGTAGAGCGCTCGGCGCGGAGCTGAACCCGTGAACGGCTCCGTGAGGGTCGCCGCCGTCGGCGACCTCCATTGCAAGCGGAGCTCTCTCGGCTCGTTTCAAACCTTGTTCTCCCGGATCGCCGAGAACGCCGACGTGCTCGCGCTGTGCGGAGACCTGACCGACCGCGGCCTGCCGGACGAGGCGCGGATCCTGGCGAAGGAGCTGCAGGCGGTGAAGATCCCGAAGCTCGCCGTCCTGGGCAACCACGACTTCGAGTCGGATGCCGCGGGCGAGGTCACGGAGATTCTCGCGGGAGCGGACGTCACGGTCTTGGACGGCACGGCCGTGGAGATCTCGGGCATCGGCTTCGCCGGGGCCAAGGGCTTTGCGGGCGGCTTCGGCGATCGGGCGCTGCAGGCGTGGGGCGAGGGCGCGACGAAGATCTTCGTGCGCGAAGCCGTCGACGAGACCCTCAAGCTCGAGTCGGCGCTGGCGCGGCTGCGCACGCCCAGCCGCGTTGTCCTCCTGCACTACGCGCCGGTCCTCGACACCGTCGACGGCGAGCCCCGCGAGATCTATCCGTTCCTCGGATCGAGCCGCCTCGAGGAGCCGCTCAATCGCTATGCCGCGAGCGTCGTCTTCCACGGCCACGCCCACCGCGGACAGCCCGAGGGCAAGACCTCGGGCGGCGTGCCGGTCTACAACGTAGCCCTGCCGCTGCTCCAGCAGCTCTACCCGGACCGGTCGCCGTTTCGGGTCGTCGAGATTCCGGCCCAACCCACCGAGCCGGCGCCGCCGCCCGTCACGGTCAGCCGCGATCAGACTCAATGAGCCAGACCACGCTGCCCGAGAACGGCGCACCACGGCCACGGCGCGAGATCGCTGCCGCGAGTCCGCGCACGCTCCGGTTCTATCGTCGTGTCCTGCGGGAGCTCACCGAGGCAGGCATCGACTTCCTCGTCGGCGGCGGCTACGCGTTCGAGCGCTATCTGGGCATCGGTCGGCTCGTGAAGGACCTCGATCTGTTTCTCCGCGCCGACGACGTCCAGAAGGCGCTCGAGCACCTCCGCCAGCACCTCGGATGCGACACCGAGCTCACCTTCCCGCACTGGCTCGGCAAGGTCCGCAAGCGCGGCAACCACGTCGACTTCATTTTCAACGCAGGCAACGGCGTCTGCTCCGTGGACGACGACTGGTTCAACTACGCGGTGCCCTCGCGCGTCCTGGACGTCCCGGTGCTGCTCTGCCCGGTCGAGGAGATGATCTGGTCGAAGGCGTTCGTGATGGAGCGCGAGCGATACGACGGCGCCGATGTCGCCCACCTCCTGCACGCCTGCGCCGGGTCGCTCGACTGGGACCGACTGCGCCAGCGCTTCGGCAAGCACTGGCGCATCCTGTTCGCGCACCTGACGCTCTTCGGCTTCATCTACCCCTCCGAGCGCCGGCGCATTCCCGAAGCCGTGATGCGCGAGTGCATGCGGCTCCTGGAGCACGAGATGCGCCATGCCACCTCGCGGAAGATCTGCCGCGGGACCTTGACCTCGCGCGCCCAGTACCTCGTGGATCTCGAGCTCTGGGGATACGAGGACGCGCGCCTCGCGCCGCACGGCAGCATGACCGAAGAAGACGCTTCGATCTGGACGGCGGCCATCGACGCCGAGGCGAGCCGACCGCTCGGCGAGCGCCCGCGCGAAGCCGTCGCTCCAAACGATCTCCCAATAGGGGAGACCACCCATGGCTCGATGTGACGTCTGCGGCAACGACTATCGCCGCACGATGGAGATCCGATACCAGAATTCGGTCGGGACTCTTCTGCTGCGCCCACTGCGCCGAAATGGCTGGCGCTCGCGCTGATCAGGTGAACGCTTAGGGCCGGAGGCGGGCGGGGGCCATGTCGGGGCCCCCTATGAAGGTCAGACAAAACGCGACATGATCTCGCCGCCGAGGATCTTCATGTAGTGGAGCTGGGTCTCCATGTCGGTCGCTCGCAGGCTCACCCAGATCTTCCGGGCGCCCGCCTCGGCGATCCGCTCGATCCGCTCGATCCAGTCGCTCGCGTTGCCGGCGAGCGCGAAGCGGTCCAGCGCGTAGCTCGTCAGCCCGAGCGCCTCCATGCGCTTGGGGTTCCGGCCCTCGTGGAGCACGTGATCGTACAGCTCGTAGCCGTCGACGTATTCCTGGATCTTGTCGCGCAGCTCGTCGGGCACGTGCTTGCCGTCGAGCCCGAAGCGCATCGAGTGGTTGAGGATCGACGACACCGAGGCCTTGACCCCCTGGATCGCGCGGCCGCGGTCCTCGTCGAGCGAGGTCCGGGTGGTGAACCAGATGTCGACATCGGCAGGGTCGCGTCCGGCCTCGCGGGCGCCGGCGTGGATCCTCGTGATGGTGTCCTTGATGACGTCGGGCAGGAGCCCGGTGCCGGCAGTGACGCCGTCGCCGATGCGCCCGCCCAGGTGCAGCATCTTCGGGCCCTCGGCGCAGACGAAGATGGGAATGCGCTGGCGCGTCACGGTCGACGCCCAGCGGACGCGCTGCGGCCGGCCCTGATAGGTCGCTTCGCCCTTGGCGAGGAGATCTCGCACGCACGTCACGTAGTCCTCGATCCGCGCACGCGTGGCGACCTGGTAGCCGATGTTGAGGACGGCGCTGTCCCCGCTGGCCATGTCCATGAAGGCCCGCCCGCCGGTCAGGCTGTCGATCGACGCCAGGAAGGACGCCATCACCTGCGGCTCTCGCGTGAGCGGGTTCGTCGGGCGCAGGCCGACGCGCGCCCGCGATGCGCCCAGCGCGATCAAGGTCGCCCTGACGTAGGCGTCGCCTCCGATGAACGCGGTATCGTGCGTGCCGACCGCCTCGGCGCCGTAGTCGTCGGCCATCTTCGCGAGGTCGATGAAGCGGCGCGTGTCCTTTTCCTGCAGCAGCGGCGTCCCCGGGCTCAGGCTGACTCCGAACGCGACTTTCATTTGGTGTCCTCGCGGTTGGCCACTCGCGGCCCGCCGCTCACGTAGACCGTCTCGCCCGTCATGAAATTCGCCTGGTCCGACGCGACGAAGATGACCGCCCACGCGATCTCTTCGGGGCGGCCCAGACGCTGGAGCGGCACGTCGCGTGAGGCCTGGGCGATCATCGCCGGCGTCTTCCACACCTCGAGCACGCCCTCGGTCTCCACGGGGCCCGGCGCCACCGCGTTGACGGTGATGCCGTGCTTCGCCCACTCGGCGCCGAGACTCAGGGTCAGCACGGCGGCGCCCGCCTTCGCGGCCGCGTACGCCGCCATCCCGCGCGAGCCGCTGCGTCCGGCCACCGAGGTCACGTTGATGATCTTGCCGGCGCGCTGCCGGATCATCACGCGCCCGACGGCCTGCGAGAAGAGGAACACGCCGGTGAGGTTCGTCGCGACCATCGCGTCCCATTCGGACCGCGGCAGGTCCTCGAGCGGTGAGCGGATCCGGTATCCGGCGTTGTTGACCAGAATATCGATGCGACCGAACGCGCTGAGGGTCTGCGCGACGGCGCCGTCCACCTGCCGCGCGTCGCCCACGTCGCACGCGACGGCCAGCGCGCGGCGGCCTTCGGCCCGCACGAGATCGGCGACCGGCTCCAGCGCGTCTTTACGACGGCTGCAAACGGCCACGTGGGCGCCGACCCGGGCGAGCTCAACCGCGATCGCGCGGCCGATCCCCTGGCTCGCTCCGGTCACGATCGCGACGCGATCGCGGAGGGTGTCGGCCGAAAATCCCACGCTACTGGATGACCGAGCGCGGCGTGGCCACCAGGCGCGTGACCTTGATCTGCTCGCGGTCGATCAGGGTCGGCACCTTCGGCGAGATCTCGTTCTTCCAGTAGTCGCTCTGATAGACCACGTCGTAGAGCCGCTTGCGCTCGGCCTCGCTCTCGAACCGCCGAATCCAGACGTACACGCTCTCGTCTTCCTCGCCGACGAAGCTGCCGAGGATCACCATACCCATCTTCACCTGGAACGGGATGATCTCTTCCTCCATGCACTTGACCCACTTCTCGCGCTGGCCGGGGCGGATGTGGTACTGCCGTAGCTCGAAGATCATTCGGGCCTCCTTGGGTTCCGGGTTCTAAGCCGCCCAAGAGGGTACACCAGGGCTGGGCCCTCGAGAGCGTGTATGATCGGGTCCTCGTGATCCGGAACCTGGTCGCGCTATCGCCGCCGACGTTGCCCGACACGCCGCCGATCGCGGCGTTCCTCCGCGGCCTCGAGCCCCGATTGTTTCCCTACGCGCAGATCTCGGATGGTGTGCTCGGCCCCGGCGAGCTCTCGAAGCTCGGACGGATGAGCCCCAACGAGCGCCGCATGCCGGGCGACGGCACCCTGCCGCTCCGCCAGATCCTCGACGCCCTGCCGGCCAGCCTCCCCCTCAGCGTCGAGGTCCCCATGCCGAAGACGGTCAGGCTGCCGGCGCGCGAGTGGGCCCGAGCGACGGCCGAGAGCACGCGCCGCTTCCTGGAGGACTACTACCGCGGAAAGCAGGTCACACGATGAAACGCAGCGATCAACGGATCCTCACCACCCACGTCGGCAGTCTGCCTCGCACCACGGCGCTGCGCGATCTGCTCGTGCGGCAGGATCGGGGCGAGACCATCGACGCCGGCGCGCTCGCCCGCGAGGCCGAGGCCGCGGTCCGCCACGTGGTGGCCAAGCAGATCGAGGTCGGTGTCGACGTCGGCAACGACGGCGAGCAGCCGCGCGTGGGCTTCTCGACCTATCCGGCCAAGCGCATGCGCGGCTTCGGGGGCGAGAGCAAGCGGCGCATGTCGCGTGACATCGCCGAGCACCCGGACTACATGGCGCGCCTGTCCCGCATGCGCACCGGCGCCGCGCGGATCAACGACGCGCCCCAGGCGATCGCCGAGGTCGCGTACACGGATCTCGGCGAGGCCACCGCCGAGTGCGAGCTGTTCCAGCGGGGCGTCGCCGGCACGAAGGGCTTCGCCGAGCCATTCATGACGGCGGCCTCGCCTGGCGTCATCGCCACGATCATGCTCGACGCCTTCTACGGCTCGCACGAGCGCTACATCAAGGCGCTCGCGCGCGAGATGCGCAAGGAGTACGAGCTGATCGTGGCGCGCGGCTTCGTGCTCCAGCTCGACTGCCCGGACCTCGCGATGGAGCGTGCGCGCTTCTTCCAGGACGAGTCCCTCGACGGCTTCCTCGGCGCCGTCGCGCTCCACATCGACGCGATCAACGAGGCGATCGCGGCGATCCCGCGCGACCGCGTGCGCCTGCACCTCTGCTGGGGCAACTACGACGGGCCCCACACGCACGACGTGCCGCTCGAGCCCCTGCTGCCGATCGTCTACCGCGCGAAGGTCGGCGCGCTGTCCTTGCCGCTCGCGAGCCCGCGCCACCAGCACGAGCTGAAGGCGTTCCGCCAGCATCCCCACCCGAACGACATGCTGTTCCTCCCGGGGGTGATCGACTCGACCACCAACGTCGTCGAGCACCCGGAACTCGTCGCCGACCGCATCGCCGCGGCCGTCGCCGCGGTGGGCGACCGGACGCGGGTCCTGGCGAGCGTCGATTGCGGCTTCGGGACGTTCGCCGGCTCCCAGCTGGTGGAAGAGAGCGTGGTGTGGGCGAAGCTGCGCGCGCTGCGCGACGGAGCGGACCTCGCCACCAAGCGGCTCTGGGGCTGAACTGCGACGTGGGGACCGCCGCGGCGAATCGGGTGCTCGAGGGAAAGGCAGCGATCATCACGGGGGCGGCGACCGGGATCGGGCGGGCGACGGCCCTCCTGTTCGCCCGGGCGGGGGCGCGGCTGACGTTGGCCGACACGCGCGACGACGAGCTGGCGCGGACGGTCGCGGCCGTGCGCCAGGCCGGCGGGGAGGCGGTGCCGGTGACCGCCGACCTCGCGCGTCCCGAGGATTGCGCGGCCGTGGTCGCGGCCGCGGTCGGCGCGGCGGGCCGGCTCGACGTGGTCTTCAACAACGCCGGGGTCGGCACGATGGTCGTCGGCGGGACGGTCGAGACGATCGAGCTCGATAAGTGGGATCTGGCGCTCGACGTGAACGTCCGCGCGATGTACCTGGTGAGCCGCGCTGCGCTCCCGGCCCTGCGCCGGGCGGGCGGCGGCTCGATCATCAACACCGCCTCGGTCAGCGCCTTCCGCGGCTCGGCGTCGCGCCCGAGCCACGCGTATGCCGCGTCGAAGGGCGCGGTGCTCGCCCTCACGCGCGCGATGGCCGCGTCCTACGGACGCGACCGCGTCCGCGTGAACGCGATCTGTCCCGGCACGATCCGCACGCGGCTGACCGCCGACATCATCGAGCGCGTCGAGCGCGAGGCGGCCGAGGGACGCCAGATCCCGCTCGGGCGCGTGGGCGAGCCCGAGGACGTCGCGCGCTGCGCCCTGTTCCTGGCCTCCGACGACTCGGCGTGGATCAGCGGCACCGAGATCGTGGTCGACGGCGGCGCGCTGGCCGCCGCGACCTGAGCGAGGCTCAGCCGACGAACACGCCGCCCGACGGGTGCAACAGCTCGCCGGTGAAGTACGAGGCGTCGTCGGATGCCAGGAACAGCGCGGTCGACGCGATCTCCTCCGGCTTGCCGTAGCGCCCCATCGGCGTGAGGCCCATCGCCCACTTCGAGCGCGCCGAGTCCGCGCGCATCGCCGCGGTCATCGGCGTCTCGATGAAGCCGGGGCCGATCGCGTTCACGCGGATGCCCTGGCCGGCCAGCTCCTGCGCCAGACACTTCGTCAGCATCCACACGCCCGCCTTGCTCACGCTGTAGGGCGCGCTCGTGGACGGCATCTTCGACATGATCGACGCGAGGTTGATGATGCTGCCGCCGCGCCGGTGCTCCGTCATCCAGCGCGCCACCGCCCGGTTCGAGAAGAGCACGCCGTAGAGATTCACGTCGATGACCCGCCGGAACTGGTCCATCGGGATGCTCAGGACCGTGTGCGGCTGGTAGGACGTCGCCCCCGGCACGCGCACCGCGCCGATGCCCGCCGCCGCCACCAGGATGTCGACCGCCCCGAGCGCGTCGACGCAGCGCTTGACCATCGCGTCGTTCGCGGCCTCGTCGGTCGTGTCGACCTGCACCGCCACCGACTTCCGCCCGGCCCCCTCCACCATCCGCGCGGTCTCGGTCGCCCCCTTCAAATCCAGGTCCGCCACGCAGACGTTCGCCCCCTCCTTCGCGAACCTCACGGCGCAGGCGCGCCCGATCCCGCTGCCGCCCCCGGTCACCAGCGCCACCTTCCCCTCAACTCGCCCGGCCATGTGTCATCCTCCCGAATCGGTGTGATTCGAACCCCGCGATCTCGACTCGGGCCAGAGCCTGCGACCTGCGCTCCATTTCGTCAAGCCCGAGCGCCCCCTCCCGCCCCGGCGCCGCCGCCCCCGGCGGACCAGGCGAGTGTTGCCCGCCGTGTGCGAACCCAGTAACGTACCGCCAGCAGGCCGCGAGGAGAGTGTGGGCATGGGATATCTGGACGGAAAGGTCGCGATCGTGACGGGCGCCGGCCGGCTGCGCGGCATCGGACGGGCGACCGCGGTCTTGCTTGCCAGCGAAGGCGCCGACGTCGTGGTGACGGGCACGGGCCGTGATCCCGCGGCCTATCCGGATCACGAAAAGCAGGTCGGCTGGAAGGACGTCGAGAGCACGGCACAGCAGGTCCGCGAGCGCGGCCGCCGGGCCCTGACCTGGGTCGGCGACGTGAGCCGGGCCGCGTCGGTCGAGGATCTCGTCGACCGCGTCATGGCGCCGTTCGGGCGCATCGACGTGCTCGTGAACAACGCCGCCTATCCGCGCGGCAACGACCGCGTGCCCCTCACCGAGCTCGACGAGACCGTGTGGCGGCGCGTGCTCGAGATCAAGCTCACGGGCGCGTTCCTGCTCTCCAAGCGCATTGTGCCGATCATGGTGAAACAGAAGTGGGGCCGCATCGTCAATCTCTCGTCGGTCGCCGGCAAGCGCGGCGCTCCGAACACCGCGGCGTACAACGTCGCGAACTTCGGCATTCAGGGGTTCACGCAGTCCCTGGCCATGGAGCTCGCCCGTGACGGCGTCACGGTCAACGCCATCTGTCCGGGCATCATCGACACCGCGCGCATGGACGTGCTCGGACGCGGCGAGGGCTGGCAGGGGCTGCTCGAGCGGATCCCGATGGGACGCGCGGCCAGCGACGACGAGGTCGCCGGGCTCATCGCGTTCCTCTGCTCCCCGGCCGCCACGTACATGACGGGCCAGTCGATCAACATCGACGGCGGCATGGTGATGTGGTGAGTTTGACGTATGATCGGGCTCCGATGGGCGAGGTCCTCACGGTCCGCACCCGGACGCTCGAGATCGGCTACGAGGCCCACGGCAATCCCGGCGGCACGCCGGTCGTCCTACTCCATGGCTTTCCCGACGACGCGCACGCGTTCGATCACGTGGCGCCGCCGCTCGCCGCCGCCGGCTGCCGCGTGCTCGTCCCGTACCTGCGCGGCTACGGGCCGACGCGATTTCTCGATCCGCAAGAGCCCCGCATGGCCCAGCAGGCGGCGATCGGTCAAGACCTGCTCGAGTTCATGGCCGCGCTCGGCCTCGCGCCGGCCGCGCTGGCCGGCTACGACTGGGGCGGTCGCGCCGCGTGCATCGCGGCGATCCTGGCGCCCGAGCGCGTGCGCGCGCTGGTCACGATCGGCGGCTACAACGTCCAGAACACGGTGACGCCGGCGGCGC
>QHSP01000156.1 GCA_003220495.1 Candidatus Rokuibacteriota bacterium | reverse complement strand
TCATGCCTTTACGAGGCTCGCTTGCGTGACTGAAAGTACGGTGCCGACCGATGAGGCACGATGGTGATAGCCAAGAAATGGCCAAGCAATAGAGGGCCTCGTTGCGCCATCAAACCCCAGTGCGATTCGCCGTGGGTGGGTCGTCCGGACGCCCCGGTGCCTTTGGCCTGGGTCGAGGTGAGTCGGATTCGCAGTTTCCTCGCTACATGGATCGGGCGTGCAATGTCACTCCGAGTCTCTACCTACCGGATGATTGTCTCGATTCGTGTCGCGCCGCCGGCCGGCGCTACGTCGACCGCACTGTGGCCCTCCTTTGGGTCCTTTGGGTTATGAGCCCCTTTTAAAATCGAGACTCGAGCCAAGGCGACACAAACAACGCCTAGCCAATTGGCGCTTCTCACGTCGTCGCCTTGGCCCTCTTTGGCTCTCGTTGTGAGCAACTTCCTGGGTGAAGTCTGGGTGGTCGTGACAAATAATCCGAGCCGAGCGTCTTGGGCTGCTTCGGGAAGGCCCGATGGCCGGTGCCAGGGTCACTTCGCTGTGGTACGCAGAGCGTCGAAGGGGCCGGGAAAGTACGCGACGTTGTGGAAGGCCTCACGCGCGATCGCCTCGGCGAGGCCGCGGGCCTGGATTGCGTCGCGGCCGAAGACGATGATCCGCGTGTTGTGATCCTCCATGGGCAGGCGGCCATCGTCCTTGGCCTTCCTCACCTCACCGACGTCCTTGCCGGGCTCCACGGCGCTCTGCGGGATATTGCGCGCGCCCGAAAGGGTCCCTGCTCTGAACTCCTCAGCGCTTCGCGCGTCGAGGAACACCGCGGTCCGGTCGGACTGAAACACGTGCTGCACACCCTCCAGCTCGATCTCGGTGAGGCCACCGAGGGCCCGCCAGACCGGGATGCCGAGTTGATAGCGGCGCACGTTCATGAAGCCGGCTGCCAGCAGCTCCTCGCTCAGCCGCTTGCTCTTGTCGCCGTCGACGAGCCGTTCGACCTCCTTCACATCGGAGACATACATCGAGATCGCGATACCGGGCTTGGGGGCAACGTTCTGTGCGCCGGGAACATGACTCATCGCAAACTCCCGGTACGGCCGGGCATCGAGCACGACGGCGGTCTTGTTCGCGAGGGTACGCTTGAGCTCGGCGGTGCTCACCTCCCTCATCTTTTGGTTCGGCTCCTCGAGCGTCGCTTGATCAATCCCTGGAGCCTGCGCGTGAGCAGCGCTGGCCGCCATCAGGATGAGCAGCAGCGCTTCAAGTACGTGATTTCTTTGCACGCTGATCATCCGCTCGCTCGCGCTTTTTCGTCGGCATGACTTTTCATGTCAGAAATGCCCGCCTCCCCTGCCATGATGAAATCCGGCGCGAGTCGAAGGGCGAGTCCACGAAGATCCGTTAGCAAAGACGGGCTCCCAGCGCCTTGACCAGCTGACGACGCTTTCCAGCGAGTACTCGGCGCCCCCGCCGGTCGCCTTTGTAACGTCCCGGAGATCCGTGTCGGATAACATTCGCCGCACCGCGCATCTTTGCACGCACTGCGTGATATCGAGATGGCTTCTGTTGCTCTTGGCGGCCAACATGATCGCCCTGGCGGGCTGCGACGGCAGGCCCGCCGCGACTGTGGCGACGGCAGATTCGACGAAGAACGCCACCGGCGAAGTCGCACGGGGCACGGATCCCGACGGCGCACAGGGCGCTGGCGCGTACGATTCGGTCGCGCACTCTCGAATGTTCAGGAGCGCGGACGACACCGCCACCGTACGGCTCAATCCAGGGCGCAGTCGCCACGATGAGATCTCGTACTCCGCGGCAATCCGTGCCGGACGCAAGGCGGTAGCGAACTGGCCGGCGGCACCCGCCGTACTGTCTGGTGCGATTCTTCCGCAGTATCGGATCGTCGCCTACTACGGCAACCCACACTCGAAAAAGATGGGGGTGCTGGGCGAATATCCTGAGCAGGAGATGCTTTCGATGCTCGATAACACCGCCGCGCTGTGGCGTAAGGCGGATCCGTCGACGCCGGTGATTCCGGCGATTCACCTCGTCGCGGTGGTGGCGCAGGGATACGCAGGCCCGGACGGCCAATGGCGCTTACGCGAGGGTCCGGACACGATCGAGCAGGCGTACAGGCGGGCGCAGAGTCGCCAGGGCCTGCTCTTCCTCGACGTCCAGGCGGGCCACAGCACGCTGCAGCAGGAGTTGCCGCTGCTGCTGAGGTATCTCGAGCGCCCGGACGTGCATCTCGGGATCGACCCCGAGTTCTACATGCACTACAAGCGCGAGGGGATCCGTCCGAGCGTGAAAGTTGGCCAGATGATGTCGACCGACGTGAACTACGTCATCCAAGTGCTCGATCAGCTGGCACGCGAGAAGAATCTGCCGCCCAAGATTCTGGTCGTGCACCGCTTCCGCGCCGATATGGTGCCGGACGCGGAGAACATCAGGCCGACGCCACGGGTCCAGGTGGTGATGCACATGGACGGCTGGGGTCCGCCCTGGCTCAAGTTCGACTCATACAAGGACTACATCGTGCAGCACCCGGTCGCGTTCACTGGCTTTAAGTTCTTCTATCACAACGATACGAAGAGCGGCGAGCCGATGCTCACGGAACTCGAAGTACTGCAACTGCTGCCGCGTCCGTTATACCTCCAGTATCAGTAAGCACCGGTCCCTGCGGGTAATAGCTGCTTAGTACATGCAGCGGAGCCACCCTGCCCGGGGCGCCCTCTCCGCTAACGTTCGGACGGATTTCGGACGGTTTTGACCCGATGGCGGCTCAGGAAAACGAAAACACCCGGCCGGCAACTAGCAGCGCCTACGCTCGCGCCGAGTTCACTGGTCGACTGCCAAAACCTGAATCTGGCCGTCGAAGCCTTTCATCGAGTGGGCACCCCGGTCCCGGAAGGTCACACCCGATCCATTGACCAGATCCCTAACGGTGCTTGTCGTCAAGATCTCCCCGGCGCCGGCAAGTGTCACGACGCGGGCGGCAAGATGCAGGGTGATCCCCGCGAGGCGGTCACCCCGCACCTCGCATTCGCCGGTATGAATGCCAGCGCGAATCGGGAGGCCCAGCGCGCGGGCGCGTACGATGAGCT
>QHSP01000095.1 GCA_003220495.1 Candidatus Rokuibacteriota bacterium | reverse complement strand
CGGACCGGCGGGGACCGAGCATCACGTCACCGCGTTTCGCATCGACCCCGCCAGCGGCGCGCTCACCAAGCACGGTGAGGCGATCCGGCTGCCCACTCGGCCGATCCACATGACCACGGACATCCCTTCGGAGAACATCCTGGTCGCGTTCAACAATCCGAGCGCGCTGCGCGTGTATCGGATCAACCCCGACTTCACGCCCGGCGAGGAAGTGAAGCAACCGGGCCCGATCGACGCCGGCATCTTCGCGCATCAGGTGCGCGTCACGCCGGACAACCGGCTGGCGATCCTGGTCACGCGCGGCAACGAAGGCACCCCGACCAAGGCCGAAGACCCCGGGGCGCTCAAAATCTTCGACTACAAGAACGGCGTGCTGACCAACGGGATGTCGATCGCCCCTGACGGAGGCAAGGACTTCGGTCCGCGGCATCTGGATTTTCATCCGACGAAGCCCTGGATGTACGTCTCGATCGAGACCCAGAACAAGATGTACACGTACAAGATGGAAGCCGGCCGGATCAATCCGGAGATCGCCTTCCGCGCGGAAACGCTGGCCGAGCCGAAGAACCGCCGATCGCGTCAGGCGGCCGGCACGGTTCACGTGCACCCGAACGGCCGGTTTCTGTATGGGGCGAATCGTGCCCAGGACACGGTGGATTTCCAGGGCAAGAAGGTGTTCAAGGGCGGCGAGAACAGCATCGTGGTGTACTCAATCGATCAATCCACCGGCGCGCCGACGCCGATCCAGCACATCGAGACCCGTGCCATCCATCCGCGCACGTTTCACATCGATCCGAGCGGACGCCTGCTGGTGGCGCAGCACAATCTTCCGGTGGACGTGAGAGACGGCGACGCGATCCGGACCATCCCGGCCGGTCTGTCGGTCTTCCGCATCGGCGACGACGGCAAGCTCACCTTCGTACGCAAGTACGACGTCGACGTCGGTGGCAAGACCATGTTCTGGATGGGCATGGTGCAGCTGTAGCGTTGACGCTCGCGAGCCTGGCGCGGCTACGGTAGTATTGCAGCGGTTCGATTGCCTTCGGAGGGATTGCCGATGACGCGCGCGTACAACGTAGTCGACGCGGACGGTCACATCCTCGAGCCGGTTGACCTGTGGGACAAGTACATCGACCCCGAATTCCGCGAGCGCCGGCCGCGGTTTGTCATCGACGAAAACGGTAAGGAACGCTTGAGCGTCGAAGGCAAGCTACTGGGCAATCCGCGGGGGATCGGCAGCCTGGGTTCCGTCGGCGTCCGCCAGGGGATCCTCAAGGCCAACACCCTGAAATATGCCGAAGGGCGCAGGGGCGGGTTCGACCCGCACGCGCGCATCGTCGACATGGATGCCGACGGCATCGATGCCGCCTTCCTCTATCCCAGTCTCGGTCTGTTCGCGGGCGCTGTCGAAGATCCCGGCCTTGCGGCCGCGATGTGCCGTGCCTACAACCGCTGGCTCGCCGATTACTGCAAGCCGTATCCCGAGCGCCTCTTCGGGGTCGCGATGCTGCCGATGCAGTCGGTCGAGCTTGCGGTCGACGAGATGCGCTTCGCCCGCGAAAAGCTCGGGATGCGCGGCGGGTTCCTGCGGCCCAACCCTTATCACGGCAAGAAGATGATCAGCGACCCGCTGTACGAGCCGTTCTGGACGATGGCCGAGGACCTCGACTTCTCCATCGGCTTTCACGAAGGCTCGACCAACGCGATGCCGACCGTCGGCGTCGATCGCTTTGAGGACGACCGCGCGGCGCGCCACATGATCTCGCACACAATGGAGATGATGCTGGTCGCGCTGAGCGTGATCTGGGGCGGTGTCGTCGACCGTCATCCGCGATTGCGCGTCGCGTTTCTCGAATCGGGCGGCGGGTGGATCGCGCCGTGGCTCGACCGCATGGACCGGCACTTCGATGACCAGGGCTTCAACGAGTCCGCGCCGAAGACGAGGCCGAGCGAGCTGTTCCAGCGCAATTGCTGGATCTCGTTCGAGCCGGTCGAAAGCAGCATCGCGGTGCTGGCCGACTATATCGGACCGCACAAGATCATGTGGGCCACCGACTATCCGCACCAGGACGGCTTCTTCCCGGGCGCGCCGCAGATGCTCAGCGAGCGGCTCGGGCGGCTGTCCCCTGAGGCGAAGCACCAGGTGCTCGCCGGCGGCGCCCTCGGCTTCTACGGCCTGAGCTGACCCAGCGACGCCAGGCGGGGACCACCAAGAGCGGCGCCAACGTCCTGAGGAAGCACGATGACTGAGGCGATCCGCATCGCCGTTCTGAACTTCGTCCATGAGACGGTGACGTTCCTGCCCAACGACACCACACTCGACGACTTCATCCATGACGGTTCGCCGGCCAGAGGCGAGGCGCTGCTCGCCTGGGAGCCGCGGTCTTACATGGGCGGCTTCGTGAAGGTGGCGCGCGAGCATGCCGGCGTCGAGCTGGTCGGCATCGAATCGCCGCTCTGGCCCAGGACCGGTACCGGTTCGGGCTGGATCACGAGGGAGGCCTACGAGCACTTTCTCGGCCGCATGATCGCCGAGCTTGAGCGTGGTGGGAGATGGCACGGCGTCTATCTCGCCCTCCATGGCGCGATGGGCGTGCGCGGCGTGGCGCGGCCCGAGGCAGACATCGCCCGCCGCGTGCGCGAGGTCGTGGGCCGCGACGTCTTCATCGCCGGCACCTTCGATCCGCATGGCAACGAGGACGCCGAGTTCCTGCGCCAGGCCGACTTTGCGTTCTGCGCGAAATACTTCCCGCACTACGACAGCCGCCTGCAGGGCGAGCGCGCGGCTCGCATGCTGATCCGCGCCATCCGCGGTGACTACACCCCCGCCACCGCCACGGTGAAGGTGCCGATCCTGAGCGCGACGGTGCTGCAATGGACTGGCGCTTCACCGTGGATGGACCTGGTCCAGCGCGCCCTGGTCTGGGAAGCGCGTGAGCCCGACCTCTATATGAACGTCTTCTTCGGCTTCCCCTTCGCCGACGTGCCGGATGTCGGGATGACGGTCCAGGCGATGACCAACGGCAAGCCCGAGCTTGCGCGCAAGGCCGCTGAGGACGTCGCGACCTGGGCATGGCGCCGGCGCGAGGCGCTGCTGAAGACGGCGACGGTGCATCCCATCCCCCTGGGCGTGAAGCTCGCCAAGGAGGCGGTGGCGCGCGGCGCCTGGCCCGTGGTGCTGGCCGACCATTCCGACCGCTCTGGCTCGGCGACGTGGGTTTTGCAGCAGGTGATCGCGCAGGACCTGGCCGACGTGCTGATTGCCACCATCGCCGATCGCGCCGCCGTCGAGACGGTCGTGGCCAAGGGTCTGAAGGCCGGCGATCCGTTCGACATGGACGTTGGTGGCCTGGCAGACGAGTCCGCCGGCCAGCCGGTGCGGATCAAGGGCACGATCGCGGGCGTGGCGCACATCGCCGGCAGGCACTGGGTAAGCGTCGCCTTCGGGCGAGGCAACGTCGTGCTCATCAGCGAATATCTCACCCAGGTCATGGACCCGCTCGACCTAACGGGGCCGGGATTCACCATCGATCGGTTCAAGGTATTTGCGATCAAGTCGCGCGTACACTTCCGCCGCGGCTTCGACGATTCGGGCTTCGCGAAGACCATCTTATTGACCGAGCCGGAGCAGCCGTTCCTCGGCACGGTGCGACTCGAGGCGCTGCCCTACCGGAACGTCGACATCTCCAAGTTCTATCCGTACGGCGACGTCAGCTTTCCCTGAGACATGGCGCTGCCCGTGTTCGAGACACCGCGCCTGACGCTGCGGTCCATCACCGCGCACGACGCCGAAGGCCTGCACGAGGCGTACGGCGATGCCGATGCCATGCGGCACTGGGACCTCCCCCCATCGCGGGACGCGTCGCAGACGGCTGAGCGCATCCGCATGTCCGCTGAAGCCGACCCACGCTGGCATGGCATGTGGGCGATCCAGACTCATGCGGGCCGGTTCGTGGGCGCGATCAACTATCACGCGCACAACGAACAGCAACGGCGACTCGCGCTCGGGTGGATCGTGGTGCCGTCGTGCTGGCGCCAGGGCCTCATGGCGGAGGCGGCGCCGTCCGTGATCTCGCACTGCTTCACGCCCCTGAACGTGCATCGGATCGAAGCGCGGATCGAGCCGGAGAACCTGTCGTCACGGCGGCTGGCGGCGAAGCTCGGCTTCACCGAAGAGGGCACGCTGCGCGACTGGCTCTGCGTCGCGGGCGAGTTCCGCAGCGTCGTGATGTACAGCCTGCTGCGCACGGAATGGATGACGCGCGCGTGATCAAAGAGTCTCAAAGCCAAAGGAGCCGACCATGCTGATCGTCGACGCGCAGGTTCATCTCTGGAATGCGGGCAACCCCACCAGCCCGTGGCACCGGCAGATCCCCGCCTATCTCAAAGAACATGCCCTGAAGGAAATGGACGCCGGCGGTGTCGATGCCGCCATCCTCACGCCGCACACGCCGTGGGATCCCAACGCGAACGAGCTCTGCATGGAGGCCGCGCGCGCGCATCCCGACCGGTTCGCGATCCTCGGCAACTTCCCCCTCGACAAGCCCGAGAGCCGCGCGCTGGTCGACACGTGGAAGCAGCGCCCGGGAATGCTCGGATGCCGCTTCACCTTCATCGGGCCGGAGCAGAGCACGTGGCCGACGGACGGCACCGTCGACTGGCTGTGGCCGGCAGCAGAGCGGGCCGGCCTGCCGATCGCGATGATGGCGGCGAACTTTCTGCCGAAGGTCGCCGAGGTCGCCCAGCGGCACCCAAAGCTCAAGCTGATCCTCGATCACCTCGGTCGCCCGAGGGGGGACACGAGCCCGAGTGAGCGGTGGGCGAATCTGGCGGACGTGCTCGCGCTCGCGAAATACCCCAACGTCGCGATGAAGGCGACCGGCGCGCCGAGCTACTCCGATCAGCCGTACCCGTTTCGCGACATCCACGACAACCTGCGCCGGCTCTACGACGCCTTCGGCCCCGCGCGCTGGTTCTGGGGCACCGACATCACGCGCATGCCCTGCCCGTGGCGTCAGTGCGTGACGCTGTTCACCGAAGAGCTGCCCTGGCTGAAGGGCCGCGACCTCGAACTGGTAATGGGCCGGGCTGTCTGTGACTGGCTGGGATGGAAACGATAGGAGATACGACATGAGACCCAACAAGCTGCGCGACCTCCTGAAGTCCAACAAGCCCACGCTGTCCACCCACATTCACACCACGTGGCCGTCCATCGTGGAAGCCATCGGGCACACGGGTCTCTACGACTACGTCGAGTTCGTGGGAGAGTACGGCCCCTTCGACCTCCACGACCTCGACAACCTCGCCCGAGCCGGGGACATCTACAACATGTCGATGCAGCTCAAGGTCGACCAGGAGCCGCGGGGCTTCCTCGCGCAACGGGCGATCGGGTCTGGCTTCCACAGCATTCTGTTCGCGGACTGTCGCTCCGCCGCCGACGTGCAGGAGTGCGTGCGCATCGTGCGCGCGGAGACCCCGGAGGACGGAGGAACCTACGGCGTGGCCACCCGTCGGTTCACCTACATGGGCTATGGCGGCACCAAGGAGTACGTCCAGGCGCTGCGCGACATCGTCGTGGCGATCATGATCGAGAAGCCGGGGACGGTCGACACGCTCGACAAAGTTCTGTCCGTCAAAGGTGTCGACATGGTGCAGTGGGGCGGCTCCGACTACTCGATGGGCATCGGACGCGCCGGCGAGCGCTACTCGCCAGCGCTACGAGAAGTGGAGCGCCGCGTGTTCGAAACGGCCATCAAGATGGGCGTGCCGCCCCGCGCCGAGATCGCTACCGCGGATCAGGCGAAGTACTTCCTCGACATGGGCGTTCGGCACTTCTCCGTCGGCACCGACATCACGATCCTGCATCAGTGGTGGAAGTCCCAGGGTGAGGACCTGCGCAAGGCGCTCGGCCACTGAAGCGCACCTTTCGCCTTCAACGCGACGGCAGCCTGCGCGCTCAGGCTGAGCTGGTCGCGCGTCCGGTCGGCGACGCGATGGACCCCGGACCGTTGACCGTCGACCCACCGACGCTGTGGAAAAACCTCACCGCGTCACGAATCGACGTCGTCGCCGTCACGCATCTGCCCCATCCCGGGCGATCGCCGGAATGGCCGCAGCAGCACCACGCGCTCGAGGCACTCGGCGCGCGCCTCCTGCACCGCGACGGAGCTGTCGCCATCTGGATGCTCAGCCCGCCCCGTCAACTCACCACATCCTGGTCAAGGTTCGCGATAAAGTAGTGCGCGTGTCGTTTCTCGCTTCGCGCTCCCACTCGGCGCCGGAAGGCGTCGGCAAGCCCGTACGTCGCCGGGAAGATGCGCGCCTCACTACCGGTGCCGGATGTTACACGGACGACGTCAGCCTTCCCGGGCAGGCGTACGCGTCGATGGTCCGCTCGCCGCACGCCCATGCGCGGATCGTGCGCATCGATACGGCGGCCGCGCTGGTGAGCCCGGGTGTGCTCGCCGTGTTGACGGGCGCGGATCTCGTCGCGGACGGGCTCAAGCCGATGTCACATCGGCCCGTACCGACGAATCCATACGAAGTGCCGCTCAAGAGTCCCGACGGCGCGCCGTTCTTCGTCTCGGATCCCTTGCCCCTGCCCGTCGATCGCGCCCGTTTCGTCGGCGAGCCCGTCGCGATGGTCGTCGCCGAGACGGCGCTCGCCGCGCGCGACGGCGCCGAGCGGGTCACCGTGGAGTGGGAGCCGCTGCCGGCGGTCGTCACGTCGACGGACGCAATCGCGGCTGGCGCAGTCGCCGTGTGGGATGCGTGCGCGTCGAATGTGGCCGTCGAGACGGAGGCTGGCGATGCCACCGCGACCGACGCCGCATTCGCGCGCGCCGCGCACGTCGTCACGCTCGATAGCCGCATCAACCGCGTGACCGGCGTGCCGATGGAGCCGCGCGCCGCCGTCGGCGACTTCGACGCGTCGACCGGGCGCTACACGGTTTACGCGGGATCAGGCGGGTCGTGGCGGATTCGCAACGATGTCGCCGTCGTCCTCGGCGTGCCCGCGGAATCCGTCCGCGTCATCGCGCGCGAAGTCGGCGGCAGCTACGGCACCCGGAATCCCTGCTATCCGGAGTACCCGCTGGTCGGGTGGGCGGCCAGGCGCGTGCGTCGACCGGTGAAGTGGACGGGCGATCGTCGTGAATCGCTGATCAGTGACTGCCACGCCCGCGATCTCGTGGTCCACGCAGAGCTGGCACTCGACGCCAACGGGACGTTCCTCGCGTACCGCGCGCGCAACACGAGCAACGTCGGCGCATACACCGTCTCCTTCATCCCTCTCGCCAAAGGGATCGGGATCTCGACCAGCGTCTATCACGTGCCCGCCGCGTCGCTCCGCGGCCGCGCCGTGCTGAGCAACACGGCGCCGACGTTTCCCTATCGCGCCGCCGGTCGCCCGGAAATCATGTACGTCATCGAGCGACTCATCGATCTCGCCGCGCGACGGCACGGCTTCGATCGGATCGGGCTGCGGCGGAAGAACCTGGTGCCGTCGAGCGCGATGCCGTATCGCAACCCCGTGGGTCTCGTCTACGACAGCGGCGACTACGCCGCCGCCCTGGATCGCCTTGTCGAGCTGTCGGACTGGAAGGGATTCGAGTCCCGTCGCGCGGATGCGCGTCGCCGCGGACGGTACCGCGGCATCGGCTTCGCGCACTACATCGAGCTGAACACGGGTGATCCGCGCGAGCGCGCCGAGATTACCGTGCGGCCCGAAGGCCGCGTCGACGTGGTCCTCGGGACGCTGTCCGCCGGCCAGGGACACGAAACGAGCTTCCCCCAGCTCATCGCCGAGTGGCTCGGCGTCGAGCTCGGGAACGTGAAGCTCATCACCGGTGACACGGATCTGATGCCGGTAGGCGGCGGGACGGCGTCCGGCCGGTCGATGCGGCTTGGCGCCGTCGTCATGGCGAAAGCCTCGGATCAAATTGTCGAGAAAGGCCGGCGCATCGCTGCGTCGCTCCTCGAGGCCGCGGAGCCCGACATCGAGTTCGCACGGCGCCGATTCACCGTGAAGGGCACCGACCGCTCCGTCGATCTGTTCGAAGCCGCCGCGGCCGCCGTGCGTTCGGGCGAACCGCTCGTTGGCGCGTGGACCGAGATCATGCCGGTGCCGTCGTATCCTTACGGCTGTGCGGTGTCCGAAGTGGAAGTGGATCCCGACACCGGCGTCGTCGAGGTCGTACGACATACGACGGTGGACGACGTCGGACGCGCAGTGAATCCGATGATCTTGCACGGCCAGGCGCACGGCGGCATCGCCGCCGGCATCGGCCAGGCGCTGTGGGAGCTCTGCGCGTACGACGAGTCGACCGGTCAGATCACTTCCGCGACGTTGATGGACTACGCGCTGCCACGCGCGGACGCGCTGCCATCGTTCGTGACCGAGCTCAGCGAAGTGCCATCGACGTCGAATCCGCTCGGGTTGCGCGGCGGCGGCGAAGGGGGCACGACGCCGGCGCTCGGCGCGGTCGTCAACGCGGTCGTCGACGCGCTCGCCGAATTCGGCGTCGAACACCTCGACATGCCCGTCACGCCGGAGCGCGTCTGGCGTGCGATCCATGGAGCCAACGGTTATGGGGCCTGAGGCCTCGGGCCAGGGCCGCATTCCGGTGCTCGATATCGGTGCGTATCTCGCCGGCGAGGCGGGAGCGGCATCGCCGCTGGCGCGCGCGATCGCTCGCACCTGCGAAGACACCGGGTTTCTCGTCGTCGTCAATCACGGCGTGCCGCAGTATCTGGTCGACGACACCTTCGCCGCGGCCCAGAACTTTTTCGAGCGCCCCGAGCCGGAAAAGCTCGCGCTCAAGATCGGCAAGTACAACATCGGCTACCTGCCGTTCGGCGGGCAGGTCGTGCGCCATTCGCCGGTCAACAAGAACACCAAGCCGAATTTCAGCGAGAGTTTCTACATCACCCGCGACCGCGCTCCCGACCATCCCGACATCGTCAACAGCAAGCCGCTTGTCGGGCTGAACCGCTGGCCCGAGGACATGCCCGAGTTCCGCGCCGCGACGACCGCGTATTACCGGGCGATGGAGGCGATGACGACGCGGCTGGTGCCGCTGTTCGCGCTGGCACTCGACCTGCCGGCCGACTATTTCTCGGCGGCCTTCGCCGAGCCGAACTGCACGATTCGTCTGATCCACTACCCGCCGCACCCGTCGCCCGAGGACAACGAGTTCGGCTTCGCGCCGCATACCGACAACAACTTCATCACGTTTCTGGCGCAGTCGAAGCTCCCGGGCCTCGAAGTACGCACCTCGGAGGGCGACTGGATCAGGCCGCCGGCGGTGCCGGGCACGTTCGTCGTCAATACCGGCGCGATGCTGGCGCGCTACTCGAACGATCGGTTTCGGGCGACGCCTCACCGCGTCATCAATCGCAACGATACCTCGCGCTACGCCTGCCCGTTCTTCCTCGGGCCGAACCACGATGTGGTCGTCGAACCGGTTCCAAGCTGCGTCGGCCCCGACAATCCGCCTAAATACGAACCGACCACCTACGGCGCCTTTACCCAGCAACTGCTGACGCTTAACTTCGCCCACCGCCAAGCCGGCGGGAGCGACGAGTACGCGGGGTAAAGCCGAGGTCAACGGCGCAACAGGTGAGTGAGCAACGACACGGTCTTGACGGCGTCCACCTCGAGGCTGGCCTCGACCCTGTCCGGCGCCAGTACCGTTCGACGGCTTTGCCTCGCTTGTTCGAAAGCTTTGAAGAACGGCTTGAGGCGGTACGGGCCAACGATGTTCAATGGCAGCAGTTGGATGCGGCGTTGTTACCGGTCGAGCCCGAAACCCTCGCGGGCGCGCTCACGGTCGTCCGGGTATCGCAGCTGCGGCGTGAGTTCTCCGAGCGACGCTGAACGACACGTCATCGACTGAGTGATGCTGATGAGCGGTGTCTGTTCCATGAAGCACGGCTGGTATCCGAAGAGTAGCTCTAGACGCCCAGCGACGCCGGGTTGATCGGCGTCGGCATCCCCTGCACCGCCGGAAGGACCTTCTCCGCGAACAGCCGGAGGCTCTTTTCCGCTTTCGCGCGCGGCATCCCGCCGTAGAAGAAGTGGATGACCACCATCTCCAGGCTGAGGGCGTGCTGCAGCGTTCTGATCTTCTCGATGATCTCGTCAGGCGTCCCGATCGGCT
>QHSP01000028.1 GCA_003220495.1 Candidatus Rokuibacteriota bacterium | reverse complement strand
CGATCTTCAGCATGATGTTCATCGTGCCGACTTCGTCGATGTACTTGCGCTCGCGGCCGTCGAGCCACAGCACCTGGGTGAACCCGTTGTGCTTGGCCTCCTCGGCGGCGTAGAGGCTCGCCGCGTAGTTGACCCCGGTCTTCGCGCCGCCCACGCCGCCCTCCACCGCGCGCACGTACTTGTCGACCACGAGGATCTTCACGGGATTCATCCCCTCGGGGTAGTACGCGCCGACGGGCGACAGGATCACGTAGTAGATGTAGGACTTCGCGGGCCGGACGCCGAGGAACGCCTCGTTGGCGATGATCGTCGGCCGCACGTAGAGCGACGTGCCCACCGTCGACGGCACCCAGTCCTTCTCCATCCCGACCAGGGTCACCAGCGACTTCAGCGCGAGCTCGGGATCGAGCGGCGGGATGCACAGGCGCCGCGAGGACTCGATCAGCCGCTCGACATGCTTCTGCGGCCGGAAGAGCCGGACCCTGCCGTCGCGGGCGCGAAACGCCTTGAGTCCGTCGAAGACCGCCTGGGCGTAGTGCAGGACCGCCGCCGCCGGATCCAGCGCGAACGGCCCGTACGGCTCGATTCGCGGGTCGTACCAGCCCTTCTCTTCCTGGAAGTTCATCACGAACATGTGGTCGGTGAAGACATTCCCGAACGCCAGCTCGCTGTCCTTCGGCTTTTGCTTCTTCGCCGTCGCGCGTGTGATCCGGATCGGCTCAGTCATGTCATCTCTCTCCCTTACGCGGCGTAATTCGCCCGTGCCGTAATCCACATTCACAGTCGCCTAAAAGATGATCGGCTCGCGGTACAGGCCGAACACTTGTCGATACACGTCGGAGATCTCGCCGAGGCTCACGTAGTCTTTCACCGCGTCGATCAGGACAGGCATGACGTTGCGCTGCTCGCGACACGCCTCGGCGAGCTGCTTGAGGCGCCGCTCGACCTTGGCGGTGTCGCGCGAGGCCTTGAAGCGCCCGACGCGCTCGATCTGGTCGTGCTCGACGGCCGCGTCGATCTTCAGGTAGTTGATCGGACGCTCCTCGGCCATCACGTACTTGTTGACGCCGACCACGACCTTCTCGCGACGGTCGTCCATCAGCTGGTAGCGGTACGCGGCGTCCGCGATCTCGCGCTGCGGATACCCGGTGTTGATGGCGCGGACGATGCCGCCCATCGCGTCGATCTTCCGGATGTACTCGAGCGCCGCCGCCTCCATCTGGTCCGTCAACGTCTCGAGGTAGTACGAGCCACCGAGCGGATCGATCGTCAGCGCCACGCCGGATTCCTCGGCGAGGATCTGCTGCGTCCGGAGCGCGACCGTCACCGCGTCCTCGGTCGGCAGGGCCCACGTCTCGTCGTAGGAATTCGTGTGGAGCGACTGCGCGCCGCCCAGGACCGCCGCGAGCGCCTGGAGCGCGACGCGGGCGATGTTGTTGAGCGGCTGCTGGGCGGTGGCCGACACGCCGGCCGTCTGCGTGTGGGTCCGGAGCCGCATCGACTCCGGCTTCTTCGCGCCGAAGCGCTCCTTCATGAAGCGCGCCCAGAGGCGCCGCGCCGCGCGGAGCTTGGCGATCTCCTCGAAGAAGTCGTTGTGGATGTCGAAGAAGAACGAGAGCCGCGGCGCGAAGCTGTCGATGTCGAGCCCGCGCGCGCAGGCCGCCTCGGCGTAGCCGAGCCCGTCGGCCAGGGTGAACGCGAGCTCCTGCACCGCGGTCGACCCCGCCTCGCGGATGTGGTAGCCCGAGATCGAGACCGGGTTGAAGCGCGGCACGTGCTTCGCCGTGAACTCGATCATGTCGACGACGATCCGGACCGCCGGGTCGGGCGGACAGATCCATTCCTTCTGGGCGATGAACTCCTTCAGCATGTCGTTCTGCATCGTGCCGCCGACACGGCTCCACGACACGCCCTGCTTCTCGGCGATCACCAGGTACATCGCGAGCGCGACCGACGCCGTGCAGTTGATCGTCATCGACGTGGTGACGTCGCCGAGCGGGATGTCCTTGAACAGCCGCTCGAAGTCGTCGAGGGTCGAGATCGACACGCCTTCCTTGCCGACCTCGCCGCGCGCCCGGGGATGATCGGCGTCGTAGCCCATCAGCGCGGGCATGTCGAACGCGGTCGAGAGCCCTGTCTGCCCCTGCTCCAGGAGGTACTTGAAGCGGGCGTTGGTGTCCTCCGGCCGGCCGAAGCCGGCGAACATCCGCATCGTCCAGAGACGGCCGCGGTACATCGTCGGATAGACGCCGCGCGTGAAGGGATACTCGCCGGGGCGTCCGAGCTTGTCCTCGGGCGACCACTCGCGCAGGCTCTCAGGGGTATACAGCGGCTCGATCGGGATGCCCGATAAGGTTTCGAACCGCACGGGGCGCTCGGGCCCGCGCTCAGGCTCCGCCATGGTCACCTCGCAGCAGGTGGCGCGCGACCACCAGCTTCTGGATTTGCGACGTCCCCTCGTACAGCTGCGTGATCTTCGCGTCGCGGAAGGCACGCTCGACCTCGTACTCCCTGATGAAGCCGTAGCCGCCGTGGACCTGGATCGCGTCGGTCGTGACCTTCATCGCGGTCTCGGCGGCGAACAGCTTGGCCATCGCCGCGGCGGTGCGGTACGGTCGGCCGGCATCCTTGAGCGCCGCGGCCTTGCGGGTCAGGAGCCGAGCGCCGTCGATTGCCACCGCCATGTCGGCCAGGATCCACTGGACCATCTGGTGCTCGCCGATGATCACGCCGAACGCCTTGCGCTCGCGCGCGTAGGCCACCGAACGCTCGTAGGCGCCGGTCGCGATTCCGACCGCCTGCGCGGCGATTCCGATTCGCCCGCCGTCGATGGCGGTCATGGCGATCTTGAATCCTTGCCCTTCCTCGCCGATGCGGCTCTGCGCGGGAATGCGGCAGTCGTCGAAGACCAGCTCGGCGGTGTCGGAGGCGCGGATGCCAAGCTTGTCCTCGGTCTTGCCCACCGTGAACCCGCGCGTGCCCTTCTCGACGACGAAGGCGGTGATGCCGCGGTGCCCCTTCTCGCGATCGGTCTGGCAGAAGACGAGCGCGAACGAGGCCTCGCGCCCGGTCGTGATGAAGCGCTTGCGGCCGTTGAGCACGTAGTGGTCGCCGTCGCGCACGGCGAGCGTCGCCTGGTTGGTCGCATCCGAGCCCGCCTGCGGCTCGGTGAGCGCGAAGCAGCCGTGGGCGTGGCCCGAGGCGACCGGCGCGAGAAACCGCTCGCGCTGCGCGTCGGTGCCGAAGCGCGCGATCGGGTCACCGTAGAGCGAGTTGTTGACCGACATCACCACCGCGTGGCTCGCGCACACCCGGGCGATCTCCTCGAGCGCGACGACGTACGCTTGAGCCCCGGCGCCGCTGCCGCCCCATCGCTCGGGAATCACCATGCCCATCAGTCCGAGCTCGCCCATCCGCTTGACCGTCTCGTGCGGGAAGCGCGAGTCGCGGTCGATCTCGGCGGCGATGGGCCTGATCTGGGTCTCGGCGAACTCCCGCGCCGTGGCCCGGATCAGCTGCTGCTCGGACGTCAGGTCGAACGTCACGTCGGTCTATTTCTCCAGGAGCTTCTTGAACTCTTTCGTCAGCTCGGGCACCACCTCGAAGAGGTCGGCCACGATCCCGAAATCGGCGATCTTGAAGATCGGCGCCTCCGGGTCCTTGTTCACCGCCACGATGACCTTCGAGGTCCGCATGCCCGCCAGGTGCTGGATGGCGCCCGACACGCCGAAACCGAGATAGAGCTTCGGCGAGATCGTGCGGCCCGTCTGTCCGATCTGGAACCGGTGCGGCCGCCAGCCCGCGTCCACCGCGGCCCGCGAGGCGCCGACCGCGGCGCCGATGACACGGCCGAGCTCTTCCAGGATCACGTAGTTCTCCGGCCCCTTCATGCCGCGACCGCCGGAGATGACGGTCTCGGCCTCGGTGAGCTCGGGGAGCCCTGTCGAGACTTCCTCGCGTCGCTCGACGAACTTCATCTGGGCGCCGGGCGCGGTCAGGCTCGGCCGCTCGACCGACGCAGTCTTGCCGGGCTGGGCATCGGCAGGGCGAAAAACGTTCGGCCGCAAGGTCGCGACCCATGGCGACTTCGCCCACGTCACCCTGGAGAGCAGCTTGCCGGCATAGACCGGGCGGGTCGCGACGAGCTTGTCCCCGTCCATCGCGAACCGGACCGAGTCGGCCGAGAGACCCACGCCCAGCCGCGCGGCGAGCCGCGCCACGAACTCCCGCTGGCGGCTCGTGACGGGCGCGAAGATCGCTGCCGGCGACTCCTTGGCGGCGAGATCGGCGGCGGCCGCCGCCCAGACCTCGCTCCGGTACGGCACGAACACCGCGTTCTCGAGCAGCAGCACTCGGGCCGCCCCCCATTCGCCGAGCTGCTTCAGGCCGGCCTCGCTCGCCTTGTCGGTGAGCCACACCGCTTCGACCCGGCCGGGGGCGAGCCGCGCGGCCTCGCCGATCACCTCGGCCATGACTTTCTTGGGCGAGCCGTTTCGATCGTCTTCGACGATGCACCAGAACGCGTTGGGCATTGCTCGACTCTCCCTAGATCGCTTTGGCGTCTTCGCGCAGGGCGCGGACGAGCTCTTTCACCGCGGTGGGGACGTCGCCCTGGATGATGCGCCCGGCCGGACGCGGCGGCAGCGCTTCGAGCCCGACGATCGAGAGCTGCGAGGGCTCGGACGCAATTCCAAGATCGGCCGCCTTCACGTCCTTGATCTCCTTCTTCTTGGCTCCCATGATGCCCTTGAGCGTCGGATAGCGCGGCTCGTTGAGCCCTTTCTGCGCGGCGAGGACGGCAGGCAGCGGCAGATCGAAGACTTCGAGGCCGCCCTCGACCTGGCGGGCGGCGCGAACGGTCTTGCCGTCGGCGTCGATCGCCGCCTCCATGATCCAGTAGGCGCACGGCCAGCCCAGCAGCTCGGCGAGCTGCGCCGTCACGGCGCCCATGTCGTCGTCGATCGCTTGACGGCCGCACAGGACGAGCTGCGGCGCCTCCTGCTTGATGACGGCGGCGAGCGCCTTCGCGGTCGCCAGGGTGTCGGCGGCCGACCAGGCGGCGTCGTTCAGATGGATCGCGCGGTCGCATCCCATCGCCAGGCTGGAGCGGAGCGCTTCCTTCACCCGATCGGGGCCGAGCGAGACCGCCACGACCTCGCCCTGGCCGCGCTTTTCCTTGATGCGCAGCGCCTCTTCCACGGCGAACTCGTCGTAGGGCGAGACGATCCACGTGATCCCCGTGGTGTCGATGGTCTTTCCGTCCGCGGCGATCTTCACCTGGGTCGCCGTGTCGGGCACCTGCTTGATGGTGACGAGGATCTTCATGACGTCGCTCCTTCGTAGTGGAGTTCGCGGGTGATCCGGAAGCGGTCGCCCGGGATGAAGACACGGTCGAAGACGACCGGCGCGCCGCCGGCGTCGTACGAGACACGCTCGGACTCGAACGCCGGCTCGCCGGCCCGGCAGCCGAGATCGCGCGCCTCCCGTCGGCCCAGACGCACCGCGGAGACGGTCTCGCTGGCGCGTGTGATGACGACGCCCAGCTTGAACTCGAGGACCTGGTGCAGCGGCGTGAGCGCCAGATCGGCGCGGATCACCTCGTCGCCCAGCGGCGAGGGGAGGAACGACCGCTGCAGGCCCATCGGGTGAGCGTCGACCAGCCGCAAACGCTCGAGCACGAGCACGCGCGGCCGGCCGGAGAGGCGCAGAGCCTCGGCCACGCGCCGGTCAGGCGCCGCGAACCGGGTACCGAGCAGCCGGGTCGCGACGTGCTCGCCCTTGGCCGAGAGATCGCCGGCGAAGCGGCGCAGCTGGAGGATGTCGTAGTCGATCGACGGCGCGGCGACGAACGTCCCGAGCCCGTGACGGCGGGTGATGAGGTGCTCGCGCTCGAGGAGCTCGAGCGCCTGACGAAGGGTCATGAGCGTGACGCCGAAGCTCTTCGCGAGCTGGCGCTGATTGTCGAGCCGCGCGCCGGAAGGAAGCTCGCCGACCCGGATCCGCTCCCGCAGCGCCTCGGCGATGCGGTGGTAGCGCGGCACGCGACTGTGAAACGCCATCCTGACGCCGTTCATAGAACCTCAGTGTTCTAGAACTCTGACCCTCGACACCACTCCCGACAGCGCCGTGACCACGGAAGAGAAACGACAACTCCGAAAGGCACTTCGGCCCAGAAGCGCTCGCGACGGGCTTATCCTACCACCTTTCTCGGTGGGTCGTCGACTTGGCGGTCAGGAGGCGCTCGACAGCTCACGGGTGAGACCGACGAGCCGTTCGAGCTTTCCGCGGGCGGCGCCGCTGTCGATCGAACGGGCCGCCAGCTCGACGCCCTCCTTCAGGTCTCGGGCCCGGGCGCCGACGACCAGCGCGGCGGCGGCGTTCATGAGGACGATGTCCCGCCTGGCGCCGGGCTCGCCGCGGAGGATCGCGCGGATGATCTCGGCGTTCTGCTCGCGGTCACCACCGAGCAGCTCGCGGATCGAGGCGCGTGAGAGGCCGAAGTCCTCGGGCCGCACGGTAAACGTCCGCACGACCCCCTCCCGGACCTCGGAGATCCGGCTCTCGCCAGTGTTCGAGATCTCGTCGAGGCCGTCGGCGCCGTGGACGACGAACGCGCGGAACGTGCCGAGCTCGGCGAGGACCCGGGCGAGCGGCTCCGTGAGCCCTGCCGCGGCGACGCCGATGACCTGGGCGTTCGCGCCGGCCGGGTTGGTCAGCGGGCCGAGGAGATTGAAGACCGTCCGGATCCCCACCTCGCGCCGCGCTGTCATCACGTGCTTCATCGCCGTGTGGAGGAGCGGCGCGTAGAGGAAGCCGATGCCGAGCTCGGCCACGCACCGGCCGACCTGCTCGGGCGTCAGCTGGAGGTTGACGCCGAGCGTCTCCACCACGTCGGCCGAGCCGCAGAGCGAAGCGCCGCTCAGCCCCGACATCGAGCGGTTCCCGTGCTTGGCGACCCTGAGCCCGGCGCCCGCGACCACGAACGCGGTCGCGGTCGAGACGTTGAACGTCCCGGAGGCGTCGCCGCCCGTGCCGCACGTGTCGACGAGCATCTCGCGGTCGGTGCCGGTGAGCGCGGCCGTCTCCTCGGCGCGCGTGGGAACTCTGGCGACCTTCGAGCGCATCACCTGAGCAAAGCCGATCAGCTCCTCGACCGTCTCGCCCTTCATCCGCAGCGCGGTCAGGAACGCGGCGATCTGCGCGTCGGTGGCCGTGCCCGACATGATGGCTTCCATCGCCCCGGCGGCTTCGATGCGCGTGAGGTCGCGCCGGTCGACGAGGACTCGCGTCGCCTCGGTGATGATCGGACTCGTCATGCCGGACCCCCTCCTCCCCTCTCGAGCCCACAGAATATCGCACCTCGGTCGCGGGAAGGCCGGACGGTGCGGCGGCGCGCGCGACCCCAGCAGCTCTGGGGACGCGCGAGTGGTTTAGAGCCCGAGGTAGGCTTGTTTCACGTGCGGGCTCGCGAGCAGGCTCGCCCGCGTGCCGTCGAGAACCAGACGACCGTTCTCGAGCACGTAGCCCCGGTGCGAGAGCTGGAGCGCGCGCGGGACGTTCTGCTCGACGAGCATGATCGTCGTGCCGGTGTCGTTGACTCGCTGGAGCGTCTCGAAGATGAGCTTCACCGTCACCGGCGCCAGCCCGAGGCTCGGCTCGTCGAGCAAGAGCAGCCGGGGCCGCGCCATGAGCCCGCGCCCGATCGCGCACATCTGCTGCTCACCGCCCGACAGGGTTCCGGCCAGCTGACGCTCGCGCTCGCGCAGCCGCGGGAAGAGCGTGAAGACGAGCTCGAGCGCCTCGCCTCGTCGCGCGCGGTCCGCCGCGCGCGCGCCGAGCTCGAGGTTGTCGCGCACCGTCAGCGAAGGGAAGAGCTGGCGGCCTTCCGGCACGTGCGCGATGCCGCGCGCGACGATCTGCGCCGACCCGAGGCCGTCGAGCCGCGCGCCCTCGAACTCGATCCGCCCGGCGCGGACGGGCAGGAGCCCGCTGATCGTCCTCAGGGTCGTCGTCTTGCCGGCGCCGTTCGAGCCGATCAGCGCGACGGCCTCGCCCGGTCGCACCTCGAGGGACACGCCCGCGATCGCGGTCAGGTCGCCGTAGCCCGCCTCGACCCCGTCAAGCCGGAGCAGCGCGGACATACTCTTCGCCCAGATAGGCTTCGATCACCTTTGGATGGTTCGCGATGTCGGCGGGGGCGCCCTCGGCGATCCGTTCGCCGAAGCTCAGCACCACGATCCGCTGGGAGAGAGCCATCACCGCCCGCATGTTGTGTTCGATCAGCAAGATGGACACACCCGACTCGTGAATGGCGCGGACCAGCTGGATGATCGTCTCGATCTCCGTCGGGTTCAGCCCGGCCATCACCTCGTCGAGCAGGAGCAGCGCCGGCCCGGTCGCGAGCGCCCGCGCCAGCTCGAGCCGCTTGCGATCGGCCAGGGTCAAGGCGCCCGCCGGCACTCGCTCGCGGGTGCCGAGGCCGACGCGCGCCACGACGTCGCGCGCGCGCGCCAGCGCCTCGCCCGCCCGCGGAGAGCGGGCGAGCGCGCCGACGCGAACATTTTCCAAAACGGTCATGCGCGGGAAGGGCCGGACGATTTGAAACGTCCGCGCCAGACCGAGCCGGCAGATCGCGTGCGGTGCCAGCCCGACGATCGAGCGGCCGTCGAGGACGATGTCGCCGGCGTCCGGCGTGAGAAATCCCGAGAGGAGATTGAAGACCGTCGTCTTGCCGGCGCCGTTGGGGCCGATGAGACCGAGCATCTCGCCCCGGGCGACCGTCAGGTCGAGCCCGGCCACGGCGTGGAGTCCGCCGAAGCGCTTGGCGAGCCCGCGCGCCGTCAGAAGACTCATCGCGTCGCGCCGGCCCGCCGCGCCAGCGCGCGCCGGAGGCGCGGGTACGCGCCCTCGGGCAGGAAGAGCACCACACCGATCAGCAGCACGCCGTAGGCGATGAGGTGAGCGCCGTACAGTCCTCCCTGCCCGAGGTACCGCCGGGAGATCTCGGCCAGCGGCGTCAGGATGAACGAGCCGAGGATCGGCCCGAAGAGCGTGCCGGCGCCGCCGACGATGGGGCGAATGATGATCTCGACCGACAGCGGGATGCCGAAGAGCGTGTTCGGCTGCAGTGAGAAAAGATAGAACGCGT
Source organism: Candidatus Rokuibacteriota bacterium (assembly GCA_003220495.1). GTDB lineage: Bacteria > Methylomirabilota > Methylomirabilia > Rokubacteriales > CSP1-6 > AR31. Next base: position 69,518 of record QHSP01000028.1, on the reverse strand, counting down.
AGAACGTTCCGCCGACTCCCGTGAGAAAGGACGACACGACCATCGCCAGCATCTTGTACTTGAACGCGTTCACGCCGAGCGCCTCGGCCGCCGCTTCGTCCTCCCGAATCGCCGCCAGGTAGACGCCGAAGCGACGGCGCTCGATCGCCCAGGCGATCAGCGTGGCGAGGAGCATGAGCGCCAGCGCGATGTAGTAGTAGACGCGTCCGTCCTGAAACTGGAACTGGCGAGGATTGCCCGTGAACGTGATGTAGAGGCCGAGCGGGCCCCCGAGCGCGTCGATGTTCGAGACGGCGACGCGGCAGATCTCGGCGAACGCGACGGTGAGCAGCACGAAGTAGAAGCCGCGCAGCCCGAAGCGAAAGCCGAGATAGCCGATGATCGCGCCGAGGAGCGCCGCGAGCGCGCCGCCGACGAGCATGCCGACCCACGGCGTCAGCCCCAGCTCGATCGACAGCATCGTCGCCGTGTACCCGCCGACCCCGACGAACGCCGCGTGGCCGGCCGAGAGCTGGCCCGCGTAGCCGCCCACGATGTTCCACGCCTGGCCGAGAAATCCGTAGAAGAAGATCAGGATGAACAGCGTGAGGGCGTACGAGCTCAGCACCGCCGGAAGCGCCACCAGCGCCACCACGCCGCCGGCGAGGGCCCACTTCATGCGGATCGGCGGCCGAAGAGGCCGGCGGGCCGGAACAGCAAGATCACGATCAAGAGCGAGAAGCTGAACAGCTCCTTGAGCGATGGCTTGAGGAACACCGCGCCGAGCGACTCGGCCAGCGAGACCAGGAGGCCGCCCACGAACGCGCCCAGGAGGCTTCCCATGCCGCCGATGATCACGATGTTGAACGAGGCCACCGACAAGGAAAGGCCGGTCGACGGCTGAAACGGGAGGATCGGCGAGACCAGCGCGCCCGCGGCACCCACGCAGGCGGCGCCGACGCCGAATGCCACCGCGTAGACGCGCCGCACGTCGGTGCCGATGACGAGCGCGCCGTACGTGTTGTCGGCGGCCGCCCGGATCGTCCGCCCGAGATCGGTCCGGTAGAGAAACGCCCCGAGCGCGCTCGTCAGAGTGACCGCGACCAGGAACGTGACGAGCCGGGCCACGTCCACGAACACCGGGCCGAGCCACAGGGTGGCGGACGCCAGCGGCGATCGCACGCGTGTCGGCTCCGGTCCGAACGCCAGCAAGGCCACGTTCTCGAGCACGAGCGCGACGCCGAGCATCAGGAGGATCTGCATCTCGTGCGGCGCATCGACGATGCGGTCGACGAGACCTCGTTGCACGAGGAGGCCGAGCGCGAAGAGCGCGGCCGCGCAGACCAGGAAGCTCACGTAGGGATCGACGCCGGCGCGGGTCGCCAGCATGTACGCCAGGTACATGCCCCAGACCATCATGTCGCCGTGCGCGAAGTTCACGACGCGCATGACCCCGAAGATGAGAGTGAGTCCGACCGCCATCAAGCTGTAGACGCCGCCGAACAGCAACCCGCTGAGCACCCCCTGCATAACCAGTGTCAAATCCACCCTCTAAGCCACTCCGGTGACAGGCGTTGGGTTAGTGTGGCGGGCGTGGGAGGGGTCGAGCGGACCCGTTCCCTCCAACGGCGCGGCGGACATCGCGCGCCGGGATGGAGCCCAGCCGCCGAGGGGCAGCGCACGCGTACCGCGTGGTCCGGGCGACCCCTCCCACGCCCGCCCGCCGCCGGCCGCCGCCGAGCGCTATGCGCGCGGCCGCGGGAAGACGAACTTCTGCACCGCCGCTTCTTTGGGCCAAACGGCGACCGGCTTCTGGCTGAGGATCTGGATCATCGTCGGGATCGCGTTGGCGTTGTCGCCGAGCTCGTTGAAGGCGACGGGGCCGCCGTACTGCATGAGCCCGCCCGAGTAGTTCGTCTTCTTCATCGCGTCGGCGATCGCGTCGGGATCGTCGAGCGTGGTCGCGCGCTCGAGGATGTCGGCGATGACGAACGCGGCGTCGTAGGAGTAACCCGAGTTGGTGTCGAAGGTCTTGCCGCCCGAGCGCTTCCTGAACTCTTCGGCGACGGTGGAGGTCTTCGGGTTCTTGAAGTTCGCCCAGGGCACGCTCGTCAGCACGTACTCGAGGTCTTCCTTGAGCTGGGCGATCTGCCCGGATTCGTAGATCCCGGGGCTGCCCGGGCCGACGATCCCCATCATCTCGATCCGCTGCTTGCGGATCTCCGGGAACAGCAGCAGGGCCGAGGCCGGGCGCGTGATCGGCGCGATGATGTCCGGCTTCGCCGCCTTCGCCTTCGAGATCTCGGTCGAGAGGTCGGTCGGCGGCTCCGGCCATGGGATGACCTCGACGATGTCCCACGACGGGTTGGCGGCCTTGTGCGCCGCCTGGAAGCCGCGCGCCTGATTCTGGCCGAAGAGGTCGTTGCAGTACATGAGCACAACCCGCTTCGGCGACACGTTGGCTTCCTTGAAGATCTCGATGAAGTACTGGACGGCCCTCTTACCGAAGCTCGAGCCGGTCGGGAAGTTGCGGTAGACGTACTGGACCTTCTGCTGACCGTCCTTGACCGATCGCGCGACGTTCGCGGTGATGGGATCGGCGGCGGCGATGTCGATGAGAAAGGGTACGCGCCGCTGCTGGGCGACCGACACCATCGCGTTGGTGCTGCCCGAGTCGAAAGAGCCCAGCAGCATCTGGGCGCCGTGGCTCACGACGCGCTCGGCCTCGACGCGGCCGTTCTCGGGCTTGGTCTGCGTGTCTCCGAGGATCAGCTCGAGCCTGAGCCCTCCCTTCGACTTGACGCCTCCCGCTGCATTGATCGCGTCGACGGCCATCTGCGCGCCGAGCCGACATGCCTGGCCGGGCTCGGCGAGCGCGCCGGTCACCGGATGGATCGCTCCGATCTTGAACGTCTTCGCCTGGGCGCGAAGCGGGAGCGGAAACCCGAGGACCGCGGCGCCGCCGGCGGTCGTCCTGAGGAAGGCGCGGCGGGTCAGTCGAGGCGTCATTCGAAATCTCCTATTCGCAGGCGCGCCTCACGCGCCAAGGAGCTCCTTGGCGATGATCATGCGCTGGATCTGATTCGTCCCCTCGTAGATCTGCATGATCTTGGCGTCGCGCATGTACCGTTCCACCGGGAACTCGCGCGTGTAGCCGTAACCGCCGAAGATCTGCACGGCGTCGGTGGCGACCTTCATGGCGGCGTCGCCCGCCCAGCACTTGGCCATCGACGCCTCGTAGGTGTTGCCCCGGATGCCCGCGTCGACCTGGCGCGCGGCGTGGTGCACCATGAGACGCGCCGCGTGCACCTGCATGGCCATGTCGGCCAGCATGAACTGGATGCCCTGGAACGCGGCGATCGGCTGGCCGAACTGTTGTCGCTCCTTCGCGTACGCGGTCGCGGCGTCGAGCGCGGCCTGGCCGATGCCGACGGCCATCGCGCCGGTCATCGGCCGCGTCATGTCGAGCGTGCGCATCGCGATCTTGAACCCCTCGCCCTCCTCGCCGAGCCGCTGCCCGGCCGGCACGGCGCAGTCCGTGAAGTGGAGCGCCACGGTGGGCGAGCACCGAATACCCATCTTCTTCTCTTTCTTGCCGACCGAGAAGCCGGGCATGCCCTTCTCGATGAGAAACGCCGTGATGCCCCGGGCGCGCTTGCTGGGGTCGACCGTCGCGAAGACCGTGATCACGTCGGCGTGGTCGCCGTGGGAGCACCACTGCTTCGACCCGTTCAGGACGTAGTGATCTCCCCTGCGCACCGCCGTGGTCCGGAGGCTCGCCGCGTCGGACCCGGATCCGGGCTCGGACAGCGAGTAGGCGGCCATGAACTCGCCGGTTGCGAGCCGCGGCAGATACTTCTTCTTCTGCTCGTCGGTGCCGGCCAGGAGGATGGGCAGCCCGCCGAGCGGATGGGCGCCGAAGTTCGTCGTCGTTCCGGCGCAGGCCCATCCGAGCTCCTCGGCCACCAGGGAGAGCGCGAGGCAGCCCATGTTCGTTCCGCCGTACTCTTCGGGCACCCAGATGCCGAAGAGGCCGGATTCCACGAGCGCTCGCATCGATTCGGTCGGATAGCTCTCCGACTCGTCGTACTGCGCGGCGTGCGGCGCGATCCGATCGCGCGCGACCTTCCGCGCCAGATCGCGGATCAGCCGCTGCTCTTCGGTGAGATAGAACACGTCGTTCATCGTCGCGTCTCCCTCAGACGATCTGTCGCCGCTGGAGCTCGGCGAGCTCTCCGGGCCCGAGGCCGAGGGCGTCGCCGTAGATCTTCTCATTGTGCTCGCCGAGTCGGGGCGGAAAGCTGAGCGCCGGCGGCTCGCCGACCGGCGGGGCCGGCAGCGCGATCCGGAGCCCGGAGCGCGGGTCCGTGACCTCCATCAGCCGCTCGGCGACGAGCCGGTCGGCCATCACGTCGACCAGCGCGTTCACGCGGGAGACCGGGACGCCCGCGCCTCTCAGCGACGCGAGCGCCTCGACGCTGGTGAGATCGGCGAAGCACGCGGACAGCTCGCGGTCCAGCTGCTCGACGTCGCCGATGCGTCCGGCGTTGGCGGTGTACTCGGGCCGGGCCAGACCGCGGAAGCGAGGCAGCGCCGTCAGCGCCGCCCACTGCTGATCGTTGCCGATGGCCAGGTAGACGTGGCCGTCGCGCGTCCGGTGCACGGCGACCGGCGCGAAGAACTGATGGCGGTTGCCCTTGCGAGTCACGCGCTCGCCGAGGCTCGAGAGCGCGACGGGCGCGACCATCCACGACACGGCGCTGCGCAGCATCGATACGTCGATCCGCGCGCCCTCGCCGGTCGTCGCGCGGCGATAGAGCGCCTTCATCACCTCGCTGTAGCCATGTTCCGCCGCGCCCAGATCGACCATCGGCAAGCCGAAGACGAGTGGCGAGCCGTTCGTCTCGCCCGTCAGCTCCATGAAGCCGCTGCGCGCCTGGAGCACCGGATCGTACGCCGCCTCGTCGTGCTCGGGACCGAATCCGGTGATCCCGAGCCAGATCAGGTCTGGCTTCATGGCCGCGAGCGGGCCGGGCTCGATGCCGAGCCGGGCGTAGCTCCCCGATCGCTGGTTGCAGGCGAACACGTCCACGCGAAGCTTCACGATCAGCTGACGCAAGAGCGCCTGGCCGTCGGGATGACCGAGATTCAGGGTGATGGCTTCCTTGCCGCAGTTGTTCGGCAGGAAGTAGCTGCGCATCGCGGGCTCGGCCAGGACGTCCGTGCCGACGAACCGGTTGGGATCGGGGCGCGCGGCGTTCTCGACGCGGATCACGCGGGCCCCGTCGCACGCGAGTCGATAGGTCAGGAACGGCAGGGTCGTCGCCTGCTCGAGGCTCAGCACGGTCACGCCCGTCAGGAGCCCACGACTCACCGGCGGCTCCGCGTGGTCGGGCTCACCGGCGCGGCCGGCGATCGACGACGCGCACGGCCTTGCCCGGCGGCCGCTCGATCGCGCCGTGGGCGCAGAGCCGCACCTCCGGGCTCAGCGCGAGCGAATCTTGAAGATCCCGCCGGATCCGTATCGCGATCGCCGGGTCGCATCCCGGCTCGGTCTCGACGTGGATCGTCATCCGCTCGCCGCCCCCGTCCGACTCGAGGACGACCTGATACTCGTGGCTCACGCCGGCGTGCTTCAACAAGGCCGTCTCGATCTGACGCGGATAGAAATTGATCCCCTTGTAGATCACCATGTCGTCGGCGCGCCCGCGAAGCCGATCGAGCCTCAGCGACGTCCGCCCGCAGTCGCAGCGCGCGCGCGACACGACGCGCGTGAGGTCGTGCGTCCGGTAGCGGATCAGCGGGAGCCCCTCCCGGGTCAACGTCGAGACGACCAGCTCGCCCTCGGTGCCGTCCGGCACGACGCGCCCCGTCGCGGGGTCGATCACCTCGGCGTGATAGTGGTCCTCCCAGACGTGAATGCCGCGGCGGGCCACGCAGTCGATGCCGAGCCCGGGTCCACCGGTCTCGGTCATGCCGATGATGTCGAAGGTGCGGATGCTCAACTCGCGCTCGATCCGCGCCCGCAGCTCGTCGGACCACATCTCGGAGCCGAGGATGCCGACCCGGAGCGAGAGCGACGCGAGGTCGAAGGCCTCCTCGCGCGCGGCCTCGATCAGGCGCAGGGGATAGGTCGCGATCGCGGTGAGCACGGTCGCCTTGAGATCGCGCATGAGACGCAGCTGCAGCGCGGTGCGCCCCGCGCCGGTCGGGATCACCATCGCGCCGATCCGCTCGGCGCCGTAGTGGAAGCCGAATCCGCCGGTGAAGAGGCCGAACGACGGCGTGATCTGGATGACGTCGTCCGCGCCGACACCCGCCGCGACGTAGCAGCGGGCCATCACCTCGCCCCACTGCGCCACGTCTGCGGCGGTGTACGGATTCAGGATCGGATTTCCGGTCGTCCCGCTCGACATCTGGATCCGCCGGTAGTCGCCGGCGCGCGCGCACGCGAGCCCGTAGGGGTACGCGTCGCGGAGCTCGTCCTTCGTGAGGAAGGGCAACGCGCGCCAGGCCTCGACACGTCCGACGTCTTCCGGGCGGGCGCCGCCGAGGCGCCGCGCCCACGCCGGCTCGGCCAGCACGTGCGCGAGCGTGGCGCGCATCCGCTCGACGACGAGCCGTTCGAGAGGCTCCCGGTCGAGGGACTCGAGCTCCGGCTGCCACATGGCCTTGGCGCCCACGGCCATCGAGTCTAGCGCGCGTCGGCCGGTGACGTCGCGGCGGGCCCGGTGAGCCCGAGGTAGGCGGTGCGGACGCGCGGATCCGCCGAGAGCTCCGCGCTCGTCCCGGACGTGACCAGTCGCCCGGTCTCGAGCACGTACCCGCGCGACGCCACCTGGAGCGCGCGCCGCGCGTTCTGCTCGACCAGGAGCACGGCGACTCCGTCGTCGTTGATCCGGCGGATCACCCGGAAGATCTCGCGGGCGAGCATCGGGGCCAGGCCGAGCGAGGGCTCGTCGAGCAGCAGGAGCCGGGGGCGGGTCATCAGGGCGCGGCCGATCGCGAGCATCTGCTGCTCGCCGCCCGAGAGCGTGCCGGCGATCTGAGACTGACGATCCCGGAGCACGGGGAAGAGCCGGAACACCGACTCCAGGCGCTCGCCGATCCGTGCCCGCTCGACGGTGTGGCCGCCGACGAGCAGGTTTTCGCTCACCGAGAACTCCGGGAAGATCTCGCGCCCCTCGGGGACATGGCTCACACCGGCGGCGACGATGGTGTCGGCGGGGACGCGGGTGATGTCGCGGCCCTCGAAGCGGATCCGGCCGCGCGCGGGTCTCACGAGCCCGGACACCGCGCGCAAGGTCGTCGACTTCCCGGCGCCGTTCGCGCCCAGCAGCGTGACGACCTCGCCCGGCGCCACGCTCAGGGTCAGGCCATCGAGCGCGCGCCGCTTGCCGTAGGAGACCGCGACGTCGTCGAGCTCGAGCACCGCTGTCACGCGTCCTCCTCGCTCCCGAGATACGCCTCGACGACCGCGGCGTCGGTGGCGATCTCGTGGGGCCGGCCTTCCGCGATCTTGCGCCCGTGGTCGAGGACGGCGACGCGGTCCGAGATCCCCATGACGAGCTCCATGTCGTGCTCGACCACGACGATCGTCAGCCCGCTCTCGTCCCGCAGCCGGCGGATGACCGCCATCAAGGTCTGCGTCTCCGTGGGATTGAGCCCACCGGCCGGCTCGTCGAGCAGCAGGAGCCGCGGCTCGGAGGCGAGCGCCCGCGCGATCTCGAGCCGCTTCTGGGCGCCGAGGGGGAGGCCGCCGGCTTCGACGGCGGCGACGGCGGCGAGCCCGAACCGCGTCAGCAGCGCGTACGCCGACTCGCGCGCCCGCGCCTCTTCCTGCCGGACACGAGGCAGCCAGAGGGCGCCGGTAATCACGCCCGTGCGCAGGTGCCCGTGGCGGCCGATCAGGACGTTGTCGAGGGCCGTGAGCTGACGGAACACCTCGGTGTTCTGGAACGTGCGGGCGACGCCGCGCCGCGCGATCTGGTGGGGAGCCAGGGCGAGCAGGTCGTCGCCGCCGAGCGTGACCCGGCCGTGCGAGGGACGGTAGAGGCCCGTGATCACGTTGAACACCGTCGACTTGCCCGCGCCGTTGGGGCCGATCAGCGCGAAGATCTCGCGATCCCGGACCGCGAAGCTGAGCCCGCTCAGCGCGGCGAGGCCGCCGAAGCTGATCGAGAGATCCTCGACACCGAGCACCGTCCTACTCGGACTTGAGCCAGTCCGTCATCGGCTTGAAGTGTCCCTTCTCGACGCGCACCCAGAACCCCTGCTTCTGGGTCTCGTGGTCCGGGCCGATCGTGATCGGCGGCAGGATGCCGCTGGCGTAGCCCTTGATCGACTCGAGCGCCGTCATGAGGGACTCGCGCGTCAGGTTCCGGCCGGCGCGCTTGGCGCCTTCGGTGAAAAGCATGGCCGCGAAGTAGCCGGCGATCGAGTAGCGATTGACCTCGTTGTTCGGATGGTAGCGCAGCATGTGCTCTCGATAGAGCTTGACGCCCGGAAGATCGGAGGTCACCGGATCGGGCCAGAGCGACAGCCCCTCGACCCCCTCGGCCGCGTCGCCGGCGAGCGCCAGGTAGCGCTCGTCGGTCAGCGGGCCCGTCGAGACCATGATCGTATCGGTCCAGCCGATCTTCTGGCGCTCCTTCAGCGCCTGCGCGCCCGGGCCCGGCACCAGCACGAGGAACGTCACTTCGGGCTTCGCCGCCTGGAGCTTCGCGACCTGGGCGCTCACGTCGGTGACGCCGCGCTTGACCGACTCGGCGGCGGCCAGCTTCAGACCGAATCGTGCGAGATCCTTCTCGAAGGCCGTGAGGAACGACTTGCCGTACTCGTCGTCCTGGTAGAGGGCGGCGAACCTCTTGATCTTCCGCTGCCCTGCGAGGTAGTCGATCATCATCTTCGACGACCGGTCGCTCAGGGTCATCCCCTGCAGCACCCAGCGCTTCCCCCGCGTCACCGGCGAGCTTTGATACGGGAAGAGCATCGGGACTTTGTTCTCCTCCAGGTAGTCGAGCGTCGCGACGACCGGCGGCGAGCCCTGGGGGATGATGATCGCGAAGACGCGGTCCTGCTCGACGAGCTTCTTGGTGTTGGCGACGGCATCTTGGGGCCGGTATCCGTCGTCGTAGTAGACCGTGCGGACCTTGCGCCCGTGGATCCCTCCGGCGTCGTTGACCACTCTGAAGTAGAGGTCCACGCCGAACTTCGTGATCTGGTCGCCGGTGAAGGCGAGCGGACCCGAGAACGAGTTCGATCCGCCGATCACGATCTCGGTGTCGCTGACGCCCTGCTGAGCGGCGGCTGGAAGCGCGCTCAGCGCGAGAGCCAGGAGCAGCACGAAGCTGGCACGGCTGATCATCGATCCTCTCCTTGTCGAGGGGGCTCCGGCGGTGCGGCCGCGCGGGCCGGCCGCACGATCGTGCCGAGCGCGCGCGCGATGCCGCCCGGCATGAACAGCATGGACGCTATCAGGATCGCGCCGAAGATGAGCGGTCGATAATTCTGAAAGCCGGCGAGCGAGTCGTTGAGGGTCGTGATGAGCGCGGCGCCCACCACGGAGCCGAGGATCGACCCGAGACCGCCGACGATGATCATCGCGACGAAATCCACCGACAGGAACACGTCGAAGGAATCGGGCGAGAGGAAGCCGACGACCAGCGCGAAGAGCCCGCCGGCGACGCCGGTGTAGAAGGCCGAGACGACGAAGGCGAGCGTCTTGTAGGCGGCCAGATTGATGCCGCTCGCCTGCGCCGCGATCTCGCTCTCGCGAATGGCCAGGAGCGCCCGCCCCGTCCGCGTCCGGGTGATGTTCACGGCGGCGACGATCAGGAGCGCAGCCACCGTTACGACCAGGTAGTAGCGGGCGGTGTCGGTCGCCAGGGTCCAGGGGCCCAGGCGCGCGGCCGGCACGCGGAGACCGTCGTTGCCCCGCGTGAGCCAGTCGAGGTTCAGGATCGCCTCGACGACCACGAAGCCGAACGCGAGCGTCGCCATCGCCAGATAGAGCCCTTCCAGGCGCAGGCACGGCACGCCCAGAGCCAGGCCCACCGCGGCGGTGACGAGCCCCGCGAGCAGCAGCGCCGCGGGAACCGGCAGCGCCGGCGCGCGGATCGTGAGGATCGCCGCCGCGTACGCGCCGATCGCCAGGAAGCCCGCGTGCCCGAACGAGAGCTGGTTCGTGTAGCCCGACAGGAGGTTGAGCCCGATCGCCACGATCGCGTTGATGGCGATCAGGCTCGCCAGGAAGACGAAGTAACGCGGCGCGGCCCACGGCCAGCCGACGACCACCGCGGCGCCGGTCGCGAGGGCCGCGTGTCGCATCAGACCTTCCGCCGCGCGACCCGCCCGAGCACGCCGCCCGGACGCACGATCAGGATCGTGATCATTGTCAGGAAAGGCACGGAGTGCTTGATCGACGCGGGCAGGTAGAGGGGCGCCAGGTTCTCGAGCACGCCCAGCAGCATGCCGCCGAGCACCGCGCCCGGCATCGAGCCGAAGCCGCCGAGGACGGCGGCGGTGAACCCGTTGATGGCGACCAGCCCCATCTTCGACGAGAGGAAGATGACCGGAGCGATCAGGACCCCGGCGACCGCGCCGACGACCGAGGCGATGACCCACGACGAGGAGTAGACGCGCTCGACGCTGATGCCCATGAGCCGCGCCGCCCGCTGGTTCTGCGCGACCGCGCGCATCGCCCGGCCCAGGCGCGTCCAGCGAAAGAGCGCGCCGAGGGCCAGCATGAGCGCGAGCGAGGCGCCGATGATGCCGAGCGAGACCGGCGCCACCCGCACCGGGCCCACCACGAGCGGCCGGTTCCCGAAGAACGAGGGGAACGGGAACTCGTCGTGGGTCCAGGCGACTCCGGCGGCCGACCGCAGCATGAGCGACAGGCCGAGCGTGATGATCAGCACGTCGAAGTGGGTCGCCGAGATCGCGTGGCGGATGACCACGCGCTCGAGGACAAAGCCGAGCAGCGCCGACGCGACGACGGCGACGAGCAGCGCGCCGACGAGCGGCACATCGAGCACCTGGAGCGCGGTCCAGCCCACGAACGTCGAGACCATCAGCATCTCGCCCTGCGCGAAGTTGAGCGTGCGGGTCGCGTTGTAGATGATCACGAGGCTGATCGCCATCAGCGCGTAGATCGATCCGGTGGCGAGGCCGCTGATGACGACGTGGACGAGGGCCGCCCAGGTCATGAGGCCACGAAGCGACAGACCGGAGCCCCCATCGCCGCGCACGCGGTCTCGACGACCGTCGACGACCGGTCGAAGATCGCCCGGGCGAACGATTCGAGGACGCCGCGGATCAGGTGACACACGGGGACCGTGGACGGCCCGTACGTCTCGGCGACGGGCGAGCCGTGCACGACCGCCTTCTGGAGCCCGACCAGCGTTTCGGGCCGGATCAGCAGATAGCGCGCGCCGCCGAGCGTGAGCCCGCCTCGACCGTCGGCTTCGAGCGCGGGCGGAGAGCTCAACGGATCACTTTCGCCCAGATCGGCGACTCCCAGCCTTGATCGAGGAATGCGCGGATCTCACGCCGGCTGAAGTCACCGAGCCCGAGGTGCTCGAGCGCGCGGCCCCGTCCGGAGAGCTCGCGACCGAGGAGGGCGCGGAAGGTCAGGAGGAGCCCCGAGACACCCGGAGTATCGACGCCGGCGGCGCGGCCGGCCGATTCGAAAAGGGCCAGGCCGAACGCGACGTCTTCGGTGACGTAGCGGTGCTGCAAGGTGACGATCTCGCTCCAGAGCCCACTCGCGAGGAGCTTGGCCTTCGCGCCGGCGCCGTAGAGGCCTTCGGCTGCGCGCCCCTCGTCGTAGTACGTCGCGAGCTCGTAGTGCGGCGCCGGATATCCCCATCCCTCCCGCGTCGCGACGCGCTCGGCATCCACCACATCGATCAAACGCCTGACGCTCGGCGTGGCTCCCGCGGCGTGGACGTCGAAGCGACCGCCGTCGATCGCGCCCGCATTCAGGAGCACGAGCGGCGGATGGATCACCGGCCCCGCGTTCGTCAGCGCCGCGTCGAGGGCGTCGACGCACGGCCTGACGGCCGCAAACAGATCGGCGAGCCGAGCGACGGTCTGCTTGGTGCGCGAGGCCGGAAAGACACCGAGCGGGAGGTTCGCCGCGCGCACGGGGGCCGACACCGCCGCCGGGCCCGTCCTCCTGGTCAGATACGGCAAGGTGCCGGTCTCGGCGAGGGCGTACGGAAACCGCGCTCCGGCGCGCGCGAGCTCGCGCGCGATTGCGTAGCTGCCGAGCGTACCCGGCGTGAGCAGGATGATCTGCCGGTCGTTCACGTGCGGCGCCAGGCGCTTGGCCAGATCGTCGTGGCCGGTCGCCGGGATCGGCGCGATCACGATCTCGGCGCCGGCGAGCGCCTCGGCGAGATCGGTCGTCGCCCGCGCGAGCCGCGCGGCCCCCGCGCGCCCCTCGGCGGTGAGGGTGATGGTGGGGGCGCTCGCCAGCGGCCCGAGCGCCTCGGCGGACCGGCCCCACAGACGCACCGTGTGGCCGGCGAGGGCGAGGTCGGCCGCGGTCGTGAATCCGCCGTGGCTCGCGCCGAGGACCGCAACGTTCACGCGATGGCTCCGGTCGCGTGAAGCTCGGCGATCTTCACGTTCGAGTACTTGACCACGCGGGCCAGGATCTCGTTGGTGTGCTCGCCGAGACGCGGCGGTGGCGCCACATCCAGGCCCATCGCGCCGTCGATCTTGACCGGCGTGCCGAGGGTCTGCGTCTTGCCGTGGCGCGGGTGGTTCATCTCCACGACCATCCCGCGCTGGAGCACTTGAGGGTCGGACAGCACACGGTCGACGGTGTGGATCGGCGTTGCCGGCACGTTGGCGCCCTGGAGACGCTCGAGCCATTCCCGGGTCGTGCGCGTGCGAAACGCGGCCTCGACGAGCGGCATCAGCACGTCGCGGTGGAGCACCCGGTCGCGGTTGGTCGCGAATCGCAGGTCGCGCTCCCATTCCGGATGCTCGACGGCGCGACAGAAGAGCGGCCAGAATTTCTCGGCGAAGATCGCGACGATCAGGTGGCCGTCCCGCGTCTGGAGCGCCGAGTACGGCACCACCGAGGCGTGGCCGGAGCCGAGCGGGATCGGCACGCGCCCGTTCGTCCAGAAGTACTGCGCGATGTAGGTGAGCAGCGAGACCTGACAGTCGAGCAGCGCGAGATCGATGTGCGCGCCCTCGCCCGTCCGCTCGCGGCGGAAGAGGGCGCCGGCGATGGAGAAGGCGCCGAACATGCCGCCCGCGAGATCCGCCATCGGCAGGCCCATGCGGACCGGCCGGCCGCCCGCCTCGCCGGTGACGGACATCGCGCCGCCCATCGCCTGGAGCGCCAGGTCGAAGGCCGGCCAGTCGCGGTACGGCCCGTCCTGGCCATAGGCCGAGACCGAGCAGACGATGATCCGCTGGTTGAGCGACCAGAGCTTCGAGTACGCGAGGCCGAGCCGCTCCATGATGCCCGGCCGGAAGTTCTCCCAGACGACGTCCGACTGCCGGACGAGATCGTAGAAGACCTCGCGCCCCCGATCGCGCGCCAGGTCGATCGCCAGCGACTTCTTGTTGCGGTTGATCGCGAGGAAGTACGCCGACTCGCCGTCGGGCAGAAAGGGCGGCCCCATCATCCGCATCGGATCGCCGCCGTCCGGATCCTCGACCTTGATCACCTCGGCGCCCAGGTCGGCGAGCAGCATCGAGCCGTATGGCCCTGCCAGCATCCGTGAGAGGTCCAGCACGCGAACGCCTTCGAAAAGCTTCATGTCGACTCCTACTGCGGATGGCGTGTGGCCGCCCGCTGAATGGACGCCCGTACGCGCTCCGGCGTGATCGGCAGCTCGGAAAACCGCGCCCCGATCGCGTCCTTGATCGCGTTGCGGACGGCAGCGGCGACAGGAATCACGCCGGACTCGCCCAGGCCCTTGGCTCCGAAGGGTCCCTCGGCGTCGACGGACTCGATCAGCCGTACGACGAGCTCCGGCATGTCGTCGGCCTTCAACACCGCATAGTCCATGAACGTCTGGCTCAGCACCTGTCCCTGCTCGACGACGAGCTTTTCGGCGAGCGCATAGCCGAGCCCCATGTGAATGCCACCGTGCACCTGCCCCTCGGCGGCGGCCGGATTGATCGCGCGCCCGACGTCATGCGCCGACACGACCCGGCGGACGGCGACCTTGCCCGTGTCGGGATCGACGTCCACCAGCGCCGCCTGGAACGCCGAGGTGTAGGCGGCCGACACGTTACCCTGAAAGTCCTTGTCGAGCATCGTGGTCGGCGGATCATAGAACGCTTCGGCCACGAGCACGCGCCCGCCGCCCCGGAAGTGCCCGGCCCGCGCGACGGCCTCGTACGGGAGCCGCCGCGACGGATCCCGTTTGACGAAGACCCACCCGCCCTGCACGCCGAGCGCGGCGGCCGGCTCGTCGAGCTGCGCGGCGGCCATCTCGCAGAGCTGCGTCTTTACCTTGTCGGCCGCCAGGCGCGCGGCGTTGCCGGCGACGAACGTCGTCCGGCTCGCGTGGGTTCCGACGTCCCACGGTCTGACGCTCGTGTCCGAGTTGACGACGTCGACCCGCTCGAGCGGCACCCCCAGCGTCTCGGCGACGATCATGGCGAGGACCGTCTCCGAGCCCTGGCCGATCTCGCTCGCGCCCGTGATGAGCGTGACCTTGCCGAAGTCGTCGAGCTTCACGATCGCGCCGCACCCGTCCGAGCGGTAGATGCGCGCGCCGCCGCCGACGTGGAACATGCCGGCGTAGCCCACGCCGCGCTTCCAGCCAGGCACCGGGGGCGGCGGGCTCTTCGCGATCTCCTCCGCGGCCGCGTCGAGGCACTCGCGCATCGCGAATGACGTGAGCACGAATCCCTGCGGGTTGACGTCGCCGGGCTTCGACGCGTTCAGCCGTCTGAGCTCGAGCCGATCGATCCCCAACCGGTCGGCGAGATCGTCCATCTGCGCCTCGACCGCGAACGTCGACTCGGGGTTGCCGTACCCGCGCATCGAGCCCGAGTAGGGGTTGTTCGTGTAGACGATCGTCGTGTCGAACCGGACGTTGGGCACCCGGTAGAGCCCGGCCACCGTCGAGAGCATCACGTAGGGCGTCGTCGAGCCCCAGGACGTGTAGGCGCCGCTGTCGATCGTCACGTGGCCGTCGCGGGCCAGGAGCCGCCCGTCCCGATCGGCCGCGGTGCGCAGCCGGATCGCGCACGGCTCGCGCGTGGGACAGGCGATGAACTCCTCCAGACGCTCGAACGCGATCTTCACCGGGCGCCGCGCCGCGCGAGCGAGCAGCGCCGCGATGACGTCGATCGGATAGATGTCCAGGCCGCGGCCGAAGTTGCCGCCGACCGGGGGCTGCAGCACGCGCACGCGCTCGCCGCCGATTCCGAGGGCCTCGCCGAGGTCCTTCTGGTACAGGAACGGCGCCTGGGTCGTGGACCACATCGTGAGCGTGCCCGCCGGCTCCCAGTCGGCGATCGCGACCATCGTGCCGAGGCAGGCCGGCGTGACGAAGCTCAGCCGGTAGGTGTCCTCGACCACCGCCGCCGCCTCGGCGAACGCCCGATCCACGTCGCCGTGGGCGAATCGGAAACGGAGGTGATGCGCGTTCGTCGCCAGCTCCTCGTGCACGATCGGCGCCCCCGGCTCGAGCGCAGCCAGCGGATCGAACACCGCCGGCAGCGGCGCGTAGTCGGCGTCGATGAGCCCGAGCGCCTCCTCGGCGATCTCGGCCGTCTCGGCCGCCACCGCGGCGACCTCGTCCCGGATGCAGCGGACTTTGCCGCGCTTGAGCGCGATCTGGTCCTTGGCGAAGCCGAACGGCCGCTGCTCGACGTCCTCGCCCGTCAGCACCGCGATCACGCCCGGCAGCGCGCGGGCGCGGCTGGTGTCGACACGGACGATCCGCGCATGAGGCACGGGGGTCCGGAGGATCTTCCCGTGCAGCAGCCGTGGCAGCTCCACGTCGTGGAGATAGCGCGTGCGGCCCGTGACCTTGTCCGGGCCGTCCCGCTTCGGGATCGACTTGCCGACGACGTCGAACGGCTCGGCCATCGTCAGAACTTCACGGCTTCCTTGTGCTCGCCGAACACGTCGCGCATCGCCTGGGCGATCTCGCCGAGCGTCGCGTACGCCTTCACCGCTTCCATGATCGGGTCCATGAGGTTCTCACTGCCGCGCGCCGCCTGGGCCACCCGGCGGAGCGCCGTCCGGGTGGCGCCGCCATCGCGCTGGGCGCGGGTGCGCTCGAGCCGGGCCAGCTGGGCCGCGTGCGCCGTGGGATCGAACGCGTAGAGCTCCACGTCGCGATCGGCCTCGACGGGGACGTCACCGACGTGGCAGTTGACCGCGACCCGCGGGATCTCGCCCGAGACGATCTTCTGCTCGTACAGGTACGCCTGACGGGCCACCTCGGCCTGGATCGCGCCGGTGCGGACGGCCTCCACGATGCCGCCCATGCGCTCGACGCTCGCCAGCTCCTCCTCGATCCGCTTCTCCATCGCGCTGGTGAGGGCCTCCACGTAGTACGAACCGGCGAGCGGATCGACCGTGTCGGCGGCGCCCGACTCCTCGGCGCAGATCTGCATGGTCCGCAGCGCGATCAGCTGGGCCTTGGGCGACGGGATCGTGTACGCCTCGTCGTAGGTCGGCAGCGCCATGGTCTGGGCGCCCGCCAGCGACGCCGCGAGCGCGATGTACGCGCCGCGGACGATGTTGTTCTCGGGCTCCTGCATCGCGAACGCCGAGCCGCCGCCCCCGATCAGACTCCGGAACATCCACGATTTTGGATTCACCGCGCGGAAGCGCTCGCGCAGCATCCGCGCGTAGAGCCGCCGGCCGGCGCGGAACTTCGCGACCTCCTCGAAGATCTTTCCCCACGCGGTGAAGTTGAACGAGATCCGCGGGGCGAACTCGTCCACCGCCATGCCGCGCGCGAGCATCAGCTCGACGTACGCCGCGGCGATCGCCAGACCGTACGCCATCTCCTGCGCCGTGGTGCACCCGGCCTCGCGGATGTGGTAGCCGCACACCGACACGGGGTTGGAGCGCGGGTAGTGGCGCGCCGAGAACTCGATGAGATCGGCGACGAGCCTGAGCGACGGATCGACCGGATAGATCCACGTGCCCCGCGCGATGAACTCCTTCAGGATGTCGTTCTGCGGCGTGGTGACCACGCGATCGGCCGCCACGCCCTGCTTCTCGGCGACGGCGTAGTACATGGCGGTGATCGGCGCCGCCATGCCGTTGATCGTGAGCGACACGCTGACGCGGTCGAGCGGGATGCCGGCGAAGGCGTCTTCCATGTCGGCGAGCGTATCGACGGCCATTCCGGCCCGGCCGACTTCGCCCTCGGCCTTGGGATCGTCGGAATCGAGCCCGAGCTGCGTCGGGAGGTCGAAGGCGACGTTCAGCGCGTCCTGCCCGTGCGCCATCAGGTACTTGAATCGCGCGTTCGTCTCCACGGGCGTGCCGAAGCCCACGTACTGGCGCATCGTCCACAGCCGCTCGCGGTACATGTGCTTGTGGATGCCGCGCGTGTACGGGTACTCGCCCGGCCGCCCGATGTCGCGGTCGAACTCGACTCCCGCGACGTCCTCGGGCCCGTAGACCGGTGCGATCGGGAAGCCGGCGTGCGCCTTGATCTCTTTCATCGTGTCCTCCTACGGCCTACCGCTCGAGAAAGCGAGTGAGGAACGGCAGGCTCTCGGGTGCCCGTTCCTCGGGCGGCGCGTGGCCGCAGTCGGCGAGCTGGACGACCTCGGCCTGCTCGAAGACCTCCCGCCAGCGCGGCAGGTAGCGAGCGAACGCCGGGTCCTTCATCCCCCAGATCAGGATCGCCGGGATCCGGGCGATCCGGTCGCGCCGAGCCCAGAGGCCCTCGTACCAAGCGCTCGAGCCCAGCACCTCCCGCGCGGAGATCCAGGTGGCGTGACCGTCGAGCGGATTCAGATAATGGCGCTCGACGGCGCGTGTGTAGCGCCGGCGATCGGCGATGGCGTGACGCAGCATCACCCGCACCGAGAAGCCGCGGCGCTCGTAGAGGTAGCGCCCGAGCCGCCCGCCGAGGATCCACGCGAACAGCTCGACGTGCCAGTCACCGGCGAACGACCACATCCACGTGTTGAAGATCACCAGGCGGCGCACGTTCTCCGGGTGGTCGAGCGCGTAGGCGAGGCCGATCGGCCCGCCGTAGTCGTGGACGGCCAGCGTGATGTCCTTGAGGTCGAGCGTCTCGATGAGCCGCGCGAGATTGCGGGCCTGGTCGGGGGGCCGGTACGACCAGTCCGCCGGGCGATCGCTCAGCCCGAAGCCGAGATGGTCCGGCGCGACGCACCGGTATCGCGGGCTCAGCTCGCGGATCAGGTGGCGATACAGGAACGACCAGGTGGGCGTGCCGTGCACCATGACGATCGGGGCGCCCTCGCCCTCGTCGACGTAGCTCAGACGACCGCCCTCGACGTCGAGCCCTTGCGGCTCGAACGGATACTCCCGGCGGTCGACCC
Source organism: Candidatus Rokuibacteriota bacterium (assembly GCA_003220495.1). Taxonomy (GTDB): domain Bacteria; phylum Methylomirabilota; class Methylomirabilia; order Rokubacteriales; family CSP1-6; genus AR31. The sequence continues at coordinate 51,014 of QHSP01000028.1, read as the reverse complement.
AGGGCGGAATCATCACCGCGGCTCCTTCGTCTGGCCCTGCCGGAACGCCTTCACGATCTCGGGGAGCGGCGTTCCCATCGGGAACACGTGACGCACGCCCAGCTGCTTCAGCGCCTCGACGTCGCGCGGAGGAATGATACCCCCGACGACCACCGCGATGTCGCTGGCGTCCTGCGCCCGCAACCCGTCGACCACGCGGCGCGCCAGGAGCAGGTGAGCGCCCGAGAGCACCGAGAGGCCGACGACGTCGACGTCCTCCTGGATCGCCGCGCGCACGATCTCGTCCGGCGTGCGTTTGAGCCCGGAGTAGACGACTTCGAAGCCGGCATCGCGCAGGGCGTGCGCCACCACCTTGGCGCCGCGGTCGTGGCCGTCGAGCCCCGGCTTGGCGATGAGGACCTTCATGCCAGGCGGAACGCCGGCAGCCACCGCGCGTTCCCGTTGGGATCGTCGGCGACCCTGAGCGGCGACAGGCGAACGGTCTGGCCGATCGCCACCTTCGCCGGCTCGGCGTCGACCAGGACCGAGAACACGCGAAGGCCGTCGACCTTCACGATCGCGAAGACGCGCGGCCCCACGAAGCCGGCCGGCAACCCGACCTCCTGAATCGTGAACGCGTGGATCTTGCCCTCGCCCGACAGGTCGACCCAGTCGAACCGATCCGACCCGCACTCACCGCAGAACGCGCGCGGGGGCCACGCGAGCCGCCTGCACGTCGCGCAACGCGTCGTCGCCAGCCGTCCGACGGCGAGGCGCGCGTAGAACTCGTGGAGCTTCGTGTGCTCCGCCGACTCCAGCGGAAACGGGTCGGTCGCGCGGAAGTAGCTCACGTCGACTCCCGCTGGCGCCTGAGCTGGCGGAGCAGGGCACGCACCTTGGCGGTCTCGAACGCCTCGCGGCGCTCGCCCGCGTAGTCGAAGAAGCCGCGCCCGGTCTTGGGGCCGAGCTCGTTTCGCGCGATCTTCTCCTCGACGAGCCGCGCGGGGCGGAAGCGGTCGTCGCCGAGCGCCTTGGCCAGGAACCCGCTCGCGCGGTGCAGGACGTCGACTCCACCCCAGTCGATGAACTCGAAGATGCCGACCGTCGCGTAGCGAAATCCCATGCCGGCGCGGAAGGCCCGATCGACGTCTTCCGGCGTCGCGACGCCTTCCTCGACGAGACGGACGGCCTCGTTCATCAACAGGGCCTGCATGCGCGGGCCGATGAAACCGGGTGAGTCGGCGCACCGCACCGGCACCTTGCCGAGCGTGTCGAGGAAGGCAACCGTGCGCTCGACGACCGCGCTCGCGGTCGCCCGGCCGGGCACGACCTCGACGAGCGGGATGATGTGCGCCGGATTGAGCCAGTGAACGACCAGGAAGCGCTCGTCGCCACGGACCGCATCGGCCAGGTGCTTGGGCGAGATCGTGGAGCTGGTGGACGCGATGATCGCCTGCGGCGAGACGCCGGTTGACACGCGCCCGAGGATCGCGCGCTTGAGATCGACGAGCTCGGGCAGCGCCTCTTGCACGTATCCGCACTCGTCGAGGCCGTCGAGCCCGATCCGATCCTCGATCCGATCGAGCGCCGGCGCGATCTCGTCGTGCTGGATCACGCCCTCCTCGGCCATCAACGCGAGGTCCCGCCGGATCTCACGCCGCGCGTCGGCGAACACCGCCGCAGCGCCGCCGGCCGGACGCTCCTTCACGTCGACCAGCGACACGCGACTCCCGCCGAGGGCGAAGACGAGCGCGATCTGGCGCCCGATCCTTCCGGGGCCGAGGACGGCGGCGTGATTCATCGACGCTCACGGCCGTAGATCATGACCACGTGCTCGCCCATCCCGCTGTTGTTGTGCGTGAGACCGATGGACGCATCGGGCACCTGGCGCGCGCCGGCCTCGCCGCGCAGCTGGGCGAACACTTCGGCCGCCTGAGCGACCCCCGTCGCGCCGAGCGGATGCCCGCACCCTATCAGTCCGCCGCGCGGGTTCACGACGACGTCGCCGCCGTAGTCGCTTCGACCGTCCGCGACGAAGGCGCCCGCCTCGCCCTTCGGGCAGAAGCCGAGCTCCTCGTACGCGATCAGCTCGGCGATCGCGAAGCAGTCGTGGACCTCGGCGACGTCCACGTCCTGCGGCCGCACCCCGGCCATCCCGTAGGCCGACTGCGCCGCGCGCGCGAGCGCCGGCCAGTGGGCGTAGTCCTCGTGGAGCGACGTCAGCTGGAAGCCGTCGAGCGCCTGGCCGGTGCCGCGGATCCAGACCGGCTTGTCGGTGAGGGCTCGCGCACGCTCTTCGGAGGCGATGAGCACTGCGGCAGCCCCGTCGGTGATCGGCGAGCACATGAAGAGCCGGAGCGGCGACGAGATCATCCGCGAGCCGAGGACCTGCTCGAGCGTCGCGCCGCGCTGGAAATGGGCGTTGGGGTTCTTCGCGGCGTGCGTGTGGTTCTTCACGCCGACCATCGCCAGCTGCTCCTCGGTGGTCCCGTACTCCGCGATGTGGCACTGCGCGGCCAGCGCGAAGCACGGCGGCGCGGTCAGCCCGAACGAGGCTTCCCACTCGCGATCGACGCCGGTCCCCATGTTGAGGATCGCCTCGTCGCCGCTCGGCTGATTGAGCTTCTCCACCCCGAGCACCATGACGAGATCGGCGAGCCCGGCGGCGATGAACGCATACGCATAGCGGATGCCGACCGTGCCCGAGGCGCACATGTGCTCCGTGCGCGCGCTCAGGGCACTCGGCCTGATCCCGAGCGCCTCGGCGGCCATCGACGAGATGTGGGACTGAAACGCCGTCCGCTCCGGCATCACCGAGCCCACCACGAGCCCTTCGACGTCTTTCGGCTTCACCGCCGGCGCCGCGTCGAAGCACGCCTTGCCGGCCTCCCAGATCAGGTCGCGATAGCTCGCCTTCCGCACGCCGAACTTCGACACCCCGGCTCCGATCAATGCGACCTTTCTCATGGGCATCCCGCCGGAAGCGCCAGCGCCGTGGCGCCGGGCGCGCGGATCTCCAGCGCGATCTCCCGGCGCCTCACCCGCGCCTCCGCATGAGCACGTTCTCCTCGTAGGTGCAGACCACCTCGTCGCGCTGGTTCTTCACGACCACGTCGAAGGTCAGGACACCGCGATCGGTCCTGGACGACTCGCGCGCCTGCTTCACCGTCATCTCGGTGTGAATCGTGTCGCCGAACTTGACCGGCACGGTGAACCGGAGCCGGTCCAGCCCGAGCAGCGCCAGCGCCGTCCCCTCGAACCAGCCCGAGAGGTTCTGCTGGCCGTTGGACACCGCAAGAGTCAGGATACCGTGGGCGACGCGGGCGCCGAACGGTGTCTGTTTGGCGAACACCTCGTCGGTGTGGAGCGGGTTGAAGTCGCCGGTGAGACCGGCGAAGCGCGAGACGTCGCCGCCCTCGACCGTCCGGCGGCCCGTCACCAGCATCTCCCCCACCTTGAAATCATCGAAATAGCGTCCGCGTGATTGCATCGTCCCTCCCAGCGAGGTGTCGCCGTCAGGCGAAAGCCGGGCCCCGGTCCCAGTCGAGATCGCGCCCGATGATCAGTCTCAGAATCTCGGAGGTGCCGCCGCCCGGCAGGAGGAAGCGCGCGTCGCGGAAGTAGCGCTGGACCGGATACTCCATCGCGAGTCCGTACGAGGCGAAGATCCGCGACGCCTCGTCGGTGATCTTGACCGCGGTCTCCGAGGCGAAGAGCTTCGCCATCGCCGCCTCGCGCGCGGTGCTCCGCCCCGCGTCGAGCCGTGCCGCCGCCTGATAGGTCACGAGGATCGCGGCGTGGAGCGAGGTCAGCATGTCGGCGAGCTTGAAGCTGATCGCCTGGTGCTCGGCGATCGGCTTGCCGAAGGCGCTTCGCTCGCGGGCGTAGCCGAGCGCGGCCTGGTACGCGGCGCGCGCCAGCCCCACCGAGATCGCCGCGGTCATCACCCGGATCTCCGAGAGGATGCTCCCGATCTTCTCGACGCCGCCCGTCTCGCCGCCGAGCAGGTGCTCGGCCGGCACCTCCACGTCCTCGAGCAAAATCTCGCCGGTCACCGAGGCGCGCACCGACATCTTCTCGATGGACTTGCCGAGCGTGATCCCGCGCATCACCGAGCGGTCGAGCAGAAAGAGCGCGATGGACTTCAGGCCCCGCTCGTCCGACGTCTTGGCGGCGACCGTCAGCAAATCGGCGACCGGGGCGCTGGTCACCCAGGTCTTGGTGCCGCGCAGCACGTATCGATCGCCCTGCCGCCGGGCCCGCGTAGTGATGTTCGCGACGTCCGAGCCGGCGTTCGGCTCCGTGAGCGCGAACGTCGCGATCAGGTCGCCTCGGAGCGCCGGCACCAGGTAGCGCCGGCGGAGCGCCTCCGATCCGTGCGTGTAGATGAAGTGCGTCCCCATCAGCGACTGCATCGCCGCCGCGGCCGCGACCGACAGGGAGCCTCGCGCCAGCTCCTCGGCGAAGAGACAGTACGTCACCATGTCGGCAGCGGCGCCGCCGTACGCTTCGGGATAGCGGAGCCCGAGATAGCCGAGCTCCCCGATACGCTTGAAGAGCCTGGTCGGGAACTCGGCCCGCTCGTCGAGGGCTTCCGCCTCCGGAATCACCTCGGCGTCGACGAATCTCGCCACCGCTCTCCGGAATTCTTCTTGCTCCGGCGTGAACGTGATCACGGTCGCGTGGACCTCGAGGCGCGCGTGCGCCGGGTCGCGGCTTCGTCGATCGAGAGATCGGCGCCGGTGCCAGCGATCACGACGCCGTAGTCGCGGCGCGCCGCCTCGACCGAGACGTAGTCGTCGAGGACGTCTTCCAGGACCCGCCGGGGGTCGCGCTCGAACGGATCGCCGTAGCCGCCCGCGCCCGACTGCTGGAACGAGACGACGTCGCCGTATGCGAACTCGCGCGACTGCTTGCCGTGGACGACCTGCTCCTGGGGCCCGGGGTTGATGACGGTGCGGCCGAGCGTCCCGGGCCGGCCGCCGCGCAGGCCGTAGGGCGCGAACTTCTGGCGCTCCGAGAGATTCGTCAGCTGGCCCTCGTCGCCGAGCAGGCGCAGGTCGCGGCGGACGCCGCACCCTCCCCGGAATTTTCCCGCACCGGCCGAATCGCCGATCAGCTCGAAGCGCTCGACGACGATCGGCTGATTGGCTTCCTGCGCCTCGACGGGGATGTTGGCGGCGTTGAACGCCCACGCCATCGCCTCGCAGCCGTCGCGGGTCGCTCGCGCGCCGGTGCCCGACAGCACGAGCTCGTAGGCGACGAATCGCCGCTTGCGCGCCCGATCCCAGCCGCCGAAGGTCGGGTTCGCCATGTGCGAGGCGGCCGCCGCGACCCGCGCTGGCAGCGCCGACGCAAGCGCGCCCAGCACCGACTCGAACGTGCGGTAGCAGATGATCGCGCGCGGTCCCCCGCCCGCGGGCGGTCGCGGATTGAGGAACGAGCCCTCGGGCGCCGTCACGATGATCGGGCGCAAGGCGCCTTCGTTCATCGGGCCCAACGGGTCGGTGAGGCACTTCACCGCGGCATACGAATACGAGCGCGTGTAGTTGATGTAGGAGTTCATGCCCGACGCGGTCTGCGCGCTGGAGCCCTCGTAGTCGATGACCATCGAGCTCCCGTCCACCGTCACCGCGACGGCGACGCGCAGCGGCTCGGTGCCGGGGCCGCAGTCGTCCATGAAGTCCTCGAAGCGATAGACGCCGTCCGGAATCTTCTCGATGGCGGCGCGCATGTTCGCCTCGGTCCGCGCGATGATCTCGTCCATGCCGCCCTGGAGCGTCTCGCGCCCGTACCGCGCCGCCAGCTCTTGCAGCCGGAGCTCGCCCACGCGGAGCGCGCTTCGCTGCGCGCGCAGGTCGCCGAGGACCTTGTCGGGCGTGCGCGTGTTCGCCGCGATGATCCCGACGATACCCTCCTGCTCCTGGTATTCCTTCCAGACTTTCGTCGGCGGGATGCGCAGGCCTTCCTGGAAATAGTCGAAGATGCCCTCGACACCCTGGCTCCCGGGTCGCTGGCCCCCGACGTCGGTGTGGTGGAGGATGTTGACCGCGAATCCCACGAGCGCGCCGTCGTGAAACGCGGGCTGCGTGATGAAAAAGTCCGGCAGATGGCCAGAGCCGAGGAGCGGGTCGTTCAAGAGAATGGCGTCGCCAGGCCGCAGCGTCTCGACCGGATGCGCGGCCAGCGCGTTGCGCACCGCGAAGGACATCGCGCCCATGTGGCCGGGCGAGTACGGCCCCTGCGCGACCATCCTTCCCATCGGATCGAAGACGGCGACCGAGAAATCCTGGCCCTCGCGCGCCTGCTCCGAGTACGCGGTCCGGTGGACCGTCGTGCCGATCTCGACGGCGATCGACTGGAGCGCGCCCCAGATGACGCCCAGCGTGATCGGATCGATCCGGCTCATGCCGGCCTGGTCTCGGCGATCAGGTTCGCGTACTCGTCGACCGTGGCCGTCACGCCCGGCGGCAGGACGGTCGTCGACTCGCGCTCTTCCACGATCGCCGGTCCGGTCAACGACGTTCCGGCCGCGAGCTCGTAGCGATCGTAGACGGGCGTGTCGGTGTAGCCGCGGGCCTCGGGGAAGTACGCACGACGCGTCCCCTTGCGACGCGCGTCGGCCGAGCACGCGGCCGCCTTGGCGAGCGTGATGCGCGGGGAGCCGCCGACGGCCGAGAGCTTCCACGTGACCACCTCGACCGGCTCGGACGTGTTCGCGTAGCCGTAGCGAGCGGCGTAGGTCTCGTGGAAGCTCGCGCGCACGCGCTCGAGCGCCGCCGCGTCGAGCCGGCCGGCCGGGACCGGCACCGTGACCTCGTAACCCTGGCCGACGTAGCGAGCATCGGCCGAGCGTGTCACCATGACCTCGCCCGCCACCGCGGATTCCTGGACGACCGCGACCGCCTGAGCGCTCATCTCACCGTACATCGCGTCGAGCCCGGCACCGTCCACCGCGTCGAGGCGCTGGACGTACGTGCGCGCGACGTCGAACTTCACCTCGGCGGCGAGGAGCCCGATGGCCGCCGTCACGCCCGCGGCCGCCGGGAGCACGACTCGCGGAATCCCGAGAGCCTGAGCGAGCCGGCAGCCGTGCACGGGCCCCGAGCCGCCGAAGGCGACGAGCGCGAGGTCGCGCGGATCGCGGCCGCGCTCGATCGATACCACGCGCGTCGCCAGCTCCATGTTGGTGTTGACGATCGTGTGGATGCCCCACGCCGCGTCCTCGAGCGACAGGCCGAGCGGGCGCGCGACTCGCGCCTCGATCGCGCGCGCCGCGGCGCCCGGATGGAGCTTGAGCGAGCCGCCGGCGAAATACTCGGGATTGATGTAGCCCAGCACCACGTCGGCGTCGGTGACCGTCGGCTCCACGCCGCCGCGCCCGTAGCAGACCGGCCCCGGCGTCGACGACGCGCTCTCCGGCCCGACCGCGATCACGCCGAGCTTGGCCTGCGCGATCGAGCCGCCGCCCGCGCCGATCTCGACCAGGTCGATCGCCTGGATGTTCATCGGGAGCCCACTGCCGGGCGCGTTGTTCACGCGATGGAGCTCGAAGGCCGTCGTCGTCGCGGGCCGACCCTTGTCGATGAGCGCAAGCTTGGCGGTCGTGCCTCCCATGTCGAAGGCGATGAGATCGCGGTGGCCGGTCAGCTCGCCGTAGGCGGCCGCCATCAGGGCGCCGGCGACGGGACCGGACTCGATCATGCGAACCGGATAGCGCTGCATCGCCTCGGCCGTCGCGATGCCGCCCGAGGACTGCATCACGAAGAGGCGGCCGCGGTAGCCCCGCTGGCTCATCGCCGTCGCGAGGGCGCGTAGGTACTCGCGCACGATCGACATCACGTACGCGTTCACGACCGTGGTGGACGTCCGCTCATATTCCCGGAACGTCGGCGACACCTCGTGAGAGAGCGTGACGGTCAGTCCGGGCGCTTCCTCTTTGGCGATGGCGGCGAGGCGGCGCTCGTGCGCCGGGTTCAGGTACGCGTGCAGCAAGCACACCGCGAGCGTCGTCACGCCTCGCCCCGCCAGCGCGCGGATCGCGCGCCGCGCGTCCGCCTCGTCGAGGGGCGTTCGCAGGGTGCCGTCGGCCAGGATGCGCTCGGTCACCTCGCCGATGAGCCGGCGCGGAATCAGCGACGCCGGCTTCTCGATTTGTAGGTCATAGACCTGATAGCGCTTCTCGCGCCCGATGATGAGCACGTCGCGAAAGCCGCGGGTCGTCAGAAGCCCGACCCCCCGCGCCTTGCGCTCGATGACGACGTTGGAGCCGAGCGTGGTGCCGTGGACCGCCTGCACGATGTCGGCCCACGGGACGCCGGCCTGCGCGAGCAGCGCATCGAGGCCGGCCAGGCACGCCTCCGAGGGGTCGGGATACGTCGTGAGCCGCTTGCCGGTGGAGATCTCGCCGGAGGGCGATTGGAGGACGAAGTCCGTGAAGGTTCCGCCCACGTCGAACCCGACGCGATAGGCCATCAGCGGATCCGTGACGGCGGAAGCGCCGCGGGCGGCCCGAAGCCGCACCAGGCCGGCACCGTCAGTTCCGGCGCTCCCCGCGCGAGAGCACGATGCGGTACGGGTAACGGCGGCCGGTCTGCCACGTGATCGTGTGCTCGACGGGCTCGCCGCTCAGGGCGAAGTACGTGCGCTCGAAGAACAGGAGCGGCGACCGCGCGCGGATCTGTAAAAGCTCGGCGACCTGTCGCGGCGCGAGGGCCGCGTCCACCACTTGCTCCATGAGCTTGATCGGCACGCCCAGCAACCGCTCGATGGCGCCGATCAGCGAAGTCTTGGAGAGATCCTCTTCGGAGAGCGCCGTGCCAATCGTCAGCGGCATGTAGGCCGTGACGTGCTGGAACGGCCCCGTCTCGGCGTGGCGCACCCCGACGATGCAGTACGCCGAGGAGCGTGGCGGCAGGCGGAGCGCCTGCGCGATATTCGCCGGCAGGAGCACGACCTCACGCGACACGAACTTGAACCAGGTCTCGTCGCCGAGCGCCATCATGTCGCCGACCGAGCCGATCACGCGGAGCTTCCGGTCGCCGCCGGCGGCGGGTGTCGCGAACGTCCCGCGGCCGGCGTGGCGGTAGAGGCGTCCTTCCTGGACCAGGACGTCGAGCGCCTGCCGGATGGTCGGACGGCTCACCTTGAAACGCGCGCACAGCGCGTGCTCGGAGGCGATACGCTCGCCCTCGTCGCGGAGCTCGTGGCGGATGGAATCGGCGATCTGCAGATAGCGGGGAATCCCGGGACGATAATTCAAAGGAGCGATCCTCCTGCTGTCAGGATGTCTAGACACGTACCACCCCGGGCAGGCCGCGTCAATGATCCCTTGTCCCAGGACGACGGGCGTTCGGGGGCCGCCAGGGCGGGGAGTGGGGGGCCTGCCCGGGTTAACCGGTGGAAAAGCGGCGCGCGTTGCCCATGTGCGGCCAGGCGGCCGCCTGTGTATTGGCCAGCATCTGCCGCAGGTGGTTCCGGTCGTGGTGAACCCACTCGTGGAGCAGATCGCTCACCCGCAGGTGGCCGACGTTCGGATGGTGACCCCCGCGCGTGAGATCGCTGCCACCGAGCCCGGCGACCAGGCTGACGCTATCCCGGCGGAGCGCGGCGAGCTCGGCGATCAGCGCCGCGGCCGGATGCTCGCAGTCGCGCCTCGCCCGGGCGATCTCGCCCTGATCCCAGGCTTCGAGACTCGGCTCGTTGCCGGCGAGCATGAGACGGATCCGGCCGGCGAAGCCGCGCCGCTCGCTCTCGATGAGGTGGCCGAGCACTTCCTTGGCGCACCACTCGCCGGGCGCCGGATGCCAGGCGAGAACATCGTCGGCGAGCGCGGCGAACTCGGCGCGAATCGCCGCGGCCGCGCTCTCGAGCAGCCTCGCGACCTCGCCCGGCGCGAGCGCTCTCGAGTCCTGGGTCATCGGCGGGTCAGCTCGCGGGCGATCACGACGCGCTGGATCTGGTTCGTGCCCTCGTAGATCTGAGTGATCTTCGCGTCGCGCAGGAAACGCTCGACGGGATACTCGCGCGTGTAGCCGTATCCGCCGAAGATCTGCACGGCATCGGTCGCGACCCTCATGGCGGTGTCGCCGGCGAAACACTTCGCCATCGACGATTCGAGGGCGGCGGGAACGCCGCGATCGACGAGCACCGCCGCGTGATGGACGAGCAGCCGCGACCCGTGCACCGCGATCGCCATGTCGGCCAGCATGAACTGGACGCCTTGGAATGCGGCGATCGGCTGACCGAACTGCTGGCGCTCTTTCGCATAAGCCACGGCGGCGTCGAGCGCGGCCTGGCCGATCCCGACCGCTTCGGCGCCGACGGCCGGACGCGAGCCGTCGAGGACGCTGAGCGCGATCTTGTAGCCCTCGCCCTCTTCACCCAGGCGGTTCTCGACCGGCACTTCGCAATCGGACAGATGAAGCGCGGCGGTGGGCGATCCGCGGATCCCGAGCTTTCGCTCGAGCTTACCGACGGCAAAGCCGGGGAACGTGGGCTCGACGAGGAAGGCGGTGACGCCGCCCTTGCCCCGGCCGCGGTCGACCGTCGCGAAGAGCGTGATGACAGACGCCTTGCTCCCGTTCGACACCCAGAGCTTGACGCCATTCAGGATGTAGCGGTCGCCCTTGCGGACGGCGCGCGTCGAGATCGCCGCGGCGTCGGAGCCGGCTCCGGGCTCGGAGAGCGAGAATGCCGCCGTGATCTCGCCCGATGCGAGCCGTGGCAGATAACGCCGCTTCTGCTCGTCGGTGCCCGCCGCGACGATCGGCCAGCCTCCCGCGTACTGGACGAGATAGATGGTCGCGGAGGAGGCGCAGGCCCAGGCGATCTCCTCGACGGCGAGGCAGAACGCCAGGGCGCCCATGTCCGTTCCGCCGTAGGCTTCGGGGATGTAGAGCCCCATGAGCCCCTGGTCGCTCAGGAGCTTCAGCGATTCGTCCGGGTAGACCTCGGCCTCGTCGACATGGGCGGCCAGTGGCGCGATCCGGTCGCGGGCGATGGCGCGCACCAGCTCGCGCATCTCGCGCTGCTCGGCCGTCAGATAGAAGTCGTCGCGCGCCATCGTATCCAGTGTATAGCGCGCCTCGGCTATTGGGGCCCCGCCCCGCGACTGCCTGCGGCGCGCACCCCGTTCATCGGCGCCCCTCGGCCGGCGGGGCCCCCGCCCCGCGACCGCCTGCGGCGCGCACCACCACCACGGGCTAGCCGGCGCTCAAGGCTGGCGTCGCCTGACACTTCTCGTCACGCTTGCCTACGAATTTTTGTAGTGGAGGAATCCGGATAGCGCGGCGATGCGCGGCAAGTGCGCGAGATTCCGAAGCGCCGCCGGCTGGCATCGCGGCTGCACCTGGGTGGCGCCATGCGGACGTCAGAGAAAGTCGTGGTTGTGATGCCGGCCTACAACGCGGGGCGTACGCTCCGTCTCACATACGAGGAGCTGCCGAAGGACACGGTGAGCCTCGTCATCCTCGTGGACGATGGGTCCACCGATGGAACGATCGAGGTCGCGCGGCAGCTCGGCCTCGAGATCTTCGTGCACAACCGGAACTACGGTTACGGCGCGAACCAGAAGACGTGCTACGCGGAAGCGCTGCGAGCGGGAGCGGACGTCGTAGTCATGGTCCATCCCGACTATCAGTACGATCCGCGGCTGGTTCCGCAGCTCATCGATCCGATCGTCCGTGGGGAGGCCGACGTCGTGTTCGGCTCGCGATTGAAGAGCGGTTCGGCGCTGGCCCAGGGGATGCCTTGGTGGAAGTATTTCTCGAACCGCTTCCTCACGAACCTCGAGAACCGGACGTTCGATCTGTCGCTCTCAGAGTTCCACACGGGCTACCGCGCGTTCCGCCGAGAGGTGCTGGAGACCGTCAACCTGGCGCTGAACTCGGACGGCTTCATCTTCGATCAGGAGATCGTGGCCCAGATCGTCGCCTGCGGCTACCGGATCGCCGAGATCGCCGTGCCGACGCGGTACTTTCCCGACGCCTCGTCGGCGAGCTTCTCGGCCTCGACCGGCTACGGCCTGCGTATCCTCTCGCTCCTCGCCCGCTTCAGCCTCCACCGGCGCGGTGTGTGGCACTCGCGCGCGTTCGACAGCCTCCGCGGGCGATACACGCGGCTTCAGCCGGCTCCGACGGCGCCTCGCCTGGCCGTCGATCGCCGGTCCGTTTCCGCTCTCGGACGCTGAGTCGTGTGGCTCACCGATCGGCAGTCCCCAGACCGGGGTATGGCCGTCGTCGATCGGCTGGACCTCCTGAGAGTCACGTTTCCGCACAGCGATCTCTTCGTCGCCAGCAGTTCGAACCAGCACGGCGTCGGCGCGAGCCGTGGCGAGGGTGAGCGCCTGCGCGATCTCCCCGACGCGCAGGGCGCTCCCCTCGCGAGAAAGCGGTTCCGCCTCCGCGTGTTGAGCCGCCTGCTCATGGTGACGCTCGTCGCCGTCTGGGGCGTCGTCCTCCTGGTCATCTAGCCCGCCTCCGCTCCCCTTGACGACTCCGGCACTTCCGCCGGATCATTGCGCGCCCCCGAGCCCCGTTTCGAAAGGAGACGCGCGATGGCAGCGGTGAATTCGAGAAAGCACGTCCTGACGGTGTTGGCCGCTCTCATGCTGATGCTGGCGGCCGCCATCTATGCCCTGGCCCAGCAGGCCAGTGACGCGAAGAAGAGCTCGACCGCGCCGGCCGCCGGCAAGCGCCACACACTCGCGGCGACCCTCGAGACCGTGCAGTGGGGCTGGCTCGACCCGAAAGAGCCGCCGAAGCTCACCGTCGATTCGGGCGACACCGTCTCGATCGAGACGATGATGCACTCGCACGACAAGGTACGACCGGGGATCACGATGGACGAGATCGTCGCGCTGCGGCGCGCAAATCCGGGCGGCGGCCCGCACTCGATGACGGGCCCCATCTACGTCAACGGCGCCGAGCCCGGCGACGTGATGGAGATCCGGATCGTCCGGATCGTGCCCAAGCCGTTCGGGATCAACTTCAACCTCCCGGGCAAGGAGTTCCCGACGATCGGCGCGCTCGCGCCGGAGATGCCCGATGGGTTCGTCAAGTTCTTCACCCTGGATCTCAAGAAGCGGCAGGCGGAGTTCAAGCCGGGGATCACGCTCGATCTCAAGCCCTTCCCCGGCACGCTCGCGGTCGGCATCGATCCCAACGACCCGGCGCCGCGCAAGGGCGGCGCGACCGATCCCATGGCGGCGGTCTCCACGCTCCGCCCGTGGAAGAACGGCTCGAACATGGACATCAACGAGCTGCAAGAGGGCGCGGCGATCTTCGTCCCGATTTTCCTCAAGGGCGGTCTCGTGTGGACGGGCGACTCGCACTGCCGGCAGGGCAACGGCGAGGTAAACCTCACCGCGCTCGAGTGCTCGTATCGGGAGATCGCGCTGCAGCTCATCGTTCGCAAGGACATGAAGCTCGAGTGGCCGCGGATCGAGACCAAGACCCACTGGATCACGACCGGCTTCGACGAGGATCTCAACAAGGCGATGGTCAACGCCGTCCGGGAGAGCGTCGACTTCCTCGAGCACCAGACGCTGGTGCCGATGAGCCGCTACGAGGCGTACTCGCTGAGCTCGATGGCCGCCGACTGCCGCGTGTCCCAGGTGGTGGACGTGCGCAAGGGTGTGCACTGCATGATCCCGAAGTCGATCTTCACCAAGAAATCGTAGGTGCTTCGGGCGCTCGCCCTCGTCCTGCTCGCCGCGGCTCCGGCGCGGAGCGGCGGCGTGCTGGACGTGGTCACGACCTCGACGGACCTCAAAGCGCTCGTCGAAGCGGTGGGCGGCGAGCGCGTGGCCGTCGAGAGCCTGGCGCCCGCGCTCCACGAGCCCCACGCCGTCGACGTCAAACCCGGTCAGCTCGCGCGACTCAAGTCGGCCGCGCTGCTGGTTCGGATCGGTCTCGATCACGAGCCGTGGCTCGCGCGTATTCGCACGACCGTGAACGATCCCCGGTTCGCGCCGGGCGGCCCGGCGGACCTCGACGTCTCCCGGGGCGTCGACCTCCTCCAGGCCGAGTCGCCACGAGTCAAGAGCGACCAGGGCGTGCACGTCCACGGGTTCGGGAACCCCCACTACTGGCTCGACCCCGCCAATGCACGTCCGATGACGCAGACCATCCTCGACGGCCTCGCGCGGCTCTCTCCCGACGCGCGCGCGGCCTTCACCCGGAACCGAGCTCGCTTCCTGGAGTTGCTCGACGCGCGCCTGGCGCGATGGATCGACGCCATGGCGCCCCGTCACGGCGCGCGGGTCGTCGCCTTCCACGACAGCTGGCCCTACTTCGCGCGCCGCTTCGGTCTCGTGATCGTGGCCACCGTCGAGCCCGTCCCCGGCGTCCCTCCCTCACCGGCATCGCTCGCGGCGCTGACGGCACGCATGAAGGACGCCGGCGTGAGAGTCCTGATCGTCGAGCCGTCCGCGAGCCGCTCCATCGCGAATCGGGTGGCGGCGGCGAGCGGCGCGCGCGTCGTCACCCTCGTCCCATCCGTCGGGGGCGACCCGGAGGCGCGCGACTACCTGAAGCTGTTCGACGTCAACGTGCGGCGGCTCGCCGAGGCGTTGGCCGGATCCCGCTGAGGCCCGCGTCATGGTGGAGTTCCTGTGGGCCCCGTTCGTCGCGTGTCTCGTGCTGACCGCCATCCACGTCTATCTCGGTCTGCACGTGCTGGCGCGCGGCGTGATCTTCGTGGACCTGGCGCTCGCGCAGGTCGCGGCGCTCGGCGTCACGATCGCGTTCCTGGCCGGACACCCGATCCAGAGCGAGGCGGCCTACTGGTACGCGCTCGTCTTCACGCTCGGCGGCGCCGGCCTCTTCGCCGTGAGCCGCACGCGGCGAACGCCGGTACCCCAGGAAGCGATCATCGGTATCGTCTACGCCGTCTCCGCCGCGGCGGCCGTGCTCGTCGTCGACCGGGCGCCTCAGGGCGGCGAGCACATCAGACAGATCCTGGTGGGGAGCATCCTCACCATCACCCCTGCCGAGGTCGGCACCCTGGCGCTCCTCTATGCGCCGATCGGCGCCCTTCACTGGCTCGTCCGCCGGCCGCTGCTCGACATCTCCTTCGACCCCGACGGCGCGGGCGCGCGGCGAGCGGTGCGCGCGTGGGACTTCGTGTTCTACGCGTCGTTCGGCGTCGTCGTGACGAGCTCGGTCAGGCTCGCGGGGGTGCTCCTCGTCTTCGCTTATCTCGTCGTGCCGGCCACGGCCGCCGCCGCGCTCGCGGGCTCGGCGCGGGGCCGATTGCTCGTCGGATGGACGCTCGGGGTCCTGGTGAGCGCGGGCGGCCTGGGCGCGTCGTGGACGTGGGACCTGCCGACCGGCGCGACCGTGGTCGTGGCGTTCGGCGTCGTCATCGCCGGCGTGGGCATCACGCTCGCGGCGCGCGCCGGCGCCCGAGCAACACGAGAACGCGGTGTCGGCGCGCTGCGCTCCGCGGCGATCGCGTCCACCGCGCTCGTCGGGCTCGCCGGGCTCTTGCTGGTGCTCGTTCCACAGATGGACCACTGGTGGCTCGACTGGCTGGAAGCCTCGGTGCCCGCGGCCCAGACGCTGTTCCTGAGCGCCGACGAGCACGATACGAGACGCGAGGCCGTCGAGGACGTGCGGCGCAGCGTCGCCGAGCTCGAGCGGGTCCGCGCCATGCAGCGTGAGGCACAGTGGGGCACGCGTCCGGCGACGGAGGAGATGCAAGTGCGGATGCGGCAATATCTCGCGGGGCGGGCGGAGATCCTCGCCGGCGACCGGCTGGTCCTCCGCACGCTTCAGGCTCGAGCGCGAGCGCGCCAGCGCTGGTGGCTCGGAGTGCCTCTGGTGATGCTCGGCGCGGGCGGCGCGCTCTTCGTGGCGCGGCGACCGGCTACTTCGCGGGGTAGGTGTAGAAGCCCTTCCCGGTTTTTCGGCCCAGCTGCCCGGCCATGACCATGCGCTTGAGCAGCGGCGGCGGCGCGTAGCGCGCTTCCCGGAACTCCTCGAACATCACCTCGGCGACGTACATCGTCGTGTCGAGGCCGACGAGGTCGAGGAGCGTGAACGGGCCCATCGGGTAGCCGCATCCGAGCTTCATCGCCGTGTCGATGTCCTCGAGCGACGAGAGCCCGCTCTCGTAGACGCGGATGGCGTCGAGCAGATACGGCACGAGGAGACGGTTGACGATGAACGCCGTCGAGTCCTTCGTCTGCACCGGGGTCTTGCCGACGGCCTGCACCCACTCGGTGGCGGTCTTGACGACGGCGTCGTCGGTCAAGATGGTCCGCACGACCTCCACGAGCTTCATCAGCGGCACGGGATTGAAAAAATGGAGCCCGAGCACCTGCGCCGGACGCCCGGTGGCGGCGGCCATCGCGGTGACGTTGCACGACGAGGTGTTCGACGCGAGGATCGCGTGCGGCGCGCAGATCTTGTGGAGCTTGGCGAACGTTTCGTTCTTGAGCGCTTGATTCTCGGTCATCGCCTCGACGACCAGATCGCACGAGCTCAGATCGTCGAGCCGCGGGGTCCCCGCGATGCGCGCCAGCGCGGCGTCCTTGGCCTTCGCGTCGAGCTTGCCCCGGCTCGCGAGCCCTTCGAGCGTCTCTTTGAGTCGCCCGAGCCCGCGCCTGACCAGCTCGTCGTTGGCCTCGACGAAGAGGACCTGAAAGCCCGCCTGAGCCGACACCTGGACGATGCCCGAACCCATGAGGCCGCAGCCGATGACACCGACGTTCGTGATGGTCATGACCCTAGAGGGAGTTGCTTATTTCCGGACGCGACCGGGCAGAGGCGGCTCGTAGTGGGTTCCGGGAGGGCAGGGATTCCTCACGGTGATCGTCACCGAGCCGTACCGTACGCTCCCGTCGGGCTGGATCTCCCCGTCCAGGCGGCGCGCCGGCGGTCCCGGCTCCTTCATGGCCCGATCGAAGGCGGCGTCGCGGGACTCGGTTATCGGCGCCACGACGCTGAGCAGCATCGAAGCGCGGATCGGCGACTTCGCCTCGTCCGCGAGGGCAATCGCAGACCCGCTGCCGACGAGTATCAGCGCCCCTGCGAATGTCGCGATCCTATTCATACACGATCAGCGAATGGAGCGTGGGCTCCTTCAGTTTGTCGCGACCGTGAAGAAACGCGAGCTCGATCATGAATGCCACACCGACGACCTGGCCCCCGAGCTGGCGGATCAGCCGCAAGGTTGCGCCCATCGTACCACCGGTGGCGAGGAGATCGTCGACAGCGAGCACACGCTGGCCCCGCTTGATCGCATCCTCGTGGACCGCGAGCGCGTCGCGGCCGTACTCGAGTTCGTATTCGACTTTGATGGTCTTGCCCGGGAGCTTGCCGGGCTTGCGCACTGGAACGAAGCCCGCCTTCAGCTGATGCGCGAGGGCTCCGCCGAGGATGAAGCCACGCGATTCGACACCGACGACCACGTCGACCCGTTCAGGTTGATAGCGCTCGGCGAGGGTGTCGACCACATACCGGAACGCCGGGCCGTCCTTCAGAAGCGTCGTGATGTCCTTGAACAAGACGCCGACGGTCGGGAAGTCCTCGATGTCACGGATCTTCCCCTTGAGGTCGGCGATGTTCATCGCCCGCTATCCTACCTCAATGCCGCGGTGCGGCAGACGCCATTGTGTCCGGAGCCGTGGCAGCGTGACACCGTTTGCTGCGGAAACGTCAGGGCGCTGACGTCCGCGCCCGGTCGCTCGCAATCGCTCAAAAGCTCGGATTTTCAGCCGGCGGTCCCGACTTCACCCCCCGTGGCACCCTACTTGCTCCCCCACGGCGCCAGCGGCCCTGGAGGAGGAGAAGTAAATGTTGCTCCCGGAACAAGTGCAACGCCTGGTCGAACTGGCCCTGGCGGAGTTTGCTCCGGAATGGGAGGTCACGGGCCTCTGTTCTGAGCTGAGCCTGCACAATCCCGATCACTGGGTCTCCGGGCTCGGAACGTTCGGTCTGATCCTGCGCAATCGCCAGAGCCGGAGCGCGAAAGTTCTCGGCTGGCGAAGCGGCGATTTCAGGAGCGCGACCTACCACCGCGGAATCTCGTATCGAGTGCTCGAGGCGTACGCCGACCGCATCACGGATCCCATTCGCCGGTACTTCGAGGAGATCGGCCTGGTGATGCCCGGCCGGGTCTCGCCGCGGGGCGCTCAGGCGACCGCGGTGCGCTCCAGCATCAACTACGCCGGGTAGCCTCCCCCCGTTCGCGATCTACACGTCGAGCTGCTCGACGGCCGCCGGCAGATCGGCGAGCCTCGAGATCGTGCGGTCTGGCCGAACCGAATTCCACCGCCTCGACGACCTCACCTGGATGGCACGCATCCCCGCTGCCTGAGCCCCTTGCACGTCGAGCACCGGATCGTCGCCCACGTGGACGGCCGTGGCGGGGTCGCCGCCGATCGCGCGCAAGGTCAGCGCGAAGATCTCGGGCGCCGGCTTGCGAATCCCCACCTCGTCGGAAAACGTCGTGTGCTCGAAATACGCGAGCAGCCGAAATTGGCCGAGCAGCTCCCGGAGCGTCGCGCCCGGCGTCCGCATGATGTTCGACACGAGCGCGAGCCTGTAGCCGGCTCCCTTGAGGGTCTCGAGCGCGGCGAGCGCGCCGTCGTCGACGGCCGGCGGCAGGAGAAGGATCGGCCCGGCGTACGAGTCGACCAGCGCCGCGAGGAGCGCCGGGGGGACGCGGCTCGGCAGTTCGGGATCGACCGCGGCGAGGATGGCGCGGACGTGGTCGGCGACCGGCACGTCACGATGCGTAGACCAGATCCTGGCGAGATAGGCGCCGGACTCATCGTAGGCGCGATCGAGCTTCGCCGCCGACGACGACAGCCCCGCGGCGCTCAGCAACATCTGGAACTCGACCATGCGCCGCTTCTTGTAGCGATTGTCGCTCGCCGGCCCGTCGAAGAGCAGCGTACCCCAGAGGTCGACCGTGATCGTCTCGACCTTCACCCGCGTCACCGCTCGAAGTTGGGCGGACGCTTGTCCAGGTAGGCGTTCATCCCCTCGCGCGGCTCGGCGGTCGCGTACGCGGTGGCGAACGCATGGATCCCGTAGCGCACCGCGGTCGCGAGGTCGGTCTCGCGCCAGCGGACGATCAGCTCCTTCTGCAGGCGGATGGCCTCGGGGCCACTCGCGAGGATCTTCGCGACGACCTCCTCGGCGGTGGCGCGCAGGCGGTCGTCGGGCACGACGCGGTTCACGAGGCCCCAGTCCAGCGCTTGCGCGGCGGTGATCGAGGCGCCCGTCAGCAGCATCTCGGCGGCGCGTCCGGGGCCGATCATCGGCGGGAGCAGCGCCGCCTGGATGACGGAGGGCACGCCCACCCGCACCTCGGGCAGGCCGAACGACGCGCCCGCCGCCGCCACCCGGAGATCGCACGCGAGGGCAAGCTCGAAGCCCGCCCCGAGACACGGCCCGTTCACCGCGGCGATCACCGGGAACGGTGCCTGATGCACAGCCGCGATCGCGTCATGGAGCGTGGTGATCAGATCGCGGGCCCGGCCGGTGTCGAGATCGCGCAGGACCCGCACGTCCATACCAGCGGTGAACGCGCGGCCGGTCCCAGTGATCACGGCCACGCGCGTCGCGCGGTCCGCCGCCAGCTCGACGAACGAGTCGCGCACGGCTCGGATGAGGGTCGGTTCGAAGAGGTTGAGCGGAGGACGATCGAGCGTGCACCAGACCGCGGCGCCCGACCGCTGAAGCGTGAGTGGAGACCCCACTAGTACCGGCGCATCGAGGGATCGACGGTACGGGCCCAGGAATCCAGCCCGCCGCGAAGGTTCTTCACGTTCTTGAAGCCGCGCTGCCGGAGATAGTCGGCGACGGCCGCGCTGCGCACGCCCTGATGGCAGTAGACGACGATCTCGTCGGCGGCGTTCAGCTCGTCGACCCTGAGCTCGATCTCCTCGATCGGGATGTGCACGGCATTTTCGAGCCGGCAGAGGCGCGTCTCCCAATCCTGGCGGACGTCGAGCAAGAGCGGCCGATCGGTGCCGGCCAGACGAGCCTGTAGATCCTGTGGGGTGATCTCGTCCATGTGTTGCTCCGCTAGCGCGGTGCCGGCCGGCCGACCAGAAAATCGACGAGCCAGCCGTTCACCGCCTCGACGTGTTCGATCTGCGGGAAGTGCCCGCACGCATCGACCCAGCGCACCGCCGCGTGCCGGAGCACCCCGGCGACTTCCGCGCAGTGCTCGGCGGGCACCACGCGGTCCTGGCGACCGTGGATCAGCAGCACCGGATGCTGCAGGGTGGTCAGCGCGCGCCGATAGTCTTCGCAGTGCGTCTCGAAGTCGATGCGCACGTCACGAAGCGTCGCCAGGTAGGCCGCGCGCGCCACGCCGTCCGTGCGAGAGGCATAGCCATGGTCGATGAAGAAGTCGACTTCGCGACGGTCGGGCATGTGGAAGCAGCGCGCGAGAGCGGCCTTGTAGAGCCGGGCGCTCCCGCCGAGCGAGAGCAGCTCACCGAGACCCCGCAGCGCGACGACCCGATAAATCCACGACGGGCGATAGCTGCAGCCGGGAACGATTGCGCCGACGAGCGCCAGCCGCTCGACCCGTGATGGATGAGTCAGCGCGAGCGTGATCGACACGGCGCCGCCGAGCGAATGACCGACCAGCGAGGCTTGCGCGAGCCCGAGCGCGTCCATGAAGCCGCGGAGCGCGTTCGCGAAATAGCCGAGGCGGTAATGCGTGGGGGGTTTCGCGGACTCGCCGAATCCCGGGAGGTCGACGGAGTACACCGCGGCGCGGCCGGCGAGCGGGCGCACGTTGTGGCGCCACGACTCGGCGAATCCTCCCAGCCCGTGGACGAAGATGACGGCGGGCCCGCGACCTTCGACGACATAATGCAAGCGGAGCCCGTCGACTTCTCCTCCGCGAAGCTGCAGTTCCGGCATGGGGATATGATTCTACCAGACCGAGCGGCCTCTCAGGTGAACAGGTCGAGCGGCGTGGACTCGTTCGCGGTCGGCTGGCCGAGGAGCCGTTTCATCATCAGCGCGTTCCTCACCGGATAGTCGCGGTTGTTGTTGTTGAACGAGATGAAGACCTCCTCGGTCTCCTCGCTCACTGCCGCGATTTCCGGTAATAGCGCCCGCAGCTCCCCCTCGCTGTAGAGATAGTCGTACTTCTCCCGGACCGTCGGCTCCTCGCCACGGAGCTGGCGAAGCCACCCCTCCGCGTTGCGGCCGTGGAGCCGGAAGACGGCGGTCGGCGCCGTCGCGGTCGTGAGGCGCGGGATGGCGTGACCCGCCGACGGCGCGTCGACGATTACGTGGGCGAGGCGCGCGTCGCTCAGCGCGCGCAAGGTCTCGTCGACGTGGTCGGGAAGCCACGAGCGGTGGCGGAACTCGATCGCGATCGTCCACCCCGGCAGTCGAGTCGGCAGCGACGCGAGATAGTCGAGGCGGGCCGTGTCGAAGTGGACCCACGGCGCGAACTGGAAGAGCACGTAGCCGAGCTTGCCGGCCTCGGCGATCGGCCCCACCGCGGTGCGGAACAGGTGGAAGGCGCGATCCAGAGCCTCGGGCGAGAAGCTCGTCGCCTCGATCTCGCCGCGGCGCGTACGCCGTGGGCTCCTCGGCAGGAGCGCGGTGAGATCCGCCGGCACGGTCTCCGCGCGAGGATGATGGCCGGTCAGGAGCGAGTAGGCCTTCACGTGGAAGACGAAGCCCGCCGGTGTGCGCTCGACCCACCGCTGTGTGTTCCGGATATCGGGGATCGCGTAGTAGGAGCTGTTCACCTCCACCACGTCGAACACGCTCGCGTAGTGGCGCAGCCGGGCCGCGGCCGTCATGGACTTCCGCGGATAGAAGGTGCCGGCCTCGATGAGCGCGGGATCGGCCCACGCGCAGATCCCGACGCGGGTACGCCTGCTCAACCTAGACGATCTTCTCGTAGATGCCGGGCAGGATCACGCGGTAGACGTGAATCGGCTGGGAGACGTTCTTGAAGGTCTTCTCGCCCAGGCTCTCGAGCACGAAGTGGGCGCGGATCCGCTCGGCCGTCGTGGGGCCCACGACGATCTCGCCGCCCTGCGCCGAGCCGGCGAAGCGCGCCGCCACGTTGGTCGTGGGCCCGGTGGCGGTGAACGTCCATCGTTGCCCCGCGCCGGTACCGAGCTTGGTGGCGCCGACCAGCGCCTCGCCCGTATTGATCCCCATGTGCAGCTGGATCGCCGGAAAGATGCCGCCGTAGTCCTCGTTCAGCGTGCCGGTCCGCTGGTGGATGGCGAAGGCGGCCCGCGTCGCGTTCAGCGCGTGATCGGTCGAGCTCCGTTCCGACTGGAAGATGACCATCAGGCCGTCGCCGGCGGTCTCGTTCACGTCGCCGTGGTGGCTCTGGATGATCTCCAGGAAGCTCGAGAAATACGTCTGGACGAGCTGGTTGAGCCGTTTCGCGTCGAGCTGCTCGGAGAGCTTCGTGTAGCCGGCGATGTCGAGGAACACCACCGAAACCTCGACCGTCCGCTTCTCGAGCTCGGTCGCGTTCGGGTTCTGCTCGAGGAGCTTCTTGACGGCGTCGGGCACGAACTTCGACAGCTCGCCCTTGAGCTGCTCGAGCAGCTCCAGCCGCTGGCGCGATTCCTGGAGATTCTGGAGTGCGGTCTCGAGCTCCTTGTTCTTCGTCGCCAGCTCGGTGTGCGCCTGGGCGAGCCGCGAGGTCATGTCGTTGAAGGCTCCGCCCAGATCGCCGATCTCGTCACGGGCGCCGGCCGGCGCCCGCGCCTCGAAGTCGCCGTCGCCGATGCGCCGGGCGACCGCCGAGAGCTCCCCGATCGGGCGGACCACGACGGAGCGCATCGCCACCGTCAGGACGGCCGCGGCGGCCAGGATCGTCAGCACCGCGATCAGGATCTGGCGGTTCCGGTGGCGCCTGACCTCGCCGAAGACGGGCTCCATCGACGTCGCGACACGCACCACCGCGCGCACTTTGTGATCGCTGCCGTGGCAGCCCTGACACCGTTCCTTGTTGAGGATCGGGTAGTGCAGGGTGAAGAGCGAGACGCCACGCTCCATTTCGAGCGACTCCTGCGTCGTCATGGTCTCCAGAGCCCGGGCGAAGAGCGGGCCCGTCATCGTCGTGCCAGGCGCTCGCTGCATCTTCGCGATGTTCTTCATGACTTCGTCCGAGAGCCCGGCAGTGCGAGCGACCTCCGCGGCGGTCGCCATATCGGTGAACGCCTCGATGCCGTTGCGGCGGTAGATCATCAGGGATTCGAGCGGCGAGGCGTCCTCCACGGGCTTGGCCCGCAGCTCACGCAACTCCTGGATCAGGCTCCGGGTGACGTCGGGCCGCTCCTGCAACATGGCGGCCTCGATGCTCGCCACGACAGCCTGGGTGAGCCGCCGGACCGCCTGCTTGTTCTGCTCGACGAGGGCCGACGACTCGCGCTGGATCGTCACGATCGTCGAGACTCCGAATCCGACGATCAGGACCGCGACGATCAGCAGGGTGATCTTGAGCGCGAGCCGGGAGCGGAGCATCGTCCTCGTGCCGGCATTATAGGCCCGGTGTAGAATCCGGACGATGGCCAGGGCGCGCGACAGCTTCGAGGAGTTCGAGGCGACCAGCCTCTTCTGCCCGCGGTGTCGCCGGGCCACCGAGACGCGCAAGAAGCTCCTGCTCGTACTGCCCTCCGGAAGCAAGTACGACTACGTGTGCGCGGAGTGCGGCACCGCCGTCGGCGGCAAGATGGACAACGATCCACGCGAGTTTCACCGGACGATCCCTCCGCCCGCTCCGCGACTGCCCCGCCGCCCGCGCTGAACCGACCTGGTCGATCGCGTAACTCGGCGTCGTATTAGTAGTTCCGTCGGTGAGAGTCTACCCCTGCCGGTTGTGGATATCCGGAACGAACCAACATCCTGTTGCGTAGTCTATCGGCCTGTGCAATACTTCAAAAACTTCATCTTCACCTTCTCGTAGTCACGGTCGTCGTCACGGTAGTCACGGTCGTAGTCACAGTAGTCACGGTCGTAGTCACGGTGGTCGTAGTCACGGTAGTCGTAGTCACGGTAGTCACGGTCGGAATCAAGGCCGTCACAGTCGAATCAGGTAGGTCGCGTACAAAACAGTAAGGAGGGGCTGCATGCGCAGACTTAACAGAGTGCTCGCGAGCTTGACGCTGGTAGGCGCGATCGCCCTTGGTGGAGTCGTGCTGACGCGCCAGGTCCTGGCTGTCGCAAACGAGGCCAACTCGGAGCGGCTGAATCGCGCGGTCCTGGCGTACATCGGCGAGAAGAATCCCAGCGCGCCCATCAAGGCTTTTCACCACTTTCCGGAAGTGCTCTTCGTGGAAAGCGAGCGCACGCAGATCGATCATTGCCTGGCCCTCGCGCAGGCGGAGGTGGAGTCGGAGTTCAAGCACGACGCGGTCGGCAACGCCGGTGAGGTTGGGCTCTACCAGACGTTGCCGTCGACGGCGGCGTTGTTCGAGTCGAAAGTCGGCCCCTTCAAGCGTCCCGTCCTGAAAGGGCAGCGCGACCTCGGTGACCTGGCGATCCCCACGGTGAGCACGAAGTTCGCGATGGCCTACCTACGCGACATCATGACCCGCCGGCCGAACATCAAGGACGCCCTGACCGAGTACAACGGCGGCCCCGCCGGGCGTCATCCGGCCTACTACCGCATGGTGATGGGCACGTACGTGGAAATCCTCGAGCGCACCAATCTCAAGTGTCGCTATCAACCGGCGCCGAAGCGTCCGCCGGTGATGGCGCTCCTCGCCCGCATCTAGGGCTCGGGGACGGGCGGCGCGACGCGAGCGCTTCGGTCCTGGAAGTCCTGGAAGAAGAAGCGCCCACGCGCCCGCGCCAGCACCTCGGACGTCGCAAGCTCCTCGAGCGAGCCCTCGACGTCGACGTAGCGCTCCTGACGCGCGGTCAGCCGCCCGCGTCCCAGGAGCGGGATCTCCAGGGGGACCGGCCTCACGAACCGTACGGTGATCTCACCGGTGACGGAGAGACGGTCGGTCGCGCGGACGGCGGCGCCGGCCAGGACCTCGTCGAGGTACGTGGTGACGATGCCGCCATGGGCCGCGCCCCGCGGCCCTTCGTAGCGCCGTGGCACGAGGATCGGCGCCAGCACCCCCTCGTCGGTCTTGAAGCACCGCACGCGTAGACCGATCGGGTGCTCGGGACCGCAGCCGAAGCACTGGGAAAAGAGATCGCCGGGCTCCTTCGTGAGAAATTGCTCCTCGAGCATGGCGAAGCGGGCGCGAAAGACTTCGGCAAGCGGCTCGGGGCGCGGCACTTACAGCGCGTCGATCCCGCGAGCGAGAGCGAAGTCCTTCGACGTGAGCCCGCCCTCGGAGTGAGTCCACACCGAGACCGTGACCTCGTTGTAGCGAATCGTCATGTCGGGATGGTGGTTCGCCCGCTCGGCCAGCGCGGCCACCCAGTTGACGAAGACCATCGCCGCGTTGAAGTCCGGGAAGCGATAGGTGCGCTCGATCGCCTTGCCGGCGCGCTTCCAGCCGGGGGTCTGCGCGAGCTCGGCGGTGACCTGCGGGTCGCCGAGCGGGCTCACCGCGACACACCTCGCCGGACCAATGGCGCCCATTCGTCCAATGATCGCGTTCGCTTGCCCGCCACCTTCGCCGCGTCGTCCCAGCGCCGGAGCGCGATGGCGTCGCGCACCCACCGGTGCTCGGCGAACCGCGCGGCGTCGTCCGGCGACATCACGCCGCCCTGGATCCGGAGCGTCTGGCGCGAGGCCGGCGAGAGACAATCGAGGTACTCCGGCTCGGTCGCGCAGAGATAGCGCTTGGCGTCGGCGTGCTTGCGCACGCACCAGGCGACGCGCTCGGGCACCCACGGCGCGAGCAGATCGGCGCCGAGGTCGTGGTGGCCCTGGGCGCTCGGTCCGACCCGGGTCGCCTCCAACGTGTCGGCCACGAGCGACTGATCGATCGCGTACCGGCCGACGTCGTGCAGCAGACACGCAAGCTGCAGCTCTTCGTCGGCGGAACCGTCGCGCGCGAGCTCGGCGCACTGGAGCGCATGCTCGAGCTCGGATACGACCTCCCCGCCGTACCGGCGCGCTCCGGAGCTCGCCAACGCCGCGAGGAGCCGGTCGGCCATCGGGGTCATATCTTGGCGAATTTTTGAAGCGAGCGGATCTCGCGCGGCGGCTTCAGATCGCGGCCGAGCGCCGTCCACGACACCTCAGCCACGTAGAGGTCGCCACGCGAGTCGACGACGCAGCCGTGCGGGGCGATGAACTCGCCGGGCTTCTCGCCGGCGAAGCGGCCGCCGATCCGGCCCACCCGCTCGCCCTTGAGCGTGACGATGCTCACGCGTGCGCCGATGTTGGGCACCTCGGCGCTGATCGGGAGGGCCGCCGGCAGCTCGCCGACGTAGAGCAGACCGCCGTTGCGCCGGTCGGCGAAGAGCCCGCACGGACGGTAGAGGTTGCCGAGCTGGGCCAGATACTTGCCCTTGTCGTCGAAGATCTGAACGCGATGATTCTCGCGGTCCGCGACGTACACGAGGCCCTCGGCGTCGGTGGCGATATTGTGCGGGATGTTGAAGCATCCCGGGTCGGTACCCGCCTCGCCCCATGAAAAGAGCAAGCGGCCTTTGGGATCATATTTGTGCACACGCGAGTTCCCGTAGCCGTCCGAGACGTAGATGTCGCCGTTCTTCGGGCACAGCGCGACGTGCGTCGGCCGATTGAAGGGTTTGCCGCCGTGGAGCGTCGACGGCTTGTCGGGATCGCCCAGGGTCAGCAGCAGCTTGCCCTCGGGCGTGAACTGCCTGACCGTGTGGTGCAGATCGTCGGTGAGCCAGAGCGTGCCGTCCGGGCCGATCGTGATCCCGTGGGCGCGCCGGAACACGCCTTCGCCCCACGATCTCAAGAACTTCCCCTCGCGGTCGAACACGATGACCGGATGCTCGCCGCGATTGAACACGTGCACGCTGTCCTTGGCGTCGACGGCGACGCTCGTCGCCTCCACGTACGACCACCCCTCGGGCAGCCGCCCCCATCCTTCGACCGGACGATAGTTCATGCGTGTGACCTCCCCGGGTCCGCGCCTATACTGCCACAATCTTGACGACAATCTCATGAGCGCGCCCATCGGCCTTTCCGTCAAGCGTCGCGAAGATCGTCGCTTCCTCATCGGACGCGGTCGCTACGTGGACGACCTGCGGCTTCCCGACCTCCTGCACGCGGCGATCGTGCGAAGTCCGCACGCCCACGCCAGAATCCTCGGAATCGATCCGCATCGCGCGCAGGGGCTGCCGGGAGTGGTCGCGGTCCTCACGCTCGCCGAGCTGCCGGAGTGCGCCGCGGCGGTGCCGCCGCTCGTGCCATCGCCCCGGCTCAGGCCGTACACCCAGCCGGCGATCGCGGGCGCGAACGCTCGCTACGCCGGCGAGGCCGTGGCGGTCGTCGTCGCCGATGACGTCTATCGCGCCACGGACGGCGCCCAGGCCGTCGACGTTCGCTACGACGTGCTGCCCGCGGCGGTCACCGTCGAATCGGCGCTCGCGACGGGCGCGCCACGGGTCTTCGACGAGTGGCCCGACAACGCCGCCGGGCCCTCCGACGGCGCCGTCGGTGACATCGTCCGCGGCTTCGGCGAGGCGCACGTCGTCGTCGAGGCGCAGCTCGGCGTCCCGCGTGTCGCCGCAATGCCGATCGAGCCGCGTGGCGTCCTGGTCCAGCCGGAGGCGCCGGACGGGCGACTGACGATCTGGACGTCGACGCAGGTGCCATTCGCCGTGCGCGCGGCGATCGCCGCGGCCCTGGGCCTTGCGGAAGAGCACGTGCGGGTGATCGCGCCGGACGTCGGTGGTGGCTTCGGCGCCAAGGGGCACGTGTACCCCGAGGACGTTCTGCTGGCGGCGGTGGCGCGCCGGCTGCGGCGGCCGGTGAAGTGGATCGAGACGCGTCGCGAACACTTCCTGGCGACGGCGCCAGATCGCGATCAGCATCATCGAGCGCGGCTCGGTGTCGCCCGCGACGGCGCGATCGTCGCGGTCGAGACCGAGTTCACGCGCGACGGCGGCGCCTATCCGGTGATCGGCGACGTGATCTCGTTGAACACGATCAACCATCTGCCGGGGCCGTACCGGATCGCGCACCTCAAGGCCTCGGCCCTCAACGTCGTGACCCACAAGACCTTCAGCGCCGCCTATCGCGGCGCCGGACGGCCCGAGATCGCCTACGTGCTCGACCGCCTACTCGACCGCGCGGCACGGCGCGCCGGCCTGGATCCCGCGGCCCTGCGACGGCGCAACCTCATCCGCCCGGACGAGATGCCCTACACCACGGGGCTTCGATATCGTGACGGAGTCCCCATCGTCTACGATCCAGCCGACTATCCGGCCGCGTTCGATCGCTTGCTCACGAGCTTCGGCTACGACGAGTGGCGCGCCACGCAGAACACGCGCCGCGGGTCGCCCCGGCCGATCGGCATCGGGCTCTCCGCATACCTCGAGGGCACCGGGATCGGGCCGTTCGAGGGCGCCGACGTGAAGATCGATCCAAGCGGGCTCATCTATCTGCAGATCGGCGTCTCCTCGCAAGGCCAGGCCCACGAGACCACCCTGGCGCAGGTGTGCGCGGCCGAGCTCGGCGTCGACACCGAGCGCGTGGTCGTCGTGGGGGGCGACACCGCCGTGGTCGGCTACGGCAACGGCACGATCGCGAGCCGCGTGGCGGCGGTGGCGGGGCCCGCGGTGGCACGCACCTCGCGCGAGGTCGCGCGAAAAGCGCGGCTCGTCGCCGGTGAGATGCTCGAGTGCGCGCCGGCTGACGTCGTGCTCGCCGACGGGCGGGCGCACGTGGCCGGCATGACCGGGCGCGCGGTCGATATCGGGCAGCTGGCACGCGCGTCCTTGCGGAGCCCGACGCTTCTTCGAGAAGGCGCGCCGGGTCTCCACGCGTGCGCGTTCTTCCGGCCGGAGACGGTCACGTGGGCGTTCGGCGCCCACGCCTGCGCGCTCGAGGTCGACGTCGAGACCGGCGCGCTGGACCTGTTGCGCTACGTGGCCGTGCACGACTGCGGCCGCGCCCTGAACCCGATGGTCGTGGAGGGCCAGCTCCATGGCGGGATCGCTCAGGGGATCGGCGCCGCGCTGGCCGAGGAGCTCATCTACGACGAGGCGGGGCAGCTGGTGACGGGTTCGCTGATGGAATACGGAGTGCCGAAGGCCGACCAGGTGCCCCATCTCCAGGTCATCGCGCTCGACTTTCCGTCGACCCGCAACGAGCTCGGCGTGAAGGGCGTCGGCGAGAGCGGCATCATCTCGCCCGTTCCGGCGATCGCCAACGCCGTGGAGGACGCGCTGGCCGACCGCGGCGTCGAGATCACGCGCGTGCCGCTGACGTCGGCGAGCGTCTGGGAGGCCCTGCGCCGCGCTCGGCCGTCGGCCGGATCGCGCTAGGCGCTTCCACCCTTCTGCATGTCTGGCGCGTATAACTGGTCGAGATGGACGAACGCGCGTTCGCCCGCACTGCCGAAGAATATGCCGCCCGGCTGTACGCGGTGGCCTACCGCCTGCTCGGGAACCGGGCCGACGCGGAGGATGCGGTCCAGCGCGCGCTGCTGAAGGCCTTCGAGGCGCGCGAATCGTACGTGAGCCGGTGGGCGGTATCGACGTGGCTCTATCGCGTGCTCACGAACGTGTGCATCGACGAGCTCCGCCGGCGCCGGCGCACACCGCCCGAAGAGCTGCCGCGCGGGCGGAGCGGCACGGCGGTCGAACGGCTGGACCTGGCGCGCGCGCTGGACACGGTGCCCCGCGAGGCTCGTGTCCTGCTCGCGCTCCACTACGTGAACGGCCTCGGGTACCGCGAGCTCGCGACCATCAGAGGCATCTCGGTCAACACGGTCAAGAGTCAGCTCGCGCGAGGCAAGGCGATCCTGAAGCGAGCGCTGGAGGGATAGGGACATGGATCGGATCGACACGATGCTCGAAGAATTCTTCAAGCCCGCCGCTCCGCCGAAGCTGTCCGAGCGGCTCCTCGGAGGTCTCAGAACCAGGCCGGCCGGCCTGGAGAAGCTGGCCGGCAGGTTCCGGATCGAGGCGACCGAGCGCGGTGTCGTGCGGCTGCACCCCGGGCGCGGCGACCACGGCAGCTCCGCCCGGGCGCGCGCTCACGCCGAGCGCGCCCGGCAAGAGCTGCGCGAATACCTGGCCGGCCGCCGGACGTTCTTCACGGTGGCGGTCGACCTCGAGGGCATCGGCGACTTCCAGGCCCGCGTGCTCGCCGAGGCGAGCCGCGTTCAGTTCGGCGAGGTCGATTCCTATTCGGCCCTCGCGCGCCGCGTGGGTCATCCGCGCGCCGCGCGCGCGGTCGGCAACGCGCTCGGGGCCAATCCGGTGCCGGTGATCGTCCCATGCCACCGCATCGTCCGCGGTGACGGAACCTGGGGCCACTACGCCTTCGGGGGCGCGATGAAGACCCAGCTCCTGCGGCTCGAGCGCACCACCCCCGCGCTGATCGGCTGCACGAGCACGCGGATCATCTGCCGGCGCGGCTGCGCCCACGAGCAGCGAGTCGGCGAAGCGAATCGAATCGTCTTCGCGTCGGTCGCCGATGCCGCGAGCGTGGGGTACCGCCCATGCCGGGTGTGCCGGCCCGCGGCCGCGGCGTGATTGTGGTACGCGGTGCAGATTGGAAGGGAGCCGTGGGTTAGGATCCCGGCGATGCGAGGGCTTCTCCTGTCGACGCTGCTGTTCGTCCTGGGCTCGACGGCTCCCGGGGCCGCCCAGTTCCCGATCTTCGACGCCCACATCCACTACAGCCGTCCGGACTGGGAGGTCTACTCGCTCGAGCGAGCGCTCTCGATTCTCACCGCGGCGGGCGTGCGGCGGGCGATCGTCTCGAGCACGCCCGACGACGGCACGCTGAAGCTCTACGCGAAGGCCCCGAAGACCGTCGTCCCGTTCCTCCGGCCGTACCGCGCGCGCGACGACATGGACACGTGGTCCAGCGATCCGGGCGTGCAGCGCTACGTCGAAGACCGGCTGAAGCGGGGGATCTACCGCGGCATCGGCGAGTTCCACCTGAGCGCCGCCGATGCGGGCGGACCGACCGTCAAGCGTGTCGCCGAGCTCGCCGCCGAGCGCGACCTCTTTCTCCAGGCTCACGTCGACGACGTCACGCTCGAGAAGCTCCTGACCCTCTATCCCAAGGCGCGCTTCCTGTGGGCGCACGCCGGCATGTCGGCGTCGGCGTCTACCGTCGGAGGCTTGCTCGCGCGGTTCCCGAAGCTCTGGGTCGAGCTCGCGTTGCGCACCGATGTGGCGCCGGGCGGTAAGCTCGACCCGGAGTGGCGCGCCGTCTTCGTGAAGTATCCCGACCGCTTCCTGGTCGGCACGGACACGTGGGTGACGTCGCGCTGGGAAGCAATACGCGACTACCATCGCGACGTTCAGGTCTGGCTCGGCCAGCTGCCGCGCGACGTCGCCGAGGCGATCGCCTGGAAGAACGGCGACCGCCTGTTCCCGGCGCCCTAGCGACGCCCGGCTCGGCCCCCTGCGCGGCTCAGAAAAGGTGACACGCCACCACGTGATCGGCGACGATCTCTTTCTCTTCCGGCTCGACCTTCGCGCACTGGGGCATGACGAAGGGGCAACGAGGATGGAAGCGGCAGCCCGATGGGGGATTGATGGGCGACGGGACTTCCCCCGCGAGAATCATCTCCTCTCGCACAATGTCCGGGTGAGCCGGGAGGGCAGCCGAGAAGAGCGCCTTGGTGTAGGGGTGCGCTGGATTCTTGAACAACTCTTCTGTCTTGGCACGCTCGACGATCTTGCCCAGGTACATGACCGCCACCTCGCCGAGCGGGTCTGAAAGCGCTAGGAGCCGGACCGGTGTCTTTCGCTACCAGGAAACGACGGGTACTGGGCGGTGACGCTACTCCAGGGCGATGCTGCTTGGCAAGTCCTCAGCGCGCGCCAGGCGGAGGGCTAGGGACCCCCTCGTTTCTCCCAGAGCACGAAGCGACGGCCCTTGACGAAGCCTTCGGCGATCGGGTCAAAGGACTCCTGCGCTGGCGGGTTCCTGGCAATGACGTAGAGGGGTGGACCGAGTCCGCGGAACTCTGTCGTGTCGGAAACCGCCCGGATCGGCCTCTTCAGGTAGAACGAGAGCACCAGCTCCGGCGCTTCGACGGCAAGAGTCAGCGCCTCGTCCGGCTCGAGGGCCCGCGCGATCGTCCGTAGCTGGGTCCCGCGATTGTCGCGCGCGGTGACATAGATCTCACCGATTGCCAATGACGCGGCGATCACGGCCCAGGCGGCGACGGCGATCCCCATCTGACTCCAGATTCGACGGGACACGAGCCAGCCCGCGACGAGCAAGGAGCCCGGCACACAGAGCGGCAGATAGTAACGCCATCGCTGCCGGGACGACGCGGCGACGACGAGGAAGACGGTGATCGCCCAGACGAGCGCCAATCGCTCCCCCACCGCGGTCGCTGTCTTCCAGCGTCGAACCGCCCACGGCATTGCGAAGGGAAGCAAGAGGGACCACGGAAGCAGGATCGTCACGGCGGTTCCGAAGGGCTCGACGAAACGCCTCCAGGTCAGCGCGCGCATCGGGTTGTAGCCTTGCGTCATATCGGCCCACACCACGTCCTGTAGGAACTGCGCCTGCCCGACGTGGGCCGCAAGAGCCCACCAGGGCGCGACCAGGACTACGAGCATCGCGACGCCGACCGTCGATCGCATGCGCGTCACGCCCCGCCAGCCGGAGGTCGCGAGCTGGTAGGCGACCACGACGGCGAGCGGCAGAAGCCCGGCGGGGCCCTTGGCCCAGCACGCGACTCCCACAAGAGCGTAAAAGCCGAGCCAGGCGCTCCGGCGACCATCGAGCTCGGCCCGGACGAACGCCGCCATGGCGGCGGCGATGCCCAACGAAAGCGTCATGTCGGGCACCGCCGAGCGCGCCATCGCGAACACGCCGGCCGTCGTCGCGACGATCAGTCCCGCCGTGAGTCCGGCACCGACGCCAAACAGGCGCTGCGCGATCCAGCAGGTCATCGCCACCAGGCCCAGCGCCCCGATGAACGAAGGAACGACAGCGGTGCGCTGCGACACCGCCCCCGTCGGCCACGCCCCGATCGCGATGAGCCATGCGTGCAATGGCGGCTTGTTGAGCATGGGGACACCGGAAAGCTCGGGCAGGAGCCAGTGGCCGTTCGTCAAGATGTCCCGGGCCATCATCGGGAATCTGGCCTCGTCGTTCGTCGAGAGCACGCGGCGGCCGAGATCAAAACCGAGCAGCGCCGCGCTCACCGCCACGACGACGGCGAACGGCGCCCATCCGCCGCGCGGCGGCCAGCCTCTAAGTCCAGCGCTCATGCGGCAGGTAGTGATCGCACCACGCGTCGAGCATCATGAGGGACCAAAGGATCTTGCGGTGGTTTCGCCGACCGTCGAGATGCTCGGAGACGAGCCGCGTCACGGCCGTTGGATCGAAGAGGCCGCGATGACGCACCCGCGCCGCGGCCAGTCGGGACTCCATGACGTCGCGCAGCGGCCCGCGCAGCCACGCCGCGATGGGAACTCCAAGACCTTGTTTTCGGCGGCGGATGACCGTTGGCGGCAAGATCTCGGCCAGCGCGCGCCTGAGGACGTATTTCGTCGTCCATCTGCGGAGCTTGAACCCGCTGGGGACCGTCGCGACCAGCTCGACGAGCGCCGGGTCGAGAAAGGGGGCACGGACTTCGAGGCCGGCGGCCATGCTGGCTCGATCCATAGCGACCAGGGTCTGGTCCGCGAGATAGAACCGGGCATGGTGACCGATCAGACGCTCGACGGGATCTCTGAGATCGAGCTGCTCGATCGTCGTCGTGAGCTCGGCATAGGGATCGAAGCCCTTGAGGGCGTGGCGCACGCCAGGAGACAGCAGGCGCGATTGCTCGGCCGAGGTGACGCCCCCCAGCAGGAGCTGGGTGCGGATCTCGGCCGAGTACGGTAGCGCGCGCATGAACTGCTTGAGCAGGAAGTCGACGCTGCCATACCGCGACGACGCGGGCAGGCCATCGACCAGCCAGCCGACGAGGCGCCGGGCGCGCGGAGCGAGACGAGCCTCGAGCCACCGGGCGGCCGGATCGGCCAGAAAGGTCGGATAGCCGCAGAAGATCTCGTCGCCGCCGTCGCCGCTCAGAGCCACCTTGACGGATGCTCGCGCGGCCCGGGCGAGCGCGTACTTCGGCAAGAACGAGGCGTCGACCAGCGGCTCGTCCAGAAGACTCCCGACCCGCTCCAGCAAGGCCAACGCCTCGGTCGCCGAGAACACGATCTCGTGGTGCTCGGCGCCGAAGCGCGCGGCGACGACGCGCGCGAAGCGCCGCTCGTCGTAGCTCGGAGTCTCGAAGCCGACGGCGAAGGTCTTGAGGGCGGGCGCTCTCGTGTGCCGCGCCGCAAAGGCCGCGACCGCACCGGAGTCGAGGCCACCGCTCACGAAGACCCCGACCGGCACGTCGCCGACGAGTCGGCTGCGCACCGACGCCTCGAGCTGATGGATCAGACGCTCGCGCCATTCGTCTTCGTCGATCGAGTGGTCGGGCGCGAACGACAAGGCCCAGTACGGTGTCACCTGCGGCTTCGCGCCCGGCGAGACCACAAGCGTGTGCGCCGGGGCGAGCTTGGCGATCCCCGCCAGGATCGAGTGCGGCGCCGGGACCGCGTCGATCAGCAAGTAGCGCGCGAGGCTCCGCAGATCGAGCTCGCGAGGCACATCGGGGTGCTCGAGCAGCGCCCGGAGCTCGGAACCGAACACGAACACGCCCGGGCCGTCGTAGTAGTAGAGCGGCTTTTCGCCCATGCGGTCCCGCGCCAACACCAGCTTCCGCGCGGGCCCATCCCACACCGCCAGGGCGAACATGCCATCGAGGTCGGCGACGAAGTCCTCGCCGTCCTGCTCGTACGCGTGCACGATGACCTCGGTATCGGACTGGGTCGTGAACCGGTGCCCGCGCTGCTGGAGACGCGAACGGAGCTCGCGGAAGTTGTAGATCTCGCCGTTGAGCACCGCGTGAACCGTTCCGTCCTCGTTCCCGATCGGTTGCCGCCCTCCCGGCAGGTCGATGATGCTCAGGCGACATGCGCCGAGCGTCGCCTGCGCGTCGATGCAGTCTCCCTGGTCGTCCGGGCCGCGATGGCGCAACGCGGCCACCATTCGGCGCACCACGGACCGAGAGTCGCCCCGGGGGCCGGCGGTCACAAATCCGGCGATGCCACACATTGCACGTAGAGCCTCTCAAGGTGACGACGTGGATTCCCGGCAGGCGTCAACCTGCCGTCAGTCGAGAATCAGATGTCGGGCAGAGGCTTACGGGCGGG
Source organism: Candidatus Rokuibacteriota bacterium (assembly GCA_003220495.1). Classification (GTDB taxonomy): domain Bacteria; phylum Methylomirabilota; class Methylomirabilia; order Rokubacteriales; family CSP1-6; genus AR31. The sequence continues at coordinate 15,729 of QHSP01000028.1, read as the reverse complement.
GCGCGAGGACAGGCGCGCGTTCGCAGCGGCGCGGAGCGAGCAATCGGGCGGGCCGGTTCGATCCAGAGCTCCGGCGCCCAGCGAGGCCCGGCATCGACGACGACCGGCGCGACGATCGCGGAGGCACCGGTGATGAAATCGACGGCGGTATCGAAATCGTCGTCGTCCCAATAGCCGCCTATCCACAAGGGATCGGGTGGGTCCGAGTAGGCGACCGGTGTCAACCCGAGGAGCAGGATCGCGAGAACTATCGCGAACATGCCGCGCTGGCGGGGCATGCGGCTATGATTGCCTCGCCCCTCGGACAAGTCAAGGAGCGAGCGGCACGCGGCGACGGCCCGGCTAGACTCCATCAAGAAGGCGGCGGTCGGAGTCGTAGCGCAAGCGCGAGAGCGCGTCGTTCTTGTCCGCCCACAGCACCTCGTCGACCTCGTGGTCGTGCTCGCCGACCTTCTCGAGGGGTCGCATGAGGTACCACCGCACGGTCTTCTTCACTTGGCGGCCTTGGCGCCGAAACCAGTAGGTGACCGGCGCGAGCTCGCGCACCAGCTCGCACCGGTAGCCGGTCTCCTCGCGAACCTCGCGCAGGGCCGCGTCCTCGCTCGTCTCGCCCGACGTCAACGCCCCTTTCGGCAAGGTCCATACGGGCTGGCCGCGCAGGTCGCGGGCGCGGATCAAGAGCACACGGCCCGCCTGGTCGAGGACGAGACCGCCGGCGGAGATTTCGAACAGCACGCGAGAGCCGTCGCCCGGCACGGTGTGATAATACCGCGAGGGACCTCGGGTGACGGATCGCGTCGATCTGCTCGCGTACTTCCCCGCCGGCTCCACACCCCGGCCGGAGCAGGCGCGTCTCCTGGCCGAGCTGGCCGACGGGATCGCCGAAGCGCTCGACGACCCCACAGCTCCGCGGGTCTTCCTCGTCGAGGCGCCGCCCGGCGTCGGCAAGAGCCACGTGGCGATGGCGCTGGCGCGCTGGAGCGGCGACGCCTACCTCTTGACGTCCCAGAAGCTGTTACAAGATCAGTACGAGCGAGAGTTCGGCGCCGACCTACAGCTCGTCAAGGGGCGTGACAACTACCTCTGCGAGCGCTACCCGGACGCGCGCGTGCCGACGTCGCGGGGAATGTGCCGGCGGCCGCGCGGCCCGGTGTGTCAGTGTCCGTACGCGCGGGCGAAGACGGCGGCGCTGGCCGGTCCGATCTTCTGCACCAACACCGCGTACTTCGCGACGCTCCGCCACTGGCGCGCCGAGCAATTGCGCCGGCGGCGGCTCCTGGTCGTCGACGAGGCGCACAACCTCGAGGCTCAGCTTGTCAACGTCTTCACGGTCGCGTTCCCGCCCGAACAGGCCAAGGCGTGGTTCGGCGGGCCGCTGCCTCGGCTCGAGACGGCCGAGGATTACCGGAGTCTCATGCGCGACCACCTCGAGCGGATGGAAGGGCAGCTCGAGAGGGTGACGCGCGCGCTCGAGATCACGCGCCCGGCCGGCGTTCCGCCCGAGACGTTCCTGAGCATGCCGCCCTCGCGCGCCGAGCAGGAGCTGATGGCCGAGCGCGAGAGCCTCGAGACCGCGCTCGCCCGGGTCCACTTCTTCGTCGACGCCGAGGACCGGGAGTGGATCGTGCGCTACCCGGCCGAGCCTGGCGCCACGCTCGAGCTGGTACCGCTCACCGTGGCCTCGATGGCGAGCGAGCTCCTGAGCGAGGCCGCTGACCTGGTGGTGCTCTCGTCCGCGTATCTCGGTCACCGGACGGCGCTCGCCGAGCGCTTCGGGCTCGACGAGGCCAGACTCCGGTCGTTCTCGAGCGATTCGCCCTTTCCGCTCGAGCAGCGTCGGATCGAGTACCGTCCGGTCGGCGCGCTCTCGAAGACGACCCTCGCCCGCCTGGAGCCGGTGCTGTTCGCGGAGGTCGCCGCGATCCTGGCCGAGCATCCGCGCGAGAAAGGGCTGATCCACGCGCCGTCGTACGCGGCGGGCCGGCGTCTCGTCGCCCACCTCGCGGCGCGCGAGCCGATGCTGTCGCGGCGCCTCATCTGGGTCGAGTCGACCGAGGCGAAGGCTCGCGCGCTGGAGCTGCACCGCGTGTCACCGATGCCGACCGTGCTGGTCTCGCCGTCCTTGCGCGAGGGGGTGGATCTGCCCGACGATTTCCTTCGTTTCCAGGTCGTGACGAAGCTGCCCTACCCGGATCTCGGCGACCCGTGGACCGCCGCCCGCCAGGCGCGCGATCCGCGCTGGTACGCGCTCGAGACGGCGAAGGCGATGGTGCAGGCGTACGGCCGATCGTGCCGCCACGCCGACGACCACGGCGTCACCTATATCCTGGACGGACAGTTCGAGCGCTTCCTCGCGCACTACCGCGTGCTCTTGCCCGCGTGGTTCCTCGACGCGGTGCGCCCGGCCATGCGCGCGCGCCATCCGGATACGTCGTTCGAGTGCTAGGATAACGACACGTGAATCCGCACGACGTCGACGCCGTCATCCAGTCGGCCCGCTTCGAGCTCTATCGCGAGAATATCTACGGCGCGCTCGAGATCGTCGAGGCCGCGCAGGCGGCGCGTCCCGATCCTCGGTATGCCGAGCTGGCGGCCCGCATTCGGTCCTGGCTCACTCACCTGGAATCCCGAGAATCGTACGTGGCGGCGCAGGAGGAGCAGTATCGCCGGCTGCGCTGGCGGATGGGCTTGAAGCTCCTCGAGAAGCGTCTGCGCATGCTCATCGGTCGCAAGACGCGCAAGCTGGTGGAGCGGCGGGCGCGCGACCCCGAGTTCCAGGAGCTCGAGCGCGAGGTCGCCCGCGTGCGTCCGCGGCGCGTGCTCGACGCCGGCAGCGGCGAGGGCGGGGTGGCGATGGCGCTGGGCGCGCGCCATCCGGATCTCCGGGTCGAGGGCGTCGAGGTCTCGCCGACCAACGCGAAGATCGCCCGCCAGCTCAATCGCTTCGGAAACGTCGGCTTCCGGCAGGGCTTCGCGGAAGAAGTACATCGCTATTTCCCGGCCGGCTCGTTCGACCTCGTGTACTCGTTCGCGGTCCTCGAGCACGTGCGGGACGTCGCCGAAACCGTACGGTCGATCGAGACGGTGCTACGGCCGGGCGGGCGCTTCGCGTTCGTCGTGCCGATGCACGAGCTGCGCGCGATCGGTCCGATCCCGGACTACGCGCCGATCCACGGGTACGCCGACCACTGCCGCGTCTTCACCGAGAAGGAGCTTCGGCAGACCTTCGGGCACCGCAAGGACTTTCGGCTGGTGAAGGTGCCGGGGGCGTGGAAGCACGGCGAGCTGCCGGCGTGCTTCGAGCCGATCGAGTTCGGCTCGTTCTTCGTGTCCTACGCCAAGGACGGCGGCTAGACTACCGCGCGGCGCCCTTCCGACTCGCCGCGGCCGCCGAGCGGCCCGCGATCCGCCCGAAGACGGCGCCCGCCATCAATCCCGCCCCACCCGGGTAGTTGTGATAGAAGAGCCCGCCTACGAGCTCGCCCGCCGCGAAGAGCCCGGGAATCGGCCGCTGCTCGCAGTCGATGACCTGGCCTTCGCTCGTGATCTTGAGCCCGCCGAACGTGAACGTGATGCCGGTCGTCACCGCGAAGCCGACGTACGGCGGCGTGTCGAGCGGCTGCGCCCAGTTGGATTTCGGCGGCGTGATCCCCTGAGTCGCCTTGCCGTCCTTGATGGCCGGGTTGTAGTGACCGGGCTGCAGGGACGCGTTGTACGCGCGGATCGTCGCGACGAATCCGTCGACGTCGATCTCGAGCTTGCGCGCGAGCCCCTCGAACGTGGCGTCCTCGGCCTTGGTGACCTCGCGGATCCGGTATTCCTCTCGGAGCAGATGCAGGACCTTCTGGTCGAAGATCTGGAACGCGGTGCGGCGGGGCTGTCCGATGACCGCGCGCCCGTACTTCACGTAGGTGTAGTTGCGGAAGTCGGCGCCCTCGTCCACGAAGCGCTCGCCCTTGAGGTTCACGATGAGCCCGAGCGGGTACGAGTGCTTCTGGAAGTTGTCGCCCACCTTCCGGTCGCCGTGCCACGGCGCGTTCAGGTCCCACTGGACGGAGTGGCAGCCGCTCCAGTGCCCCCACGGCAGCGCGCCGATGTCCAGCGCCATCTTGATGCCGTCGCCGGTGTTGTACGGCGTGCCGCGCACGCGCGCGAGCTCCCAGTTGGGCCCGAGATAGCGCGTGCGCATCTCTGGATTCGCCTCGAATCCGCCTGAGGCGAGCACGACGGCGCCGGCGTCGATCGTCTCGCTGCCCGCGGGCGTCCGGACGATGACGCCGGTGACAGCGCCGCGGTCGTCCGTCACCAGCCGCGTCGCCTTCGACTCGAAGCGCACGTCGACGCCGTGCTTGGACGCCGACTGGTATTCCATGTCGATCAGCCCCGGACCTCCGCCGACCGCCTCCAGCACCAGACCGCCCCAGAAGCGGAACTTGCCGCCCACCTTGTAAGCCTGCCGGCCGAACATCGGGATCCAGCGCACGCCGCGATCGCGCATCCAGCGCACGGTCGGCAGCGACTCGCGCACCAGCTGCATCGCCATGTCCGGATCGGAGCAGTCCTCGGTGACCCGCATGAGGTCGTCGTAGAACTGCTCTTCAGTGTACGGGTCGACCTCCATCGAGGCCTTCTCCTCGTCGGACAGGTCGCCGACCAGGTCGCACAGCTCCTCGAAGCTCTTGAAGGCGAACCGGAAGCCGCCGGCCGTGAAAAAGCCATTGCCGCCGCGCCAGGCCTCGGGCGCCTTTTCGAGCACGAGGACTCGCGCACCGTGCTCGCGCGCCGAGAGCGCCGAGCACATCGCCGCATTGCCGCCGCCGATGACGATGACGTCGTAGGCCACGTGGTTACCCTCCCGATCGGTCTGATGCGCGCCGCTCACCGTATTCGGCCGGGCGGCCGGTGTCAAGGCGAGAAGCGGCTAGCCTCCCGCGCGCGCCTGGGCCAGCATCTCGATCAGCACCGTCCGGCTCTCCGCCGCGGATCCGATCTCGCGCGGGAACGCGATGCGCACGGCGTGAAGCCGGTCACCGCTGCGTAGCCGTAGCCTGAAACCCAGACGGTCGACCGCGATCATCGTCGCCTCGTCGGCCGCCTGGCGCGCGAAGTGGCGCGCGTAGGCGATGAGCGCATCCGGGTGGTCCCGGTTCATGTGGTCGAGGATGCCGGGGCCGGTGTCGGCGAGAGGATCCGGGCGCGCCGCGCGATAGTCGTCGGCGGTCACCCAGTCCATCGCGGCAAAGCCTCCGACGAAGTAGACGTCCTTCACGTCGAGCCGCCAGAAGCTGAAGTCGTCGAAGTCGACCCAGTAGGAGGCGCGCGGGTGCCGGGCCAGGTAGGTCGCGCGCGCTGTCCCGCTGTCGGAGCTCGACAGCTGACGCGCCTCACCGAGCAACGTGAGCCGGGCGGCGGCGAGCGGATCGCCCGGCTCCTGGCCCGGAGCGCTCGCGACGGGCTGCGTGACGAGCAGGCTCGCGCGCGGGTCCACCTGGAGATTCTGCGTGTGAATGGCCATCGAGCTGATGAGGACGAGCGGCTGCCCTTGCGCGTCGAGGGCGTACGGCATCACGGACGCGAACGGGTGACCGGCGTGCTTGCGCGAGAGCGTGGCGAGAGCCCCGGAGCGCACGAGATAGACGAGCGTCCGGGCGCGTTCGGCATACGTGGGCTCGGGGATCGCCGGAAAATCAGCGCCGCGTGTCGGTCCAGCGTGACGGTTCACCCTAGTCCCTCGTCGCGGTGAACGGACAGATCTGGTTGTAGGCGCAGGAGCGGCAGGCGCCCCACGAGGGTGTGGCGTCGAAGCGCCGGGCGCGAATCCCGGCCGCCGCCGCCTTGACCGCGTCGATCGCCTTGTCGAGGTCGCGCGCGGTCGGCGTGTGGCGACCGACGACGTTCGAGTCGATGAAGCGCAGCTCCAGACGCTGCGGAAGAGCGCCCGTCATCTCCTGCCACGCCAGCGCGTACATCTTCAGCTGGAGGCTCTCGGCCACGCGCCGGTCGGCGTCCTTCTGGCGGTTGATCTCGGTCGTCTTGTAGTCGACGATCACCGCGCCCAGGAGGTCTTCGTCCACCCGATCGTAGCGTCCGCGGACACGATCGGGCCCGAGCGCGAAGCCGAATTCCTTCTCGACCCAGGTGGGCTTGGTGCCCTCCGCCTCCTCGTGATGCCAGAAGCGCCGCAGCGCCTCGCGGCCGGCCGCTTTGCGCGCCTCCTCGTGCTCGCGCGTGAGAAAGCCCTCGGCCGGCTCGTGGCTACCCGGGCGATCGTGGATGACGTCCTCACCCGCCCACGCGCGGTCGTAGACGGCCAGCAGATCGTCGAGCGGCGTATAGTTGCCCACGACGCGACGACGCAGGTAGTACTCGACGACCTTGTGCATCACGGCGCCGTAGGCGACCGCATGGTGGCGCCGGATCGGGATGCGCCGCACGTGGACGTTGAAGTACTTGAGCGGGCACGTCTGATAGTCGTCGATCTGCTTGTGGCTGAGGTTCAGCTCGACGTCCGGCGCCAAGGGTTGTAGCGACGCGTCCTCGATCGCCGCCGCCGGCGCATGGTGTTCGATCTCCTCGACGGGACGCACCCGGAACGGCCGGCTCGCGTCGCGCGGCAGATCGAGGCCTTCCAGCACGAAGAGGCTCGTCTTGCGCTGGCGACTGCCGCCGTAGTCGCTGGCGTTCGTGAGAAACAGCTCCTGCCGCGCGCGGGTCATGCCGACGTAGAACAGACGGCGCTCCTCTTGCAGATGGTGGTCGCCGGTCGGCACCGCGTCTTTCATCAGGGCGACCGGCAGCTCCAGCGGGTCGCGCCGGCGCCGCAGGGGAAACTTCTCCTGGACCAGGTTCACCAGGAACACCACGGGGAACTCGAGCCCCTTGGCCTTGTGGATGGTGAGGACGCGCACGGCCGGCGTCTCGATGTCGGCTTCGGCGACCGCCGGGTCCTCGCCGGCGTCGATCAGCTCGTCCAGGTGCTTCACGAACTCGCGCACGTTGTCGTAGCGTAGCGCCCGCGATGCCGACTTCACCCGGTCGAAGAACTTCGCGATGTTCTTGCTCTCTGCGACGTCGCGCGCGGTTTCCTCGCGGTACATCCGACCGAGCCAGCCGGAGTCCTTGAGGAACAGGTACAGGAGCTCGCCCGTCGGCATCTCGCGCCCGAGCTCCATGTAGCGTTCGAGATCCTGGACGAGGTGCCCGATGGCGGCGTGGCCTTCCTCGCCGATCTCGTCACGGAGCTCGCGGATCGTCTCGGTCTTCCGGAAGACGTCGAAGAGGTGGACGTGCCGGCGATCAGCGTAGGTCGAGCAGCGCGTGAGATCGACGACGGGCACGTGGTACAGCTCCGAGGACGCCAGGTAGTGCAGGCTCACCGACTCGTCGGTGTGGACCAGCGCGCGCAGGAAGGCGATCAGCAGCCGGATCTCCGGGCGGCCGTAGAGCCCGGAGTTGCCCGAGAACGTCCACGGAATGCCCTGCAGATTGAGCGAGCGCAAGAACTGATCGCCGTCGTCGTTGGAGCGCACGAGAACGGCCACGTCGTCGTAGCGCCACCGCCCGGCGTCGACGTGCTCGCGGATCGCGTGCGCGACGGCGTCCGCTTCCTGCGTGCCGGTCTCGTAGTGCAGGTGCGCGGGCGCCGGCCCGTCGGGCTCGCCGACCGCGATGAGGTGCTTGCTGATGCCGCTGCGGACTTCGAGGCGGTCCGGGTTGTTGTTGACGATCAGGCGATAGGCCGCGTCGAGAATTTTCTGGTGCGACCGATAGTTGTCGGTGAGGACCACCTGCCGCGTCTCCGGATAGCGGTCGAGGAAGGCGAGCACGTTGGAGATGGCCGCGCCACGCCACCTATAAATGGCCTGATCGTCGTCGCACACACAGGCGACGTTGCCGTAGCGGGCGCCCAGAAGCTTCACCAGCTCGAACTGGGCGTGGTTGGTGTCCTGGAACTCGTCGACCATGATGTACTTGAAGCGGCGCTGGAGCCCGGCGCGCACGTTGGCCCGCGCCCGCAGGAGCTTCAAGACCAGGACGATCTGGTCGCCGAAATCGACGCAGCCGTCGCGCGCCATGAGCTCCTGATACTTGCCGTAGGTCGCCGCCAGCTCGCGCTGCTGGACGACGCGCTCGCGCGCTTCCTCGTAGTCGGGCGCGGCCGCCGCCTCGCCGGCGAGCCGCTCGACGTATGTCAGATATTCTTCGGGCGAGATGTCCTCGTCCTTGCAGCGGCTGACGAGCGTGATGAGCGCCCGGATGTGGCGGGTTGGATCGCCGAGCGGCCGGTAGTGGACCAGCGGAAACTCGAACAGGCGATCGCGGAAGAAGATGACCTGCTCGGCGCGGTTGAGGACGCGGAAGTCGGGCTGGAGCCCCATCTCGAGCGCGTGCTCGCGCAGGATCCGATCGCCGAACGCGTGGAAGGTCGAGATCTCGACGTCGGCGTAGCCGTACTGCACCAGCGTGTCGACGCGCTCTTCCATCTCGGCCGCGGCCTTGTCGGTGAAGGTGAGCGCGAGGATCTCCTCGGGGCGGGCCTTCTTCTGCGCGATGAGCCAGGCGATCCGGCGGGTGATGACGGTCGTCTTGCCGGTGCCGGCGCCGGCCACAATCAAAAGGGGCCCGGCGTCGTGCGTGACGGCCTGGCGCTGGGCGTCGTTCAGGCCGTCGAGGATCCGCTCACCCGCCATGCCGTCTCGACTATAGCAGGGGTGCCGTCACCCGGCCCGATCTCAACGGCGCACGTCGGGCCCGCCGGCCAGGACGTCGGCGACGTCCTGAGGGCTGACGAGGGCGATGTCGCCCCACGTCGAGCACTTGAGCGCCGCCACCGCGGTAGCGGCGTCGACGGCCTCTTGAAGATCACGGCCGCTCAGCGTGGCCCAGAGGAACCCCGCTGCGTACGCGTCACCCGCTCCGATGGGATCGACCATCTGGACGGCCGGGCGCCGACTCGGCCGGCAGAGTCGGCCGCCGTCGAGCACCGTGGAGCCCTCCTCGCCGCGCTGCAGGCTGATCGTCGCCTTGGGCGCGAGGCGCGCGAGGCCGTCGAGCGTCTGCTCGGGCGAGCCCGCGAAGCCGAAGAGCGTCTGCGCCTCGCCCTGACCGATGAAGAGATAGCGCACGCGAGCAAGCACGGATTCGAGGAACGCGCGCGCCTCCGCGGGAGACCAGAGCGTCGCGCGATAGTTGACGTCGAAGGACACCGTCATCGCCTCGGCCAGGGCGCGCTCGACGAGGCCACGGGCCGCGGCGCCGAGGGCCGGCGTGATCCCGGTAAGGTGCACGAGCCGCGCGCTCCGGACCGGCTCCCAGTCCACCTGAGCCGCCGTCAGCCGGGCGAACGCGGAATCCCGCCGGTCGTAGAGGATGCGAACCGGACGTGGCGGCACCCCGTATTCGAGGAAGTAGACTCCGACGCGCGCCCCGTCCGTCAGGCGCACGTGCGCGCAGTCGACGCCGTGACCGGTGAGCTCGCGCCGGATGCGTTCGCCCCAGGGATTCGCCGGCAGCGCGGAGATCCACGCGGTGCGCAGCCCGAGCCGCGCGCACGCGGCCGCCACGTTGGCCTCGGCGCCGCCGAACTGCAGGTCGAGCTGCCGCGCCGTCTCGAAGCGCGTCGGGGATGGAATCGCGAGCCGCAGCAACACCTCGCCGAGCGTGACGAGGTCGTGCATCTATCCGGTCTTCAGACTGATCTGGACGGAGGTTCCCAGGATCATCGGCAGGTTCAAATGCTCCGGCCGCCGGTCGCCGCCAAACGTGATCAGCGCAGGCTGATTCTGCTTCGCCCACGACGAGAAGCGAGTGAGATCGAAACGCGCGATCGGCTTGAGCGTGGCGGCATCCACCGCCACCTTGAGGGTCAGCGGCGCCAGCTCGGCGCGGTAACGCGCCTGGACGTCGTCCGGGCCCTCGTTGCTCGCGATCTTTCGTCGGACGATGTGGGTCACCAGATCGCCATCGGCCTGGGGTCGCCAGAGCTGGTCGGCGTAGTTGAGCGTCGCGCTGATCGCATCGTCGATGAGAAACCCGTCCGGCATCGGTACCACATCATCGACGAGGCGCAGACGGCGGAGGAAAAACGTTTCACCTTTGAAGTGGTAGTCGATTTTTCGCGCGGCGTAGTCGTACGTGATGTCGGCCCGCGATTCCCGGCCCTTCACGGAGAAGAAGGACCTCGACCGGATGGGAGCCCACCGCCCCTGCCGCAGCGTGCCGGTCGAGTCGATCCGATTCGCAATTCCATCCCCCTCGCCCGTCATCGTCACGTCGTAGCGCCCCGCCGTCCTATCGATGGACTCCGCCAGGGTCTCGTCGATGTGGTAGGTCAGCGCGCCGTAAAGCAAGCTGACATCCACGCGATAGGGGGCCGAGTGAGCCACGACGGCGGCGTAGGCTCGCGCCGGGGGTGACAGAAGCAAAGCTAACGGAAGAGTTAAGAAATCGCGACGCGCGATGAGCTGCCTGGACATGTTTCGTCGGTTCACCTATTCTAGCAGCCTCCCACGAGGGAGCTTGGTCGTTTGACATGGCACCTGTTAACGTAAATGCTGGGAATTTCGGTGGAAACGCGACCAAGCTTCCCTGGGGGTTAGTCAATCGATGAAGCACCAGCCCGTCATCACCGGACTCGGGATCGTTTCCCCCATCGGCATCGGTGTCGAGAAGTTCTGGGAAGCCGCGCTCGCCGGCCGTTCGGGCATCGGCCGGCCAACTCTGTTCGACAGCTCAAAGCTCCCGCCCGAGTGCCGGATCGTCGGGGAGGTCCGAGACTTCAATCCTCTCGAGTGGATGCCGGCCCGTGAGGTCAAGACGACGGCCCGATTCAGTCAGTTCGCTGTGGCAGCAGCACGCATGGCCCGCACTGATAGTCGCCTCGATACCGCTGGTGTTCCGGCAGACCGAGTGAAGGTTGCGATCGGAACCTCGATTAACGGCTACATCGATGTCGCACAGCCCAATTACGAATCGTTTCTCCGCGGTGGTCAAATTGTCCCTTGGGGTGCATTGGAGTTCCCAGCACACGCGGCAACCGCTCACGTCGCCATTCATGCGGGCGCGACCGGTCAAACAACGACCTTTGCCACAGCCTGCGCAGCGGGCTTGGATGCCATTGGCTGGGCAGCCGAGCAAATCACAGAAGGGAATGCTACAGCGGTCGTCGCTGGAGCAGCGGAAGCACCTCTCTCCGAGTTCATGTTGCGCGTATTCCAATCCGTCGGCGTACTTTCCAAATGGCCAGGACCTCCTGCGGAGGCATGTCGACCGTTTGACATGTTGCGTTCTGGGCTCGTTCTTGCCGAAGGTGCAGCGGTGTTGACCGTAGAATCTCAGGAGCTCGCGCAGGCTCGGACAGCTCCTGCTTACGCGAAAATTCTTGGCGCAGGGAGCGCCAATGAAGGTGCGCACCTCCGCAAGGTGGACGAGACTGGCGATTCGGTCGCTCGGGCGATCGAGGGCGCTCTTCGAAGCGCCGGTCTAGCGCCGCGAGACATCGATCTCATTTGCGCCCACGGCAATTCGATGCAGGACTATGACGCGGCAGAGACGGCCGGGATCAAACGAGTTTTTGGGAGCCACGCCTGGAATATGCCTGTGTCATCGCCTAAGTCGATGTGCGGGCAAGCCCTTGCCGCTAGTAGTGCGATGCAGGTCGTCGTGGCATGCCTTGCCCTGCGGAACCAGGCCGTCCCTCCAACGATCAACTACGAGCTGCCGGATCCGCAATGCGATCTTGACTACGTTCCTAATTTCTATCGCACCGCAAGGGTGCGTACGGTGCTTGTTCACTCGCACAGTTTAGGAGGAGCCCATTTCGCGATGATCCTCGGCGCTCCGGATTGAGGCGAGACCTTCTGTGCCCTTCGCGCCGCTAGTCGCACTCGTAGCGCTGCTCCTTTCCCTGGCCGGCTTCGTCTGGCTTGCTAGACCGTCCAGCGCCATTAATCTGTGGTTTGCCACTTTCACATTATTCGTGGCTGTCTGGATGATTGGAATAACAGGTCTCCAAAGCGGGGCACATCTCGACGCTTTTGCTCGCGTCACGTTTGCCGGTGCAGCCATGATTCCAGCATCATTTCTTTCCTTTATGAGGGCATACCCCACCCAAAGTACTTGGCCGCCGACGGCACTCCTTCGTGGAACCCTCGTCTTGGCCAGTGTGATCGCGGTCCTCGCACTGTCGACGCCACTAGTGGTCTATGGCACGACAATGACCTCGGCCGGCCTGACCAGACAGACTGGCCCCCTTTATGTCGTTTTCTCGCTCTACTTTCTAGTCACCTTCATCGCCGCGATCGTCGTGTTCGCTCTAAAGTTGTGGCGCGCGCGCGGCATAGCACGCGCACAGCTTCAATATCTCGGAGCCGGGATCATCTTGTCAGGTGTTGGAGGAATCTCCGCCAACCTCCTCCTGCCCCTGGCAACCGGTCGCTCAACCTATAGCTGGATCGGTCCATACTTCAGCGTGATTCTCGTCACAATGGTCGGCCACGCAATCATTCGTCATCGACTAATGGACCTTCGACTGTTCATCAGTCGAGGTCTTGCGTATGTGCTGGCCATGGTCGTCGCGTCGGCGCTTCTTATCACGAGTGCAAGATTGATCTCACCAGCCTGGGAGGCCGAAAGCCTATTCGTGCATCCCAATCTGGTGGTAGTTACCATCGTCGCTCTCGTCATGCTCTCCAGCCCCGCCCAACGCTTCATCACACGCCTGGTTGATCCTTATCTCTATAGAGGCATCGAACATTCTGTGGCCCTCACTGGAGCGACCCGTCGCTTGAGTCGCTTGATGCAGCCCGCGGAGTTTGCTTCTGAGCTTCGTCAGATCCTCACCGAAGTTCTAGTCCCCGAGTCTTTCACACTGCTCGTGAAGTCATTTCCGAATGACTCCTTCGAGCGGCTTTCACCAGATGCTCCACCGAACATTGACCCACACGCACTGGCTGCCCTCCAGTCAAGGCAGCCGAATACTTCGGTATTTGTGGTTAGCCATGGGGAAGAGACAGAAGACACGAAGAGGACTTATGCGGCTCTTCGAGCCGCCGGAGTCGAGGTTTTGGTGACCCTTGGACGCCGCGGCCAATTGCTGGGGATTGTCCTCCTCGGTCCACGACGTAGTGGAGATGCTTACTTCAAAAACGATCTCGGCTTCATCGAATCGGTCGCTGATCTGGCTTCAATCGCTCTTGAGAACGCCCTTCTCTACCGGCAGCGCATTCACATGCTCGAGTACTCGGACCGCCTCCTGGAGTCGATAGACTCAGCGGTTGTAGCTATCGATGTTGAGGGGCGGATTACAAGTTTTAATCCAGCAGCTACGAAATTGTTTGGATTGAGTGATGAGTACCACGGAGCCTTAATGCACGTCCTTCCGTCTGAGATCGGCTGGGCTTTGGTCCTTGCCCTCAGCGGAGGGTGGCGTCCCCGAGAGGTAGAGGTCACGATCGACCACGTGGTAAGAGGAATCGTTCACGTAATCCTCTCAACTGCCGTTCTACACGACGACGAAAAGCGAATATCTGGAGCTCTAGTTGTCGCTACGGACCTCTCCGCAGTCAAGGCACTTGAAAGGAATCAACGTAGAGTCGAGCACCTCGCGATCATGGCGCGCTTCTATGCGGGCATAGCGCACGAGATTCGTAACCCCTTGGCCGCCATTTCCAATCTGGTCGCCTTGCTTCCTGATCGATTCGACGATCCCGAATATCGCGATACCGCTGTACGGCTGCTGCCAATGGAAGTTTCCAGGATCGTCCGACTCGCCGACCGTCTCCGATTGATGGCCCCTAGCGAGGGAGGAAAGTTGAGCGTCGTCTCAATACCGCCCCTGCTTCAAGACATCGTCGCTATTCACTCCCCCACTGCGCATGAGCAGATGGTTAAAATTGAACTCCACTGCGCCGACGAGTTACCCCAAATTCAGGGTGACCCGGGTCAACTCGTTCAACTCTTTGTGAATCTGCTGAAAAACGCAGTAGAGGCGATGCCTGAAGGCGGCACCCTCATCATTGAAGCCGATCGCTCGAGGGGCAGAGTCAATGCTGACTCGGTCATCGTCCGCGTCTTGGACGAAGGAGTGGGAATCGATCCAGCCGTCCGTCCGAAAATCTTCGAGCCCTTCTTCACGACGAAACCATCTGGTACCGGTTTGGGGTTGTCAATCTGTCGAGAGATTGCTGATTTTCATCGGGCGCGCTTGACGCTTCTTCCCCGCTCCATCCTCGATGGTGGAACAATAGCCGAGGTCGAATTTCCGAGCCTACCCGCTGGGTTCTCGCCCGTATGATTCAGATTTCACACTGCCTCGCGGCCCTTATGGTCCTCGGGCTTGGAATATTGGTTTGGCGCGCCCGCCCGGAAGCGCCATCAAATCGCGCATTCGGAGCCGTCACGCTCTTTACAGCGATCTGGATATTCGGAGTCGCTCTCTTCTATTCCGGCGGGAATCTCGTTTTCTGGGCGAGGATGGCATTCGCGGGCGCCAGCCTCCTACCTGCGGCCTTCCTGGCATTCGTTCGATACTACCCAACGCCTACGAAGTGGCTAGGTCCATGGTCTCTTCGTTTGTGCTTCTTGGTAGGGATATTTTTTTCGGTTACATCTCTTACGACGACACTGATCGTGAGAGACGCGCTGATCACAGCGGCTGGCCCAATTCGACGGACCGGTTATTTTTACCCGCTCTTCGCCGTCTACTTTCTTCTCGCCTGGTTTGCTGCTCTTGTCGTCCTTCTGTCGAAGTGGTCACGCGCTCGGGGGTTGGCCCGCGTCCAGCTTCTCTATCTCTCTTTGGGATTCGTAGTTAGCACTAGCGGTGGAATTGCCGCAAACCTAGTCCTTCCGATCATCTCAGGCATTACTGCTTACAACTGGGTCGGCCCCCTCTTCTCCCTCGTCCTCGTCGCGATCATAGCTCACGGGATTATTCGGCACCGCGTCATGGACGTCCGCTTGGTCATACATCGAGGTTTGACATTCGCGCTGGCGCTTGCGGTGTCACTACTCCCGGTGGGTGGTCTGCTGGCGCTGGCGTGGCCGCGACTCTCAGAGCAGCTCGCCGCCGATGAGCTAGGTGCCCTCATTGCGGCCGTCGTCGTTGTCGGGCTTCTCATCCCGCTGACTCGCGATGCTGCGGGCCGACTCCTGGACCGCTACGTGTATCGAACCCGCGTGAACTACCAGCGCACGCTGAGAGAGGCGAGTGAGGCCTTGACGCGTGTCCTCGACCTGAAAGTGCTCCTCCAGTTCGTGAGTCACACCGTGGCGGGCGCTACGAATTCGGATGGCGCTGCCGTTTATCTTAAGGCTGGCACGCCCGAGTTTGGATCGCGCTTCGGGCGGGCGATCGTAGAGAAACGCCATGCACAGAGCCACTTCGACACGCCCGAGGCAGCGCCTGAAGCAATCACTGCAGTCCTGACGCAAACCAAAGACCTTCTACTAACGGACGAGATTGCCCATGAACGGCTGACCGCCGACCGCGAATGCCTCCACAACGAGCTCACGCGTCTTAACTGGGCTCTCGTCCTCCCCCTCGTCTCCGAGTCCACCGTGATCGGAGCCATCGTGGTGGGGCCCAAGCTGTCCGGCGACCCCTTCTATCCCCAGGATCTCGATCTGCTGATGACGCTCGCCAATCAGGCCGGCGTCGCGGTGAAGAACGCTCAGCTCTATGCGCAGGTGCTCCTGGCCCATGAGCATCTCAACAACATCGTTTCCACG
>QHSP01000094.1 GCA_003220495.1 Candidatus Rokuibacteriota bacterium | reverse complement strand
CCACGGCATCGCCGATCAGCGCGCGGGACAGACGGTGCGCGAGATCGCGCGGCTCTTGTGCCACGGCGGGACCGGCGAGCCGCGCTACGCGCAGGGCGAAATACACGAAGTCCTGGTGCCGGTGGCCAAGCTCGAGCCCGGCGCCGCGCCGTCACCCGCCGCGACGCGTGCGTCGGCCGGCGCCGCGCGCCAGGTCGAGACGTCGAGGCGGCGGCCGGGAGCGCCGAGCGGCTTTTACCAGGCGCAGACGTCCGCGTCCGCCCCCGCCGCAGAGTCGAGCGCGCACGATCTCGGCCTCGCGCTGAACGATTACCTGCTCGGACGCCTCGAGCTGTCGGACCGCGACGCGCTGTACGAGTCGACGCGCGTCGCCCTGCGCCGACGCGCGGACGATCGCCCCGTCGATCTCTTCGAGCTCTACTGGGCCGATCTGTCGCGACTCGGCGTGGCCCGGCCCCCGGGGGCTTGCCTTGTGTCCCGCCGCTGTTTGCGACTATGCTGACCGCGCGGTCTCGCGGCAGGGCCCGCGTCCAGCGTCGAGACTCGAGACCTGGTTCACGGAGGCGTCGATGAAATTCACGTGGTTCAACCTGATGCCATGGCCCTATCTGCCGGATGATTTCCGCGCCCAGCACCGCTCGGTGTGGGTCGATATTCCGAACACGCTCTACGATCCGCGCAAGGGCCACCACGTCTACCACGAGTATCTGGACCAGCTCGAGTACGCCGAGACGCTCGGCTTCGACGGCATCGGCTGCAACGAGCACCACCAGAACGGCTACGGCCTCATGCCGTCGCCGAATCTGATCGCCGCCACGTTGGCCCGGCGTACGTCGCGGGCCGCCCTCTGCGTCATCGGCAACTCGATCGCGAGCTATAACCCGCCGATCCGGGTGGCCGAGGAATTCGCCATGCTCGACGTGATCTCGGGTGGCCGGCTCGTCGCCGGCTTCCCCGTCGGCACGCCCATGGACACGAACTTCTGCTACGGCCAGATCCCGGCGCTGACGCGCGACAAGTACCGCGAGGCGCACGACCTCATCATGAAAGCGTGGGCCAGCGACGAGCCCTTCGCGTTCGACGGCAAGTACAACCAGCTTCGCTGGGTGAACTGCTGGCCCAAGCCGATCCAGAAGCCCCATCCGCCGATCTACATTCCGGGCGGGGGCTCGATCGAGACGTGGGATTTCTGCCTCGACTACGACTACAACTACTCGTATCTGTCCTTCTTCGGCTACCTGCGCGGCAAGTCGCTGCTGGACGGCTACTGGGAGCGCGTGGCGAAGCGCGGGAAAGACGAATCACCCTACCGCGCCGCGTTCGCCCAGATCATCTGCGTGGCGGACACCGACGCCGAGGCCGAGCGGCTCTACGCCGAGCACTGCCTCTACTTCTTCAACCGATGTCTGCACGTCTTTCCGCCCTTTGCCGACCCCGCGGGCTACCGCACGATGGCGACCATCAAGTACGGCGCGCTCGCTCAGCTGACCCTCGCCCGGCAGAAGATCCTCGAGAATCTCACATGGAAGCAGCTGGTCGACGAGCGTTTCGTCATCGCCGGCAGCCCGGAGACGGTGCGGCAGCAGCTCGAAGAGTGCATCAAGGGCCTCCGCATCGGGCACCTGTTCTGCCTGTTCCACAACGGGGACATGCCGGACTGGAAGACGCGCCACTCAACGAAGCTCTTTGCCGAGAAGGTCATGCCACACCTGCGCGACATGTGGCCGGAATGGAAGCACGACGAGCGGTGGTGGATGCACCCGATGGACGATCGCATCCGACCGGAAGAGCGTCAGCCCGGGGCGGAAAAGGTCGGGGCGGAGTGGCCGCGATGAAGTGGCAGATGGTCGAGACGAAAAAGGGCACGCGCTGCCGCGTGCTCGAGGGGGGCAGCGGCGCCCCGCTCATGTTTTTTCACGCCGCCGGCGGGCTGCTTCGCGACAACCCGTTCCTCGACCAGCTCGCCCAGGGCCATCACGTCTTCGCGCCGGAGTGGCCGGGGTACGGTGAGTCCGCCGGCGAGGAGCTGCTCGAAGACATGCTGGACTTCACCCTGCACGGCTGGGACCTGGTCGAGGCACTCGGGCTCCAGCAGCCGCACCTCGTCGGCCACTCGATGGGCGGCATGATCGCCGCCGAGATGGCGTGTCTGGCCCCTCGCGATCTCGCCAGGCTGGTGCTGGTCAGCCCCGCCGGCCTATGGCTGGACGAGCACCCGATCCCGGACATCTTCGCGCTCCTTCCGTATCAGATCGCCGAGGTGCTCTTTCACGATCCGCAGCAAGGCCAGGCATTGCTCACGGGAGGCGCCGACCTCTCGGACATGGAGGCGCTGAAGGACTTCTACATCGGCAGTCAGCGACGTCTGGCCATGGCCGGCAAGATCCTGTTCCCGATCCCGAACCGTCGTCTCTCCAAGCGTCTCTATCGACTCACGGCCGAGAGCCTCGTCCTCTGGGGCGCATCCGACCGCCTGATCGTGCCGGCCTATGCCGAGCGCTGGAAGACGCTGATCCCGCACGCGCGCCTCGAGGTGATCGGCGATGCGGGCCACATGTTGCCCTACGAGCAGCCCGACACGTTCGTCCGCGCGGTGACCGGCTTCCTGCAGCGGTGAGCGTCGGCCGGCACGCGCCGCGGAGTGTCGGCGTCGCCGTGACGCTAGTCGCCGTCGTCTTGGCCGCCGCGCCCGGTGCGCTCGCGCAGAAGACCGGAGGCGACGGCGCTGTCGACGAGCGCGAGCGGGCATTCGTCGAGGGGCTGCGGCGGGAGGACCCCGGTGACGCCGATCGCTACGTCGCGCTTCGCGATGCCCGCAATCAGGCGGTCGCGGAGGTCCAGAAAATTCAGGCCCGCTACAGCGCGGCCGGACCCGAGCTCCGCGGTGTCTTCGTCCAGCAGCTGAGAGACGCCCAGCGCCAATACGCCGAGCGCTCGCTCGCGCTCCTGGATTTTCTCGACGCGCGCGAGCGGCGCGCGCTGATCCGCTACCAGGAAGAGATCGGTCGGATCAACCGCACATTGGACGAGCGCGCCCGCGCGCGGGCCGAGCTCGAACGGCTGCTGCGCGGAGACTGACGAGCCGACTGTGCCCACCCGCCCGCTGCGGTCGGCTGAGCCGATCAGCGACCCGGCGCCGCCAGGTACCACTGATTGCCGAACGCGTCGCGCACCGCCGCCCGGCGCTCGCCGTAAGGCTGAAGCGCCGGCGGCTCCATTGACGTGGCGCCCGCGTGGAAGACCTCGGCGGTCAGGTCCTCGGCCTCGCCGCGGCTGCCGGATCGGCGGGCGACGAACGCGTACACTCGGTCGAAGTTTCGCTCGTACAGCGTCGCGAAGCGCTGTGGGTCCGCCTTGGCGGCCTCGATCAGGAGGCGCTCGTCGTCTCCGCCCGAGGGAATCCGATTTTTGGGACCTCCACCGTGACCTTGGTCTGCCGAGGGACCTTCGTCTCGTGCGGGCTTTTTGTCAACCCGGCGATTTGACTCCATTTTCCGAAGCATAGTATCGTCCGAACCGCGGCCATCAGCGAAGCCCCGCCATCTCGCAGGAAGCTTCCCGATGCGTCACGCGATCCGGGCCCGAAGGGGGGTGTCCACGTGTCTCGAACATATCGTCGGCTCACTCAGCCGTTGGTCCGCGAGGCCGGAGGCCTTCGGCCGGCCACATGGGACGAGGCGCTCGACCGCGCCGCCACCGGCTTCTCGCGGGTCGTGGATCGGGATGGTCCTCGCGCGTTCGGTCTCTTCAGCTGCTCGAAGAGCACGAACGAGACGAACTTCATCGCCCAGAAGTTCGCGCGAAGCGTAATCGGCAGCAACAACATCGACAGCTGCAACCGTACGTGACACGCTCCCAGCGTCGCCGGGCTGGCGACGGTATTCGGAGCGGGCGGGGGGACGAGCTCGTACCAGGAGACGGAGGAGACGGAACTGATCCTCCTCTGGGGATCGAACGCGCGCGAGACGCACCCGATCTTCTTCCACCACCTGCTCAAGGGCCTCCGGAACGGCGCGCGGCTCTTCGCCGTCGATCCGCGGCGGACCAGCTCCGTGCAGTGGGCGGAGCTCTGGGCCAGTCTCGACGTGGGCTCGGACATCGCGCTGGCCAACGCGATCGGCCGCGAGATCATCGCCGCGGGGCTCGAGCATCGCGAGTTCATCGAGAACGCGACGACCGGATTCGACGACTATCGCCGGGGGGTCGAGCCGTACACGCTCGCCTACGCCGAGCGAGAGACCGGCGTGCCGGCCGACGTGATCCGCACCATGGCGCACGAGTACGCGCGGGCCCCCCGCGCGATGATCTGCTGGACGCTCGGGATCACCGAGCATCACAACGCGGTCGACAACGTGCTGGCGCTCGTCAACCTCTCGCTGTTGACCGGCCACGTCGGCCGCTACGGCTCGGGGCTCAATCCGCTGCGCGGCCAGAACAACGTCCAGGGCGGCGGCGACATGGGCGCCTTGCCCGATCGCTTGCCCGGCTTCCAGCACGTCGAGAACGACGAGTTTCGGTCGAAATTCGACCGCGCGTGGGGCGTCGCCGTTCCGCCGGAGCGCGGCTGGCACCTGTCGCAGATGTTCGAGGCGATGGAGCGCGGCGATCTGCGCGCGCTCTACGTCATCGGCGAGAACCCGCTGCAGTCCGAGGCCGACCAGAACCACGCGCGCCATCTCCTCGAAGGCCTGGACTTCCTCGTCGCGCAGGACCTGTTTCTCACCAAGACCGCGGAGCTGGCGCACGTCGTGCTTCCCGCGAGCGCGGCGTGGTGCGAGTCCGAGGGCACCGTGACCAACAGCGAGCGGCGCGTGCAGCGCGTGCGCAAGGCGATCGAGGCGCCCGCGGGCAGTCGCGACGATCTGACCATTCTCTTCGACCTGGCCAGGCGTCTGGGACGCAACTGGGGACGGCCGGACGCCGAGACCATCTGGAACGAGGTGCGCCGGCTCTCGCCCATGCATGCCGGCATGAGCTACGCGCGCCTCGAGAAGCACGGCGGCCTGCAGTGGCCGTGCTACGACGAGGAGCATCCGGGCGAGCTGTTCCTCCACAGCCGCCTGTGGGAGCGGCCACTCCGCGGTCCCCGAGTGGCGTTCGTCCCCGTCGAGCACGACCCTCCGGTCGACCGGCTCGACGCCGAGTTCCCGCTGCGCCTCACCACGGGACGGCGGCTCGACGAGTACAACACCGGGGTGCAGAGCTCCGCGTATCATTCGCCGCTCCGCCGGGGTGAGAGCCTCGACGTCTCGCCGGAGGACGCCGATCGCTATGGCCTCAGCGAGGGCGAGGTTGTTCGGGTACGCTCGCGCCGCGGCGCGGTCGAGGTGCCCGTCCGTCTCGACGAGGGCTTGCGTCCGGGCCTCACGTTCATGACGTTGCACTTCCCCGACGACGTGGCGACGAACGTTCTCACGATCGACGCCACCGATCCGAAGTCCGGCACGGCCGAATTCAAGGCCACGGCGATCCGCATCGAGCGGCTGGGGGTCTGAGCCGATCGACCTCAAGATCGCCGGCCCGAGCGCCAACGATGTCGAGCGTGCCGCAGTCGACGCCGTCGTAGCGGACGGCGCGCGGCGGGATCTGGTGCTGCCCGCGCTTCACGCCGTTCAGGCGAGAACCGGATGGGTGAGCCAGGGCGCGCTCAACTACATCAGCCGTCGCCTGACGGTGCCGCCCGCCGAGCTCTGGGGGGTCGTCACCTTCTATCATCTGCTGTCGACGAAGCCGCGCCCGCCCATCGTCGCGCACGTGTGCGACGACATCGCGTGCCGCATCCATGGCGGTGAAGCGCTCTGCGAATCTCTGGAGCAGATCATGGGACCGCCCGGCGCGCACGGCGAGAACGGGCGCGCGACGGCGTGGATGCGGAGCCCCTGCCTGGGGCAGTGCGAGCGAGCCCCGGCTGCGCTCCTGACCGTGGCCGGCGAGAGGCCGCGCACGATCACCCTGGCGCCCGTCGAGGACGGTACCGCGTCGATCGTCGACGCGCTTCGCGATCCCCCGGACACGACCGATACCCGGCTCGGCGCGCGCGCCCCCGACGAGCGGCAACGCCGCGTCTCGCGCTCGGTGCCCCAGGTCGGGCAGGCCGGAATGAGGCTGATCGGCCGGATCGGACGCGTGGATCCAACGAGCCTCGAGGCCTATCGAGCGAGCGAAGGCTATCGAGGGCTGGCGCGCGCCGTCGAGATCGGCCCGGCCGCCGTCATCGCCGAGGTCGTCGCCTCGAAGCTCCTCGGGCGCGGCGGCGCGGCGTTTCCGACGGGCCGCAAGTGGGACGCGGTGGCGAAGGCCGAGGCGCGGCCGCACTACCTCGTGTGCAACGCCGACGAGTCCGAGCCGGGGACCTTCAAGGATCGACTGCTGATGGAGGAGGATCCGTTCGCCCTGATCGAGGGCATGACCGTCGCGGGCTACGCGACGGGCTGCGAGCGCGGGTACCTCTATCTGCGCGGCGAGTACCCGCTCGCGGCCGAGCGGATGGCCGGCGCGATCGCCGCCGCGCGCGCGGCGGGGCTGCTGGGGGCTGACGTCATGGGCGCCGGCTTCGAATTCGACATCGAGATTCGCCGGGGCGCCGGAGCGTACATCTGCGGTGAGGAGACGGCGCTGTTCAACTCGATCGAGGGTAAGCGCGGTGAGCCGCGAAACAAGCCACCCTTCCCGGTTCAGGTCGGGCTCTTCGGCCGGCCGACCGTCGTGAACAACGTAGAGACGCTCGTGAACGTGCCGGCACTCCTCCGCGAGGGCGGCGCCGCGTACGGCGGCATCGGCACCGAGGGCTCGACCGGCCCGAAGCTCTTCTGCGTGTCCGGCGAGGTGGCGCGCCCCGGCCTCTACGAGGCGCCGTTCGGCATCACCTTACGGCAGCTCCTCGATCTCGCCGGCGCCGCGCCCGTCCGCGCCGTGTTGCTCGGCGGCGCGGCGGGGGTGTTCGTCGGCCCGGCGGATCTCGATGTGCCGCTCACCTTCGAAGGAACGCGCGCGATCGGCGCCACGCTCGGCTCGGGCGTCATCATGGTCTTCGGTGAGTCCGTGGACCTGCTCGACATCGTGCGGCGCATCGCCGAGTTCTTCCGCGACGAGTCGTGCGGCCAGTGTGTGCCGTGTCGCGTGGGGACGGTACGGCAGGAAGAGCTCCTCGCGCGCCTGCGGGCTCGTCGTCCGCTCGGCTCCGACGCCGAGGAGATGGCGCTCCTCAAGGATCTCGGCCAGGTGATGCGCGACGCCTCGATCTGCGGGCTCGGGCAGACGGCGTCGAGCGCCGTGGAGTCCGCGATCTTTCGCCTCTCGATCGCGGGGCGCCGAGCGTGAAGCCCGAGCCGATCTGGTTCCAGCCTCCGCCGCCCCCGAGCCGGCCGCCGGCTGCGCCGGGCCGTCCCGCCGCGCCCCCGGTCGAGGTCGTCATCGATGGGCAGCGAGCCACCGTCCCCGGCGGCTCGACCATTCTCGACGCGTGCCGCGCGCGCGGCGTCGACATCCCCACGCTCTGCTTTCTGCCGACCTTGACACCGGTCAACGTCTGCCGCGTGTGCGTGGTCGAGGTGACCGGATCGCGCGTGCTCGTCCCGGCGTGCTCGAGGCGCGTGGAGCCGGGGATGACGATCTCGACCGAGTCCGAGCGCGTGCGCGTGTCGCGGCGCATGGTCCTCGAGCTCCTGGCTTCGTCCGTCGATCTCTCGACCGCGCCGGGCCTCCACGACATGATGACGCGCTACGGCGCGCAGCCGGAGCGCTACGGCCCGGCGGCGGTGCCCGCCGCCGCGGGCGCGCGCGACCGGCGCGAGCCGGGACATCACCAGGCGCCCGACGGCGCGCGCGCGGAGACCGTCGCACAGCCGGTGAAGGTCGACAACGACCTCTACATCCGCGACTACTCGAAGTGCGTGCTCTGCTACAAGTGCGTCGAGGCGTGCGGCGTCGACGCGCAGAATACGTTCGCGATCGCGGTGGCCGGCCGCGGCTTCGACGCGCGCATCTCCACCGAGGCCGACGTGCCGCTGCCCGACTCGGCCTGCGTCTACTGCGGCAATTGCATCGGCGTCTGTCCGACTGGCGCCCTCATGTTCAAGCGCGAGCACGACATGCGCGCGGCGGGCACGTGGGACGAGTCGAAGCAGCGGACGACCGACACGATCTGCCCCTACTGTGGGGTGGGTTGCACGCTCTCGCTCCACGTCCAGGACAACCGCATCGTGAAGGTGACCTCGCCGGCCGACGTCTCGGTCACCGGCGGGCATCTCTGCATCAAGGGTCGCTTCGGCTTCACGTTCGTGGAGCCGCCCGGCAAGGACTCCGATTAGCCCGCGGTGATCAGGTGTTGTGCCCCGAGCACGCCACCAACACCTTTGGATTCATCGCATAGAAGCAATACTCTGCCGTAGCTTCCGACCGGTCGTCCGACTGATAGCGGATGATGCCGGCGACGAGAAGTGGACGACCGTCCCGCACCACTTGCGGTTCATCGGAGCCGCGAGACAGGAAGTCGCCGGCCACCAGACGCGGCCCATCGATCGTAAAGAGGAGCTGCCCGGCCGGCGCGACCGATAGGCTCTCGCCGCCGCCGTTCTTCAATTCAGCACGCAATAGCCTGAACGCGTCCTCCTCGCCGTATGGCGACAAGATAAAGTTGACCATCTGGACGTGAGAGATCCCGGTGGCGAGTCGGTCGCCCGAGTTCTCGAAGCCTATGTTCATCTGGACAATCTGATTGATCCCCATCGTGATGACTTCGCGTCGCGTGATGCGGATACTCGCGCGGGGCTCCTTCGGCGTGGTGGTCTTGTCGATCTTCGTCGCCACGACGACGCTCTGGTTGCTTCGCACTCCGGTCACCGCCGTGGCGCAGATGCCGCAGACGGCTAAGGCCAAGAACGCAATCGCAAGCGGTACGCGGCGGTGCCCTTCCTTCAGGGACACCTGAATGCCCATCCAGCCCGTCGCGAGCTGAGAGACGGCCGAGCTGACCACGAGCACGATGTCCAGCATGGCGGCGAGTTTATGCCATCCGCTGTCTCAAGTAGACAATCCATGCGCTCGGCACTCGCCGGACTTTCGCGGGGCCCGCGCGGCACGGGCGCCGCGAAGAGCAGAAGGGGCTTCGGGCGGCTACGCGCCGCCGTGAGTCGCCGGCCGCAGGCCGAGCGCCGCGCGGGTCCGTGCTCTGACGCGCCCGACCGCCATGCGGAAGCGCTCCATGTAGAGGTAGATGACCGGCGTCGTGTAGAGGGTCAGGAGCTGGCTCAAGAGCAGGCCGCCGACGACGGTGATGCCGAGCGGGCGGCGGAGCTCGGAGCCCGTGCCGGTGCCGAGGGCGAGCGGCAGCGCGCCGAGGAGCGCGGCCATCGTCGTCATCAAGATGGGCCGGAACCGCTGCACGCAAGCCCGGTGGACGGCGTCCCGGGCGCCGAGGCCGTGGTTCCGCTCGAGGTCGAGCGCGACGTCGATCACCATGATCGCGTTCTTCTTCACGATCCCGATTAACAGAATGATCCCGATCATCGCGATGACCGAGAGGTCCATCCCGCAGATCAGCAGCGCGAGGAGAGCCCCGACACCGGCCGACGGCAAGGTGGAGAGGATCGTGAACGGGTGGATCAGGCTTTCGTAAAGCACGCCCAGCACGATGTAGACCGCGACCAGCGCCGCCAGGATGAGCAGCGGCTGGTTGGCGAGCGCCGCCTGGAAGGCCTGCGCCGTGCCGGTGAACTTCCCGGTGATGTTGGTCGGGAAGCCCATCTTCCGCTCGGCCTCGTCGATGGCATTGACCGCGTCGCCCAGCGCGACGTTCGGCGCCAGGTTGAAGAACACAGTGACCGAGGGGAACAAGCCCTGATGGTTCACCTGGATGGGGCCGGTGCCCGTCCGGAACTTCGTGACGGCGGTCAACGGCACGGTCTGGCCCGTGGTCGACCGCACGTAGATGTTCGAGAGTGCGTCGGGGCGCTCCCAGTAGCGGGGCTCGAGCTCCATCACGACGTGGTACTGGTTCAACGACGTGTAGATGGTCGACACCTGGCGCTGGCCGAACGCGTCGTAGAGCGTCTCGTCGATCGCGCGCGTGCTGACGCCGAGCCGCGCGGCGGTCGCGCGGTCGATGACCACGGGCACCTCGAGCCCGCGATTCTGTTGGTCGCTGCTGACGTCGCGCAGCTCGGGCATTTCCCGCATGGCGCGCACCAGGCGGGGGGCCCACGTGTTCAGCTCGTTCAAGTTGTCGCTCTGCACGGTGAACTGGTATTGCGCGTTGCTGATGCGTCCGCCGAGGCGCACATCCTGGACAGCCTGGAGGTAGAGCGTGGCCCCCGGCACCTGCGCGAGCTTCGGCCGGAGTCGCGTGATGACTTCGTCCGCGGAGATCTTTCGCTCCTCGCGCGGTTTCAGCGAGATGAAG
>QHSP01000110.1 GCA_003220495.1 Candidatus Rokuibacteriota bacterium | reverse complement strand
TGGGAGCGCACGGCCCGATCTTTTGCTCCTTGCAGGCGTCCTTGACCCCGTCGATCTTGCCGATCACCTTCTGGTAGACGCGCCCGTCCTTCAGCACGGCTTCGGACAGGTACTCGTTCATGACGATGTCGCGCGTGACGGGGTCGATCATGATGGGGCCGCGCGGGCTCGCGAACTTCCAACCCTTGAGCGCCTCGAGCGCCGGGTCGACCTCGATCTTGCCCTTGAGCGCCTGCGCCACGTGGACGATCGCCGCCATGCCGTCGTAGCCGCCGACGGCCATGAAGTCGGGCGTGGTGGTGGCGCCGTATTCCTTCTTCCACGCCTCGACGAAGCGCTTGTTCTCCGGATTGTCGAGATCGGCGTGGTAGTGGTGCATGGTGATCAGGCCGACCGCCGCCGAGCCCATCGCCTGGAGCTTCGTGTCCTGGGTGATGTCGCCCGGACCGATCAGCTTGATGCCGGCCTCCCGCATGCCGAGCGCGGCATAGGTCTTCACGACCGCGGCCGCGTGGTCACCGGCCGGGACGAAGACGAAGAAGACGTCCGGTTTCTTGTCCTTGGCGCGCTGGAAGAACGGCGTGAAGTCGGGCACCGCGCCGGCGCCGCCCATCGGGATCTCGTCGATCACCTTGCCGCCATTGGCCTCGAAGCTCCGCTTGAATGCGGCGAGGCTGTCCTTGCCCGGGGGAAAGTCGGTGTAGCCGACGGCGGCGGTCTTCGCGTTCAGGATCTTCGCCGCGGCCTCGCCGAGCGCGTACCCCGCGTGCCACATGCTGAACGAGGTGCGGACGTAGTACGGCGACAGCGTGGTGATGTGCGCGGTGCCGGCGTTCATGATCACCGCGAGCTTCTTGCCCGCGCTCACGATCGGCGCCGACGCGATCGCGTTCGGCGAGTAGATCCAGCCGGCCAGGACGTCGACGTTGTCCTGAGTGAGCAGCTCCTGCACCGCGATCTTCGCATTGGCGCCGCCCGGATCCTTCACGTCGCGCCGGATCAGGGTGAATTTGTACGGCTTCACCTTGTCGGGGTTGAGCTTGAGATAGAGCTCCATCCCGCGGTCGACCAGCTGGGCGAACTCGGCGCCGATGCCGGTGTACGGCAGCGCGACGCCGACCTTCACTTCCTGCGCCTGCGCCGACGTGACGCCGAGCGCGAACGCGGTCGCCGCAATCGCAAGGATGCGCTTGATCATGGAAGCTTTCCTCCGGAGGGTTCGAGCTCGCGCTGTCTGGGACGGCACCGTATGGGCGAGATACTAGGGCAAGAGTCGGAAACCGCGCAAGCTTGCGCGGGGGGCGCGCCACCCCCCGGGCAGCGCGCGCCGCAGGCCGCCGCGGGGCCGGGGCCCCACCGGCCAAGGCCCGCCGATGCAAGGAAGAGGACTGTGCGATGATCGGGGGCCAGGGGCAGTCAGGGATTGGCGGCACCGCGCGGCGTCGCCGCCTATGCGACAATGCGCGGGCGCGTACGGCCCGTCAGACCGAGGAAGACTGAGGAGGAGACGAGCGTGGCGAAGTTCAAGGTGGTCACCCCGAGTGGCGCAAGCTTTTCGGTTCCTGGCGCGAGCTACAAGCTGGAGATGGAGGCGCTCGCGCCGCTCGACGCCGAGATCGTCGAGATCGCAGCCAAGACCGACGAGGAATTCGTCAAGGAAGCGCGTGACGCCGATGCGCTCTACGCGAAGGGGCGCCGCGTCACCAAGCGCCTCATCGACGGGCTGGAGCGGTGCAAGGTGATCGCGCTCGGCAGCGTGGGCGTCGACTCGGTCGACGTAGACGCGGCCACGGCGCGCGGCATCCCCGTCACCAACGTGCCCGACACGTTCATCGAGGAAGTCGCCGACCACGCCATGATGCTGATCCTGGCCACCTACCGCCGGGTCGTCACGATGGACCGGATGGTCCGTGAGGGGCGCTGGGCGGAGGGACGACCGCTCCTATCCCAGTTCCCCCGGCTGATGGGCCAGACCCTCGGCCTCATCGCGTTCGGCCACGTGGCGCGTGCAGTCGCGGTGCGGGCGCGGGCGTTCGGGTTCCACATTCTCGCGTACGACCCGTACGTCGAGGAGCTCGTCGTGAGTCAGTACGGCGTGGAGCCGGTGAACCTCACCGAGCTCCTGCAGCGCTCGGACATCGTCTCGATGCACGCGCCGTCCACCGCCGACGCGTACCACCTGATGACGGAGCACCATTTCCGGCTCATGAAGCCGGAGGCGCTCTTCGTCAGCACCGGCCGCGGCCCGACTACCGACGAGCCCGCCCTCATCAAGGCGCTGAAGGAAGGCTGGATCGCCGCCGCCGGGCTCGACGTGCTCGAGCAGGAGCCGCCGGACGGTAACAACCCGCTGCTCAAGATGGACAACGTGATTCTGACGCCGCACGTGGCCTCGGCCTCGGCGAGGTTCGATCCCGTGCGCAAGCGGCGCGTCGGTCAGGAGATCGCGCTGGTGCTGGGCGGGCGCTGGCCGCGGAGCTGCGTGAACCCGTCGGTTCTCGAGAAGAGCAAGCTCGTGCGCTGGCAGCCCTATTCGATGGAGCGCGGGCCCGGCGCATAACGGCAGTGCGCGCTGCAGGCCGTCGCGGGGCGGGGGCCCCGCCGGCCGAGGCGCGCCTGTAATCGAGGAGGCGCGATGGCGCGAAAGCGGCTCGTCCTCAAGAACACGGCGCTGTTCAGCGATCCGGCGAACCTCAGCTGGGAACGCTACGTCGTCATGCAGGCCCGTGAGCGCGAACGGTATCTCACCGAGCGCGCGACCATCGCCGACGACGCGTTGAACTACAGGACCGTCAGTCCGCGCTACCTCGAGAACGCGGTGGACCAGTTCGCCAACAACTACTACTCGGAGCTCTCAGCGACCCACTACGTCGCGACCGCCGCCGCCAACGCCCCGTTCGACGAGCTCAAGAAGTCGGCGCTCTTCCAGCTGGCTGACGAGCAGCGGCACCTCGAGATGGACCGCGAAGTGTTCGAGCGGGCCGCCATCCCGGAGCGGGACTGGCTCGCTGCGTGGGAAGCGCCGGGCACGACGTGCCGCTTCTTCCGGCACCTGCTCGAGCTCGAGGACTCGATCGAGATCCTCGTGAAGGGCAACTTCGTCGCCGAGGGCGCCGCGGGGCCGGGAACCTTCACCGTCCTGGCGGACGGCGCCGAGGCGCGCGGCGACGTCCTGTCCGCGGTCAACCATCGGGCGCGCATCCGCGACGAGACGCGCCACATCAGCTACGGCCGAGCCCTCGTCAAGGCGCTGATCGAGGACGACCCGGGAAATCTCGACACGATCCAGCAGTGGCAGGACGACAGCCTGCGCCTGTTCTCGGAGGTGGCTCGCGGCGGCGAGCGCCAGGCCTGGTGGGAAGGTTTCCTCGCCTCGTACTACAAGATCGCGGTCCCGATGGGGCTTCGCCCGACCTCCTTCTGATCTCGTCGAAGGGGGAGCCACGAGTATCGCTCCCCCGTTCGTTTTCCCGCGCTCGGCGCTGAGAATCACGCGGTCCCGACCGTGGCCAGGAATCGCCCAGCACTGACCCCGGATCATCCATTCCCGGAACGTCACAGTTTCAGGAATTACGTTATCGAATACATATTTACGCAGCACCACCTCGTGGTATGCCGATTGCTGGAAGAAGGGATAGCCTTTAACCGGCGAACACGAAATGCGCATCCTCGTTATCGACGACGATCAGGCGGTCTGCGAGGTCTTCGGGGAGTTTCTCCACGAGATCGGGCACGAGCCCCTGATCACGCACACGGCCGAGACGGCGCTCGACGCCCTGCGCGTGCAGCGTCCCGACGCGGTCCTCCTCGACGTGTGCTTGCCCGGGATGAGCGGGCTCGACTTCATGAAGCACGAAACCGTCCGCAAGCTGCACGTCCCGATCCTCGTGGTCTCCGGGCGCGCCACCGAGAGCCAGGCCCAGGAGGCCATGCGGGCCGGCGCCTTCGACTTCATCGGCAAGCCGGTCGCGCTGCGGCGTTTGCAAGAGGCGCTCGCGTGCTTCGAGGTCCCTGCCAAGAAACCGCGCAAGGCCAAGAACGGCACCGGCAAGACCGAGGACGCCGAGCCCGAGCGGCGGCGCGCGCCACGGGCGGTCGTCGCGCTGCCGGTACGGATCCGCGAGCAGAGCGGCGCCGAGTGGGAGTCGACGTCGGTCAACCTCAGCGCCTCCGGCATCAAGGTGCGCGGC
Source organism: Candidatus Rokuibacteriota bacterium (assembly GCA_003220495.1). GTDB lineage: Bacteria > Methylomirabilota > Methylomirabilia > Rokubacteriales > CSP1-6 > AR31. Next base: position 27,850 of record QHSP01000110.1, on the reverse strand, counting down.
AATGGATCGCGCCGCGCCGCCCGCATGGCGACGCTCTCGATCACCCTGCCGGAGAGCGAAACACGGCTCGAGGTTCCGTCGATTCTCGTGCGCGCCGACGACGAGGGCTACGCGTTCGCGTTCAAGGACCACGGCGACGAGCGGCTCCGAGAGCTCCACGAGCTGGTCCGGCGCACGGCGGGCGCGCCGACCGTCGACGTCGAATCGCCCGTGCGCATCCTGCACCGTATCGGAGAGGCGATCAGCGCGACCCTCGACGTCGATGAGGTCCTGCGCATCGCGCTGGACGCGCTGACGCACGTCACCGGTCACGAGATCTCGAGCCTCCACCTGCTCTCGGCCGACGGCTCGACGTTACAGCTGCGCGGCGACCGGGGACTGCGGCCGCGGCTGCGCGAGATCAACCACGCGCTGCCGATCGGGCAAGGGCTCATCGGCGGCGTGGCCGCGACCGGCAAGACGCTGCACTGGGCGCACGTCAGCGAGTCCGCCGATCTCCTGCCGGCGGCGCGCGCGGCCGTGACCCAGGAAGGGATCCACGCCTTCGTGTGCGTGCCGATCCACAGCCGGGGACGAATCCTTGGCGCGCTGTCGCTCGGGCGCCGCACGCGGGAAGCGTTCAGCGAGTCGGAGATCGCGCTCGTCGAAGCCTGCGCCAACCAGATCGGGCTGGCGCTGCAGAACGCGCAGCTCTACTCGGCGACACGGCACCAGCTCGAGGATCTCAAGTCGGCCGAGGCCCAGCTCATCGAGGGCGACAAGCTCTCGACGGTCGGCAAGCTGGCGGCGGGTCTCGCGCACGAGACGCGCAACCGTCTGACGGCGATCCTCGGCCAGGCCGAGCTCCTATTGATGGGATCGGACGATCCCGTCAAGAGCCGCGAGCGCCTGCACACGATCGTCCAGGAGACGTCGCGCGCGGCGCAGATGCTCCAGAACCTCCTGCGGTTCACGAGCGGGCACGCCGCCGCGCGCCACCCCTGCCGCCTCGAGGATCAGATCCAGTGGGTGCTGGAGCTCAAGAGCCACCAGCTGCGCCGCGACAGCGTCAAGGTCGTCACCGAGTTCGGGAGTGTTCGGCCGGTCATGGCCGACGAAGGTCAGATCCAGCAGGTCCTGCTCAACCTCGTCCAGAACGCGCACCAGGCGATGGCCGCTCACAAGGGCGAGCGGGTGATCACGATGCGACTGTCCGAGCCCGGCGGTCCGAACGTCCGCCTGGAAGTCCTCGACTCCGGACCCGGAATCCATCCCAACGTGCTCCCCCGAATCTTCGAGGCCTTCACGACGACGAAGGCGCCCGGCGAAGGCACCGGCCTCGGCCTCTGGGTCTCGTATTCGATCGTCGAACAGCACCAGGGATCGCTGCGGGCCGTCAACCGGCCGGAAGGCGGCGCGGCCTTCATCGTCGAGCTGCCGGCGGCCACCGCCTGAGGCACGCCGGCGAGGCTCGCCTCCGGAGCCACGTTCGCGGACAGCGGGCCCGGTGTTCCCGCGGAGATTTGCGGGCGGATCTTCGCGCTCCGCTCCTGAGCCGCCCCGATCTCAGCTCGTGCCGGGCGGCCGGCGCCTCCCCCACTCGGATTGCTGCTCGTAGGCGTACGCCGCGCGAAGCAGGGTGGCCTCGTCGAAGTGACGCGCGATCAGCTGGAGACCGATCGGCAGCCCTGAGCGCGTGAAGCCGCACGGCACGGCGATGGCCGGCAACCCGGCCAGGGCCGCCGGCGTGACGTAGGAGCGGCGCGTGAAGAAGCGCCCCGCGACCTCGTGGCGGCTCGTGATGACGCCGCGCGCGGCGGCGATCGGCGGAGCCGCCTGGTGCGCGGTCGGGCACAGGAGCAGATCGTGGCGGGTCAGCGCGTCGCGCATCTCGGCGCGGACCAGCGCGCGCGCCCGCGCGGCCCGCTGCTGGATCGCGGCCGGAATCAGGCTGGCGGTCAAGAGGCGGCGCCGCGTGCCCTGGTCGTAATCCGCGGCGCGCGTGCGGAGCCAGCGACCGTGCACGCCGGCGCCGTCGGCATCGGCGAGCGCCATGAAGATCGCGCCCGCGAGCGGGACGAGGCGGAGCGAGATCTCCTCCGTGACGGCGCCGAGCCGCTCGAGGCTCCGCGCCGCTTCGACGACGGCGCCCCGCACCTCGGCATCGGTCTCCGGCCCGAACGTCAGCTCGCGGATGATGCCGACGCGAAGCCCTCGAGCTCCATCGGCCAATGTGCGCGCGTAGTCCGGCACGGGCTCGCGGCTCGAGAGCGGATCCTTCGGGTCATACCCCGCGATCACCTGGAGGAGCCACGCGGCGTCCTCGACCGTGCGACTGAGGGGTCCCGGCGTGTCCATCGACCAGCTCACCGGAAACGAGCCGTGGCGAGACACGCGGCTCCACGTCGGGCGGAGCCCCACGACGCCGCAGAACGACGCGGGCGAGCGCACGGACCCTCCGGTGTCCTCCCCGAGGGACGCGGCGCAGAGCCCGGCGGCGACCGCGATGCCCGAGCCCGACGAGGATCCGCCGGGGTCGTGCTCGCGATTCCACGGATTCCGCGGCTGGCCGAACGGAAATTGCTGCGTGCCGCCGAGGGCGAACTCCGTGAGATTGAGCTTGCCGAGCAGAATACCGCCGGCCGCGTTCAGACGCGCGATCGTCGTCGCGTCTTCGGCGGGAATGTGGTGCTCCATGATCCGCGATCCGGACGTCGTGCGCACGCCGGCGGTGTCGAACTGATCCTTCACAGCGTAGGGGACGCCGTGGAGCGGGCCGACCCTCGAGCCTTGCATCACGGCCGTCTCCGCCCGCCGCGCCGTCTCCAGCGCCGCATCCGGCAGCACGGTGATGTAGGCCCGCAGATCTCGATCGAGCCGATCGATCCGCTCGAGATAGAGCTGCGTGATCTCGACCGGCGACACCGTGCGCTCGCGCACGAGCGCGGCAAGCTGTCGGGCGCCGAGAAAGGCGAGATCGGCGCGATCGGCGGTCACGAGGACGGCAGATCGCCGAGGCCCGGGACGGGCTCGACCCGCTCGAGCGGCAGCTCGGCCAGCGGGCCCAGCGCCTCGATCAGCGCGTTGAGCCGGTGGGTCACCTCCGCGAGGTCGTCGGACGTGACGGGCAACCCGAGGGCCGCCGCGAGCGCGCCCACCTGTTCGGTCGTCAGGTCGGTCACGGCGCGCGATCCGGGGCCGGGCCTCAGCAGGCCGGGCGGCGCAGCACCTCGGGGGAGATCTTGCGCGCCACCAGCTTGCCGTCGCGGCTGTCGGAGACCAGGCGGCGGTTCTCCACGACGACGCGCCCGCGCAGGATCGTGGTCACCGGCCAGCCCTGGATCGCCCAGCCTTCCCAGGGGCTGTAGTCGCTGACGTGGAAATCGTCGCGCGCGAGCGTCTTCTTGATCGCCGGATCGATGATCGCGATATCCGCGTCGCTGCCGGGGGCGATGACACCCTTCTTCGGGTAGAGGCCGAGGATCTTCGCGGCGTTCGTGGCGGTGACGTCGGCGAACCGCGCCAGCGACATCCTCCGCTTCACGACGCCCTCCGAGTACACGATGCCCATGCGCGCCTCGGCGCCGAGATTGCCGCCCGTGACGTTCTCGAGATCCTGCCCCCGCAGCTTCAGCTCGAGCGACGTCGGGAACTCGTCCGTCGCCGTGGTCGACACGCCGTCGCGCACGAGCCCGTTCCAGAGCGCGGCCTGGTCCTCGGGATACTTGAGCGAGGGATAGGTGTGGTAGCAGAACCCGCGCGGGCTCTTGTAGTCCTCGGCGGTGAAGCACGCGTAGTGATGGAGCGTCTCGGCGTAGATCGGATACCCGCCGGCGCGCGCCTCCGCCACGGCGTCCACGCCCTCACGGGCGGACGTGTGGACGAAATAGACGCCGGCCCCCGTGTGCGCGGCGAGCTGGATCGTTCGGCGGAACGCGAGCTTCTCCGAGAGCTTGTTGTGGACGAGGGGCAGGAGCCAGCCGTCTGTCTGCTTCTCCTCGCGGAACTTCTCGTACATGAACTGGACGATGTCGTGGTCCTCGGCGTGCACCACCATGATGCCGTTGTGCGGGGCGATCTTCTCCATCGCGAGCTGGATCCGCCCGTAGTCGAGCCGGTAGGTGTGGCGCTTGGGATGCGGCGGCAGCACGTCGACCGTAAACACCTTGAAGCTCGGGAAGCCGGCCTGGACCGCCTCGGGCAGCTGATCGAACAGCTTGATCGGCAAGGCTCCCTGGAGCGTGACGTGGAACGAGTAGTCCGCGTACGAGTTGCCCTTCCAGCGAGCGGCGCGCGTCTCGATCACCTGCTGCACGTCCGTCCCCGGCCGCACGAAGCAGAAGTCGACGTGGGTGGTCGTCCCACCGAAGACCATTCCGCGCGTGTCCTCTTCCGGGCCGAGGGTGTGGAGGTTCTCCTCGGGCTGCATCGAGATGAAGTGCGCCAGGTGCGTGTGGGGCTCGATGCCGCCCGGCACGACGATCTTGCCGCTGGCGTCGATCACCCGAGCCGCCTCCCGCCCGTGCTCGGGCAGGCCGAGGCCGACGATGCGCTCTCCTTCGATCGCCACGTCCCATCGGCCGACGCCTTGCGGCGTCACCACGTCGCCCCCGCGAATCACGAGATCCAGCATCGCTCGGTCCTCCTCTGGTGGAGCACCGGGTACCACGCGCCGGGGCCCGCGGTCAAGGCGAGGCCGCTGCATTCTGACGATGCTCGGAGTCGGTCTCGCGCTCGGCGACAAGACGCTCGAGCGCGGCGGGGCCGGCGACGTGTGGGAGGGTGAGCTGGCGGTGTTCGCGAGCGCCCTCAGCGGCGAAGGCACCTTCGCGCTCGCGACACGCCGGGCACCCCGCTTGACAGCGAGCGAGGCGACGCCCTATAACAACCCTCGCCAACGATAACGCTCTCCGAGGTCCATCGTCGATCGGGAGGATCGCCCAATGATCGGTTCGCGCAGACTTCGACTCACGTTCATTCTCGCAGTGGCGGCGCTGACCCTCGTCACCGCCACGTCGCTCACGGCGCAGGAAGTGCTCACGAACGAGTCGCTCATCGCCTTGAAGAAGGCCGGGCTCTCGGACTCGATCATCGTCTCGAAGATCAGGGCGAGCCAGACGAAGTTCGACGTGAGCACGAAGGGGCTCATCGGCCTGAAGAACGCCGGCATGTCGGACCAGGTGATCGAGGCCGTCGTCAATGCCGGCTCCGCGTCGACGGCACCGCCGGCCGCGGCCGCGCCCGCGGCGCCGGCTGCGGCGGCCCCGGCGGCGGCGAGGGAAAGTATCGTCCACCTGATCGGTGGCAAGTCCGTCGAGCTCGTCCCCGCCAACGCCGCTCTGGAGTTCAACACCGGGTTCTTCGACTCCAAGAGCGAGCTGGTCCTCAAGGGACGGAAGGCCCAGTACCGGACCGCGGACAAGAAGCCGGTCTTCTACAGCACGTGGTCCGCGAACGACGCGCCGCTGGTGCGGCTCAAGCCGGGCAGCGACCACGACGACCGGAATCTCAAGATCTCCAGCGGGTCGTACGCGCCGTTCGGCGGCTCGATCAAGTACGGGGTCCGCAGCGAGGACAAGGTGGACATGGAGGCCGCTGACAGGGACGCGCGCGGCCTGTACAAGCTGATACCCAAGGAGCCGCTGAAGCCGGGTGAATACGGCTTCGTCCTCACCTACGGAATGGCCGCCGGCGCGTCTGGCCGGGTGTACGACTTCGGCGTGGACTAGGCGCGCGTCAGGCGGGAATCGCGACTTTCTTCAAGAGTTCGAGATCGTCGAGCGCCCGGCCGGCGCCGCGCGCGGCGCAGCTCAACGGATCGTCGGCCACTCGCACGGGCAGCTGGGTCACGTGCTGCAGGAGCCAGTCGATCCCGCGCAGGAGCGCGCCGCCGCCGGTCAGCACCACGCCCTTCTCGATGATGTCGGCCGCGAGCTCGGGTGGCGTCCGCTCGAGACACGTGCGCACCGTCTCGACGATCGTCATCACGGGCTCGCGCAGCGCCTCGCGGATCTCCTCGTCGGTGATGACGAGCGTCTTCGGCACGCCGTCGACGAGATCGCGCCCCTTGACCTCGATCGAGCTTCGCGCCAGCGCTTCGGGATGGGCGGAGCCGAGCGCGATCTTGATCTCCTCCGCGCGACGCTCGCCCACCAGCAGGCGGTAGTGCTTGCGGATGTGCTGGATGATCGCCTCGTCCATCTCGTCGCCGGCGATCCTGACCGAGTTGCAGTAGACCGTGCCGGACATGGAGATGACGGCGACTTCGGTCGTCCCGCCGCCGATGTCGACGATCAGGTGACCGCCCGGCTCGTGGATCGGCAGGCCCGCGCCGATGGCCGCGGCCGTCGGCTCCTCGATCAGATAGACGTCGCGCGCGCCGGCCTGGAGCGCCGCGTCGCGCACCGCCCGCTTCTCGACCTGGGTGATGCCCGAGGGAACGCCGACGACCACCCGGGGCCGGTCGAGGACCCAGGCGCGCTTGCGCCCGGACGAGATCTGCCGCGCTCGCTCGATGAAGTACTGCAACATCCGTTCGGTCACGTCGAAATCGGCGATGACGCCGTCCTTCAGCGGACGTATCACCTGGATGTTCTCGGGCGTGCGCCCGAGCATCGCCTTGGCCTCGTGGCCGACCCCGATGACCTCGTTGTCGGTCTTGCGGATCGCGATGATCGAGGGCTCGTTGAGGACGATGCCCCGGCCCTGCACGAACACGAGCGTGTTGGCCGTACCCAGGTCGATCGCCAGGTCCGACGAAAAGAGCCCAAATAGACGGTCTGATAGCATCGACGCCACAGCTAGCAATCCCCGCGCCACACCCGGCGCGCGCCCGAACTGTGTGATTGGACAGGTGGCCGCCTCACCGGACACCGGCCCGGGTGATCTGGCGGTGACAGCAGCGACGCCCGGCGGACAGCGACCGGACGGCCTGAGACCATGAGCCGCACGACGCTTCGACCGCTACATTTTGCCCCAGTAGACGCGATCCGCCGGGAAAACCGTCTTGCAGCGAGTCGGGGCGGTCGGTCCGTCCAGGGTGTCGGCCGCGGCGCGCCAGGTCGCATAGTGCGGCGCCGCTCGGTGAGCTTCGAGCGCCGCCATGTCCTTGTAGACCTCGTAGAAGTAGTAGACGTTCTCGTCCTGGTCGTCCTGGAGGACGTTGAACTGCAGGCAGCCGGGCTCGTCCCGCTCGGAGCCGAGCGCGTCGATCTCGATCGCCTCGAGGAAACGCTTCTTCTGGTCCGGCTTCACGCGCACTTTCACCCAGATTGCCAGCATCGACGAGTCCTCCTCGGGCCAGCGAGCCGGAGCTCGCGGAGGCCCACAGCGCGCACCGCGCGCTCTATCGGTCGGCCACGCGGGATGGTAGCGCGAAGTGGTCGCCTGCGTCGGACTAAAGCAGTGGACCGTCCGGGGACGCGCAAAAAGGCGCGGGCACTTCTTACGTGGTGCCGCGAGTCTCCATGGATGAAAGCCCTGATGTCGCGTCCCTAACCTTACGCAATCGCGTCGCCCCATATGAGCGCCTCCCGTTCACCTTCCGTGGCACAAAAGATGCCCCGCTTGACGTCGGGCAAGCATTGCCCACCGCATGATGGAGGAAGAGAAATGAGCACTCGCGTCGTTCAAGCGGTCCTGGTCACGCCGCTGCTCCTGGCCATGCTGGGAGGCTGCGTGTACAGAAGCAGAGAGGTCCAGACATCGACCCCGAGCCCGGTGGTGATGGCGCCGGCGCCGCCGGCAGCGCCGGCGGTAGTGGTTCCGCCCGCGGCACCTCCGGTGAACTCAGCGGTTCCTTCGGATCGCATCGTGTATCCCGAGGGACGCTGGCAGCTCTACGGTGACGGCCGCAGCGTCGCGTACTACTGGGTATGGATCCCGACCGGATCGACCCTGGCGACGGCACCGTCGCCCCCGATGAAGCCGAGTGGCTCGGCAGTCGTGACGACTTCGGATCGTACGTACACCTTCCGAGAGGGGCGCTGGCAGCTCTACGGTGACGGCGGAGCCACGCCGTACTACTGGGTGTGGATCCCGAGCGGCACGGCGCCGCCCACCCCGCCGATGCCGCCGCAGGCTGGATAGATCGGCCGATCTCCACGGAGGGGGCCTCTCGATGGCCCCCTCCACATTCGTCGGTTCCTCGTCGTGGACCTCCCTGGCTTGAGTGAGAGGGCCGCAGTATAGTGCGCGGTATCCGGCCACTACCTCACAGGGGGGTGACGTCATGTCCGACGGTTCTCTCGAGCTGGCCAACGACGCGAAAGCCACCCCACCATCGGACGCAGAATCGCGTAGTGAACAGGGCACGCCCGCTCACAGCGGGCCGCTGACGCGACGCTGGACCGAGCAACGCTGGCTCCTCGACAACACCATCCGCTCGGTGGGGATGGACTGGGACCAGCCGCGCTCCATCTATCTCTCCGTGCCGTGCGGCCCCGAGGCCAACGCCGACTTCGCCGCCATCCGACAGCGCATCACGAAGCTCGCCGACGCGTCGCCCGCGTTCGAGGCGGTCGCCCGCCGTCGTGAGGCCAAGGCCCACGCGGCCGAGGAGAATCAAGATTTCGTGACGGCGCGCGAGAACTACTTCATGGCGAGCATCCACTGGGGCGCCGCCCAGTGGCCCATCGACGAAAACAACGCGCAGAACCGCCTGTACAACGGAAAGAAGCGCGACTGCTATACGCGGTACGCCAAGCTCGCCGACCACCAGGTCGAGGCGGCCTGGATTCGCTTGCCCGACGGTCTGTCGCTCCCGGCCTGGTTTCATTTGCCGCCCGGCTACCACGGCGGACGCGTCCCGGTCGTAGTCTCGCTCCCGGGCATGGACAGCTTCAAGGAGATGGGCGTCGCGATGTACGGTGATCGGTGGCTCTCGCGCGGGATGGCGGTGCTCGCGCTGGATGGGCCGGGTCAGTACGAGAGCCCGCTGCTCGACATCTACTTCAGCATGCCCGCGTGGACCGCGACGGGCACGGCGGCCGTCGACTGGCTCTCGGCCCGCGCCGAGATCGACGTGAGCCGCGTCGGACTCGCCGGCAACAGCTTTGGCTCGTTCTTCGGCACCCTCGCGGCCGCGCACGAGCCGCGCATCCGCGCCGTCGCGGTCTCGGCCGTTTGTCACGAGCCCGGCTTCCACACGATCTTCGAGGAGGCGTCGCCGACGTTCAAGATGCGCTTCATGTACATGTCCGGCATCACCGACGAGTCGCGCTTCGACGAGCTCCGCCGGGGTATGACGTGGGAGGGGCACGCCGAGCGGATTCGTGCACCGTATCTCTGCGTCGCCGGTGAATTCGACGAGCTGTCGCCCCTCGAGCACACCGAGCGACTGATGAAGTCACTCCGCGGCCCCAGGCGCCTGGTCGTCTATCAGGATTCGCGTCACTCGGTCGGCAATGTGCCGGCCGCGAACCTGGGCCCGTTTCCGCCGATCCTCGTCGCCGACTGGATGGCGGCGACTCTCGGCGGCAAGACCTTCCCGAGCGAGAAATGGTACGTGGAAGCGAGCGGCCGGATCGTCAAGACCCTGATCTAGCGCCAGAGGCCAACCATGACCGACTATCGTATCGTCGAGCGGCAGCTCACCGGGGCCCTTGGCCTCCCGCGGCGCCCCGTCGCCGTCGCGTTCCGTTCCTCCCCGCCACCGGGCGTGCCGAAGTTCAGCGGGATCGTGCCCTCGGGCTGCAGTTTCTGGCGGCTCGCCGCCGCAGAGCGAACCTTCTACACGGTTCCCGCCGATCATCACAACTGCCCGATCGGCAGCTACACGCACAACATCCCCTTGCCGCCCGAGCGCGCCGCGGAGCTGCCGCAGACGCTCGGGCTCATGACCGAGCTCGGCTACCTCAAGATGGAGGAGGTTCCGGGGATTCCGCGCCTGCCTCAGACGCCGAGCGTCGTGATCTACGCGCCGCTCGCCGAGGCTCCAGTCGATCCGGACGTCGTGCTCGTCGCCGGCAGGCCCGGCCGCGTCATGCTCTTGCTAGAGGCCGCGCTGCGCGCCGGCATCGCGGCGCCCGCTCCGCTCCTGGGCCGTCCCACGTGCATGGCGCTGCCGGCGTCGATCGCCCAGGGCGTCATCGCGAGCACGGGCTGCGTCGGCAATCGGGTGTACACCGACCTCGGCGAGGACGAGCTCTACGTGATGATCCCGGGCAAGGACGTCGCGCGAGTGGCGGCGGAGGCCCAGACGATCGCGTCCGCCAACCAGAAGCTGTCCGACTACCATCGGGAACGGCGACGCGCCCTGGCGACCGAATAGGAGAACGCGCATGTCGGGCACGTCGGATGCTCCGCTCCAGTTCCAGCTGCGCAAGCTCGGCCACGTCGTGCTCAACGTCACCGACATCGAGAGGTCCGTGCGCTTCTACACCGAGGTGCTCGGCCTGGCGATCAGCGATCGGTACCCGGACAGCATGGTGCCGGGCGGCATGGTCTTCATGCGCTGCAATGCCGACCATCACGGCGTCGCGCTGGTCGGCGGCGCCCGGAAGAGCGACCCCAGCAGCCTGAATCACTTCGCCTTCGAGGTGGCGACGCTCGACGAGGTCTTCCGCGCGCGGGCGTGGCTCCGCAAGCACGGCGTCCCGATCGTGTTCGAGGGGCGCCGGCGGGCCGGCTGTCAGATCGCCGTCGAGTTCCAGGACCCCGACGGCAACAACCTCGAGGTCTACTGGGGCATCGATCAGGTCGGCACGAACGGCTACGTGCGGCCCGCGAGCGAGTGGCGCCAGGCGCGCACGCTCGAGGACGCGGTCGCCAACCTGCCGCCGGGGCAGCGGCTGCCGCTCTACTCGACGTGAGGAGCGCCCAGGGGAGCGCCGCGCACTGCCCAGCCTGAACCTGATCGGCCAGTCGCTGCTCGCCGGGCTGTTCACCGGCGGGCTCTACGCGCTGCTCGGCCTCGGGCTCAGCCTGACGTGGGGCCTGCTGCGCGTCATCAACCTCGCCAACTTCGCGCTGGCGTTCCTCGGGGCGTACCTCACCTACCAGCTCGCGACCGCGCTCCGCCTCGATCCGATCCTCACGCTCGTCGTGATCGTGCCGGGCTTCTTCGTGGTCGGGATCGCGCTCGAGGAAGGATTCCTCCGCTTCCGGATCGACGAGCTCACGTCTCTGATCGTCACCTTCGGGCTCACCGTCATTCTCGAAAGCCTGATCCAGTGGATCTGGACCGCCGATTTCCGTCGTCTCGAGTCGCCGTACATGCGCACGTCGCTCCGGCTCGGCACGTTCTTCGTGGGGCTCGGCGGCCTCCTGGCGTTCGTCGCGGCGGCGGCGTTGACGCTCGCGACCTGGGCGTGGCTCCGCTGGAGCTACCTCGGCAAGGCCGCGCGCGCCAGCGCGCAGGACGGGCCGATGGCCGGCGCGTTCGGCGTCAATCGCCGCCGCCTCGCGCTGCTGCTCGCCGGCCTGAGCTCGGCCTACGCGGCGGTCGCCGGGCTCTTCATCGCCCTCAACCACACCCTGGCGCCGTCGCAGATCTACTCGTGGATCGGCGTCGTGTTCGCCGCGGTCATCATCGGCCGCCTGGGCAACGCGCTCGGGCTCCTCGCCGCCTCGATCTTCATCGCCGCGAGCGAGGCGCTGACGATGGCGGTCACGGCTCCGGGCTGGGCGCCGCTCGTGTCGTTCACGCTCCTGATCCTGATCTTGCTGCTGCGACCCGAGCTCTGAGCGTGTCCCGCCTTCCACCGGCCGTCCCGCTCGTCGTCATGGCCGTCGCGCTGGCCCTCGTGCCGGCGCTGAAGCTCCCGGCCTTCTACGAATCGGTCCTCTACCTCGTGTTCTTCTGGGTGGCGCTGGCGACGAGCTGGAACATCCTCAGCGGCTACGCCGGCTACTTCAGCTTCGGTCACGCCGCGTTCTTCGGCGCGGGCGTCTACACGACGGCGACGCTCACGACCGCCTTCGACGTGCCGTTTCTGTGGACCTTGCCGGTGGCGGGCCTGGTCGCGGCGCTCCTCGGGAGCGCGATCGCCGCGATCGTCTTCCGCGTGCGCGGCGTGCGCGGCGAGCTCTTCGGCCTCCTGACCCTCGCGGTCACGTTCGTCCTGTCGACGATCGCGCTCAACACGCGGCTCGACGGCGGGCCCGGCGTCTTCCTGGCCGCGGTCCCCGTCCCGACGCTCTTCGGCGCGCCCGCGACGACGCTCTATCACCTGGCGCTCGCGGTCGCCTTCTTCTCGACCTTCGCCGCGCTCGCGATCTACCGCTCGCGCTGGGGCATGGGGCTCTTCGCCATCCGCGACGACGAGGACGTCGCCGAAGTCCTCGGCGTTCCCACCTACCGCTACAAGCTCGTCGCCTTCGCGCTGAGCTGCTTCATCGCGGGGCTGATCGGCGGGATCCACGCAATGTTCGTGACGTACGTGACCGTTGCCGAGACGTTCGCGGTCGGGGTCGCGGTCGATGCGATCATGATGGCCGCGCTCGGCGGCACGCGCTTCTGGTACGGCCCGGCCCTGGGCGCCGTCCTCGTCACCGCGCTCACGCAGTCGCTCACCGGCGGGGAGAGCGCGATCTTGAACCGGGCGCTCATCGGCGCGATCCTGATCGTGGTCATCGTGTTCCTGCCCGACGGTGTGGCGGGAGGCCTGAGTCGCGCGCGTCGCGCGAGGGTCACCCCGATGGAGGCGCCGGCGAGCGACGCCGTGTCGGTGAGTGTCGCGTCGCCGGCGCGGGTGGCGGCGGGTCCCCTGCTCGGCTGCACCGACGTGAAGAAGGCCTTCCGCGGCCTGCAGGCGCTCACCGGGGTGACGCTCGAGGTCCGCGCGGGCGAGATCCTCGGCCTCATCGGTCCGAACGGGTCGGGCAAGTCGACCCTGATCAACGTCGTCAGCGGCTACTACCAGGCCGATGGCGGCCAGGTCGTGCTGGACGGACTCGACATCGCCCGGGTGCGGGCTCACCGGATCGCCGGCCTCGGCGTGGCCCGCACCTATCAGATCCCGCGCTCGTTCCGCCGGCTCACCGTCGTCGACAACGTCGCGCTCGCGGCCATGTTCGGCGGCGGGCACGGCCGCGCGGCGGGACGCAGCCTGGCGCGCGCCTGGCTCGCCTTCACCGGCCTCGGGGCCAAGGCCGACGCGCTGCCCGACGAGCTGAACCTGCTCGAGCGGAAATTCCTCGACCTCGCTCGCGCGCTCGCCTCGGAGCCGAGGCTGGTGCTGCTGGACGAGGTGCTCTCGGGGCTGACGCCGGCCCAGATGACCGACGCGCTCCGGCTCGTTCGCCGGATTCGCGACCGCGGCACGACCGTCGTCTTCGTCGAGCACATCATGCGAGCCGTCCTCGACCTCGCCGACCGCGTGGTCGTGCTGAGCGGGGGGCGGGTCATCGCCGAAGGCCTCCCGCGTCAGGTGATGCGCGATCCCGACGTGGTCCGCGCGTATCTCGGGAAAGCCTATGCTTGACGTCGAGCGCCTCGAGGTCGCCCACGGCGATGCCGTCGCGGTCTGGGACGTGTCGCTCGTCGTGGGGGGTCGTGAGCTGGTCACCGTGGTGGGCCCGAACGGCGCCGGGAAGACCACCCTCATCGACGCGATCGCCGGCCTCCTGCCGATCCGCGCCGGCCGCGTGCGGCTCGACGGGCGCGAGCTCGCGTCGGTTCCGGCGCACGAGCTCTGCGGCCACGGGATCGCGCTCGTCCCGGAAGGCCGCCGCCTCTTCCCGGCGATGACGGTCGAGGAGAATCTCGAGATCGGCTGCTACGCGCCGGCCGCGCGAGCGCGGCGGAGCCAGAGCCTCGAGCGCGTCTACGGGACCTTCCCCATCCTGCGCGAGCGCCGGCGACAGCTCGCCGGCGCGCTCTCGGGAGGTCAGCAGCAGATGGTCGCGATCGGACGCGCGCTGATGGCGATGCCGCGGCTCTTGCTGCTCGACGAGCCCTCGCTCGGCCTGGCGCCGCAGATCGTCGATCAGGTCTTCGAGGTCGTCGCCGGGATCCACGCCGAGGGCGTTGCGGTCTTGCTGGTCGAGCAGAACATCGTCCAGGCCTTCGCGATCGCGGCCCGCGCCTACGTCCTCGAGCAGGGCCGGATCGTCGCCGAGGGCGCCCCGTCGGAGCTCGCGCGCGACGCGCGGATCCGCGAAGCCTATCTCGGCCAGCAGTGAATCAGCCGGTCGAGCTCTGGACCCGGACGTGCTGCTCGGGCACCGGATAGCGCGCCGAGCTGAACGAGTCGCGGATCATCCGGTTGGTGTCGAAGTACACCTGCCAGTAGTGCGCGTTGTTGCAGTACGGCCGGATGGCGAGCACGGGTCCGGCCAGCGTGAACTGGAGAATCTCGACGTCTGGAGCGGGCTGACCCAGCACGTTCGGGATCCGCGTCAGCCGCTCCTTGAGCATGGCGACCGCGTCCTTCACGTCCACCCCGTGGGCGAGCTGCGCCGTGAGGTCTACACGGCGGTAAGGATTCGCCGAGAAGTTCTGGATCGTGTCCCCCACGATCTTGTTGTTGCCGACGATGGTCCGCACGTTGTCGGGGGTGTCGAAGCTGGTGGCGAACATTCCGATCTCGTGCACGGTCCCAGTCACGCCGCCGCCGCTGACGAACTCACCGGTCTTGAACGGCCGGAATATCACCAGGAAGACGCCCGCCGCGAAGTTGCCGAGGAGACCGCCCCACGCCACGCCGATGGCCACGCCGGCAGCGGCGATGACCGCCGCGAACGTGGTGGTCTCGACACCGAAGATCCCGAGGATCGCGATGACCAGGACGACGCTCAGCACGATCGACGAGGCCGAGGCGATGTAGCGCCCGAGCGTGGGGTCGAGGTGCTGGTGGACGAGCCAGCGGCTGATCAGCCGTCCGCAGAAGTTGATGATTGCGCGTCCGATGATCCAGAGCGCGATGGCGCCGATGATGCGGATGCCGAACCGTACGCCGACGTCGATCGCGACCTGCAGCATGTCTCGCGGTTCCATTCTTCCGACCTCCCCATCGCGGGCCGGGGCCTCGAGCCGCCTCCGAGCCGCGCCTAGTAGACCAAAGTCCCACGCCCCTGCGGCATCCGACCAAGGTCTCATTGTTGGCCGCCCCTGGGCCCCCGATCCTCTGAGCGCTACGGTGGACTCGACCGGAACCGGCCCGGAGGCACGCCCCACTTGGAGGGCGGAAAGGCGCACCAATGCTGCAAACGCTGGCACGGAACTGGTGGGCGATCGTCCTGCGCGGCATCTTCGCGGTGCTCTTCGGCCTCGGCACGCTCTTCTGGCCCGGCATCACCCTGGCGGTCCTCGTCCTGGTCTACGGGGGCTATCTCTTCATCGACGGAGTCCTGGCGATCCTGTGGACGCTCGCGCGACGGCGCGAGGGGGCGTTTCCGTGGGGGGTCTTCCTGGCCGGTCTGGCGAGCCTCGCCGCTGGCGTCCTGACTCTGCTGTGGCCCGGTTTCACCGCGATCGCGCTCCTCTATCTGATCGCGGTGTGGGCCATCGTCCGCGGTGTCTTCGAGATCCTCGCGGCGTTCCACCTGCGTCGCGAGCTGCGCAACGAATGGCTGCTCGCGCTGAACGGCGTGCTGAGCGTCGTGCTCGGCGTCGTCCTCATCGTTGCTCCGGGCGCGGGGGCGCTCGCGGTGCTATGGCTGATCGGCTCGTTCGCGATCGTGGTCGGAATTCTCATGATCGCGCTCGGCTTCCGGCTCAAGGGCATGAAGAACGCGGGCGCTCGGCGACTCGCCTACGGCAGGTAGCGTCGTGCTTGACGGAGGGCTCATGAGACGCTGGATCCGGATCATCGCGGGCCGAAGCCTGCCGGTCGCGCTCGCGCTCGTGCTCGCCGCACCTCCGCTTCCGCGAGCCCAGCAGGCTCAGGCCCAGGCCCCGCCGCCTCCGGCTGCGCAGCCCGCCTCGGCCCAGCCACCGGGCGACGACGACGTCCAGCCCTTCAAGCCGGAGGAGCTCGAGGCGATCGTCGCGCCGATCGCGCTCTACCCCGATCCGCTGGTCGCGCAGGTGATGATGGCGGCGACCTACCCGCTCGAGGTGATCCAGGCCGCCCGGCTCATGAAGTCCAACCCGAACCTCAAGGACGCGGCGCTCAACGACGAGCTCAAAAAACACGACTGGGACGACAGCGTGAAGTCGCTGTGCAGCTTCCCCCAGACCCTCGACCTCTTGAACGAGAAGATCGACTGGATGCAGAAGCTCGGCGATGCCTTCCTCGACCAGAGGAAGGACACCATGGACGCCATCCAGCGCATGCGGGCGAAGGCGCAGGCGCAGGGCAATCTCAAGTCGAACGAGCAGCAGAAGGTGATCGTCGAGCAGGCGGCGGCGCAGCCGGCGCCACCGGCGTCCGGACAGCCGGCTCCGCCCGCGGAGCAGACCATCATCAAGATCGAGCCGGCGAATCCGCAGGTGGTCTACGTGCCGAGCTACAACCCGACCGTCGTCTACGGGTCATACCCGCCCGCCTATCCGCCTTACTACCCGTATCCCCCGGCCTACCCCTGGGGTGCAGCGGCGCTCTCATTCGGCGTGGGGATGGCGGTCGGCGCGGCGGTCTGGGGCGGATGTAACTGGGGTGGCGGCGACGTCGATGTCGACGTCAACAAGTCCAACAACTTCACCAACAACGTGAACCGTGGGGACAAAGCCACCCAGATCAAGAACGAGCGGGGCAGCGGCCAGGGCGGAAAGGAATCGTTCAAGCACAATCCCGAGCACCGCAAGGGCGCTCAGTATCGCGACAAGGGCACCCAGCAGAAGTACGGCCGCGGCAACAGTCCCCAGGCCGGCTCGCGAGATGCTTACCGGGGCCGTGATCAGGGAGGCGGCCGGGGAGACGCGAGCCGCGGTGGCGGCCCCAGTGCGTCTACCCGCGAGGCCGGGGGCGGGCAACGTGGGCCGACGGCAGGAACCCGCGAGGCCGGCGCGGGCGGCGGCGGTCGTGACGCCGGAGCTTTCGAGGGCGGGGGGCAAGGTCGCGATCAGCGCGCCAACAGCCAGCGCGGTCAGTCCAGCGTGAGCTCCTCCCGAGCGAGCGGCTACAGCGGTGGCGGTGGTGGCGGAGGTAGCCGAAGCGGCGGCAGCAGCGTCAGCTCTGGCGGCGGCAGCCGAGGGGGCGGCGGGGGCGGCTCCAGAGGTGGCGGCGGCGGGGGCGGTGGGAGAGGCGGCGGTGGAGGGCGGCGATGAAAACCTTGAGTATCGCGCTAGCGCTCGCGGTCCTTCTTCAAGGTGCCGCACTCGCCGCGCCGCCCGGGCAGAAGACCTTCGAATCCCTGGACGACGCGGTCAACGCGCTCGTCGGCGCATTTCGCGCCGGCGACCGGAAGGCGCTCATCGAGATCCTCGGCCCCAAGGGACGTCCACTGATCTCGTCCGGAGACGAGGTCGCCGACCGCGCGGCCTTCCAGCGGTTCGTGACGGCCTACGATCGCGCGCACCGGCTCGAGGGCGGCGGCGGGAAGGTCGTCCTCTACGTCGGCGACAACGACTTCCCGGTCGCCATTCCTCTCGTGCCCGACGGCCCGCGGTGGTTCTGGGATACCGACGCGGGAGACGACGAGCTCCTCTATCGCCGGATCGGGCGAAACGAGCTCTCCGCGATCGAGGTGTGCCTGGCCTACCTCGATGCCCAGCGCGAATACTATTCGAGAGACCGCGGCGCCGGAATACTCGAGTACGCGCAGCGTCTCGAGAGCACCAAGGGCAAGCGAGACGGTCTCTACTGGGAAACGAAGCCGGGAGAGCGGCCGAGCCCGCTCGGCCCGCTCGTCGCCGACGCGCGCGCGGCCGGCTATACGAAGCCCGAGCCCGGCAAGCGCATGCCCTATCACGGCTATCTCTATCGCCTGCTGCTTGCCCAGGGCCCCGAAGCGCCGGGCGGCGCCTACGACTACCTCGTGAAGGGGCACATGATCGGCGGGTTCGCGCTGGTGGCGTACCCGGCCACCTACGCGGTCTCGGGCATCACCACGTTCATCGTGAGCCACGACGGCGTCGTGTACGAGAAGGACCTCGGACCGAGAACCGCGCAGATCGCGAACGCCATGAAGATGTTCAACCCCGACAAGACGTGGACCAAGATCGCGTCCGACGCGAGCCCGCGATGACGAGCCTTCGAGCTCTACTCGCGGCGGGCCTCTGCGCGAGCCTGCTCGCCGGCTGCACCTATTATGAGGTCGCGCCGGGCGTCTACACGACGACGCCCACGAGCACCTTCGATCGGTCGTGGGGCGCCGCCCGCAACGCGATGCTCGAGGAAGGCGTGCGGATCACGCAGGAAGAGCGCTCGACCGGGACCTTGCGCGGCGACCGTAACGGGATCGGCGTGCTCGCGCTGGTGCGCACGCAGGCCGATGGCAGCGTCCGCGTCGAGTTCAAGACGGTCGGCGCCACGTCGGTCGATCCCCAGCTGATCGAGCGCATCTCGGCCTCCTACGATCGACAGATGGGGCGCTGAGCCCGGTCTTCGCCTGCCGGCATTCGGTCGTCCAGCCGCCCGCGCTTCTTGCCCTGGGATTGACGGTGGTCTAGCATGGCGAGCGTCCCAACACAGGAGGGCAGGGCGATGGCACTGATCAAGGCGACGGACCTGGCGTACGGGCGGCTTCGGTCCCCAGACCTCGATGTCGCGGAAGAGTTCCTCACCAACTTCGGGATGGTGCGGGCGGCCCGGACCAACACCGCGCTCTACATGCGAGGCACCGACGCGCCTCATCATCTCCACGTCACGGAGAAGGGCGATCCCGGCTTCGTGGGGATCGCGTACTACGCGGCCAGCCTGGACGATCTGAAGAAGGTGGCCAAAGCTCCGGGCGCCTCGAGCGTCGAGGACATCGACGAGCCGGGCGGCGGCAAGCGGGTCCGGCTGAAGGAGCCGAACGGATATCAGATCGAGGTCGTCTACGGCATCAAGAAGCTCAAGCCGATCGCCGTGAAGCGCCAGCCGCTCAACCTCGGATCGGAAGGGCTCGAGCGGGCCGGCAAGGTGATGCGGATCCACACGGGCCCCTCGCGGGTCAAGCGGATCGGCCACGCGGTCATGGCGTCGCCGAAGGTCGTCGAGACGGCCCGTTGGTTCCGTGACACGCTCGGCTTCATCTGCTCGGACGACGTCTACGCCGGGAGCAAGGACAACATCATCGGCTCGTTCAACCGGCTCGATCGCGGGAGCACGTACGTCGACCATCACGTGTTCTTCTGCGTCAAGAACGAGCGCGCCGGCTTGAACCACTTCTCGTTCGAGGTGGCCGACATCGACGACGTCTTCACCGGCCATGAGCACATCAAGAAGCTCGGCAAGTACGAGCACATGTGGGGCATCGGGCGCCACCTCCTCGGGAGCCAGATCTACGACTACTGGTCGGATCCGTGGGGTCGCGTGCACGAGCACTGGTCCGACACCGACCGGCTGAACGTGAAGAACGGCTCGAACCTGATCTCGGCGGAAGACGGGCTCGTCTCTCAGTGGGGCGAGCGGCCGCCGGAGCGATTCCTCAATCGGGTGATCGCGTAGCGCAGAGCTCGGCGCCACGATCGACGACGATGCCCCGCCGGACGCGCTGCCCGGCGGGGCACTTTTTTCTCCCGAGTGCCCCGAGGATCCCGCGGGGTCCGCCGACCGGAACCGGCCTGCGCGAGAGTGTGGTACGGTCCGGTTGATCGATCTCGCTCGAGGAGGATGCTGATGACGCTCCAGGAACAGCTCGACAAGCTGCGCGAGGCGTCGAAGGCACGGATCCCGGCGGAGGCGCGGGCGATCATGGCGCGGAGCATCGAGGATCTCCGGGCCTCCGGGATCATGAGCCGGATCGCGAAGGTGGGCCAGCCGGCTCCCCACTTCACCCTCCCCAACGCCGGCGGAGACCAGGTGAGCCTCGCCGACCTGCGGGCCGGCGGGCCGGTCGTGCTGTCCTTCTACCGCGGCCGCTGGTGACCGTACTGCAACGCGGAGCTGGCAGCTCTGCAGCAGGCCTTGCCCCAGATCACCGGCGCGGGCGGGAGCCTCGCCGTCATCTCGCCTCAGGTGGCGCGCACACCGCGCGAGACCGAGGAGCCCCAGCCGTTCACCTACGAGATGCTGCGTGATTTTGGTAATCGCGTCGCCGAATCGTACGGCCTGGTCTTCACCTTGCCCGACGATCTGCGCGAGATCTACACGAAGTTCGGCATCGATCTCGCGCGCGGCAATGGTGACGGCACGTGGCGGCTGCCCGCCCCTGCCCGGTTCGTGATCGATCGCGGGGGCATCGTCCGCGCGGTCGACGCCGACCCGGACTACACGCGGCGGCCGGAGCCGGCCGACACGGTGAAGATCCTCGAAGGGCTGCGCCGGCCTTGAGGAGCGACGAGACCCGCGACATCGTGTTCGAGGCGGACGTCAATCTCGTCACGCCGTTTCTCACGGGCACATGCTGAAGGTCACGGTGAACGGGCACACGCTTTTGAACGGCGCTCCCCTGAGTCAGGGGAGCGGCGCCGTGAGCACGGAGTGATCGTGCACAGGACCGGGATCGAAATCATCGGGATGATCTCGACGACCTTGGCCTCCGAGATCTACGGCAAGTCGATCATCACCGGCGCCGTCGATCCGCGCTTCATCGCCGACTTCGCCCGCGCCCACGAGGCGGGCGGGTTCGATCGCGTGCTGGTCGGCTACGGGTCGACCGGCGCCGACGGCTTCGTGGTCGCGGCGCACGCCGCGGGGGCGACGACGCGGCTCGGCTTTCTCATCGCCCACCGACCCGGATTCGTGGCGCCGACCCTTGCCGCGCGCAAGGCCGCGTCGCTCGACCACGTGACCGGCGGGCGCATCGCGCTCCACATCATCACCGGCGGCAGCGACGCCGAGCAGCAGCGAGACGGCGACTTCCTCGATCACGACGCCCGCTACCGCCGGACCGACGAGTATCTCGAGGTTCTGCGCCGGACCTGGACGAGCGACCGTCCGTTCGACTTCGACGGCGAGTTCTACCGGGTGCGCGGCGCGTTCTCCGAGGTCAAGCCGCTCCAGCGGCCGGCGATTCCGATCTACTTCGGCGGCGCCTCCGGCCCGGCGCTCGCGGTCGGCGCGCGGCACTGCGACGTGTACGCGCTCTGGGGCGAGCCGGTCGCGGCCATCCGCCGGTCGATCGCCGAGGTCCGCGCCGCGGCGCCGCCCGGACGGCCGCCGCGATTCAGCGTGTCGGTGCGTCCCATCCTCGGCGCGACCGAGGAGAAAGCCTGGGCTCGCGCGCGCGGCATCCTCGAGCGCATCATCGAGCTGCGCGGCGGTACCTCGACGCCGGCGCGGCCCCAGAGCGTCGGCTCGCAACGGCTCCTCGATCTCGCCGCGCGCGGCGACGTGCACGACAAGCGGCTCTGGACCGCGATCGCCGCCGCCACCGGAGCGGCCGGCAGCACCACCGCGCTGGTCGGCACGGCGGAGCAAGTGGCCGAATCGTTGCTGGACTACTACGACGCCGGGGCCTCCACTGTGCTGATCCGGGGATTCGACCCGCTCCAGGACGCGATCGAGTTCGGCCGCGATCTGGTTCCCCTCGTGCGCGCCGGCGTCGAGCGCCGCGAGCGGCACGCCGTTCCCGCCGGCTCGCCGGCCACGTGACGGCCAGCCGTGAGCTCGGCCCCGTCAAATCGGGGGTTGCGCGGCGAGGGTAGAAGCGCGGTACAGTATGGCGAGTGCCGGGGTGAACGGCTGGCGCCGGGCGCCCTATCGGTGCGCGGGGGAGGGACACCATGATCCAGGCGAAACGGCTCGGCCACGTCGTGCTGAACGTGCGGAATGCGGAGAAATCGCGGGACTTCTACACGCAGACCCTGGGCCTGAAGGTGGCCCACGAAAATCTGGAACGCGGCGCCGTGTTCCTCAGCTTCGGCAAGGAACACCACGATCTGGCGCTGTTCCAGCAGGCGACCGGCGAGCCGCCGGCGAAGACCCAGCCGGGCCTGCATCACGTCGCGTGGCGCCTCGACAACTTCGAGGAGCTCCGGGCCGCGTACAAGGAGCTCAAGCGGATGGGGATCCCGCTCGACAGCACCGCCGAGCACAACGTGACGCGCAGCGTGTATTTCTTCGATCCGGATGGGAACCGCGTCGAGCTCTACTGCGACATGGTGGAGAACGGGTTCGAGACCATGAAGACGGTCGGGCCCAAGCGCGACCCGCTGGACCTCGAGTAGAGACCGGGCCCTTCCCCGCGAGCTTCGCGACGCCGGTCAGCGCCAGGGCGCGTTGACCGGCGTCGTTGTCGAACCCTCGCGTCGCGGCCGCCTTCCTTGACCGGCCCCGGACGACGGGCGTAACGTACCGACGTCGCCGATATCGCCGCGCCGCCAGAGGAGAATTCTCATGGCCCGTCTCGCCGCCTCGTCCAAGCTCCAGGACAGCTACACCGAGGCCCTGCCCGCCTCGCGCGCCTTGTACGAGCGCGCCCGGCGCCTCTTCCCCGACGCGGTGACGCACGACAACCGCCGGATGCAGCCGTTTCCGCTCTACATCGCCCGCGCGGAGGGCGCCTACAAGTGGGACGTCGACGGTCACCGCTACGTCGACTACTGGATGGGTCACGGCGCGTTGCTCCTCGGACACAGTCCCCGGCAGATCGCGGACGCGGTGAGCGCGCAAGCCCTGCGCGGCACCCACTACGGCGCCTGCCACGAGAAGGAAGTCGAGTGGGGCGAGTGGGTCTGCCGGCTCGTGCCGAGCGCCGAGCGCGTGCGCTTCACGGCCTCGGGCACCGAGGCCACGCACATGGCGGTGCGGCTTGCCCGGGCGTTCACCGGCAAGCGCCACGTCGTCAAGTTCGCGGGCCACTTCCACGGCTGGCACGAGGGGCTCGAGATCGGCGTGCGTCCTCCGTACGAGGCCGAGCCCGAGGCCGGCCAGCTTCCCGAGGTCGTCGATCTCGTCACCGTGTTGCCGCCCAACGACATCGTCGCGGTGCGCGAGCGTCTCGCGAAGGGCGACGTGGCCGCGGTGATCATCGAGCCGACGGGCGGTCATTTCGGCTCGGTGCCCGCGCCGCCGTCCTTCGTGGCGGCGCTTCGCGAGGAGACCAGGCGCGCGAAGGCATTATTGATCTTCGACGAGGTCGTCACCGGCTTCCGGGTCGCGCCCGGCGGCGCTCAGGAATTGCTCGGCGTACGGCCCGATCTCACCACGATGGCGAAGATCCTCAGCGGCGGGCTTCCCGGGGGCGCCTGCGCCGGTCGCGAGGACGTGATGAGCTATCTGGCCACCAAGGCGACCGCGGAGGAGAACCGCCGCGCCAAGATCGCGCACGCCGGCACCTTCAACGCCAATCCGCTCTCGGCCGCGGCAGGGGTCGCGATGCTTTCGTCCGTGGCCGACGGTCAGGCCATCCGCTTCGCGAACCAGCAGGCGGCCAAGCTGCGCTACGGCATGAACGAGATCCTGGCGCGCGAGAGCGTCCCCTGGAAGATCTACGGCGACCACAGCGACTGGAAGATCTTCTTCGGCGCGGGCGCGCCGCCGCGCGACGGATCGGATCAGTCGGTCCAGGACGTCGACTGGCGCCGGCTCGACGCGAAGAACGCCGAGCAGAGCCGGGCGCTCCGTCAGGCGCTCATCCTGCACGGCGTGGACTTCAACGGGGGGCGAGCGCTGGTCGGCACCTGCCACACCGACGAGATCCTCGGCCAGACCGTGACCGCGTTCGAGGCGGCGATCCGTGACATGAAAGAGGAGGGCCTCGCATGATCCCCGAGGTCTATCGGAAGCTCGGCGTCCGTCCCGTCATCCACGGCTCGGGGACGACCACGCGCTACGGTGGCTCACGGCTCCGCCCGGAGGCGCTCGAGTCGATGCGCCAGGCGTCGACCGCCCTCGTCAACATCGACGAGCTCAACGAGGCCGCGGGCGCCGCGATCGCCCGCATGCTCGGCGCCGAGGCGGCGTTCGTCACCGCCGGCGCGAGCTCGGGGCTGATCTTGCAGGCCGCGGCGTGCATCGCCGGCGACGACCCGGCGAAGATCACGCGCCTGCCCGACACGCGCGGGATGCGGAACGAGATCGTGATCCAGCGCGCGCATCGCTTCGCCTACGACCAGGCCTACCGGGTCGCCGGCGGCGTGCTGGTCGAGGTCGGGCTGGCCCGCCGCACGCAGCCGTTCGAGCTCGAGGACGCGATCACCGAGAAGACCGCGGCGGTGGCCTATCTGATCTCGCCCTTCACGAGCCCGCCGGGCGTGCTCACGCTGGCGGAGGTCTTGGCAATCACCCACCGCCGCGGCGTGCCGGTCATCGTCGACGCCGCGTCGATGCTGCCGCCGCGCGAGAACCTCACCAAGTTCCTGCGCCTCGGCGCCGACCTCGTCAGCTTCAGCGGCGGCAAGGGCATCCGCGGGCCGCAGTCCACCGGCATCCTCGCCGGGCGCCGCGATCTCGTGCGCGCGGTCTCGCTCAACGCGAGTCCCAACCAGGCGCTGGGCCGCGCCGCGAAGACGTCGAAGGAAGAGATCTGCGGCCTGGTGACGGCGCTCGAGCTGTTCATCGCCGAGGACGAGGCCGCCGAGATGAAGCGCTACATCGACGTCTGCACGACGATCGTCGAGGCGCTCGGCGACATCCCCGGTCTGCGCTGCGTCGTCGAGCACGATCAGATGAACCGCGTCATTCCTCACGCCGTGGTGTATTTCACGCCGGACTGGGCGGGGCCGTCGGGCACCGCGGTGCAGGTCGCGCTGGCCAAGGGCGAGCCCCACATCTACGTCCAGCAAGGGGCCCACCAGGGCGGCTACTTCGACGAGATCGCCGTCGATCCGATCAACCTCCAGCCGGGCGAGGAAGCGACCGTGGCCGCGCGCCTGCGGGAGGAGCTCACGCGGCGATAGCCGCGTGAGCGCACCGCCCGTGTGCCGCAACATCAAGACGCTGTTCAACTTCGAGCCGCCCGTGACCGACGAAGAGATCCGCGCGGCCTCCCTGCAGTTCGTGCGGAAAGTGAGCGGGTTCAACAAGCCGTCGAAGGCCAACGAAGCGGCGTTCCTGACGGCCATCGACGAGGTCGCGGCGGTTTCCAGGAATCTCCTGAGCTCACTCGAGACGACCGCGCCGGCGCGGACCCGCGAGGAAGAGGCGGCCAAGGCGCGGGCCCGCGCGGCGCAGAGGTTCTCGCGCTAGCCGACTCGTGGAGATCGGGTTCTTCTTCTGGCCGTACCACGTCGCCCTCGTGCGCGCGATGGCCGAGGCGGCCGACACTCTCGGCTACGACATGGTCGGGATCGCCGACACGCCGGGCATCGCCATGGATCCCTGGGTGGCGACGACGCTCCTGGCCGAAGGTGTGCGGCGCGCGCGGGTCGCCGTCTGCGTGACGAACCTCGTCACGCGCCATCCAGCCGTCGCCGCGGCCTCGATCGCGTCGGTCGATCTGCTCGCGCCCGGTCGCGCGCTGCTCGGTGTCGGCGTCGGCCACAGCGGTACTCGCAATCTTGGCGCGGCGAGTCTTCCGGCCGGCGAGCTCGGCGAAGGCGTGACGTTCATCAAGGAGCTCTTGCGCGGGCGGCCGGCGTCGTATCACGGCGGGACCGCTCACCTTCCCTGGGTGAAGCGCCCCAGTCCGGTCTTTCTCGCAGCGTCACACCCGCGCTCGCTCAAAGCGGCGGGAGCCCACGCCGACGGCGTCTTCATCAACTACGGGCTCGCCGCCGACAACGTCGTCGAGTCGGAAAGCGTGGTCGTCCGCGCGGCGCGCGCGGCGAGCCGGGATCCGGACCAGATCGAGATCTGGCAGATCGCGTGCCTCGACTGTAGCGCCGACGGCAACGCGTCGCGACGCAAGATCGGCGCGATCCTCGCGTTCGTGTCGGCCTACGTCATGGGCGGCGGCGATCTCGCCCGGCGTGGTGTGCCCGCCGAGCACCGCGCGGCGCTTTTGGAGCTGCGCCGCCGCTACAGCCCGCGTCCCGGCGAAGCCGACGCCGCGCTGGTGACCGAGCTCGGGCTGTTCGACTATCTCAGTCGTCGGCTGGCCATCTGCGGCACTCCCGAGGAGTGCCTGGCGCAGGTCCGCGCCGCGCAGGCGGCCGGGGTGCGACGGCTCATGTTCTCCGTCAGCCTCGCGGTCGATCCGGTCGCCACCGTACGGCTCTTCGGCGAGAAGGTGCTCCCGGCCGTTCGCTCGTGAGGGCACCCATGCCAGGATCGCCGCAGTCCGCGAGAGACGACGGACGGCGATACATCGCCGTCGGGCTCGCGGCCGCGCTCGGCCTGGGAGCCACAGGCTCTATCGCACGCTGGCGGCCACCGACTCCGCAGCTCGTGCTCGCCGGATTGACGGGGCTCCTGCTCGCAGCGGTCGTGGGGCGTCGACGCTTCCGTCACTGGCTCGCGAGGCTCGATCTTCGCTGCCTCGCGCGTTCGCCGTGCCCGGCGGCTGGGGAGACATCATCGTGGCGACCCTGGCGCTGGCGCCGCGGCGTCCCGGCTGGCTCTGGCCGACCCGACGTTCCTCGTGCCGATCATCATCGCCGATCACGTCGTGGTGTTCTGGCGGATCGGGGCTCACGCGAAGGCGGTGCAGCCGTGAGGCGGCCGAGAACGTCGCGGTTTCCGCGGCCGGTCACGTAGAATCGCGTGGATGCCACGTGCCAGGTCTTCGTGCGCCGAGGCCGACCTTTATCCGGCGGTCAAGGCCTTCCTCGAAGGTCAGGGCTACGACGTCAAGGCGGAGGTCCGCGGCTGCGACGTCGTCGCGATTCGGGGTGACGAGCCGCCCGTGATCGTCGAGCTGAAGCTCGGCTTCAGTCTCGCCCTCGTGCTCCAGGGCGTCGACCGGCTCACTCTGACGGATCGTGTCTATCTTGCCGTCAGCCGACCTCGCGGCCGTCGGGGCCGACGCGGGTCGGTTCTTCGACGCGACGTGCGCGATCTCTGTCGCCGCCTCGGGCTCGGCCTCATGACCGTCGCGCCGGGGCGCTCGCCCGGTTGCGTCGAGGTGGTGGTGGACCCCGCCCCGTATCGCCCGCGGCGGCGCACGGCCAGCCTGACCCGCCTGCTCGGCGAGCACGCACGGCGCGTGGGTGATCCCAATCGCGGCGGCGTCACGCGCACGCCGATCGTGACCGCCTATCGCCAGGAGGCCCTGCGCTGCGCGATCCTCATCGAGCGCGGGGGTAACGCGAGCCTCAAGGCCCTGCGCGAGACCGGGCTGGTGCCGAACGCGCCGCGGATTCTCCAGCGCGACGTCTACGGCTGGTTTCGACGGCTACAGCGCGCGACGTACGCGCTGACGGAGCGCGCCCGCCAGGACATTGGCCGCTTCGCGGCGTCGAGGGCGTTGCCGGAGCTCGCCTCCGGTGCGACGATACGAGATTGAGGAGCGCCCCACATGTGGAAGCCGAGGAAAACCGTCGGGCAGATGGTCGAGGAAGCGAAGACCCGGATTGAGAATCTGTCCGTCGAGGAGGTCGAGGCCGAGATGGCGCGCGGCGACGTGCAGGTCGTGGACATCCGCGACGTCCGCGAGCGGCGGAAGATGGGGTTCATACCAACCTCCACGCACGTGCCGCGCGGGATGCTCGAATTCTGGCTCGACCCGACCTCGCACTACTACACGGGTAAGATCGACCCTACGAAGCGCATCATCGTGTACTGCGCCGGCGGCCAACGCTCCGCGCTCGCCGCGGACGTCCTGCGCGAGATGGGTTTCCCCAACGTGGCGCACCTCGCGGTCGGCTTCACCGGGTGGGCGTCCGCCGGCCGCACGATCGAGCGCGAGCCCGAGGGCCGCTCCTGAGCGCCGTCCCTATGAGAGTGGCTTCGTCATGAAGATGCGGCTCGTCCCCGGCGGCAGGCACGGAACCGTGCCCAGCACGCGATAGCCGTGGCGCTCGTAGAATCCCGGCGCCTGGAAGCTGATCGTATACAGGACCGCGCTGACGCAGCCG
>QHSP01000109.1 GCA_003220495.1 Candidatus Rokuibacteriota bacterium | reverse complement strand
GTGGTCGTCAGCGGCGGCAACTCGACCGCGGTCGATTTCGGCCGGGCCTGACGCGCACGGCGCCTAGATGATCGCGAAGTGCGCCTCGGTCGTCCGGCCGGTGCGGCCGTTGATCGGCAGGATGTCCTGAGGACAGGCGGAGAGCGCGACGACCAGATCCATCTCGGCGCGGAAGACCACGTAGCCGCCCGGCGGTGATACGGGCTCGCCCCACGCGAGCTGCCCGTCCGGCGTCCACGGGATGTTCATGAAGAGGTTCAGCGACGGCGGCGTGGCGCGGATCACGACGCCGAGATTCGCGAGCGCCGAGTGCAGATTGTCCCGGCAGTTGTCGTGATAGCCCTCGACGCCGAGCAGGCCGTAGCGCCACCGGTCGCACGGGGCCATCAAGGTGTCGTGAGCGCAACGCGAGGTGTCTTCGACCAGGGTCAGGATCGGCTTTCGCTGGTTCGTGACGAACGTGTCGCCGACCGCCGCGGCGAGCTTCATGAACGAGGCTCGGCTCGCTTCCATCGACATCCACTCGGTAAGATCACGTGCATTAAACGCCCAGGCGTCGACGACCTGCGTGCCGTGCGTGTTGACGACTTTGATGTGCTGGCCGGCGCTCGCCTGCGCCGCCTTGCCCCCGCGGGCCGGAATCGTGACGAGCTCACCGCTCACTTGGGCGCCCCCTTTGCGGACTTCTCGCGGTAGTACGAGTTGATGCCGGTGTCCGGCGGCGAGCCGCTCGTCATCGTGAGCATCGTGGCGAGCTCGCTCCGGTGGTGGGCCGCGTGGGTCGGAACGTGAAGCAGCAGCATGCCGAGCGGCCGACTGAACGTCCGGCCCTCGGGCGTCTGGCCGTCGAGCGATCGCCACAGATCGACCTCGCCGAGCTCGGCGAGGTAGCCCAGCTGCTCGCCCTCGAGGTCGTCCCATTGCTTGCGGAGCTCGGCGAGTGTCCGGATGACCAGCCCATAGGTCGGATCGCCGCGGACGATCGCGGGCGGGCGCCCCCGCCACGTCTCGAGCCAGAACCAGTCGGCGCCGTACATGTGCACGAGCATCGCGCGCAGGCTGGACTCGCTGAACTGCGCGCCGATCTCGCGCCCGGCGGCGGCCTCGCCGAGCGCCGCGACGACGTCGAAGAGCCGGCGATTGGCCCAGTGATGGTAGGCCCAGTACTCGCGAATCAGCTCCACGCTCATGACCCGCTCCCGAGACCGTGGCCTCCTCGGTAGTCCGATACCGCCGGCGAGGTCCAGCCCGCCAGCAGCTCGGCAGCCGGCTGCCAGATCTCGACGCCGAGCGGGCGGCAGGTGGCGAGCGCATCGCCGGCGCCCGGCCCCCACACCGCCACCGACAGATCCCCGTGCGGACACACGGAGATCGCGCACAGCACGTCGATCTCGGCGAAGAACTCGACGAAGTCTCCGGCGCGCGCCGGGCTCGGCTTGACGAAGTAGCGGCCCTCCGGGGTGAGCCCGGTGACCTGGAACACATTGAGCACGTCGTGCACGTCGAGCTCGGTCAGGTGGAACGGCGCCACCGCGCGCACGAGATTGCTGTGACAGCAGAGGTCGAACTCCTCCCCGTTGAGCAGCTTGTGCACGTACGGGTCGCACCGCGTCCCCAGCAGGTCGTGGCAGCCGCCGCCGTCCTCGTCCCGCCCGTACTTCACGCTGTCGCCGGTCATCGTCAGCATCGGTCGGAGATAGGGCAGGCACGACCAGAGCCGGTCGAAGGTCGTGAGGTGCGCCTGATGGAGCTGCCGCGTGCGCGAGGCCCAGAAGCGCTCGCGCGGATTCGCGAGATTCCACACGTTGAGGTCCGCCACCTGCGGTCCCTCGACGGCGACGATGCGGACGATCTGACCCGCGCGCACCGGCCACGCCCGGCCGGTTCGCCGGGGAACGACGAACTGGTCGACCAGGGTGCGGCGCCCGGTCTCGCGCGCCAGGCGTCCGTAGAGCTCGCGGTTGCCCTCGAGCGGCGAGCCGGGCTTTGCGTCGTAGATCACTCGGGGCCGCATGTGTCGGTAGAGCCTCCGCCGGCTCGAAACGGTCCGCGTTCCGTTCGCTGTTCCAACGCGGCGCCGCGGTCCACGGTTGCACTTCGTGTGAGCAGGCGCGCGCCAACGTTGACAATGCCCGATCAGGCATAGTCTGATACCGGCCAGCCGGATCAGAATGCCGCATGATAGCGCCGATCAGGGAGGTCCAGCCATGAGAGTCTTGCGCGTGACCACGGCCGTCGCACTGTTTCTCGGCCTCGTCGGCCTCGTCGCCGTCGCCGACGCCCAGCAGTGCCCCAAGGGCAAGCTCCGTCTCTACACGTCGTGGCCGATGCAGGGCGCGATGCTTCCGGAAGGCACGGGCATGAAGAACGGGGTCGACCTCGCGGTGTCAGAGGTCAACGGCGTGGTCGCGGGCTTCTGCCTCGAGATCGTGAGCCTCGACGACGCCTCACCCCAGACCGGCAAGTGGGACGGCGCGGTCGAGGCCGAGAACGCGAACAAGGCGGTCGGCGATCCGCTCGCGATCGTCTACATCGGGACCTACAACTCCGGCGCCGCCAAGGTGTCGATCCCGATCACCAACCGCGCGCACATGGCCCAGGTCACGCCGGCCAACACGTATCCCGGGCTGACGAAGAAGCGCGGCGCCGCGCCGGGTGAGCCGGAGATCTACCGGCCGGGCGGGTTCGTGAACTACTTCCGGCCGATCCCGGCCGACGACATCCAGGGCGCCGTCGCCGCGAAGTGGGCCAAGCACCTCGGCGTCAAGAAGGTCTTCGTCCTCAACGACCAGGAGCTCTACGGCAAGGGCATCGCCGACGTCTTCGAGGCCACCGCGAAGAAGATCGGGCTGCCCGTCGTCGCCAACGAAGGCATCGACTGGAAGCAGCCCGACCAGAAGCCGGTCCTGACCAAGGTCCGGGCCTCCGGCGCGGACCTTGTCTACATGGGCGGCGTCATCGAGACCGGCGCGCAGGTGATCATCCGGCAGATGAAAGAAGTCGGGCTCGTCGCGCCGCGGACGCGCTTCATGGGGCCGGACGGGCTCCTCGAGGAAGAGCTCCTCAAGGGCGCCACGTGCGACGCGGCCCTCGGGACCGAGATGCGGATCACGTTCGCCGGGCTACCCTTCGAGAAGATGCGCGGCGTCGGCGCCAAGACCTACGAGACCTACAAGACGAAGTACGGCAAGGAGCCGACCTCGTACGCGCTCTACGCGGCCGAGGGCGGTCGGGTCATCGTCGACGCGATCCGTCGGGCCGCGCCGCAGATCGAGAAGGCGAAGGACGTCACCGAGAAGCGCGAGGCCGTGCGCAAGGCGATCGCCTCCACCAAGAACTTCGAGGGCATCAACGGCAAGTGGAGCTTCGACGAGAACGGCGACGTCGATTACGACACGATGTCCGGTTTCAAGATCGTGAAGGCCGACGGGCCGGTCGGCTGCAAGTTCCAGTTCGAGACCATCCTCGAGTAGCCCCGTCCGCGCCCGCAGAACGCCGAAGAGCGCCCCGGCTCGGCCGGGGCGCGACGTACCTCCCCAGGAAGTGGCAGCGGCCATTTCGGGGCCCCCCATGACCGCCTCGCGATCCCGAGGGGCGCCCCGGCTACGCCGGGGCGTCTCCGAGCGCGGGGGGCTTGGGGGGCGCTCGGAGCCGCCATCTAAATGAACGCATGGGAGGTCCTCGTCCAGCAAACGATCAACGGGCTCACCCGTGGGGCCGTCTTCGCGCTGATCGCGCTCGGCTACACGATGGTCTACGGCATCATCGAGCTCATCAACTTCGCGCACGGCGACGTCTTCATGCTGGGCCTGTTCATCTCGCTCTCGTGGTTCACGCTCCTCGGCGTGACGAAGACGCTGACGGGCTGGCAGCTCCTGACGATTCTGCCGCTCGTCTTCATCCTGACGATGCTCACCACCGCGGCGCTCAACGTCGCGATCGACCGCGTCGCCTACCGGCCGCTCCGGCGCTCGACGCGCCTGGCGCCGCTGATCACCGCGATCGGCGTGTCGTTCATGCTGGAGAACCTGGCGCTGCTCTGGAAGGGCCCGGCGCCGATCGCCTATCCCGACGTGTTCCCGTCGGTCGACATCCTGCGCGAGTGGTTCGGGGTCGATTCGGCGATCTTCGTCACGACGAAGGACGTGCTCGTCGTGGGCGCGACGATCCCGCTGATGATCGCGCTCAACTACTTCGTGACCCGCACCCGGTGGGGCAAGGCGATGCGGGCGACGGCGCAGGACCGCGAGACGGCGCAGGCGATGGGGATCAACGTCGAGCGGACGATCTTGCTGACGTTCTTCGTGGGCGGGGCGCTCGCGGGCGCGGCCGGACTGATCCAGGGCATCTACTACAACATCGGCATGTGGTGGATGGGCTACCAGGCGGGCCTGCGGGCCTTCACCGCGGCCGTGCTCGGCGGCATCGGCAACATGCCCGGCGCCGCGCTCGGCGGGCTCTTCATCGGATTCCTGTCGGCGTGGAGCGACCAGTACATCTCCGCGCGCTGGACCAACGCGATCGTCTTCTCGATCCTCATTCTCGTCCTTGTCTTCCGTCCCCAGGGCCTGCTGGGCGCGCGGTCGGCCGACAAGGTATGACGCCAGCGCTCCGATGGGCGGCGCTGGTCGCCGCGCTGCTCGCCTACCCATTCGTCGACCGAGCGCTCGGCCTGCAGACGGTCCACGCGGTCTCCGACGGGATGATCTACGTGCTCCTGGCCCTCGGGCTCAACATCGTGGTCGGCTACGCGGGCCTGCTCGACCTCGGCTACGCCGCGTTCTTCGCGATCGGCGCCTACGCGATGGGGCTCCTGAACTCTCCGGTCCTCGGCTCGCCGCTCTATGGCTACCCCTGGAGCTTCTGGGTCTGCATCTGGATCGCGGCCGCGGTGTCAGCGCTCCTCGGCACCGCGATCGGCGCGCCGACGTTGCGGGTACGGGGCGACTATCTGGCGATCATCACGCTGGGGTTCGGCGAGATCATCCCGGTCGCGATCCGCAATCTCGGCGACATCACGCTCGACATCGGTGGCTGGCGGCCGATCGAGCGGCTCAACCTGACCGGCGGCGAGAACGGGGTCAATCCGATCGGCCGCCCGCACTTGCCCGGCGTGCCATTCGAGACCGATCCGGTACCCTGGTACTTCCTGATCCTCGTCATCGGCGCCCTGTCGATCTGGGCGATGACCCGGCTCCACGACTCGCGCCTGGGCCGCGCGTGGATGGCGATCCGCGAGGACGAGACCGCCGCCGATTGCACCGGGGTGAACCCGATCTCGACGAAGCTCCTGGCGTTCGCGCTCGGCGCCTCGTTCTCCGGGTTCGCGGGCTCCGTGTACGCCGCGAAGCTCCAGGCCATCACGCCGGGCGCGTTCGAGTTCCAGGTGTCGATCATGCTCCTGTGCATGGTCGTGCTCGGCGGCGCCGGCAGCATCAAGGGCGTCATCCTCGGCGGGATGCTCATCACGATCTTCGACCGCGTCGCGCTCGCGCAGATGACGTTCTTCGTGCGCTGGGTGGGGCGCGCCACCGGCGTGCAGGCGCTCGCGGCTGCCGACGTCACCTTGTGGCGCTGGTTCTTCTTCGGCCTCGGGCTCGTCCTCGTGATGCTGCTCAAGCCCGAGGGCCTGGCGGGCCGCCGGGTCCGCCCGATCGCGCCGGCCGACGACGATCTCGACTCCCCACGCATCGAGGAGGCGCCGCGGCGGGCGGCGGCGCTCCCGGCCTGGCTCCTCGACCAAGCCCGGCGCGGCGCCGCGCCCGATCCGATTCTCGAGGTGCGCGGGCTGGCCAGGCGCTTCGGTGGCGTCGTCGCGCTGGCCGACGTCGACCTGGTGGTCCCGCGCGGCGCTGTCATCGGCTTGATCGGTCCGAACGGCGCCGGCAAGACCACGTTCTTCAACGTCGTGACCGGTCTCATCCCCCCGGACGAGGGCCGCATCGCGTTCGCGGGCGCCAGCATCGTCGGCCTCCGGCCGAACGCGATCGTCGCGCGCGGGATCGCGCGCACCTTCCAGTCGATCCGCCTGTTCCCCCAGATGACCGTGCTCGAGAACGTGCTCGTCGGCGAGCACTGCCGCCTCCGCGCAAGCGTCCCCGGGGCCGTGCTGCGGCCGGCATCGGTCGTGGCCGAGGAGGCCCGCGCTCGGGAGCGGGCGCGCGAGCTGCTCGCGTTCATCGGCCTCGACGGCAAGGCGCAGGACCTGGCGCGCAATCTGCCGTACGGAGACCAGCGCCGTCTGGAGATCGCCAGGGCGCTCGCGAGCGAGCCGCGGCTCCTGCTGCTCGACGAGCCGACGGCGGGCATGAACCCGCGCGAGACCGAGAACCTCACCACCTTGATCGGATCGCTGCGGCGGGAGCTCGAGCTGGCGATCCTCCTGATCGAGCACGACATGGAAGTCGTGATGGGCATCTCCGACCGCATCACTGTGCTCGACTACGGCGTGCGCATCGCGGAGGGGACGCCGGCCGAGATCCAGCGCCATTCGAAGGTGATCGAGGCCTACCTCGGCACCGGCTACGAGCGCGAGCCGCATGCTTGAGCTGGCGGACGTCCACACCTACTACGGCAACATCCGGGCGCTC
The DNA here is from genome assembly GCA_003220495.1 of Candidatus Rokuibacteriota bacterium. Classification (GTDB taxonomy): domain Bacteria; phylum Methylomirabilota; class Methylomirabilia; order Rokubacteriales; family CSP1-6; genus AR31. The sequence continues at coordinate 25,635 of QHSP01000109.1, read as the reverse complement.
CGCGGCGTGTCGCTGACGGTCGCGCAGGGTGAGATCGTCACCTTGATCGGGAGCAACGGCGCCGGCAAGACGACCACGTTGAAGACGATTCTCGGCACGACGCGGCCGCGCCGCGGCACGGTCACCTTCAGCGGCCAGCGCCTGGACACGCTCGCCACCGATCGCATCGTGCGTCTGGGCATCGCCCAGTCGCCGGAGGGACGCCGGATCTTCGCGCGGATGACCGTGCTGGAGAATCTCGAGCTCGGGGCCTTCGCGCGCAAAGACCGCGCGGCCATCGGGTCCGATCTCGAGCGCGTGTTCGCGCTCTTCCCGCGCCTGGCCCAGCGCTCCACGCAACAGGGTGGGACGCTCTCGGGCGGCGAGCAGCAAATGTTGGCGATCGGCCGCGCGCTCATGGCGCGGCCCACCTTGCTCCTGCTCGACGAGCCGTCGATGGGCCTCGCGCCGATCCTGGTCGAGACGATCTTCCGCATCATCCAGGACATCAACCGCCAGGGCACGACGATCTTATTGGTCGAGCAGAACGCGCGAATGGCGCTCGGCGTGGCGCACCGGGGCTACGTCATGCAGACCGGACGCATCGTGCTGCAGGCTGCGGCCGCGGAGCTCTTGCGGTCGGACCTGGTGCGCAAGACGTATCTGGGCGAGAAGTAGCCGGGCGGTCTTTCGTCTCGGCGACGACGCTCAACGCCGTTGCAGCGCCGGGGCGCCCCACCGGTACTCGAGCGTCACTTCGCAGGCCCGGCCTTTCACCGCGTAACGAGCGCTGCGGTCGGGGCCGATCGGCGCGTGTGAGATGTCGTCCGGCGGCAGCATTCCCTCTGCAGTGACTCGGAGCGGTCTTCGATTCACCTGACCGGAGAACTGCGACTCGACGACGACGTCATCGCCGGGAACGAAGCCGGTCCCGGAGGCCACGAATCGCTCGCCGCGCGCGGAGGCAAGCTCCAGGTAGACGGTGCACGGCCCATCGCGGGCAACGATCGGATGGGGGATGACCCTCGCGAACGCGGTGATGGCCCGGTCGATCGAGACGAGCGCCACTTCCCAGGCCGCGCCGCGCGGATACGGGCCGGGGCTGAGCGCCATTGCGTCCAACCGCTGCGGTCGGCCGCCGTTGAGATCGATCGACACCAGGGCGCCGGCCGCATCGATCCGAAATCCGGACGCGATCTCGCGGAACGGTTGACGGAAGTCCTTGGCCCAGACGTCGAACGTGACGTCGCGCGGCACTCCGGTCGAGCGCAACCGGTACTGGACCGTCCCTCCACCCTGGCCTGGCGGCAGCTCGATCAGCTCGATCTTGATCCCCGGAGTCGCTCGGTGCGAGTTGAGATCAGTCGCTCCGTGCCCGGCGAAGACGGGCGAAGCGACGAGAAGGATGGCCAGCGCCGGGCCAACCCTTTGGAAAATCATCGCGGACGACGTCAGCGTCGGGGCGTCAGACCCTCGAGATCGAGGGCCGGCATGCGTCCAGTCATCAGGTCGGCGACGATCCGCGCGGTGCCGCACGCCATCGTCCACCCCATGTGGCCGTGCCCGCTGTTGAAGAAGAGGTTCCGGTGGCGACCGAGCCCGAGGATCGGCGGCCCGTCGGGCGTCATCGGGCGCAGGCACGCGCGGTACTCGCCACGGTCGTAGTCGGCGGCGTCGGGGAAAAGATCGCGGGCGAGACGGAGGATGTTGTTGAAATCGCGCGGCGTCCAGCCCCAGTCGTAGCCGGCGAACTCCGCCGTCGAGGTGAGGCGCAGCCGATCGCCGAGCCGCGACCAGCCGACCAGCCACTTCTCGTCGACGCCGGGCACCGTCGGCGCCCGGCCGCCGGCCTTGAGCGGAAACGTCGACGAGTAGCCCTTCGCCGGATAGACGGGCAGGCCGACGCCGACGGTGCGCGCGACGATCGGCGCGCCGACCCCGAGCGCGAGGACATAGGTGTCCGCCTTCAGCTCGCCGGCGCTCGTGAGGGCCGCGTCGATCCGATCCGCGTCGGCCCGGAGTGCTGACACGCGCGTGCCGAGCTTCACCACGACGCCGAGCTTCTCGCGGCACACTCGCGCGAGGTTCTCGACGAACAGGCGCGAGTCGCCGCTCGAGTCGCCGACGTCGCGGATCGCGCCGGCGATCTTTCCCTGGACCGGCTCGAAGACCGGATCGAGCTGGGCGACGCCGCGGGCGTCGAGGATCTCCTGCTTCTGCCCGTGCTCCGCGAGGAGCGCCATCTTCTTCACGCCGGCCTCGAGCTCGGCCCCGTCCCGATAGAGGTAGAGGGCGCCCTTCGCGATCGCGTGGTACTCGATCTGCTCGGCCCGCACCAGGTCGTTCATCACCGACTGACTGTACTGGCAGAGCCGCAGCTTGATCAGCGTGTTCCGCCGCGCCCGGGCCGCCGTGCACTCGCGCAGGAAGCGCAGCCCCCACGTGTACAGGCGCACGTCCGGGGTCAGCCGCAGCCGGATCGCCGTCTCGCTGCCGCGCAGCGACTCCCACAGCATGCGCGGCGCGCGCGGCGAGGCCCACGCGAACGAGTGACCTGGCGCGATGATCCCGGCGTTGCCGGCGCTCGCCTCGAGGCCGACCGCGTCCTTCTCTTCGACGATCGTGACCTCGTGTCCGGCCGTGGCCAGGAAGTAGGCCGTCGTCACGCCCACCACGCCGCCGCCGAGCACGAGGGTCTTCATCGGATCACGACTCGAGGAGGAATCCGGCCCGCAGCGGGTCGTTGGGGTCGAAGAGGAACTGACTGAATCCGGTGAGGTACGAGGTGCCCGTGATCTCTGGAAGGATCGCGCGGCGGCCCTCGACCACGGTCTCGCCGGCGACGCGGCCCGTGAAATCGAGACCCAGGAGGCCCCGGCTCGTGATCGTGGAGCCCACCTGCATGAGACCGCGATGATAGAAGAGCGCCATGCGCGCGCAGGTTCCGCTTCCGCAGGGCGCCGCGTCGACCTGGCCCGGGCCCCACACGAGCGCGTTCGGCGACACGCCCGCGCCATCCGGCAGCTCGTGGACCAGGACGTTGTCGACGCTCGCCTTGCCGAGACCCGGGACGTTCACCTCGAGCTGGGCGTTGATGGCTTCGCGGATCGCCATGCCTCGCTGCGCGATGCGCTTGGCGAGCTCGCGCCGCACGGCGAGCCCCACCTTCGGCGCCTCGACGATGGCAAAGACGTTGCCGACGCCGAGCGCCACGTCGACCGGAACCTCACCCACCGACTCGACCTCGACGCTCTGCCCGGCGAGCACGACGAATGACGGCGTCCAGCGGAGCGTGACCTCACGCACCCGGTCGCCGTCCGAGCGCGCGATGGTCTCGACGACACCGGCCTCGGTGTCGATGGTCACCGGGGTCTCGGCGCCGAGCCGCGCAACCATCCCGGTCTCGATGGCCACGGTCGCCGCGCCGATCGTGCCCTCGCCGCACGAGACGTAGTAGCCGCCCGGATAGATGAAGAAGAGCCCGAAGTGCGCGCCGGGGGTGACCGGCTCCGTCATCACCGCGATCAGCAGACTCCGGTGGCCGCGCGGCTCGAGACAGAGCCCCGTCCGAAGGTCCTCGTGGTGCTCCTGGAAGAAGCGCCGCTTCTCGCCGATCGTCGCTCCGGGGAGCTTCCCGAGGCCGCTCGTGAGCAAGCGCATCCCGATCCCGGCGGTGTGAAAGTCGATGGTCGAGATCACGCGATCGGACCGCATGACCGCGATCATACCCTAGACGCGGCCCCTCGACCGCTAGCGACACGCCTGGAAGAAGGGCGCCGCGGTCTCGGCGAGCACGAGCGCGGGGCCAGCCGCCGCGCGAACCTCGGTCGCGATCGCCGCGCTCTCGGCGAGCACGGCTGCTTCGTCGAACGCCAGGATGCGGGCGTCGCGCAGCACCCAGCTCCCGTCGATCATGACCGCCGCCACCGCGGTGGCCGAGCCGTGCTGGACCAGATGGGGCACCGTCACCGGCGAGCCCGCCAGCTCGGCGCCACGCGGATCGAGCAGCACGAGGTCGGCGCGCTGTCCCGTCTCGATACGGCCGACCACACCAGCCTGACCGATCGCGCGAGCGCCTCCGGTCGTCGCCATCTCGAAGATCCGGCGCGGCGCGGGCCAGGCGCGCGGCTCCGGCGTGTCGGCCCGCGGAAGCATGAGGGCCAGACGCATGATCTCGAACAGGTCGTGGCGGCCGCCCGAGTTCGACGAGTCGGTGCCGAGCGCGAGCGGCACGCCACGTTCCAGCATCGTCGCAAGCGCAAGGCGTCCACTGCCGAGCATCAGATTGCTGGCCGGGTTGTGGACCACCGTCACTCCATGCCGGGCGAGGAGATCCCCCTCCTCCGGCGTGAGCCAGACGCCGTGCGCCACCGAGAGGCGCTCGCCGAGAAGGCCGGCGCGCGCCATCTCCGCCACGGTTCCATCGGGCCAGACCGCGCGCCCCCGAACCGCCTGGGCGCGCGTCTCCACGAGGTGCGTATGCGCGTGAAACCCGGGATCCGCGGCGAGGCGCCGCCACACCTCGAGCAGCGCCGGCGAGCAGCGCTGGAATGCGTTGGGGCCCAGCACAATCGTGACGCGGCGATGGTCGCGCCACCGGCTCCCCAGATCGCGATACATGCGCTCGGCGGTCGCTCCGTCAGAGCGCGGCGCAGTCTCGAGCGCGGCGCGGATCTCGGGCGGCAGCGCGATCTGCAGGAATTCGTGGTCGAAGACGTCGTACATGAACGGCGCGAACGCGACCCGCATGCCGCTCGCCTCGTGGGCGCTCAGCGCCACGTCGGCCCACCGGGTGTGCGGGAAGTGATCGAGGCACGCGGTGACTCCGTTGCGGATCATCTCGGCGGCGCCGAGCAAGACGGCCAGGCGCATCGCCTCGGCGCCGAGCGCCCGGCCGTAGGCCACCGTGTAGAGCGCCCACGGCTCGAGCGGCAGGCTGTTCTCGGTCCCCTTCAGGAGCGTGCCGTAGGAGTGATAGTGCGCGTTCACCAGACCGGGCATCAGGATCATCCCGGTCGCGTCGAACACGTCGCGCGCCCGCGTCCGGGCATCCCGTTGCTCGCGGTCCGTCAGGGCGACCGCGGCGATCGAGCCGCCCTCGACGAGCACGCCGCCCGGCCGGGGCGCGTCGCCCGCTTCCAGGCGCACCAGCCGCGCGTTGGCGATGTAGACGCTCGACCGGCTCGCGGCGACTTCGCTCACACCGTCAGCGACGGAAACCAGTGGCGCTTGCCGGCGCGCGTGAGCCGCGCGTCCCAGTCCGCGAGGATCCGCACGGCCGTGTTCGCCGTCCTCACGGCGTGCTCCACGCCGCCGTAGACGAAGCGATCGGTGATGCGGTTGGCGATCACGGTGCAGACCGCGCCCGCGCGGAGATGGTAGAGGCCGGCCATCGTGAAGATCGTGGCGGCTTCCATCTCGAAGTTGAGCACGCCAGCGCGCCGCAGATCGTCGACCTTGTCGCGGAAGAACGCCTGCTCGTACCCGTTGAATCCCGGGCGTCCCTGACCGCAATAGAACGACGCGGTCGAGCAGCTGACGCCGACGTGGTACCGAAGCCCCAGCCGCTCGGCCGCCTCGACGAGCGCCGCGGTCACCGCGTAATGCGCGACCGCTGGATAGGCCGGATCGACGTAGTACTGGCTCGTCCCGTCGTGGCGCATCGCTCCCGACGAGATCACGATATCGCCGCACTCGATCTCCGGCTGGAGTGCCGCCGTCGTCCCCACGCGGATGAAGGCCTCGCCGCCGAGGACCGCCAGCTCCTCCAGCGCGCTCGAGGTCGAGCCTCCGCCAGCCCCGGTCGAGCAGCACGTGAGCGCGACGCCGGCGACCTTGCCGGAGAACGTCCGGTGCTCGCGGTAGTTGGCGATGCGCCGCGATTCGTCCCACTCGGCGGCGATCAGGTCGACGCGCTCCGGATCGCCCGGCAGGAGCACGTAGCGCTCCACATCGCCGCGCTTGCACCGGATGTGGTACTGCAGGCCCGCGTCCATCTCGGGCCGAGTCGCCGCCGAAGTCCAGTCTGGTGGCGTCATCCCTTGGTCTCCTTCCTCACGACGATGGCGGGAATCCCGGTCCTGAAGCTCAGGACCGGCACGAGCTCGGACACGTCTTCCTCGGCGCAGTAGCCGACGTCTTCGGGCGCGCCGATGCGGCGGATCACCGCGGCCGACATCGACTGGTCGAACGCCTCGCGGGTCCCGACGAAGACCGACGCCGCGTTCCGCGCGATCCTGGCCGACTCGCGCAGCGTCGCGATCGCGCCGCCGGCCCGGACGACCTCCTCGCCGTGGCGCAGGAGGGCCGCCGCACAGGAGGCGTCGTCGAGCGCCGGGATCAGGCACTGCTCGCGCCCGGCGCACACCAGGCTGATACTGCGATCGAGACGCGATGCCAGGGCCACCGCCGAGCGCATGACGGCGGCGCCGTTGCGCATGCAGCCGATCAGCACGTGCTCGACGCCGCACTCGCGCACGAGCTCGGCGGCGAGCGTGCCGTTCGTCGTGGCGAGGATCACGCGTCGTCCCTTCAAGTCGAGATCGTGAAGCACCGATGGCGACGGTGACAGATCCGCGTCGGCGGCCTTGAGCCCCGAGGCGTCCTCGGCGCACACCAGGGCGCCGAGGCGCGCGCGCAGCTCGCCGAGCCGCGGGCGATCGCGCTGACCGACCAGCACGACCTCGGGAGAGCCACGGTCGAGCAATGTCACGATCGTCGTGCTCGCGCGGATGACGTCGATCAGCACCGCGACCGGCGACGGCTGCCGCGTCGCCTCGCGGGGCAGGAAGCAGACTTCGAAGTCCACCGAGCGCGCTTAGGGGCGAGCCGGCGCGGCGTTCGCCGAGGGAATGTCGCCGGGATCGGCGCCCTGCGCGCGCATCGCCCGCTGGATCGCAGCCGGGTCGACGTCGCGCACGCGAGCGCCGCTGCGCAGCGCCAGCGCTGCCGCAATCCCTGCCGCTTGTCCCTGCACCATGCACGGCGGGATCTCGCGCGAGATCTTCTGCGCCTGCGGGTCGGCCGAGTAGTGCCGCCCGGCCACGATGAGCTGATCGACGTTCCTGGGAAGCAGCGCCCGGTACGGCGTGTAGTAGTCGCGCCCGCGGCACACCGTGTCACGGAAGTGGCGCCGCTCGAGAACGTCCTCCTTGGTGACGACGTATTCGCCGGCGAGCAGCCGGGTCTGCCGCACCCCGAGCTGCGGCGCCACGTCGACCAGGTAGCAGTGAGCGAAGCCGGGAAGCTCGGCGCGCGCGAAGGCGATCACGGACGCGATGCGCCGGCGGCCCTCGAGCTCGGCCGCCGTCATGTCTTCGACTCTGAGCGCGTCGTATCCCGTCATGTGCGGGCAGTTGCACCAGACGATGCCGGGCAGCGGCGTCTTGAGCCACCATGAGTCCCAGGCGCCGCCGAGCAGCCGCTTGGCCTGCCGGTCCAGCACGCCGAACTCCGCCGGGTGGTCGTACTCGAAGCGCAGCGCCGCCTCGGTGTCAACGTTGCCCAGGCGAAACACGGTCGTGACCATGTAGGCGCCGACGACGTGCGGCGCGCCGGCTCGCGCGGCGACGTCGAGGTCGCCGGTCGCGTCGACGACGATCTCGGTCAGGAGCGCCTGGCGGCCGGACTTGCTCTCGACGACGACGCCGCGGAGGCGCCCGTCCTCGACGATCGGCTCGGAGAACCAGCTGTGCAACCTCACGGTGACGCCGCTCTCGACGACGAGATCGTCGGAGACGCGCTTCCAGCCGTCGGGATCGAACGCGACCGCGTAGACGATCGGCTGGGGCTTGCCGCGCGCCCGGAAATCGTTGCACCCCCAGCGCGCCCACTTGCGCCACACGTCCCAGCCCACGCGGCGGTCCTCGTGCGGCGGCGACACGGCGAGACCGAGCTTCTCGAGCCGTTCGATCGCCTCGCCGACGAGGCCCGTCGTGGTGATCTCGGCGCCGTTCACCATGTCGTCGAGGACGAGGACCATGCCGCCCGACGCAAGGCCGCCGAGGTACGGATAGCGCTCGACCAGCGTCACCCGGGCGCCGCTCCGCGCCGCGGCGACGGCGGCGCTCACGCCGGCGGGTCCGCCGCCCACCACGAGCACGTCGCTCCGGTCCACGACCGGCGTCGAGCGCGTCGCGTCGGCGACCGTCGGCGGCGTGGCCATCAGGACACCTCGCCCTGCTTCCACGTGACGATGCGCCGCTCGGCGAAGCTGACCACCGCGAAGAAGACCACCGCCCAGGCCGAGGAAACGAACACGGTCGCGTAGAGGAGCGGGGACCTGAAGTTGTGGGTCGCCTCGATGATCAGGGCCCCGAGCCCGAGGTCGGCGCCGATCCACTCCCCGACGATCGCGCCGAGCACGGAGGTGGTCGAGGCGATCTTCAGAGCCGAGAAGAGGAACGGCAGCGAGCTCGGCACCCGCAGCTTCCAGAAGATCTCCGACTTGCTCGCCGACAGGACGCGCATCAGCTCGAGCGATTGCGGATTCACCGACGTGAGCCCGCGGACCATGTTGGCGAGCGTCGGGAAGAAGCAGATGAACGCGGCGATCACGACCTTCGAGGTCAGCCCGAGCCCGAAGATCAGGACCAGGATCGGCGCCTTGGCCAGGATCGGGATCGTGTTGACGAACACCGCGATCGGATAGAGCGCCGCCTCCAACCGCCGGGAGTGCACGAACAGGACGGCGACGGCGATCGCGATCGCGTTGCCGATGACGAATCCGACGAAGCTCTCGACCGCGGTCGGCACGAAGTTGCGCAGGAGCATCGGCAGCTCGGTGATCAAGGTGCGCGCCACCTGGATGGGCGTGGGCGCGATGTAGATCGGCAGCGAGAACACCTGCGCCAGGATCTGCCACGCGGCCAGGAGCACGGCCGCCGCGACGAAGGGCAGGAGCGCCTGCGATCGGCTTCGGCGCGCTCCCGACGCGAGCGGCGCGGGCGCGCGGCGCCCGACGGCGGGCTCGGCGATCACGGCCGTCGGCCTGTCGTCCATCAACACGTCTGCAAGAGCGCGCGCAGGTGCGAGGCGATCCGGATGAACTCCGGCGTCTCGCGGACGCTGAGCGGCCGTGGATAGGGCAATTCGCACGCGACCAGCTCGCGGACGCGCCCTGGATTGGTCGCCAGGACCAGCACGCGCTCGGAGAGAAAGACGGCCTCGGGGATGCTGTGCGTCACGAAGAGGATGGTCGTGCCGGTCTCCCGCCAGATTCTCAGCAATTCCTCGTTCAAGGTGTCGCGGGTGATCTCGTCGAGGGCGCCGAACGGCTCGTCCATCAGGAGAATCCGCGGCTCCGAGACCAGCGCGCGGGCGATCGCCACGCGCTGCCGCATGCCGCCCGACAGCTCGTGCGGCAGCGCGTCCTCGCGGCCGGCGAGACCGACGAGCCGCAGGAGCTCTTCCGGCGTTCGCAGCCCGGGCCGCGCCCGCTTCTTCGGCCCCACCTCGAGCGGCAGCCGCACGTTCTCGAGCGCCGAGCGCCACGGCAGCAAGGTCGCGTCCTGGAACACGAAGCCGAGCTCGCGGTTGAGCCGCGCCCGCTCGGGAGGTCCACCCAGCACCGAGACGCTGCCGTGGGTGGCCGGGACGAGGTCGGCGACGAGCCGGAGCAAGGTCGACTTGCCGCACCCGGAGGGGCCGAGAAGACTGATGAAGCCGCCCGGCGGCACCCGAAGGGCGACGTTGTCGAGCGCGGTGACGGAGCCGCGCTCGCTCGAGAACCGCACGGTGGCGCCTTCGAGCTCGACGGCGAGCGGCGCATCGAGACTGGTCATGGCTCGGCCGGCTCGAGCAGCCTATGCGCCGATCTTGGGTCGCGCGGCCGCCGTCGCCCTCAAGATCGCATCGGTCATCACGTCGGTGACCTTCGGGGCTCCACCCTTGAACTGCTGGAGCTCGTCGTAGACGTGGATCTGCTGCTCCCACACGCTGGGCTCCATCGTGCCCCAGCCCTTGGCGGCCGTGGTCTTGGTGAAGCTGAAGCCGAGCACCGGCTTGATCGCGTCCATCTCGGCGTCGCGATCGAGGTTCGGGTACGCCTTCACCAGGAGGTCGACGGCCTTCTCCGGATTCTGATGCGTGTAGGCCCACCCCTTGGCGGCCGCCCGCGTGAACCCGGCGAGCACCTCGGCGTGCTTCTGCACGGTCTCGTCGGTCGCATAGTAGAGATTCGCGTAGAGCTGGATCCCCGCGTCCCAGAGCCGCATGTCGATCCGGTCGGGGCCGAGCACTCGCAGCGCGCTCACGTTCGTGAGCCAGCCAGTGACCGCGTCGACCTGGCCGGTCACGAGCGGCAGCATGTCGCTGCCCATCACCACGACCTGCACGTCGGACTCTTTGATCTTGTTCTTCGCGAGGAGCGCGCGCAGGAGGATCCGCGCGGTCCCCTGTGTGCCGATCCGCTTGCCGACCATGTCTTGTGGCGTGCGGATCGGCTTCTTCGCCAGCGAGAAATACGTGAACGGATGCTCCTGATAGCCGACCGCGAAGCACTTGACCGGAAGCCCGCCGGCACGCGCCAGCATCAGGGACGGGCTCGACGACAGATTGCCCGCTTGCGCCGATCCGGCGGCCACGACGGCGACACCATCGACGTTGGGACCACCCGGCGCGACCTTCAGGTTGATCCCTTCGGCTTCGAAGTACCCGAGGCTTCGCGCCACGATCTCGCCGATCTGACCGTTGCTGATGATCCAGCCGAGCTGGAACGTGACGTCGCTCGTGGCGGCTCGTGCCGTTCGGGCGACCGCCACGACTCCGCCGCCGGCCGCCATGGCCGCGAGCAGCGCCGCCGAGCGGCCGAGCACGTGGCGGCGGGTCAGATCGTGGCTGGTGGGTATCCCGCTCATATGTCCTCCTCGAGGCTCGGCTCGACCCGCGCCGGTCGAGGCTCGGCTCGACCGCTCCGCAACCTTAGCCGGTTTCCCTGGAGAATCCAAGCGCGCGAGGTTACGCTGCCACGGTGAATTCGAGCGTCGAATACGCCGGGCCGCGAGCCGCCTTCGCGACGCTCGGCGGAAGCCCGACCTGGGGCCTCGGCGATCGTTTCCACGAGCTCGCGGCGACGCGCGGTCACACGAGGCTCGGCCTGCACCGCCCGCGCACGCCGTACGGCCTGGGGCCCCAGGTGGAGCACTACCGAGGGCCGGGCGGGCGCGAGTTCCTGCGCATCCCGACCTACGGTCAGGTGGTCGACGAGGATCCCCAGCTCCACGCCAGCGAATGGAAGACGTTCTGGATCCTGTGGAAGGCGGGCGTGCGCGTGCTGCTCGTCGGCGGAACCAGCGGGAGCTGCGACTGGCGCCGGACCGCCGCTGACGAGGACGCCGTGCGTCCCGGCGATCTCGTGCTGCCGAAGAGCTACCTGACGCGCGACACGATGCCGACCGGGCTCCCCGGCACGGAGCTCGAGTTCTGCCTGCCGCGCCAGGTCGCGATCATGGACGATCCCTTCTGCCCGCCACTCGCCGAGGCGCTGCGGGCGCGCGCCGGGCGGTTGCCCGATTTCAGATTCCGGCGGATCCACGGTCCGGAATCGGGCGTGGTGCTGAACCGCTGGCTCGCCGGGAACGGCTTCGAGTCGCTCGCGACGTGCCGGATGCTCGAAGCCTCCGGCCGTCAGATCGGGATGCCGGTCATCACCGGCGACTGCGTCAGCCCCGTGCTGGCCCGCGTGTGCGGGATGCACCTCGCCTACTACCACGTCGTCGCCAACTGGGGCACGGGCCTCGAGCCCGACGACCCCACGATCACCCTGAATCGCCTCTACATGGAGACGCTCCCTGCCGTGGCCGCGACCTTCGAGCTCGCGTTCCTCGACGAGGCGAGCGAGCCGACCACGTGCCGGTGTCGCGAGCTCCTGCGCGCGCGACCCCCGGAGTACGCGCGGGCGCTCAGCCCGCCCGTCACGAAGTAAACTCGACGTCCAGGAGGAGAGTCTTGAAGACAGTCACCCCGGCGATCAAGCAGATCGCATCGGGCCTGCGATTCCCCGAGGGCCCGGTGGCGATGAGCGACGGTTCGGTGGTGCTGGTCGAGATCGAGCGGCGCACGCTCTCGCGCGTCACGCCCGACGGCAAGATCCACGTGATCGCCACACTCGGCGGCGGGCCGAACGGCGCCGCGATGGGTCCCTCCGGCAAGATCTACGTGACCAACAACGGCGGGCTGAAGTTCATGGATCGGCCGGGCAAGTTGTTTCCAATCGCCCAGGGCGACGACTACAAGGGCGGGCTCATCCAGAGGGTCGATCCCGACACCGGAAAATTCGAGACGCTGTACGACTCGTGCGACGGGATGACGCTGCGCGGGCCCAACGATCTCGTGTTCGACAACGCCGGCGGCTTCTGGTTCACGGACCTCGGCAAGACGCGCGACCGCGACATGGATCGCGGCGCCGTCTACTACGCGAAGGCCGACGGCTCGATGATCAAGGAGGCGATCTTCCCGCTCGAGCGGCCCAACGGGATCGGGCTCTCGCCCGACGAGCGGACGCTCTACGTCGTCGAGACGCCGACCGCGCGCTGCTGGTCGTTCAAGCTCTCGGCGCCCGGCCAGATCGAGTCGGCGAATGGCCCGTATCGCGGCGAGAAGGGCACGGTGGTCGCCGGGCTCGGCGGCTATCAGATGTTCGATTCGCTCGCCGTCGACGCCGAGGGCCACGTCTGCGTGGCGACCCTGATCACGGGCGCGGTCAGCGACATCTGGCCGGACGGGAGCCGCGTCGATCAATACAAGCTGCCGGACATGATGGTCACGAACGTCTGCTTCGGCGGCCGCGACCTCAGAACCGCGGTCGCCACCCTCTCGATGGGCGGCACGCTCGTGTCGTTCGAGTGGCCGCGGCCCGGGCTCGCGCTCAAGTACCTGAACAAGCCATGAGCCTCACCGACCGCTACGGACTGACGCTCTCGACCGGGTCGGCCGGGGCCGCCCGGCACTACCAGGACGGCATGGACCGTCTGCTCTCGTATGGCTTCGGGGCCGACCAGGCGTTCGCGGCGGCGGTCGCGGCCGACGAGGGATTCGCCCTCGCCCACGCGGGCGGGGCGCTCTTCGCCCTCTTCCAGGGCGACGGCGCGGCCGCCAAGGCGTCGATCGACCGGGCCCGCGGTCTGGTGGCCGGGGCGACGCGGCGCGAGCAGCAACACGTCGCCGCGCTCGCCGCGATCGCCGGCGGCGAATCGGCGCGCGGTCTGGGTCTGATCGAGGAGCACGTGAAGGAGTTCCCACGCGACGCGCTGCTCGTGAACCAGGCCGGCAGCACCATCGGCCTCGGTGGCCGCGCCGATCGCGAGGCGCTTCGCGTCGGCTTCGTGGAGGGCCTGGCCCTCGCCTACGGCGACGATTGGTGGTATCAGTCGGCGCTCGGGTTCACCTATCACGAGGTCGGCCGCTACGAGGAATCCCGACGCCTGTCCGAGCGCTCGCTCGCCCAGTACAAGGGCAACGCGAACGCGAGCCACAACATCGCCCACGTCTGCTACGAGACCGTCGACAACGAAGGTGGCATCGCGCTGCTCTCGGACTGGCTCGGCGGTTACGATCGGCGCGCGCCGTTCCACTGTCACCTCGCCTGGCACCTCGCGCTGTTCGAGCTCCAGTGCGGGCGACCGGATCGCGCGCTCGCGATCTACGAGCGCGACATCGCGCCGTCCTCGAATCCGCGGCTGGCCATGATCGACGGCTCGGCACTGCTGTGGCGCTTCGGCCTTTACGCCTACCAGAAGGGGCCGCTGCCCTGGCAGCGGCTGGCCGACCTCGCGACTCGCGTCACGCGGCCGGGCTTCATCTTCGGCGACGTCCACGCCGCTCTCGCGTACGCGTCGGCCGGCGACGACGCAGCGCTGGCGACTCTGCTCACCGGGCTGGAAGCCCTCCACGCCAAGGGGCACCCGATCGCCGGCACGGTGGCCTTGCCGCTCGTGCGGGGCGTCGCGGCCTACGCGGCCGGAGACTTCGCCGGAGCCCTCGCCCTCATGGAGTCGGTCGGCGGTGAGATCCACCGGGTGGGCGGCAGCCATGCCCAGTGGGAGCTGTTCGAGGAGACGATGGTGGTGTGCCAGCTACGGCTCGGTCGCCTCGACGAGGCCATCCGCCTGCTCAGCCGGCGCCTGGCCTGTCGCGCGACTCCTCAGGATGTCGCGTGGCTCAGCCGAGCGAAGATCGCGCGAGGCGGCTCGGACACTCCGACAGAGAGAAGAGGCTAGAGGCTCGTCCGATCTGGACGGCCGATCGTGTAGACGTTGAACCCGATCCTGTGCAGCTCCTCAGGGTCCAGAAGGTTTCGACCGTCGAAGAGAAACGCGGGCTGCTCCATCGCGGCGTAGATGCGCCGGTAGTCGAGCGTCCGATACTCCGCCCAGTCCGTCAGCAGGGCCACCGCGTGCGCGCCCTCAGCGGCCTTGTAAGGATCCGGCTCGAACATGACTCGGTCCGACGAGGCGCCGAAGATCTGCCGCGCCCCCTCGAGTGCCTGGGGATCCGTGATGCATACGTGCGCCTGCTCCGCGAGCAACTCCTGGCAGATCTGGATGGCGGGCGATTCGCGTGTGTCGCCGGTATTCGCCTTGAAGGCGAACCCGAACAACGCGATGCGCTTGCCGGCGAGCGTGTTGAACATGACCCGGATCATTCGACGGACGAATCGCTCCTTCTGGTGCTGATTCAACGTCACGACCGCTTCCCAGTACCGGGCGACTTCCGGCAGGCCGTTGTGTTCGCACAGATACACGAGGTTCAGGATGTCCTTCTGGAAGCAGGAGCCGCCGAACCCGACCCCGGCGCGCAGAAATTGCGCGCCGATGCGCCGATCGGTACCGATCGCTCTGGCGACCGAGAGAATGTCAGCGCCCGTCTGTTCGCAGATCGCCGAGATGGCGTTGATCGAGCTGACCCGCTGCGCCAGAAACGCATTGGCCGCGAGCTTGGACAGCTCCGCCGACCAGACATTCGCAGTAAGGATGCGCTCGCGTGGAACCCAGCGCGCGTAGATGTCGACCAGCTCGCCGATCGCCGCCTGTCCGGCCGGTGTCTCGGCTCCGCCGATCAATACCCGGTCCGGACTCTCGAGATCCGTGATCGCCGTGCCCTCGGCGAGAAATTCTGGATTCGACAGGACCTCGAAGCGCTGGCCCTGCCGACGATTCTTGAAGATTCGCTCCATGGCCTCGGCGGTCCGGACGGGCAGAGTGCTTTTTTCGACGACGATGACCGGTCGTCTCGCATGGCGGAGGATGCTTCGGGCCGTCTTCTCCCAGTACTGCAGATCGGCCGCTCGCCCAGCGCCCTGGCCGAACGTCTTGGTGGGCGTGTTCACGCTGACGAAGATCATTTCCGCTTCGCCGATCTCGTGATCGACGTCTCCGGTGAATCGAAGGTTCCGACCGAGGGAGATTTTCACAATCTCCTGCAGACCCGGCTCGAAAATGGGCGGTTGGCCCGACTGCCAGGCGGCCACCCGATCGGGGTTGATGTCGGCGACCACCACCTGCACGTTGGGACAGTGCTTGGCGATCACGGCCATCGTGGGACCGCCGACATAGCCCGCTCCGATGCAAAGAATCCGGTTGATCATGACGACCTCCGCGAAGGCTCCCGGCGACAGGGCTCGTTCATTTTAGCGGGGCTCGCGTTTTTGCGCCTAGCAGAGTCGTGGGCCGTCGCCACGCGACCTCACTTGGCGTGAGTCGATCCAGACGCTCCCGGTACAACCCTGACCAGGGTGATGCCGGACTGTCCAGTCAATACGGTCAATCCGGAGGTTCTGCTGACCCGCGTTTGCGCCTAAGATATTGACGCGTCGACGTTTCCGCAAACGCTCTAGCATGGCATCCGAATTGCCCCTCTCCCAGACGTTTCAATGAGATCGGAAAGCGCCCGGGTCCACTCCCGCCACACACGAGATACTGCGCTACCGCTGCATATGCCGCTTCGCCGCCTGGCGTTGTGCCTCGATTGCGAGGCATGCTTTGAAATCGGAACCTCGTCATGCCCCGCGTGTGGCGGAGATACCTGGGTGCTCCTGGCCAAGTTCCTCGACCAGGGCCCGCTGAAGGCCCTGCCCCAGTTCCATCCGTTCCCCAAGAGCTGGACGGCCGAGTCGAAGGGCCGCGATGAGGCCTCCGGCCAGGCCGCGAAGCAGATCGTGGTCGTCGCTAGCGACCGGCAGAAGCTCTTCGAGTATGCCAAGCGCGCGTTTTCAGGCAATTCCTCGGTTGAGGTCGTTCTCGACCGCCGCCGGTCCGAGCGCCGCACTGGCGACCGGACGAGCTCCCCCGATCGTCGCCGGGGCGATCGCCGGCTCATGAACGAGCTCGACAACCACCTCCGGGCCCTCGGCTGGGCGGTGGTCCGCCTCGACGTGTTCCGGACCCCGGGCCTGCAGCACCGCAGCGCTCGATAGACATGGGGGCCCCGAATGGCCCCCAAGCCCCCAACGCTCGGAAGCAGCCCGGCACAGCCGTGGCGCTCCTCGGTAATGCCGGCCGTCCTGCCCTCCCCCGCTATCGCTATCGGACCGCTCGCTTCTGAGCTACCATCCCGCCGTGGCCAGGCTGACGGCCTGGCTTGAACCCCGGGGGTGGATTACGGCGCCTTCCGAAGTGTCCTCGAGAGAAGTGCCCGCGACGGTTGTGTCTCAGAAAGGAGCGACGAGATGACCTACGACCTGCTCATCAAGAATGGACGCGTCATCGACGGATCCGGGCGTCCCGCGTTTCACGGCGACGTCGGTGTCGCAAAGGGAAAGATCGTCGAGCTCGGACGCCTCGGCGGGTCCGCGCGTCAGACGATCGAGGCCGACGGGCGGGTCGTCGCGCCGGGCTTCATCGACAACCACTGCCACTACGACGCGCAGGTCGTGTGGGATCCGCTCTGCACCTACTCCTGCCACCACGGCTCCACCACGGTGATCATCGGCAACTGCTCGCTCGCGCTGGCGCCGGTCAAGGCCGAGGCGCGCGAGAAGCTGGCCGGCATGCTCTCGTACGTCGAGGCCATCCCGATGGACGTGCTGCAGGCCGGCGTGCCCTGGAACTGGGAGACGTTCCCCCAGTACATGAACGCGATCGGCCAGCGGCTCGGTGTCAACGTCGGCACGCTCGTCGGCCACTCGGCCGTGCGGCTCTACGCGATGGGCGAGGAGTGCTCAGAGCGTGACGCCACGGCGGCCGAGCTCGAGGTGATGCGCCGCCTGGTGCGCGAGTCGCTCGAGGCCGGCGCGCTCGGGCTCTCGATCACGCGGAACATGAACCACTTCGACATCGCGGGCAAGCGCATCCCCGCGGCCTGCGCCCCGGAATCGGAGCTGTTCGCGCTGGCCGACGTCCTGCGCGAGGCCGGCACCGGCATCATGCAGTGCGGCGGCGGGACCAACCCCGAGCTGAAGGACAAGCTCCTCTCCCGGATCTCGGAAGCGAGCGGCCGGCCGATCATGTACAACACCTTGCTCGAGCAGGCCCGGCAGCCAGGGCGGTGGAAGGAGCATCTTGCGCACGTCGAGGAGACCGTGAAGCAGGGCATCCGCGCAATCCCGCTCTGCAACCCGGGCAGCATCGTCAACCGGTTCACGATGAAGAACTGCCAGGTGTTCCGCAGCATGCCGACCTGGCTGCCGATCCTCCAGGGCGCCGACGCCGACAAGCTCACCGCGTACGCCAATCCGGCGATCCGCGCGAAGCTGCGCGAGGAAGTCGACGCGCCGCTCGGCCCCGACTCCACCTTCTCCAAGCGATGGGACCTCATGCTCGTCGAAGAGCCCAAGCTCGCGAAGAACCGCGGCCTCGCGGGCAGGCACATCGCCGAGATCGCGAAGGCCAAGGGCCAGCATCCGCTCGACGCGTTCCTGGATCTGGCCGTCGAGGAAAACCTGGAAACCGTGTTCACCCTGGGCGAAATCAACATGGACACCGAGGCGGTCGCGCAGATCCTCGGGAGCCCGTATGCGGTCGTCGGGCTCACCGACGGCGGCGCCCACGTGCAGTTTCACTCGAATGTCAGCAACCCGACCCGGCTGCTCGGCTACTGGGTGCGGGAGAAGCAGATCATGTCCCTCGAGCACGCCGTGCGGCGGCTCACGTACGACTCGGCTTCGGCCTTCGGCATCTACGACCGCGGGCTCGTGCAGCCCGGGATGGCGGCGGACCTCGTCGTCTTCGACCCGGACACCGTCGCGCCGGTCAAGGAAGACGTCGTGCACGACTTCCCGGCCAACGGCTGGCGGATGCGCGAGCTGGCCGAGGGAATCTACTACACCGTGGTCAACGGCGAGGTGCTGCTCGAGAAGGGGCAGCACACCGGAAGCTATCCCGGCAAAGTGATCCGCAACGCGCGCTATCAGACGGCGGGGGCATAGCCGCCGTCCGGAACCGGTCGCTCAGGTCTTCTGATTCAACGCGAGGGGCGGCTCGGGCCGCCCCTCGGCACGTTCGCGCGGGGTAACGACGCGGCGGTTAGCGAGCGCGGCTACTCGCGCAGCTCCCAGACGGTCCCGCCGGGCGTATCCCGGAGCTCGATGCGGGCCGCGATCAACCGGTCGCGGACGCGATCGGCCAGCTCCCATGCTTTCGCGGCGCGCAGCTCTCCCCGGAGCGTGATCAGGCTCTCCACCAGGGGAGCCAGGAGCTCTCGAGGATCGCGCAGCCCGCCCGCCGCCGCCTCGCCGAGTCGCTGAACCAGCGAGTGGAGAACGGCGCGCGCGCGGTCTGGATCGTCGGTCTGCAGCGTATCGGCCGCCCACTCGGCGATGGTCCGGTCGAGATTCAAAATCGCCTCGGCCGCCTCGGAAGCTCGGCGCCCGGCGATCGCCGTCTCGAACACTTGCTCGAGCCGCGTCACCTCGGTCAGGAGGGGCGATCGCTTCGGCGCCGGCCCGCTGCCCGGCGTCGGGGCCTCGGCGTCGGCAGCGGCGGCCGGGCGCTCCGCCGCGCGGCGGCCCGTTTCAGCTTCGCCGCGGGCGGCCGAGCACAGCTCGTCCACCGTGAGCCGCGTTCCCGAGGGGAACACGCGCGACTTGCCGCGGCGGCGCACGGTGAGGCCGCCGCGCCCGGACACGGAGACGGTCTTCGCATCGAGATCGGCCAGCAGCACGGTGTGCTCGTCGATGCCGAGCACCCACGCGTCGTCGGGCAGCATCCCCTCCATCACCGCGAGCCGCCGCTCGCCGAGATAGCAGTAGTGCGTGTCGTGCGTGCCGCCCTCGGCGTTGTCGTAGTGCGGGATCACCACGCAGGATCCGTCGAAGCCGGCGGCCCGCATGAGATCGAGCCCGTCGAGCCAGTGCACGGGCAGACCGACCTTGTAGATCTCGTACACCGGCACGCTGAAGCGGCCGAGTGTCAGCGCCGCCGCGCTGGAGAAGACGACGGCGCCGCCCTCGGCGAGCTTGGTGGTGAGCGCCTCGGGCACCGGCGAGCTTCGCCAGACCGACAGCGCGTACGAGGGACTCCCCGGCCCGGCGAAGACGAACCCGGCCGTGCGCAGCCGCGACAGCGCGGCGGCTTCCGCCAGCGGCGAGCGATGGCTCTGGTCGACCGCGAGCGGCCCGAGAAACCCGGCGGCCTCGATCGTCAGCTGCACGCGATGGGCGAAGTACTCGACGGCGCGCTCCGTGATCTCGGACGCGTTCTCCTGGAACCCGTAGGGCGTGTCGAGGAGGACCGCGCGCGGGGTCGGCTCGCCCAGCCGCGCAACGATCTCGCGGTGCGGCGTGACCATCGTAGGCGCGGTTTCGCCCGAGCCCATGATCGCGAGGATCCGCGGCGTCCGTGCGCTCACGCGAAGAACCCCTCGCGGAGCGCCTGCAAGAACAGCTCGGCCACCCGCTCGGGAGACTCGAGATGCAGGTCGTGGTGGCCGGGCGAGAACCAGACCGAGCGGATCGCGCCCCCGGCCGCGAGCGCCACCGCCTCGGCGCTCCGCTTGCGAGACGTCCTGGTGCCGTCGCCGCTGTCCGCCAGCAGCAGCATCGTAGGCGTCTTCAGGGTCGCCCAGCGGGTCGAGGGACGATGCTCCCAGAGCGAGCGCAGGATCGAGAGGTGACGGCGGAGGGAAAGCCGCGCCTCGATGGTCCCGTCGGGGCGCGCACGGAAGCAATGCAGGTACGCCGCGACGGCGCGATCGGTGAAGTGCGGCACGCTCTTGCGAATGCGCGTCTCGAGCTCGGCGAGTGTCAGGTGGTCGAGCGCCGGCGGCGTCAGCGCCGCGAGGCAGTCCTCCCAGGAGGGAAACGCCTGGGACAGCTCGATGACGCCGCCGTCGACGCAGGCGATGCCGCGCACGGCCTCCGGCCGCCGCCAGCCGAGCTCGAGCACCACGTTGCCGCCCCAGGACTGGCCGGCGAGAACGGGACGATCGAGCTCGAGCGTGTTGATCACGGTGAGAAGGTCAGCGACTGCGGTGTCCAGATCGTAACCGAAGTCTGGAGCGTCGGAGCGACCGTGCCCGCGCTGATCGATCACGACCACGGTGTGGCCCGCCGCGTGAAGATGCTCGGCCACGCCGTCCCAGAGCCGCGCGTTGGACGCGAGGCCGTGGACGAGCACGAAGGGAGCCGCCGCCCGATTCCCCGCTCGCACCTCGACGTGCAGCTCGACACCGGGGGCGACCACGATGCGACGCTCGACCACCGCCGCCGAAGACCCCGCTGGCTTCGTCATGGCGCCAATCCTAGCATCGCTGGCGAGAAGCCGGCGTTCGACGCGGGCCGCGACGGGCTCGCCCGCCTCCGATAGAATCTCCCCGGGCGAAGTCGATCCACGGGGAGGCGCGGATGGCGGCGGGATCGATCGCGGGACTCGCGGGGGTGCTGATCTGGACGGAGGCCGATCGATTCCCGGCGATGGCGCGCTTCTACCGTGACACGCTCGGGCTCACGCCGCGCTCCGCGAAAGAGGACTTCATCAACTTCGACTGGAGCGGCGTACGCCTGAGCGTAGGGGTGCACGATCGGGTCCGCGGCGCCAGCCGTGAGTCGCTCCGGATCATGCTCAACCTGACGGTCGCCGACATCCGAGCCGTCCACGAGCGTCTGGCTCGCGCCGGCGTCGCGTTCAGCCGCGAGCCCGCGCGCGAGGATTGGGGCGGGTGGGTCGCGACCTTCGCCGATCCCGATGGCAACATCCTGCAGCTCATGCAGCTTCCGACCTGACGCGAAGGGCTAGCGGTCCTCCGCGTCATCCGCCTGCGCCGGCGGATCGAGTCGCCGCGCCCCGACGAAGTGCGCGGCGTACCACTCGTCGTCGAGGCTGGCGATGGCGACACGTCTCCCCGTCTGTCTGGCATGGATGAAGCGGCCGTCGCCGACGTAGATCCCGTTGTGGCGCAGGCGATCGAAGAAGACCAGGTCACCCGGCTCGAGGTCCTCGCGCGCGACGGGCGTTCCGAGCCGGTACTGCTGGGCGGCGTTGTGTGGCAGTGCGACCCCGACCCGAGCGTACACGTAGCGAACCAGACCCGAGCAGTCGAAGCCCGACGGACTCGAGCCGCCCCAGCGGTACGGTGCGCCGACGTGTTGCTTCGCGAGGGCGACGACGGTCTGGCCCCGCGCGGATTCGGCCGCGCGGTCCCCGATGGGAGTCGGCGGCGAGACGGTCGAGCACCCGGCGAGCGCGGCCGAGGCGACGACAAAAATCACGAAGCGCGCCATGCGTGCAATCATGCCCGCTTCCATCGCGATTGGCCGAGCGAAGTGCTCGGCGCGGGCCCCGCCCGGAGGCCCGCGGGCTACAGCGCCAGCGCGCAGTTCACGCTGGCCGGAGCCGGCGCCGGCCGACGCAGATCGGGCACCAGCTCCTCGTAGAGATCGACGAGCGCTCGCGCCACGGTCGGCCAGGCGAAGCTCTGCGCCCAGCGGGCGGCGTGCCGGCCGAGCGTGCGCCGCCGCGGTCCGTCGGCGAGCAGCGATCCGATGGCCGAGGCGAGCGCGACTTCGTCGCGCGGCGGAACGAGGACGCCGGTGACGCCGTCCTGGATCGTCGTGGCGAGGCCGCCGACTCGCGAGGCGACGACCGTGGCGCCGCACGCCATCGCCTCGAGCGCCGCCATCCCGAAGGACTCGTGGTGCGACGGCACCAGGCAGAGATCGGCGGCGCGGTAGTACTCGGGGAGCGCCGACTGCGGCTCGGGTCCCTTGAAATCGACCCACGCGCCGACGCCGAGCGAGTCGGCCAGCGCCCGCAGCCGCGCGCGATCCTCGTGGCCCTCGTCGCTGAGCTCGCCGCCGACGATCACCAGGCGCACGTCCGCCCGGCCGAGCCCGTCGGCCTTCAGGCGCGCGAGCGCCTGCAAGAGGACCTCGAGACCCTTGACCGGAGCCGGCCGGCCCACGAAGAGAAGGACCCACTCGGCATGCAGGCCCAGCCGCGCGCGCGCCGCGACGGTGCTGCCCGGGCTGAAGAGCTCGACGTCGACTCCACAGGGAATGGTCCGCACGCGCTCGACGTCGGCGCCGCAGTACCACGCGAGCTCGGCGCTCTCCAGCGGCGTCGCGGCCACGATGCGGTCCGCCCGCGCGGCCACTCTCGCCTCGGCGTCGACCCGCGCTTGCGGGACCTGGTCCCCCGGCTGATCGGCCAGCGCGTTCTTGACGACGCCCAGCGTGTGGAACATCTGGACCACCGGAACGCCGCGAAAACGTCGGGAGAGCTCGACGGCCACCAGGCCGGACAGCCAGTAGTGACCGTGAAACAGCGCGTACTCGGCGCCGGATCGGCGCTGGAAGGCCATCACGCCGTCGGTGAACTCGTCGAGGTCGGGCACGATCTCGGGCGGCGGCACCGGCCGCTGCGGGCCCGCGTCGATATGCACCACCCGCGCGCCCCAGCCGAGCGGGACGACGGTCGGGACACCCGGCGTCTGCTTGCGCGTGAAGACGTCGACCTCGAGCCCCAGCCGGCCGAGGTGGCGCGCGACCTCGCGGACGTAGACGTTCATCCCGCCGGTCTCCTTGCCGCCGAGCGCGGCCAGGGGGCAGGTGTGAACGGAGATGACGCCGATTCGCTTCATGCCGCCAGCCCGGCCGCCGCGCGAAGGCGCTCGAGGACGCCGAGCAAGGTGATCGAGGCGGCGCACGACCGGCGCGGCGCGGCGTCGGTCCGCACGACCGTCTGGAAATGCTCGAGCATCTCCCGATACGGGTCGGCGCCGCCCGTGACGATCTCCTCCACCCGACCATCACGGCCGCGGAGCGTGAGCGTCGTGTCCGCGGGTCCGGGCGTGTACGCGCGATCGACGACGAGCGACGCCTCGGTCCCGACGATCTCGAGAAATTGCCGCTCCGGGGCGTCGAACGAGCACTCGATCGTCGCGGTGAACCCGTCGCCGAAATCGAGCCAACCCGAGAACGACACGTCCACACCGGACTTCGCCAGCGTCGCCGAGGCCTCCACTCGCGCGGGCGTTCGGCCCGCAGCCGCCAGGAGCGGCGCGACGCAGTAGATACCGACGTCGAGCAGCGCGCCGCCGCCCATCTCGGGACGCCAGCGATGGTCGTCGCGGCGGTCGAGCACGCCCGTGAACGCCGCGCGAGCGAAGCGCAGCGCGCCGAGCCGGCCGGACGCGACGAGCGTGTCGAGCGCCGCCGCGCGCGGATGGAACGGCGTCATGTAGGCCTCGCACAGCGCGACCGCCGCGATCTCGCACGCGGCCGTCATCACCTCCGCGTCGGCCACCGTGGGGGCGAGCGGCTTCTCGCAGAGCACGTGCTTGCCGGCCGCGGCGGCGCGCACGACCCACTCGCGGTGCAGGCTGTTGGGCAGCGGCACGTAGACCGCCTCGACCTCGGGATCGTCGAGCACGGCGTCGTAGGCGCGATGGACCCGCAGCGGCTCGAAACAGCCGGCGCCGCCGTCGTCCGCGCTCTCGCTTGCGACCGCGACGAGGCGCGCGCCGGGGCTGGCGACGATCGCGGGCAGCACCGCCTTCTGGGCGACCTGCGACGTGGCGCCGATCACGCCCCAGCCGACCGGCAACGCGGGGAGAGGCACGTCAGCTCCCGTCGTCCTCGAGCACGATGGGCGCGCCCCCGCGGGTGCTCGACCGCTGCGCGGCTTCGAGCACGCCGATGACACGCCGGACCGACGCCGGGGTGATCGCGAGCGGCTCGCCGAGATGCAGGTGATCGGCGAGGTTGCGGTGAAACGCGAAGGGCTGCTCGACGGCCGGCGGCAGGCGGGTCTCGCTGATCCCGTACCCGCTCTCGTAGCGCGCCAGCACGAGCTCGGCCGGCGCTTCGGCGTGATGCGGCTGGGTGGCCACGTAACCGCGGCCCGGCTCGATCGCCTCGAGGGTGATCGTGCGGTACGAGCCGACGAGCGTGCCGGCCGTGCCCTGCACGTAGAACTTGGGGCGGCGGACCGCGGCGATGTCGCTCTGGAGAAACTCGGCCTCGCGGCCGTCGGCCCACGTCATGCGTACCCGGATCTGATCGAGGTTCGTCACGTCGTGCCAGACGCGCTTGTGCCCGTTCGCCTGCACCACGCGCGGCGTCCCGGAGAGAAGCTGGAGCACCCAGTCGACGTGGTGCGAGCCCCAGTCGTAACCGGCGCCGCCCGAGACCGCGGTATCCGAGTGCCAGGTGCGGCAGGGGTGCGCGTAACCGCCCACGAAGGTCTCGACGTTGAAGATCTCCCCGAGGAGTCCGGCGCCGACGGTGCGCCGGAGCGCCACGAAGTCCGGATCCCACCTTCGGTTCTGGTGGACGGTCAGCATTCGCCGGCTCGCCGCCGCCGTCGCGATGATCTGGTCGGCCTCCGCGACGGTCAGGCAGAGCGGCTTCTCGCAGGCCACGTGCTTCCCCCCGCGCAGGAGCGTCAGCGTCAGCGCCACGTGGTGGGCCGGCGGTGTCGCGACCAGCGCCACCTCGACGTCCTCGTCGCTGACGAGCTCGCTCACCGCCGCGTACGTCCGTACGCCCGGGAAATCCGTCTCCGCGGCCTTCCGACGCTCGACGTTGGGATCGACCACGGCGACCAGCTCGAGCCCGTCGGTCGCGGTCACGCCGAGCCCGTGGTGGTAGCCCATCCCGCCGAGCGGCCCGTAGCCGACGATGCCCACGCCGATGTTGCGACCGCAGCAGTGCAGGTCCGGACGCAGCGCCCGCGCGAGCAGCTGGGCGAGCTCGGGGTTGCGGAGCGCCGCGTCCGTGTTACCGAGGCCGCACGCGACGACGCGGCCCGCCCCGCGGGCCGTCTCAACGACCGCGGCAAGGTCGCGGAGCGCGACGCTCACGTCGACGATGACCTGGCCGTCCGAGATCGGGATGAGCGGCACGAACCCGTCGACCACCGCGAACTCGCGCGTGACGCGGGCCGAGATGTGCGAGTGCGCCTCGGTGACTCGAGCGTAGTACTCGCCGCGCGGCGGCTCGGGGCCGGCGACGGCCCCCAGCAGATCAGCCCAGAAGCCGTCGCGCTCGACCGGCGCGCCGCCGATCGCGACCAGCGCGGCGCCACGCTCGACGGCCGCCCGGAGCGCTCCCAGGAACTGCAGGGGCTGGGCGGGCTGCGGCCCGTCCACGACGATCGCGTCGCACTCGGAGACGTCCGGCGGCGGCCCGCCGGACGCCACGAATCGCGGCTCGCCGAGCTCCCGGGTCAGAGCCCGGAGCGCGGCACGACGATTCTCGGTGAGACGCGAGGACAGGACGAGGAT
>QHSP01000027.1 GCA_003220495.1 Candidatus Rokuibacteriota bacterium | reverse complement strand
GCCCTCGTCGATGCCCTTCTTGAACTCCTTGAGACTCGACCCCAGCGAGCGAGCCAGTTGCGGGAGGCGGTTCGCGCCGAACAGGATCAGCACGATGACGAGGATCACGAGCAGTTCCTGCGACCCAAGTCCAAACATCACTGAAACTCCTTCGCGAAGGTTCTCCCTATCACTCTACGCGCCCGGCAGCCTCTGAGGAACGACCAAGAGAACACTTACGTCCGACGACAACCTGACCACTGATCGTCTGAATATTTGGGGCCATTGATCCAAGCGCCTGTTCTCACAGGGCATCCGAATAGTCGCCGCATTGGTATGGCCTCTGCATCGTTCTTTTGCGGCGGAGAGCAGCGTTCTATCTGGCCGACGACCTCAGGACGCTCGTGCTCGTCCGGCCGACCGAACTCTCGGTCGGCTTCCCGACCGTGCGCCTGGAAGTGACGTTCGGCTCGCAGTGTGAGGCGGTCGGCCCGGAGCCTGGGCGCCCCTCGACACTGCACCGGGTCACTCGATCACTCGATTGGCTCGCAACAGCACGGATGGAGGGATGGAAAGTCCGAGCGCCTTCGCAGTTTTCAAATTGAGGACGAGCTCGAACGTCGTCGGTTGCTCCACGGGCAGATCCGCGGGCTTGGCTCCGTTGAGGATCTTGTCGACCATGCGCGCCGCCTGGCGGCCGAGCTGGCCGTCGGCCGCAGAATAGGCGGCCAATCCGCCACGTTCCGCGAAGAACAATCCGTGGAACATGGTCGGGATCCCCTGCCTTTGCGCCGAATCCAGGATAAAACCGGGAATGTTCAGTGACACGAACCGCGGCGAGAGGATGCCGTCGACCTCGCCTTTTCGGATCTTGGCGATCGCCGCTTGTGCTTCCTGCTCGGTCCGAACCGGTCGCTCGACGAGTGTGAGGCCCAGGCGCCGAGCGGCATCGCGGTACGCCGGCAGTTGCGCGACGGCGTATGCGTTCGTCGCATCGTAGGGCAGGAGGATCCGCCTCAGGCCGGGAACCAGCTCACGGAAGATCTCCATCCGCTTCGGGCCTAGCTCGATGTCCAGATCGGCGGTCCCCGTGATGTTGCCGCCGGGACGCGCCAGACTCTGCACCAGTCCGATTCCCACCGGATCGCTGCCGCCCATGAAGACGATCGGGATCCGGCTGGTCGCCGCCTGGGCGGCTTTTGCCGTATTCCCTCCTTCGGCCGTCACGATGATGTCGACGCCGCGCCGAACGAGATCACGAGCGGCCTCGGCGAGCTCCGCCGGGTTGCCCTGCGTGAAGCGTACGCCGATCACGAACTGCTCGTTTTCGCGATATCCAAGCTCTTGCAGGCCGTCGCGCAGACCGATGATCGCCGGGGTCGGCCCCCAGGATTCCGTCAGCGCCCCGATCTTGATCAGACGCGCCGGCGGCGCGCCAACGGCATGCCCCATCAGCCCGACCGTGGCGAGGCCGACTGCCACGGCGAGCACGCGAGCCCAGCCTCCCCTCATCGGCCGTCCGGACGAGGGCCTGGCTCTGCGAGCAGGGCTTCGATAATGGCCCGCGCTGGCACGCTCGCCCACTCTCGGGGCCCGACGGCCAGCGCGACGGCGCGCCCATCGCGACCAATGACAAAGGTCGTCGGAAGACCGACCACCCCATAGGCGGCATTGATCGTGCCATCGGGATCGAGCACGAGCGTGAAGGTCAGATCCAGATCCTTTGCATACCGCCGAACCGCCTCCCTGTCTTCCCGTGCGTTGATCCCGACGACGGCAAGGCCTCGCGGCGCGAGCTCGCGATGGAGCCGCTCCAGCGCCGGCATCTCAGGACGACATTCGCGACACCAGCTCGCCCAGAAGTTGACGAGAAGCACCTTGCCCCGGAGATCAGCGATCGAAACCCGCCGGGCTTCGAGCGTGTGGCCGTTGAAGAGCGGAGGTGTCGTGCCGGAAGGATAGCCGCGGAGATCCATGGGCTTGAGGAGGGAGGTCACCGCCGGCGATTCGGCCCGAGCAGGACTGCAAAACGAGCCGAGGAGCAGCCCCACCGCGAGCCACCACACTCCGTTCGTCGGTGCTCGGGGAATCGGAGCCATCGTCAGCGCTTGCCGACGATCTCGCGGATATCTCGGAGTAAGGTCTCGCTGTACACGACCGTCGTCGGCCCGTTCTCGATGATCCACTTCTTGCGGATGATGCCCTGTGGATCGATGAGAAAGAACGACCGGTTCGCATTCATCGTCTTCTCGTTGAGCACCCCGTAGGCGCGCATGACCTTTCGCTCGGGAAAGTCGCTGAGCAGCGGAAACGGGAGCTTCAGGGATTCGGCGAACGTCTGCTGCGAGAAGGTCAGGTTGGCGCTGGCAGCTAGATTCTGGATGCCCAGCGCGTCGAACCGCTTGTAGTCAGCCTTCCTGGCCAACAGGTTGGCCGCTCACGTCGGCGCGAAATCCGCGCCGTAGAACTCGAGAAGCACCCATTTCTTGCCTCGAAAGTCGCTGAGGGAGATATCGCCGCCGGCGGTGCTCGCCAGGGTGAAGTCGGGTGCGGGCTCACCCGCCTCGATCGCGCCGCTCGGTCGTGCATCGATGATGACCGCGCCAGCTACCAGGACGATGGCCGCGAGAGTCGGGGCGAACCTTGCCATTCCGGCGATTCTCATCCGCATCTCCTTGGCGTCGACTGACGTCGACTCGTTTCGCGCGCGACGGTGATCAACTCCGTGGCTCTCTCGACTCGAGAGAGCACCCTACCACAGCGCGAACCACCACCCCGAGGGATGCCACAGCGCCGCCTGAGCTCGGATCGAGGCCAGCTGCAGCGCGCGATAGCTCTTGAGGGTCGGGCTCACGCCCTGATCCCAGCTCTCGAGCAGCTTCTCGACGCGCCGCCGATCCGCGGCCAGGGCGCGACGCAAGAGCCAGGGGACGCGCGCGCTCGTGTCGAGCGCGCCGTAGAGCCTCAGCAGCGAGCGCGCGTCCGTGCGCGCGTCGGCGCGCAGGTCCTGCCAGCCGAGCTCGACGTCGGCGTCCGCCGCGTGAACGGCCAGCCGGGCCACCCAGCGTGACAGCGCGCGGAGTCGATCGTAGTCCACGGTGTCCGGCGTGTCGGCGGCCGTGTGATAGGTCTCCGTCCGCCCGGTCGTGAGGAAGAGAAACGGCCGCCGCCCTTGCTCGCGTAAGCCGTGATAGTCGCTGCGAGCGAACCGGGAGCCCGGTCGATAGGGCATCACTTCGATCATCGGCAGGCTCAGCCTGACGGGCTCCACGCGCGCCGCCGGAGCGAGATCGCGCACGAGCGAGACCAGGCCGGGATCCGCCTCGGCGCCGAGGACGAACAGCGCGTCCGCCAGCCCGGCGGCGCGAATCTCTGGTGACGCCCGTCCGCCCATGAGGTCGAAGACGAGCGCCAGGTCGAGGCGATCGGCCGGCAGCGGCGGATGACGCCAGAACCACGACGAGCCCATCCGCTCCGTGCGGACGTCCGGCGGCTCTTCGGCGTCGGGGAAAAACAGGACGATGTGGCGCCGCAGGTGGGGCCGAAGGCGACCCAGCGAATGGCCGAGCGCCAGGACGAGGGCCACGGAGCTCGCGTTGTCGTCGGCCCCGGCCTGAACCTTGCCGCGGAGCACGCCCCGATGATCGTAGTGCGCGACGAGGACGATCCAGCGCGCGTCGGGCTCGGACGCGCGATAGATCGCGCCAACGTTGACGGCGTAGGGTTCAGAGTCGCGGCCGTCGGGATAGGTGGGTTGCTCGAAGCCGTCGCCGAAGAACGGCGCGAGACCCGCCGCTTTCAGGCTGGCGACGATGTACGCGCGAGCCCTGGCGTTGCCCTCCGTGCCGCGCAGCCGCCCCTGAAGCTCGGGCGCCGCGAGGTAGCGCACGTCGGGCTCGACGGTGGAGACGTCGACACCGGCGGCGACGTTGTTCGCGTTGTCGGAGACGCGCGACGGTCCGGCGGCCGTCGAGGCGTCGTCGACGAACTCGTAGGGCAACGGCTTGAACGGCCCCATCGCGCACCCTGCGAGCAATGCTCCGACGACTATCGCGGCCGCCGCGATCGGCCTGGGCCTTCGCTTCAGCCCAGCCGTCGCGGTCAACTAGACCGTCTGTAAGATCTCGGCCGACGCCATCTCCGGCGTCAGGATCTCCCGCCAGTCGGCATCGCGCGGCACCACGCCCTCGGAGGCCCGCAGCGGGTAGTACGTGGGACTGATGCCGCGCGGCGTGCCGCCGTCGCGAACCGTCTTCACGGCCGCGAGCAGCAGGCGACGGGCCTGGATGATCGCCTTGTCGGCCGGCCCGAGGTGCTCCTTGCTGCGATCGACGATGCGCCCCATGCTTTCCTGAATTCCACGATCCTGCGTGTTGATGCCGTCGATCCCGGTGAACGTCTCGGTCCTCTGCACCTGTCGATCCAGGAGATAGTTGTTCTGGCGATTGGCCTTCGAGCGGAACGTCGTCTGATCGACATGGTCCGGGCCGTTGCCCGAGCGCCGCTCGAGCCGATCTTCCTGGTCGAGCGGCTCCTCCGTGGTGCTGTGGTGCCAGTTGTAGACCATCGTGCTGCCGTCATCCATCGGCACCCAGATGTGGCCGGCGACCGCGGGGAAACCCTTGTGCGTCTGATACGGGCGGATCTGATGGAACGGCATCACGAAGTGGTAGGTGCGAATGTGGATCTCGGTCTCGCCGAGCGGCCGGATGCCCGAGTATTGGTAGCCCCAGTCCGTCAGATCGACGACCAGAGACGGCGCCTTGCCGCGCACGAACGCGGTCGTGGGGTTGAGCCCGCCGCGGTTGGAGTTGGGGACGAGGAGCCGGTGCAGGATCGGGGCGTGCGAGGTGTCGATGCCGCCCTCGAGGGCCTGGAGCCAGTTGCACTCCTCGATTACCTTCGACACGTGCCGGTGCGTCGCCGGCGCCTGGGTCCAGGCGAACTTGGGCAGCGGCGGCTGTAGATCCGGCGGCCCCATGTACGCCCAGATGATTCCGCCGATCTCGACGGCCGGATACGACGGCTGGCGGATCTTGTGCTTGAAGCTGAGCTCTTCCGGCTCGTTCATCATGTCCACGCAGCGGCCGGTGACGTCGAACTTCCAGCCGTGGTAGACGCAACGCAGCCCGCATTCTTCGTTGCGGCCGAAGAACAACGAGGCGCGGCGATGCGGGCAGAGCTCTTCGAGGAGGCCGATGCGGCCCTCGGTGTCGCGGAAGGCCACGAGATCCTCGCCCAGGAGCTTCACCCGCACGGGCGGGCAATCGGGCTCGGGCAATTCCGAGGCGAGCAATGCCGGGATCCAGTACCGGCGCAGCGTGTTCCCCATGGGGGTGCCCGGATTGATGCGTGTGATGAGCTCGTTCTCTTCCTGGGTCAGCATGGTGTCCCTCCCCGCTGTACGCTTGCCGAGCGCCTGCCAGAAATCTGCCCGATTATACTGCGGAGCGGCCCCGCTCCGCCGTTTGCCCTTGACCCCCTCTTCCAACCCGGCCATTGTCCAGTGATGCCGAGACCGATAGGCGTGGCCGCGTCGCTCGTGCGCATCGCGACTCGCGACGGCGTCTGGCTCGACGGCGTCGTCGCCGAACCCCGAGGGCGCCGCCGCATGGCGGTCGTGTGGGTCCACGGCCTCGGGTCGGTGTTCTCCTCCGGGCAGCCGCTCACGCGCGAGCTCTCGACGCGCCTCAACGCGGCCGGCATCGCCTTCTTCAAGCTCAACAATCGCGGCCACGACGTCGTCGCCGGCCGCGGCCGCCATCTCGCGGGCGCCGCGTTCGAGCGCTTCGGGCAAAGCGTCGAGGACATCCGCGCGATAGTCGCCTTCGCGCGCACGTCAGGTTACCGCCGCATCGTCCTCGCCGGCCACTCGACCGGCGCCAACAAGGTCCTGTACTACGCGTCTCGGGCCCGGGACCCGCGCGTCATCGGGATCGTCCTGGCCGGCCCGGTCTCCGACGTGGCGGCCGAGGCCAAGCGGCTCGGCCCACGCGAGCTGCGCCGCCGGGTGGCCGGGGCCGAGCGGATCGCCCGGCGCGATCCCGACGGCCTCGTGCCGCGCGCCTGGGGCTTCTGGAGCGCCCGGCGCTACATCAGCCTTTACCGTCCGGGAGAAGTCGAAGATGTCTTCCCCTACTACCGGGCGAACGCCCGGTGGACGGCGTTCAGGTCCGTGCGACTCCCGGTCTCCGCGATCCTCGGGAGCCGCGATGAGTTTCTCGACCGCCCGGCTCGAGAGGTGATCGAGGCGTTCCGACACAATGCGGTCCGTGCCCGCTCGTTCACCGGCGCCGTGGTCCCGCGAGCTCGCCACGGCTTTCAGGGCCACGAACGCGAGCTGGCCGACCTCGTCGTGAGCTGGATCGGCGCGCTTCGCAGGACGTAACGATTACCCGGTAACTTTGCCGAACCGAGTAGCCCGTGCGCCTCGACACGCGGTCGACCTCGTCCGCTTGGACTCACTCGCCGCTTCGAGGCTCACGAAAAGCCGCGCCGATCACCATGAAGCGCTCTGGTGCGCTCTCGACGGCACAGCCCTTGCCTGCTGCGAAGCCGGTCGGCGCAGGCTCACACGAAGTCGCCGACCCAGGAGGGTGCATTTGAAGAACGAACAGATCGCCGAGCTACTGTATCAGGCGCTGGAGACCGAGAGGGGCGGCATCGAGGTTTACACGGCGGCGCTCACCTGCGTCGTGAATGCCGACCTCAAGAAGGAATGGGAGGAGTACCTCGAACAGACTCGCAACCACGAGCGCATCGTGCTCGAGGTGATGGACAAGCTTGGGCTCGATCCGGATCTGGACACGCCGGGGCGGCTGATCGTCCGCCACATCGGCGAGTCGCTGGTCGAAGCCATGGAAGTGGCGCACGAGGACGCGCCGCCGGACGCCGCGCAGCTCGTGGCGTGCGAGAGCGTGGTGGAAGCCGAGACGAAGGACCACCTGAACTGGGAGTTGATCCACGAGATCGCCGAGAAGGCGAAGGGCGAGCTCAAGCAGACGCTGATGGCCGCCTACGACCAGGTGGAAGACGAGGAGGACGAGCACCTCTACCACACGACCGGCTGGTGCCGCGAGCTGTGGATCGAGTCGCTCGGGATGCCGGCGGTGCTCCCGCCGCCCGAGGAAGAGCAGGAAGTGAAGACCGCGATCGGAGCCGCGCGCGCCAAGAAGGCGCGCACGCAGCGGCTGTAGCGTGCTCGCCGGGGCCTCGGTCGGCCGAGGCCCCGGCCCTACGCCAGGTCCTCGAGGTTGAAGCGGCCCTGGTGGGCCAGGAGGGATGCGAACAGGTCACCGCGCCTGGCGACCCGCGCCGGGACGTTGTCGATCCGGAAGTCCTCGATCTTCAGGCCACGCTCGATCTCGGCCCACTCGACCGGGGTCGACACCGCGGCCGACGGGTGCGGGCGCACCGAGTAGACCGAAGCCAGGGTGCGACCCCACGCGTTCTGGTTGTAGTCGACGAGCACCCGCTCCGTCGGGCGCCGGGCCACGCGGTACTCGGCGGTGAGCAGCTGCGGGTGAGCCCCGGCCAGCGACACGGAGATGGTCTTGGCGATCGACCACACGTCCTTCTGCGTGGGCCCGCGGACGATCGGCACGTACACGTGAATACCCCGCGAGCCCGTGGTCTTCGGATAGCTCGGCATCTTCAGGGAGTCGAGCGTCTCCCTCACGATCAGTGCGGCTTCGCGGACCTGCACGAACGTGGCGCCCTTCACCGGATCGAGATCGAAGTGCAGATAGTCGGGCCGATCGGTGTCGTCGCACCGCGCGTACCACTGGTTCAGGTCGATACAACCGAGGTTCACGACCCAGAGCAACGCGGGAAGATCTTGAATGATCGGAAAGTCGATCACAGTGCCCGACTCGTGCTCGATCGCGCACGTCTCGATCCAGTCGGGCCGGGGCGACGGCGCGCGCTTCATGAAGAAGAAATCGCCGGCGGCGCCGTTCGGATATCGCTTCATCACCATGGCCCGGTCGCGAAGGTGCGGCAGCAGCACCGGCGCCACCTCGACGTAGTACTGCAGGAGATCACCCTTGGTGATGCCGAGCTCCGGCCAGAACGGCTTCCGGAGATTCGTCAGGTGAACGACGCGCTGCCCCGCGCGCATCTCCACGGTATCGACGTCGGTCGGGATCACGCGGCGAGTCGCTCGCGTCGGGCGAGCGCGCTTCGCGCCCGAGGGGCTCATCGGACCAACGGCAGCAGGCGCGGTGGTCGCGGTCCACGGCGTACGGTGTCGCGCACGCCGACGTAGGTGAGCTCGGTCCCGGCCCGCGCGCAGCGGAGCAGCAGGCCGCCACGGCTCATATCGCCGCGACCGACGAAGTCGGCCGGAAACCTCAGGCGCTCGCCGAGCACGGCCAGCAGCGGATCGACGTACTTGCCGGTCGCGATACTCCCGAGCAGCACCACCTCGCCGCTCGGTCCGATGCGCCGGGCGAGCCGCCGCGCGTCACGGTCGAGCGGCCCCCGATAGCGCGGGTCGTCGCCCTCGATGTCGACGGTCGCGAAACGGCGGAGCCGAGCCAGGTCGACGGGCTCGTCGACCGGGCACAGGCCGTCGGTCGGCGTGATCACGAAGACACCCGCGCGGCGGTCGGAGGGATCGGCGAACGCGCGGGCGTAGGTGAGCTTGCCGCGAAAATAGAGGCCGCTCAGGAACGAGAACACTTCGCCGAGCGGAGCGCCGGCGCCGACGCGCACCCGCTGAGCCAGGTCGAACGACGCGCGCTCGCTCAGGACCATCCGTGCCCGTAGTCCCCCGCAGTGGGCGGGAGACAGCAGGAAGATGCGGCTCACCTCCGGCCCGACGGCGCCACCGCCCGGACGAACTCCGCGGCGTTCCGCGTGTTCAACACCGCGTCGCGTCCGATCCATCCGCGGCGCGCCATCGCGACGCCGTACCGGACGTTGCCCAGCTCACCGACCGAGTGGGCGTCGGTCGATACGACGAAGGCGAGGCCGCGTTCGCGCGCGGCTTTGAGCCAGCGCGGAGCCAGGTCCAGCCGTTTCGGATCGCCGTTGATCTCCACCGCCGCGCGGCCGGCCGCCGCCGCGTCGAGCACCTCTTCGACGCGGCACTCGACCGGCGGCCGGGAGAGGATCAACCGCCCGAGCGCGTGGCCCCAGATCTTGAAGCAGGGCAGCGCCATCGTGCGGACCAGACGCTCCGTCATCTGGTTCACGTCCATACGGTGCCGACGGTGAATGCTCGCGATGACCACGTCGAGCTGCTCGAGGATCGCGTCGGGATAGTCGAGGCTTCCGTCGGCGAGGATGTCCGACTCCGTGCCTCGCAGGAGCCGCACCGACACGCGCTCCTGGACGCGCGCGATCTCCTCCCACTGCGCCTTCAGCCGCTCGACCGACAGGCCGCCCGCGTAGGCGGCGGCCGGCGAGTGGTCGGTGATGGTCATGTACTCCATGCCGAGCGTATCGGCCGCCCGCGCCATCTGCTCGACGGTGTGCTGGCCGTCGCTGTACACGGTGTGGCAATGCACGAGCCCTTTGAGGTCCTCCGCGGTGACGAGATCGGCGGGCAAGGCGCCGGTGGTCGCCGCCTCGATCTCGCCATCGCCCTCGCGGAGCTCCGGCGGAATGAACGGCAGCCCCAGCCGGCCGTAGATGTCGGCTTCGCTCTCCCCCTCGAGGCGAACGCCGCGCGCTCGGGCCAGGCGCTCGAGATGCTGCACGTGGGCCGTGGAGCCCGTCGCTCTCAGCAACGCGGGCGCATACGCGGCGCGCGGCACGACCTGAACGCGGACCGGAAGACCACTGGCCAGACGCCCCTGAAAGATTTCCTCGCCCCGCGAAGCGACGTCGGCGAGCAGCGGCGCCTGGAGCGCGTGCTTCATCGCGTCCGAGGGTCGGTCCGAGCCGACGACCAGGGAGAGCTCGTCGACCGACTCCGCCCAGCGGCGGAGATCGCCGGCGGCTTCGGCGTTGGCGCCGGCGGGCGCTCGGTCGAGGTGCGCGCGCATCGCGTCGGCGATGGCCAGAGCTTCCGGCAGGAGCACGCGCCGGGCGTCGGGCTCGCGCATCCGCCGGATCGCCTCGAGGATCCGGCGCTCGCTCTTTTCGCCCATGCCCTTGACCGAGCGTACGCGGCCCGCCACGCACGCGGCCTCGAGATCCTCGAGCGTCTTGACGCCGAGGGTGGCGTGGAGCGCCGCGATCTTGTCGAGACCCAGGCGCGGGATGCGGGAGAGCTCGAGCGCGACCGCCGGGACGCGCGGGCGCTGGTCCTCGAGAGTCTGCGAGCGTCCGGTCTGGTAGAGCTCGGTGATCATCGCGGCCAGCGCCGGGCCGATGCCCGGCAACGTCGTGAGCCGGCGGCGGGCGACGAGCTCGCCGAGGTCGGCGTCGAGGCGCTCGAGAACCTCGGCGCCGCGCGCGTAGGCGCGCGCCTTGAAGGTCTCCTGACCGGATGCGTCGAGCAGCCCGGCCATCTCGCGCAGGGCTCGAACGATCGTCAGGCGATCAGCTCGCGGTGTGGTACCCGGCTCTTCCTTCATCTCGTGCAGCCTCGAGGGTCGGTGAGATCAGTATGCCAGGCTCATCGAGCCGCGCGAGGCGTGCGGTCGTCTCCGAACGCGCCGTCGGTCAGACAGTCGCGGGCTGGAACTCCAGGGTGTTGCCGTCGGGGTCGTTGCACAGCATCTGAACGCGCCCGCCCGGCTGTGCGTTCTCGACGTATTTGATGCCTTCGCGCTCGAGCGTGGCCTTCATCGCGTCGTAGTCGACCACCTCGAAGCACGTGTGCCGGCCGAGCGGGCTGATCGGCGCCGCGGCCCCGGGCGGCTGCATCTGCGACTGGATGATGTGGATCTGGGGAAAGATGCCCGGCGTGCCGAGCCAGTAGCCGCCGGAGGTGAACGCCGGACGCGGCAACACCTGGAACCCGAACACCCGGCAGTAGAAGTCCTTCGACCGCTCGGCGTCGGCCGTCGCGATCCCTTCGTGCTGAATCCGGAAAACGTGCGTCCCGGTCACGGGTCGAATCGGCTCGCGTGAGGTCTGCACCGCCATCGTCGGCCTCCTGACGTCAAGATGTGCGTTCTCGCGATTATACGCGGAGCCGCCGACTCCGGGTGTTTGCGGTCTGCCCGGTCGTGGCGCATCATGGGCGCGCGTGGCCGCCTGTGAAGAAACCGGGCGCGACGCAGGGAGACGAACCCACCATGACGGCACGCTCGAAGAACCACGACTGGCTGGCGCAGACCGTCGAGAGCGCGCTCGAGCCCGAACTGCCGATCTGCGACCCGCATCATCACCTCTGGGACCAGAACGCCGCGCGCACGGCCACGCGCTACCTCATCGACGAGATCGTGGCCGACGTCAGCGCCGGCCACAACATCGTGTCGACGGTGTTCATCGAGTGCGGGGCGATGTTCAAGAAGGACGGCCCTGAGGCGCTGCGTCCGGTCGGCGAGACCGAGTTCGTGAACGGGATCGCGGCGATGAGCGCCTCCGGCCTCTACGGCACGACGCGCATCGCCGCCGGGATCATCGGCACGGCCAATCTGCGGCTGGGCGACGCGGTGGGCGCCGTGCTCGACGCGCAGATCGCCGCGGGCGGCGGCCGATTCCGCGGCATTCGCCTCGGCGCGGCGTGGGACCCGAACCAGTCCGTCCCGAGCCATCGCACCAACCCGGGACAGGGCCTGCTGCTCCGCGACGATTTCCGCGCGGGGTTCAAGCAGCTGGCGCCGCGCAAGCTCACGTTCGAGGCGTGGCTCTACCACCATCAGATCCCGGACGTCACCTCGCTGGCGCGCGCGTTTCCGTCCACCACGATCATCCTGAACCACTTCGGCGGGCCGCTCGGCATCGGGCCCTACGCCGGCCGCGCCAAGGACATCTACGTCGAGTGGAAAAAGTCGATCACCGAGCTCGCCACCTGCCCCAACGTCGTCGCCAAGCTCGGCGGGATCAACATGGAGATCAACGGCTTCGGCTGGCACGAGCGCTCGCGCCCGCCGGGCAGCCAGGAGCTCGCCGACGCGACGCGCCACTACTATGATTTCACGATCGAGAAGTTCGGCGTCGACCGCTGCATGTTCGAGTCGAACTTCCCGGTCGACATGGCGAGCTGCAGCTACACGGTCTTGTGGAATTCCTTCAAGCGCCTGACGGCGAGCTTCTCGGCCGGGGAGAAAGCCAAGCTCTTCCACGACACGGCCGCGCGCGTCTATCGGCTCTGAGCGTGGGCCGCGTCCCCAAACCGAGCTCGCCGAGCGCGGCTCATCCCCTGTCGCCGTTCGGCGACGGGGGCACGGCGGCGATCCACGATCGGGACGAGCGGACGCCGTCGATCATCCCGTACGCGCGAGCCTCTTGCGGGTCCATGTAGTAGTCGCGGTCCGTGTCGAGGTGCACCTTCTCCACGGGCTGCCCCGTGTGCTTCGCCAGGAGCTCCTCGACGAGGCGTTTCGTGCGCAGGAACTCTCGAGCCTGGATCCCGAGGTCGACGGCCTGGCCCTGCGGGACCTGTCCCCAGGGCTGGTGGATCATGATTCGCGCGTTCGGAAGCGCGTAGCGTTTCCCCGGCGCCCCCGCCGCCAGCAGGACCGCGGCGGCCGACGCGGCCAGCCCCAGGCAGAGCGTCCGGACCTGGGGCCTGACGAACTGCACCGTGTCGTAGATCGCCAGGCCCGCCGACGTGTCGCCGCCGGGCGAGTTGATGTAGAGATCGATGTCGCGGTCGGGATCCTCCGCCTCGAGGTACAGGAGCTGCGCCGTGACCAGGTTCGCGATAGCGGCGTCGATCGCCGAGCCGAGAAAGACGATCCGGTCCTTCAAGAGCCGCGAGTAGATGTCGTACGCGCGCTCGCCGTGCGGCGTCTCCTCGACGATGTACGGGATCAGGTTCATGCGCGAGCTCCTCTGGTATAGTGCAACCCTAGGGTTGCAATCTAACACGCGCATACGCAACTGTCGAGTTGCGCATGATCGGAGGGGGCGATGGAGACGGTCGAGCGGGAGATCACGGTCCCGGCCCCGCCGGGCGAGGTCTGGCCGGCGCTGACGCATTCCGATCAGGTCTCCGTGTGGTTCGGCGCCGACGTGGCGCTCGACGCGCGGCCCGGCGGGCGGGGCGTCTTTCGCTGGCCGGACGGCACGGAGCGACACGCCGTCGTCGAGGAGGTCGAGCCCGAGCGCAAGCTGTCGTTCCGCTGGCTCCCCTTCCAGCGTACCGCGTGGGGTGACGTCGAACCCATCCCGTCGACCCGCGTCGAGATCACGCTCGACGAGGTCTCCGAGGGTACGCGGGTGCGGGTGGTGGAGCAGTCGGCGCTCGACCGGCGGACGACCAGGATTCAAAGTCGAGCCTCGGGCGGGGCATTCGGGCCCGTGCTGGCGGCGATCGACGCGTGAGGGCGGACCGCACCGACGCCATCTTTTCCGCGCTCGCGGACCCCACGCGGCGGCAGGTGATCCGCGCGTTGTCCGAGCAGGGCCCCTCGACGGCAACCGGCCTGGCCGCGAATCTTCCGGTGACGCGTCAGGCCGTGACCAAGCACCTGATCACCCTCGCCGACGCCGGTCTCGTCACCTCGACTCGACGCGGGCGCGAGAAGCTCTACCAGATCTCGCCCCGGCCGCTCACGGACGCGGTCTCGTGGATGGCCGACCTCGGCGCGCGCTGGGACGACCGGCTGGCGGCGTTACGCGATCACGTCTTGACGCCGAAGCGCCGGCGCTAGCCGCGCCTATCGGCTTCGCCCGCGCCCGACGTTACTTGAGCTTGAGGTCCTCGTAGGGCGAGATGAACGGGTGGCCCGTGATCGTCGGCACCTCGGCCAGCCGTGGGCCCACGCCGATCAGCCCGGCTTGCTCCACGATCGGCGCGAACATCGCGCGCTCGTACATGAGCTGCTGGATCTTGTGCAGGAGCGCTTCACGCCGCTTGGCGTCCATCTCGCCGGCCTGATCGCGGAAGAGCGCGTCGATGTCGGGATAGCCGCCGTAGGAGCGAATCCCGCCGGAGATCACGAACGCCTCGATCCGCGTCGCGGCGTTGCCGGCGGCGCCGCTGCCCACCCGCACCAGGTACTTGAACTGCTTTTCCTGGTCGGCCTTGTAGAAGCTCGCGCGCTCCATCGGGCGTAGCCGGGCGCGGATGCCGATCGACTGCAAACCGTTGAGCACGGCCTCGGCCTCCGGCGCGAACACGGCGTCGGTCGCGAGCTCGACGGCGTCGAAGCCCTTCGGATAGCCCGCCTCGGCCAGGAGCTTCTTCGCGCGCGCCGGATCGTACGGATAGGCGGGCGGCGTCCAGTAGAGCTCGAAATCTCGCGGAATGATCGACGGCGCCGGCCGGCCGTGCCCGAGGTACTCCGCGTCGCTGAACGTCTTGCGATCGATGCCGAGGTTCGCCGCGAGGCGCACGCGCTGGTCCGCCCACGGTGACTTCGGATCCCACTGCTGGGTGAACACGAGCCACTGGCTGACGGTCGGGAGCACGACTTTCAGCGTGAGGCCGGGGCTGCGTCGCACGTCGTCGGCGTCCGGGCCCCGCAGGCCGTAGGAGACGTCGCTCTCGCCGCGCTTGACCATCACCATGCGAGTTGACTCGTCCGGCACGGACTTCAAGACCACGCGCTTCACCGACGGCGTCTTGCGCCAGTAGCCGTCGTAGGCCTCGACGACCAGCTCGACGCCGGGGTTGAACGACACGAAGCGGTACGGCCCCGCGCCGACCGGCGCCTTCTTGAAGCCGTCGTCGCCGACGCGCTCCACGTATTTCTTCGGGACGATCCAGGCCGCGCTGGTGGCCGGCGTCGCGTAGAACGTCATGAAGTCCGGCCACGGCTGCTTCATCCGGAACCGCACACGCAGCGGATCGACGACCTCGACTGCCGCCACGCGCGCCCTCAAGGTCGTGGCGCCGCCGCCCTTGTAGCGCTCGAACGAGAACTTCACGTCGTCGGCGGTAAGCGGATCGCCGTTGTGGAACTTGACGCCCTTGCGGAGGACGAACTCGTAGGTGAGGCCGTCCTTCGATGCCGTCCACGACTCGGCCAGGCAGGGTGCCCACGCGTTGCCCGGCATCGGCTTCACGAGCGCGTCGTGGATCGCGTAGAGCGTGAGGAACGGCGTGATGACTCCCGGCGTCTCCGCGGGATCGAACCAGGTCGGCGCGAGCGTCACGGTGGCGGCGAAGGTGACCTGGCCCGCGGGCGTTTCCGAACGCCCCGACGGCGCCGGGACCTGGCCCGACGCGGGGAGCACGAAGGTCAGCACGAGCGCGACGGCCGACACCGGCGATGACCAGCGGGCCATATCGTCCTCCTCATCGATCGTGAGGGGCGGCGCCACGTCCACCCTCACGCACGTGTGTGGGGAGTCGCGGCGTTACCGGGCCGATTGTACGCCGTTCGCGCGATCGCCGCGCCCAGCTCCTGGCGCGGACGATCAAGCGCATGCAGCGAGACGGATGGAGCCGGTTGTCGCCGAGCTCTGAGGCGGCGTTCTAGGGGTGGATCACCGTCTCGGCGCGGCTGATGACGAACGCCTCGTGGCGCTCCAGAAAGTCGGTCACGACTTCGGTGAACGCCTCCGGCCGATCGGTGCTGATCGCGTGCCCCGCGTCGTACACGAAGACCAGGTGGCAATTGGGCATCAGGTCTTTGTAGATCCGACCCATCGCCGGCGCGATGACGCCGTCCAGCGTGCCGAAGAGCACGAGCGTCGGCGTCGAGAGCTCTTGGAGGCGACTCTCCAGATCCGCATCGCGGTGAGGACCGAGCAGCCGCTGGACCAGGGGCTGAGCCTTGGCGCGGAGCGCCGGATCGATCGGAGGCGCTGACACCCGCTCCGGATGGGCATACAGGCGCCGCGCGATCTCGTCTGGTGTGCCCGACGGCGGCGCGGCGCCTTCCTGGCGGATCGCGGCCGGCGCTTCGAGCACGAGTGCCGGCACGCGACCGGTTGCCTGGAGC
Source organism: Candidatus Rokuibacteriota bacterium (assembly GCA_003220495.1). Lineage (GTDB taxonomy): Bacteria > Methylomirabilota > Methylomirabilia > Rokubacteriales > CSP1-6 > AR31. The sequence continues at coordinate 63,395 of QHSP01000027.1, read as the reverse complement.
GCGAGCCACAGCGCGGTCTTTCCGCCGAACGAGGTGCCCATCAGGTTGAACGTGTCGAGGCCCAGCTTGTCGACCGCGCGAGCCATCGTCGACGCGAGCTCCGGCATGCTCTCGGTGCGCGTGTTCACCGGCGAATTGCCGAAGCCCGGCATCTCGAAGGCCACGACGCGGAAGCGTCGGGCCAGCAGCTCGTGCGCGGGGGTGAGGCGCAGCCCGCCCGCGCCGTGCAGGTGCACGAGCGGAACACCGTCGCCGGCTTCCAGGTAGCGGATCCTGAACCCGTCGGCGTCGACGTGACCTTCGCGGAACGCGGTCTCGGCCATTCTCGGAGAGCCCTAGATGTCGCGGATCCGCGGGAGCACTTTCTTGCCGAAGAGCTCGAGTGCCCGCATGAGCGGCTCGAGGTCGCTCGACCCGGGGGGGTGCAGCGACAGGTCGAGGACGCCGGCGCCCACCACGTCGCGACAGCGGCGAACCTGCTCGACGACGGTGTCGGGGCTGCCGACGAACGTCGTGGGCAGGGCGCCGCTCACGACCGGAGCGCGCGCCTCGCCGGCGATGTTGCGTGAATCGAGTGTCATCATGGCGTCGCGGACACCCGGCCGCATCGAGAACGGCGCCTGCCCCGGCAGCGTGCGCAGCATCTCCTGGGCTTCCTCGTCGGTGTCGGCCAGGAGCATGTTCGCCCGGTAGATGATCTGCTCCGGCGCGGGCTGCCAGCCGTAGCGCGCGCACTGCTCCCGGTAATACTTCGTGGCTTTGCCCACGCCCTCGAACGAGCCGTAGGACACGCCGCAGCCGAGGTGATGGCGCGCCGCGAAGTCGCACGACTCGCGGCTGGTGCCGAGGGCGTACGTCGGCGGATGAGGCTGCTGCAGCGGACGCGGCCAGATCGAGATCGTCCGATAGCGGTAGTGCCGGCCCTGCCAGCCGAACGGCTGCGGCTCCGTCCACGCCTTGAGCACGAGCTCCATCCCCTCGTCGGTCCGCTCGCGCGCTTCGGCCGGGTTCAGATCGTACGTCAGCGATTCGTTCGAGGTCCCGCGCAGGAGCCCCACGACCAGGCGTCCCTGGGCCATCGTGTCGAGCATCGCGATCTCTTCGGCCACGCGCACCGGATTGCTCTGCGGCACGATCGGGCCGAGCAGCGCGATCTTGATCTTCTTCAGGTGCGCGGCGAGGAACGCCGCCGAGACGATCGGCGACGGCGTCAGGATCCGCGGCGAGTAGTGGTGCTCCGAGACGCTGACCCAATCGAAGCCGAGCTCCTCGACGAACTCGAGCCGCTCGATCATCCCGCGATAGGCCCGCGCGCCCGCGTCGGGATCGTAGACTCCGGACGGCACCGGCCACTCCGACGGCAGGGGCTTCGACGCCTGGTAACGGGCGGTTTCGAAGAACGAGACCTTCATGGCGGTCGCTCCTCGCGCTGGACGTTAGCACGGGTGGGGCGCGAAGGCTACGAGACGCGCGCCTTCTCGTGGCAGAATGACGCCATGCCGGCAACGGAGCCCGCACGAGTCCCCGACTTCCTTTATGGGACGGCCTGGAAGGAGGACCGGACGACGGCCCTGACCGAGCTCGCGCTCCGAGCGGGCTTTCGGGGCATCGACACCGCGAATCAGCGGCGGCACTACTTCGAGGCGGGAGTCGGCCAGGGGCTCGCCGCCGCGTACCGCGCCGGGATCGTCACCCGCGCCGATCTCTTCCTGCAGACGAAGTTCACGTACGAGGGCGGCCAGGACCACCGGCTCCCCTACGATCCCGCGGCCGACCTTTCCACGCAGGTCGCGCAGTCGATGGCGAGCTCGCTCGAGCACCTCGGGACCGACCACGTCGACAGCTACGTGCTGCATGGCCCTGCGTCCGGCTATGGCTGGACCGAGCACGACGCCGAGGCGTGGGCCGCGATGATCAAGGAGCGTGACGGCGGGCGCACGCGGCTCCTCGGCGTCAGCAATGTCTCCTTGCGCCACCTGCATCAGATGGTCGCGACCGGGGCCGAGGCTCCGGCGTTCGTACAGAATCGCTGCTTCGCGCGCCTGGGCTGGGACCGCGACGTCCGCGCGTTCTGCCGCGAGCGCAAGATCGTCTACCAGGGCTTCTCGCTGCTCACCGCCAACCTCGAGGTGCTGCAGAGCCGCCGGGTCGCCGAGATCGCCGCGCGCCTGCACGCGACACCGCCCCAGGTCGTCTTCCGGTTCGCGCTCGCGGTGGGCATGCTGCCGCTGACCGGGACCTCCGATGCCGCGCACATGAAGCAGGACCTCGCGAGCCGCGACCTGTCGCTCTCGGCCGACGACGTGTCGGCCATCGAGCGGCTGGCCGGCTGACGGTACCTCTCGGCCCTGATCCCCGCCGCGTTCCGCGTCCGTAGCTTCCGCTTCCAGTGGCCCGCCGACCTGCTCACGTCGCTGGCGTTCGAGATGGAGACGGTCATCCTCGGCTGGTACGTGATGGTGCAGACCGGCTCGGTGCTCTTGCTCACCGCCTTCGGCTCTTTGCTGCTCCTGGGCACCCTCGCCTCGCCGATGTTCGGCGTGCTGGGCGATCGGCTCGGCGGCCGTGCGGTGCTCATGGCGATGCGCGTGGTCTACGCCGTTCTCGCGGGCTTCGTCCTGCTCCTGACCCTGACCGGAAGGCTGACGCCGGGCTGGGTGTTCGTGATCGCGACGCTCGCCGGCCTCGTGCGCCCCAACGACCAGGTGCTCCGCAACGCGCTCATCGGCGAGACGATTCCGCCGCAGCATCTGATGGGAGCGGTCGGTCTCTCGCGCGCCACGATGGACTCGGCGCGCGTGGTCGGCGCGCTCGCCGGGGCCGAGCTCTCCACCGTGCTCGGCATCGAGAGAACCTACGTCCTGGTGACCACCCTCTACGCGGCGAGCGTCGTGCTCACCTGGGAAGTGGCGCGACGCCGTCCGGTGCCGGACCCCGGCGGATCGATCGGCGAGAGCTCCGTGGGCGCCACCGGCGCCGCGCTCGTCCCGTCGCGCCGCCGCGAGCTCAAGGACGGTCTCCTCTACGTGCTGAGGACGCCGGAGCTCCACGCGATGATGTGGCTCGCGTTTCTGATCAATCTGACGGCCTACCCGATCTCGAGCGGCCTTCTGCCCTACGTCGCCCAGCGCATCTTTTTCGTCGACGCGACAGGGCTCGGGTGGCTCGCCGCCAGCTTCGCGCTCGGCAGCCTCATGGGCTCGATCGCCACCGTCGCGACGGGCGGCCCACGCCGGCTCGCGCGCTCGATGCTCGTCTACACGGCGGTCTGGTACGCGATCCTGCTCGCCTTCGGTCACCTGCCGAGCCTGGGCCCGGGCCTCGTGGCGCTGGTCGTCGCGGGCTTCGTCCAGAGCATCGCGATGATCGCGATGACCGCCAACATCCTCAACGCTTCGGACGAGCGCTTCCGGGCCCGCGTGATGGGCGTGCGGACGCTCGCGATCTACGGCATGCCGCTCGGTCTGCTGGCCTCGGGCGTTCTCATCGAGCGCATCGGCTATCCGTTGACGATCAGCGTCTTCTCGACGGTCGGGCTGGTGTTCACCCTGCTCATCGGCGTCAGATGGCGGGCGAGCCTGTGGCAGCGGCGGGCGCCGGCCGACCGTGACCGCCCTGCCGCGGCGCGGCTGACCCCGGGTTGATCTAGAATCGCGTGGCCATGCCGTCGCCGTCGACGTTCTGGTTCCTCGATCGCAAAACTCTGCGAGTGGTGTGGACCGTCCTCGTCGTCATCGGCGCGCTGGTGCTCCTCTACCTCCTGAGAACGGTCCTGCTCGTGCTGGCCTTCGCCGTGGTATTCGCGTACCTGATCTTTCCGCTCGTGAAGGTCGTCGAGCGCGGCCTCCCGCGCTCGGGGCGACGCCCGGTCGCGATCGGCGCGGTCTACGTCGTGCTCGTGGCCGCGCTGAGCACGCTCGTCGCGCTGGTCGGCCCTCGGCTCGGGCGCGAGCTGGCGGCGCTCGGCCAGAAATTCCCGGAGATCTCGGAGCAGATCAAGAGCGGTCGGGTGATCGGCCAGATCTTCCCGGGCTGGGGCGGCGCCGAGATTCTGGACGACGTGATCCGTGCGCATCTGCCCCAGGTCGTGGAATACGCGCAGCACGGCCTCGCCGGTGCCCTGGGCTGGCTGTCGGGCGCCTGGGTCGTCATCATGGTTCCGATCTTCGCGTTCTTCTTCTTGCGTGATGCCGAGCGCGTCGCGGACACGGTGACCGGCGCGATCGATGACCAGGGAGGGTGGCGCGGGCTCTCGAAAACGATCGCCCGCGATCTGCACAGTGTTTTCGGAGAGTACGTCCGTGCCCAGGTCCTTCTTTGCGCGCTGACGTTCGTCGTCTGGATGGTGCTGTTCCTGATCGCTGGGGTGCCGTACGCCCTGGTGCTCGCGGCGATCGGCGGGACGCTCGAGTTTCTTCCCGTGGTCGGCCCGATCGCCGCCGGCCTCACCATCGTCTCGGTCGCGCTGTTCAGCGGCTTCGCGCACCCCTGGCTCCTCGCGCTCTTCATCCTGATCTGGCGGCTCGTACAGGATTACGTCTCGAGCCCGCTGATCATGGGCCGCGGCGTCGAGCTACATCCCGGGCTGGTGATTTTCGGCGTGCTCGCCGGCGGCGAGCTGGCCGGCGTGGCCGGGATGTTCCTCTCGGTGCCGGTGATCGCCGGCCTTCGCGTGGTGTGGCGTCGCCTCCGCGATTTTCGCGCCGCACCCTAGCCGGAGCCGATGCGTATGAAGAAGTCCACGTTGCCAAAAAGGGTCGAGATGCGAGGCGCCGCCCGAGAGCCGCGCTCGAGGCGTACTAGCTGTACGTCGAGCGCGCGGTCGAGGGCGGCCACGAAGCAGATCGGCCCTTTTCGGCAGCCTGGCGCGCCTGGTGGATCGCCCGCCACACCCGCTCTGGGGTCGCCGGCATGTCGATGTGAGCCACCCCGAGCGGCGCCAGCGCATCGAGGATCGCGTGGATCACCGCGCCCGGCGCGCCGACCGTGGCGCCTTCGCCCGCGCCCTTGACGCCGAGCGGGTTCGTCGGGCTCGGCACGTCGCGGCTGGTGACCGAGATCGACGGCAGATCGTCGGCGCGCGGGATCGCGTAGTCGAGAAACGAGCCCGAGAGGAGCTGGCCGCTCGCCGGATCGTAGACGCAGCGCTCCGTCAGCGCCTGCCCGATCCCCTGCGCCGCCGCGCCGTGCATCTGGCCGTGCACGATCATCGGATTCACCGAGCGGCCGGAATCGTCGACGATGGTCAGGGCGACGATCTCGACCGCGCCGGTCTCGGGGTCGACCTCCAGCTCGCACACCTCGCAGCCGTTGGCGAACGCGAACGCCGGGTTCTCGTGCATCTTCGCCGCGGCGAGCGTGGTGCCGAGCACCGGCGGCAGCTTGCCCGCGGCGGCCGCGCGCGCGAGCTCGAAGATCCCGACCGACCGGTCCGTTCCGACGACGCGGAACGCGCCGTCGCCGTACTCGATGTCGCCCGGGGTTGCTTCGAGGAGATGCGCCGCCATGGTGCGGCCGGCGGCGACGACGCCGTCCGAGGCCTCGACCGCGGCGCTCCCCGCCCTCACCATCGACCGCGAGGCGAACGTGCCGACGCCCTTCGCCACGCGATCGGTGTCGCCCATGACGATCCTCACCGCGTCGAACGGCAGGCCGAGCCGCTCGGCGACGACCTGAGCGAAGACCGTCTCGTGGCCCTGGCCCTGCGACACGGCGCCGATCGGCACCTCGACCACGCCTTCGGGCAGCACCCGCACCTCGGCGAATTCCTGCGGCACGCCGCCGGTGCCCTCGATGTAGGGGCCGACGCCCAGACCGCGCAGCTTGCCACGCCGCGCGGCCTCGGCGCGCCGCGACGCGAACCCGCCCGTATCGGCGAGCTCGATCGCCTCGTCGAGGCGCGCCACGTAGTCGCCGGAGTCGTACACGGCGCCGGTGGCCGTGCGATAGGGGAAGACCCGGACCATGTTGGCCCGCCGGATCGCCACGCGATCGCGCCCGGTCTCGCGCGCGGCGCGCTCGATCAGCCGCTCCACGGTGTAGACGCACTCGATGCGGCCGACACCTCGATAGACGTTGATCGGCACCGTGTTGGTGAGGGCGCCGTCGACGCGAAGATGGATGGCTGGGATCGCGTAGAGCCCGGAGATCATCCGCTCCATGTTGGAGAGCGTCGAGATCGGGATGCTCGGCGCGACGTAGGCGCCGAGGTTCGGCGTCGAGTGCACGCGGAGCGCGGTGACGCGCCCGGCGGCGTCGAGCGCCAGCTCGCCCCGCAGCAGGTGATCCCGCGACTGGACGTCGCTGACGAACCCTTCGGACCGGGTCGACGCCCACTTCACGGCGCGACCGAGCCGCCTCGCCGCCCACGCGAGCGCCACGTACTCCGGATACACCTGGATCTTCGAGCCGAAGCCGCCGCCGACGTCCGCCGTGACACAGCGCACGCGCTCGACCGTGACGCCCAGGACCCGCGCGAGGTTCGCCGCCAGCTGGTGGACGCTCTGAAGCCCGGCGTACAGCGTGTAGCGCCCGGCGCCGGCGTCCCACTCAGCGAGCGCGGCGCGCGGCTCGAGAAAGCAGGTGACGAGCCGGTTGTCGACCAGAGTCAGGCGCGTGACGTGCGCGGCGGCCGCGATCGCGCGCGCGGTGGCCTCCGGGTCGCCGCATTCCCAGTCGTAGGCGCGGTTCTGCTCGACGCCGGCGTGCAGGCGCGGGGCGCCCTCGGCGAGCGCCGCGACGGCGTCGATCACCGACGGCCGCTCGGCGTAGCGCACCCGCACGGCGTCGGCGGCATCGCGCGCCGCGGCTGGCGAGGCCGCGATGACGATCGCGAGGGGCTCGCCGGCGTGGCGCACGGTGTCCGTCGCGAGCGGGTACCACGGCGGCTCGGCGAACGCCGACCCGTCACGGCTCCGGATGCCGCCGCCGCGCTCGGCGATCAGGGTCGGAATGGGGCCGACCCCGTCGGCGACGAGATCGCGCCCGGTGAACACGCCGAGCACGTCTTCGAGGGCCAGCGCGGGCTTCGCATCGATGGACACCACGTCGGCGTGGGCGTGCGGCGAGCGGACGAACGCCGCGTGCGCCTGTTCCGGCGCGTTCCAGTCTTCGGCGTAGCGCCCCTGACCGGTCAGCAGGCGAAAATCTTCGCGCCGCTTGACCGGCGCGCCGATCCCATCGATCCGTCTTGGCTTCGCCATACCGGGCAGGATACTCTACCCGGCAGCGGACCCTTGATCCCTAAGGAGACCATCATGAGCTACGACGTCAAGGTCGAGGACATCGAGTACCTCCGTCACGGGAACACGCCGTATCTTGCGACCCTCTACCGGCCGCAGGGCACGGGGCCCTTCCCCATCATGGTCGAGCTCCACGGCGGCGCCTGGTGCCGCTCGGATCGCCACGGCGACAAGGTGATCCACGAGGCGCTGGCCAAGAGCGGCGTGATCGTGGCCACGCTCGATTGGCGGCAGCCGCCGACGGCGTCCTATCCCGCGTCGTTCCAGGACATCCACTACGGGATTCGCTGGCTCAAGGCGCGCGCGACGGAGCTCGGCGGCCGGCCCGACCTGGTGGGCTCGATGGGCAACTCGAGCGGCGGCCACCAGGCGATGCTGCTGGCGATGCGGCCGTTCGACCCACGCTACAGCGCGCTTCCGCTGGCGAGCGCGCCGGCGGTCGACGCGACCGTGCGCTGCGTGATCATGACGTCGCCCGTCATCGATCCGCTCGGCCGGTATCGCTATGCGAAGGACGTCATCGCCAAGGGCAAGCCGTACCCGGTGGCGGCCGACGAGCTCCTGCCGTGCCACGACGCGTACTGGAAGACCGAGGAGGCGATGGCCGAGGGCGCGCCGGCCGGCGCGCTCGAGCGCGGCGAGAAGGTTCAGCTGCCGCCGGTGCTCTACCTGCAGGGCACCGACGATCACGCGCATCCGCGGCCGCACCTCGATCGCTTCGTGGCTGCCTACCGCAAGGCGGGTGGCGTCATCGATCTCGAGCTGTTCGAGGGTGAGGGCCAGGGCTTCATCATGCGCAAGGTCGGCTCACCGGCGTCCAACCGCGCCCTCGAGATGATCATGGAGTTCACGCACAAGCAGATTCGCTAGACGTCGTTCCCCCGAGCCCGGCGCCCTCCGCGCCGGGCCGGCGAGTACAAGGACCACGGGCATCCCTATCCTGGCCGTGGCGCTCTTCGCGACCGGGTGCGGGTCGGCGTCAGCGAGCAACCGAGTATTCGCCGTACGCTCGAAGGCGAATTCGTCGCCAAGCTCAAAGCGACGGGCGTGGACGCCGTCCCCAGCTATCGCTACGTGCCGGAGGATGCCGCCGCATAGCTCATCGTCCGGCCGGCGCCGGCTCGCGATACGCCTCGATCACCTTCCGGATGCGGTCGCGGGCCGCCGTCCGGAGCGCCGGATCGGAGAGATCGCGGCCGACGTAGCCCTCCTCGACCTCGTGCATCTTCACGAAGCGCGGTGGCTGGCCCGGCGGCGCCGTCTCGACGAAGGGCGCGGTCCCGGCCAGCACGCCGTCCCAGACCTCGCGCACGAGGTCCCAGAACGCCTGGCGCGGGCCGGCGAAGGCCCGCGCGGCCGCGCACTCCGATTCCGGCAGCCGGATCGACCAGTTCTTGCCGACCTCACGCGCCAGCAATGACCGCACGCCGTCGCGGTGGATGGTCTTGACGTTGTCCTGGCGCTCGAGCCAGCTCTGGCCGTACGCGACGATGCGCGTGGTCCGGTCGAGCGTGTCGTAATCGGAGCGCCGCATGTCGCGGGTCTCGCGGCCGGGGATCGGCGCGTAGCTCGAGCAGGACCATTCCGGGTAAGCCGTGTCCTCGCTCCAGCGCGCCGCGCACTGGTAGCGCGGCCCGTCGTCGAGGTTCGTGACCCGGCGTGTCCACAGTCCCGGCGTCGCTTTCAAATCGCGCACCTGCCAGCTCCGCGGCCCGACGAACTCGTAGAGGAACGGCGCGTCGTACTCCCAGTCCTCGGACTGGTGCTTGATCAGGCTCCCGTCACGGATGGCACCGCCGAGGTCGGTGAGGAACAGGACGCGCTGCAGGCGAATCCGGTGCGGCGACAGGCTTTCGGCCGTGATCCACTCCTTCGCGGACTTGTCCCGGTTCACGTCATAGACGCGCGCGTCTCGCGCGTACCCGGCCTTGAGGCTCTCGACCTCGACGTAGCTGTAGTCCACGAGATAGCAGCCCGCCATACCCTGAACGGCGCGCCGCCCGCGGTCGAGCGCGTCGCCGGCGGCGTCGGCTCCGAGGCTGGTGGCGCCGAGCGCCACCAGCAGACCCGGTACGATCGGGAGAAGTCTTCGCATCGAGAGCGTCCTTTGCGGGGCAGTTGCGGCGTCTGGGCTAGCTTACCGCTTCACGTACACGGTGTCTTCTTCGACGCGAACCTCGTAGGTTGGCACGTCGCCGGAGACGGGCCCGCTGAGGAGCTTGCCGGTGCGCACGTCGAAGCAGGCGTAGTGCAGCGGACACTCGATCGCGTAGCCCACGAGCTCACCGGTCGAGAGCGGCGCCCCCGCGTGGCCGCAGACGTCGCGGAGCGCGTAGTAGGAGCCGGCGACGTTCGCGATCAGCACCCGCTCGCGATCGATCACGACCCACTTCATCGAGCCCGGCGGCAGCTCGGAGGCCGCGGTCACCGGAACGAAGCCTTCGAGCATGCCGTCGGGCTCGGGCCGGCGGGCTAGTTCAGCTTGAAGCCGAACAGGCGCGCCGCGTTCTCCGAGGTGACCTTCTTCAGGTCTGGCTCGGGAACGCCCGCGAAGATGCGAGTCAGAAAATCACGCGACTTCGGCCAGGTCGACTCGGCGTGGGGGAAGTCGCTCCCCCAGAGCATGTTGTCGACGCCGATCGTGTCGCGCATCTGGATGCCGAGGTCGTCCTCCATGAACTCCACGAACATGTTGCGGTGCCAGTAGTCGCTCGGCATCAGGCCTTCCTTCGAGCGCCAGCCGCGCGTGAATACCGGGCGCTCCCGATACGTGAAGTCCATCTGCTTGAGCCAGTGAGGAATCCACGCGGCTTCGTGCTCGACCGAGCCGACCCTGAGCCGCGGGTAGCGGTCGAAGACACCCGCGAAGATCATCGCCGAGAGCGAGTAGCGCACCCAGTAGTCGGTGGTCGATCGACCCGCGCCGGTGAGCTCGCCGAGGTTCATCGTGAACTCGCAGCCTGGAATGCCGCCGCGGGGGGTGCCGATGTGCAGGAGCAGCGGCATCCCGACGTCCTGCGCCGTCCACCAGAGGCGGTCGTAGATCGCGTGACGGTACGGCCGGTCGGCCAGCGGCGAGACCGGGATGAACGCGCCGACCAGGCCGAGCCGGGCGCAGCGCTCGAGCTCCTGCGACGCCTCCTCGACGTCGTCCACGTTGAGCATGGCGATGCCCTTGAGGCGGTCGGGAAACGGCTTGCAGAAGTCGGCGATCCAGTCGTTGTAGACGCGGCAGATCGCGGTGAGCAGCTCGCTGTCGGGGATGCGGTACCAGAAGAGACCCTGGCTCGGCTGCAGGCACGAGCCCCACACGCCGTCCATCTCGTTCTCCTTGATCATCGCCTGAGGATCGTAGGCGCCGAGGCGAACGTCCTCCCACATCCCGAGAAAATCGATCTGCGACGGGTCCTCGAACCGCTGCCCGGCCTGCATCACGGCGCCGAGCGTGCCGACCTGCTGTCCGTCGATGACCCACGCGTCGAACTTACGGCCCTTGGGCGTTTCCAGCCGCTCCAGACGCGGAGCGCGGTCCTTGAACCTCGACTCGATTCGGTTCGTGTAGAGATCGGGCGGCTCGACGATGTGTGAATCGGCCGAGATGAGCTTGTACGAGGTCATCGCACCCTCCTCAATTCATCGCGAATTCATCCGCGCGCCTCGGCCAGCGGGGGCCCCAGCCCCGCGACGGCCGGCCGCGCGTGGCTACACGAGCCCGTAGTACGCCGCGCAGTTGTCCCAGAGAATCTTGCGCTTGCTCTCGTCGGAGATCGGCAACCGGAGGAACGATTCCACCGCCCGCGGGAACTTCGAGTCGCCGTGCGGGAAGTCCGTCGAGAAGACGATCCGGTCATCACCGATCGCGTCGATCACGTGCTTGACCGGCTCCTCGTCACACTCGACCGACACGAAGCACTGCCGCTTGAAGTAGGCGCTCGGGGCCATCGTCAGCTCGCGCGCGTAGATATCGCCGAGCCACTCCCAGTGCTCGTCCATGCGCCAGAGCAGGAACGGCACCCAGCCGCAGTTGCCTTCGAGGAACGCCACGCGCAGCCGCGGATGGCGCGCGAGGATGCCGCCCGCGCAGAAGGCGCCGGCGGTGAGCATCTGCTCGACCGGATGGGAATAGATGTGCTTGAGCATCGTGTTGGCGCCGAACTGCTCGCCGACCTGGCGAAGCTGCGAGCCCGACCCCTCGTGGAATCCGAGCGGGACCTCGAGCTCCTCGAGGGCGGCCCAGAGCGGCTCGTAGTACGGATCGTGCCAGTTCCGCCCGTTCACCTCGTTCGGTCGCAGGAACATCGCGCGGAAGCCGTACTCGCGGACGCAGCGCCGGGCCTCGGCGACGGCGTCGTTGACGTCGAAGGGCGAGATCATGCCGGCGCCGAGCAAGCGCTCCGGATTCTCCTGGCAGAACTCATGGAGCCAGTCGTTGTACGCGCGCGCCATGGCCGCGGCGAGCCGCGGGTCCATGTCGGGGATCGTGAGGGCGAAGAGTCCGCGGGATGGATAGACCACCGCGACGTCGATGCCCTCGATGTCCATCGCCTCGAGCTGGACCTTCGACGTCCAGCCCCGCTCGGCGTACGGCTTCCAGCGCTCCTGGTTCAGCGCGTAGTTGCGCCCCTGCCGGCGCCGGCTCCGGTCGGCGTCCATCGCGACCCGCCCCCAGCCCTTGCCGTTGTGGGCCAGCCGCAAGTCGCCCTCGTCCTCCGTGAGCCCGATCGGCGCCTGGGCGCGGAAGGCCGGATCGATGTACCGCGGCCAGAGGTCAGGCGGCTCGATGATGTGAATGTCGCTATCGAGGACCTTGAATTTCCCCTGGACCATGGCTCACCCCCGTTGCGGGGGACCCTAACCTCGTCCCGGCTCGTTGTCAAAGGCGCCGGAGGATGCTATCTCATCGTCATGATCCCGGTGATCGATCTGGGCCCGTACCTCGCGGGACGACCGGGCGCCTTCGCGGCGACCGCGGCCGAGCTCGGCAGCGCGCTCGAGACCGTCGGCTTCTTCGTCGTCGTGGGCCACGGGATCTCGCAGCGCTTGATCGACGACACGTTCGCCGAGGCCCGGCGCTTCCACGGCCAGCCCATGGCCGACAAGCTCGCGCTGCGGATGAACGAGCACAACAACGGCTACATGATGCTCGGGCGCTACGCGGTGTGGACCTCGGACGTGAACGCCAACGACAAGCCCGATCTGAACGAGGCCTTCTTCGTGAAGCGCGAGCGCGGCCCGGACGACCCGCTCGTGCGGGCGGGTCGCCGCTTCGCCGGACCCAACCGCTGGCCCGCGGATCTGCCGGGCTTTCGCGACAGGGTGCTCGCCTACACCGACGCCGTCGACGCGCTCGGCAAGAAGCTCCTGCCGCTCTGCGCGACCGCGCTCGACTTGCCGGTGGGCACCTTCGACGGCGCGTTCGCCGAGAGCCAGTTCAGCTTCCGGTTGACGCACTACCCGCCGGTGGCCGCCGAGGCCAACCAGTACGGGATCGCGCCGCACACGGACGCGAACTTCATGACCTTCCTCGCCCAGAGCGAGGTGGCCGGGCTCCAGGTGCGGATGCCCGACGGGACGTGGGTCGACGTGCCGTACGAGCCCGGCTCGTTCGCGGTCAACTCGGGCGACATGATGCAGCGGTGGACGAACCACCGATTCAAGTCGACGCCGCATCGCGCGCTGCCCCCGGTGGGCCGGCCGCGCTACGCGATTCCCTACTTCATGGGTCCGCATCTCGACACGGAGATCGCGTGCCTGCCCACCTGCCAGGGACCGGGCGATCCGCCCCGCTATCCGCCGATCACGTACGCGGCGTACCTCGACTGGTGGTACGACGCCAACTACAACGCCGCGCGCCAGCGCGACGTGGCCTGAGGACACCATGGACGTCCGTGACCTGTTCCTGGATCAGCACGCCGCGATGCACTCGGCCGCCGTCGGCGGCAACACGATGTCAGCCTCGGAGCGCGCATTCACCGGCCTGTCCGACGAGCAGATGCGCGTCCGCCCGCGCGAGGACCTCAACTCGCTCGCGTGGCTCATGTGGCACATCGCCCGCGCCGAGGACATCTTCATCAACACGATCCTGGGCGCGCGCACGCAGCTCTTCGACGACGAGAGCTGGGCCAAGCGCCTGGCCGTGACGCGGCGGGACTTCGGCATCGGCATGACCAGCGCCGAGGTCACGGAGCTGACGCGGCAGATCGACCTCGGCGCGCTTCGCGAATATCGCGACGGGGTGGGCCGCCGCACGCGCGACGTGATCGGCGGCTTCAAGCCCCAGGACTGGGAGGGCACGGTGGCGGTCGACGCCGTCCAGCGCGCCGCGGGACAGGGCGCCTTCGGCGTGCGGACCGAGCAGATCGTGAAGGCATTTCCGGGTCGGCCGCGCTCGGCGATGCTGAGCGGCATCGCGCTCTTCCATTCGGCCGGTCACATCGGCGAGGCCGCGACCGTCCGCACCGCCGGAGGCTTCGGCACCGGCGTCTGAGCGCGGCGCGCGCGGCTATTCCAGCCGGTACAGCGTGACGTCGAGCTCGCGCACGTCTCGAGTGGCGCGCTGCCACTGGATCAGGATCGGGCTCTGGTAGACACCCTCGACCGGCCCCGGCCGGCCGCCCTCGCCCGCGACCAGCACGCTGATCGATCGTCTCACGCGAAACAGGCGGGCCGCCGGGACCGCCAGCGTGCGGGCGAGCAGCCGCTCGAGCAGCGAGCCCTGCAGGCCGAGCGTCTTGAGGCCGATGTTGAGCACGCGGACCAGATCGTATTGCGCGTAGCCGAGCGCCTTGCCGGGGACGGCGCGCGGGTTGGCCAGCGCGTGCCGGTACTCCTCGGCCATGAACCGGAACGGGTTCCTCAGCACCGCGGCGAGGTCGTACTTCATCAGGAGCGTCTCGAACTCGTTGATCGTCAGCGCGGCGTCGCGCTCGCTGCGCCCGAGCGCGATGTGGAGCCGCCCCTTGCCGACGTCGGCCCGCGCCACGAACTCCGCGAGCTGCTCGTAGAGGCCGAGCGACGGGGCCTTGAGATTGATCGAGTCGACCGCATGCCCGGAGAGCGGCACCCGCAGCTGCATCTGCCCCGCCACCACCTCGCGATGGAAGCCGATCACGCGGGTCTGGCGGCGGCGCGGCCGCCCGTGGTAGACCCCGTCGAGGTCGACGAAGCACACGCTCTCGCCGGCCCGGTTCGGGTGCGTCACGCAGGGCTGCAGACCGCCGGCGATGAAGGCCAGGTGCGAGTCACCATTGCGCGGCTCGATCGCGCGCTGGGCGGCGTCGAGGTCCTGCCGCCGCTCCAGCCGGTCGTGCGCGTAGCCGGCGCCCTCCGGGAAGATGCGGCGAAGCGTCTCGATGTAGGTCGACACGCCCCCGAGACCGAGGCGCGCGATCAGGCTGCGATCCAGGAATCCGGCCGTCGTGTGGGCCGACCAGTAGAGGCAGCGCGGATACGACGCGAGGGATTCGTCGTGCTCGCTCGAAAACCGCGACCGCAGCTCGACCATCTCGAAGCGCTCGCGCGCCGACAGCTCCAGGGTCAGCTCGAGCGGCGGGGACGCCATCGCGGCTCTAACGCGTCGGCCGCGCTCTGAGCGGCGCGCCGACGATGGCCGCCAGGCGCAGCGCGGCCAGCAGGCGGATCGCGATCCACGAGGGATCGAGCTCGGAGCGCCGCAGGCTGAACTTCGGCGAGCGCGGGAACGCGTGGTGGTTGTTGTGCAGGCTCTCGCCGCCCGTGAGCCACGCGAGCACGCGCGAATTGTAGGCCGTGTTCTCGAAGTTCTGGCCGCCCCACCAGTGGCCGAGGCCGTTGATCAGCGGCGCCAGCACGAACATGTAGATGATCCCGTGGCCGAGCATGGCGAGGATGCCCTGCCACCAGCCGATGGCGACCGAGACGAGCGCGGTGCCGACGACGAGCCCCGTCCAGCCCAGGGAGAAGACGCGCCGCTCCCACCAGTCGGGACCGAGATCGGGCGCGAAGGTTTCCACGGTCATGGGCTGCCGGGCCTCACGGATGTAGTAGTACACGTTCCACAGCTGCACCTTCCAGAAGCCCAGCAGCAGCGGACTGTGTGGATCGCCGTCGCGGTCGGCAAAGGTGTGGTGCTTCCTGTGCACCGCCACCCATTGCTGCCGGCTCTGGCCGGTCAAGAGCCAGAGCGCCGCGCGGAACAGGACGGCCGCGAACGGGTGCAGGGACAGCGACCGGTGCGCGAGCGCGCGATGCAGATAGATCGACGTCGCGAAGGTGGCGGTCTGCGCCAGGATGAACGAAGCGATCGCAATGACCACGATCTGACGAGTCAACGCGTGTCCCTTTCAGGTCTCGGTGTCACAGGAATGCCTTACCGTACAGGTGCTCGCGCGTGTGAGGCGCACGGCTCGCGACGGGATCGTGCTGCTTGCGCGTCAGGACCTGGTAGAGCCCGATCGAGCTCTCGGTGAACGCGACGGCGGAGCACGTCAGGTAGAGGAGCCAGGTCCGATACGTGCGCTCGCCGGCCAGCGCGCGGGCCTCGTCGGCCCGCTCGCGCAGGCGCTCGACCCAGTGACGGCAGGTCCGCGCGTAGTGCAGCCGGAGCCCCTCGACGTCCATGATCTCGAAGCCCGCGCGCTCGATCTCGGTCAGCGTCTCGCTGAGCCCCGCAAGGTCGCCGTTCGGAAACACGTGTCGATAGAGGAACTCGATCTGGCTCGTCGCCTTCCAGTGGAACTCGTGGACGATCCCGTGGTTCAGATAGAGGCCGCCGTCCCTCAGCCTCCGGCGCACGCCGCCGAAGAACGCCGGATAGTTCGGAATCCCGACGTGCTCGATCACGCCGACCGCGGCGATCTTGTCGAAGCGGGCGTCCGGGGGCAGGTCACGATAGTCGCGGTACTCGACCGTGCAGCGCCCCTCGAGCCCTTCCCGGCGGATGCGCTCGGTCGCGTAGTCGGCCTGCGCCTTCGACAAGGTCACGCCGTGGGCGCGCACGCCGTAGTGCTGCGCCGCCCAGATCGACAGGCTGCCCCAGCCGCACCCGATGTCGAGCAAGGTCTCGCCGGCCTCGAGCTCGAGCTTGCGGCAGACCAGATCGAGCTTGTCCCGCTGGGCCTGCTCGAGCTTGCCGTCGGGGTCGCGATAGTACGCGCAGGTGTAGACCATCAGCGGGTCGAGGAACAGCGCGTAGAACTCGTTGGACACGTCGTAATGATGGGCGATGGCCTTCGCGTCCGCCTCCTTGCTGCGTGGCCTCACGACGCCACCTCCCGCATGCCGAAGATGCGCCCGAATACCACGTGCCGCCTCGTGGCTTCCGTGTTCAGGATGGCGCGCACGAAGACGCGCGCCCACGCATCGGGGATTCGTGCGAGCTGCCGGCCGAGCCAGCCGGTCTCGCCCGATCCGTACCGGCGCACGATCGCGGCCGCGTACCCCTCGAGGCCAGCGCCCCGGCGCAGGCGCGCCTCGACCGCCTCGGCGGCGAGGATCCCGCTCTTGATGGCCGGCCCGATTCCTTCGCCGCTGAGGTCGCGCGCGAGCCCGGCCGCGTCGCCGACGAGGCAGAACCGATCACCGGCGAGCTTCCGCGGCGCCCGGCGGCGCACGACGTAGGCGTGGCCGCGGAAGGGCTCGATGGGGAGCGCGGCCGGCAGCCGACCCGCGGCGCGCAGCGCGCTCACGAGCGCGTCTCGCCGGCGCGGCAGGTCGGCACCGGGCCCCGAGACGCAGCCGACTCCGACGTTGAGGACGTCGCCCTTGGGGAAGTACCACCCGTAACCCTTGAGGTCCGGCTCGACGTAGAGCTCCGGGGCCTCCCACCACTTGCCGAGCGCCTCGACCCACTCCGGCGCAAGTCGCGTCTCGCTCTCCTGCGCGATCACGACCTCTTCCCGCCCGGAGACCTCGCCGAGCGCCTGGGCCACCGGGCATCGGTGGCCGCCGGCGCCGATGACGACGGGGGCCGTGAACGTGCCGCGCGGGCTCACGACACGGATCCCGTCCGCTTCGTGCGTCACCGCGGTCACCCGCGCACCTTCGCGAACATCCGCGCCGGCGGCGCGCGCGCGGTCGAGCAGATAGTGGTCGAATTCCCGTCGGAGGATGCCGTAGCTGGCGGGTCGTCGCCAGCGCGTCTCGGTGCGCGCGCCGTCGAACTCGAACCGGCACGCCGAGAAGGCCTGGATCGTCAGTGGATATTTCTGAGGATCGACCTGGGCGTCAGCCAGCGCCTCGGGAGTGACCCAGCCGGCACAGATTTTCACCCGCGGAAAGACCGCAGCGTCGAGCAGGAGCGGCCGAAGGCCCGCCCGCGCGAGCCGCCACGCCGCGGTGCTTCCGCCCGGACCGCCGCCGACCACGATCACGTCGTGCTGGGCCACGTCAGCCTCGCCAGAGAGTCCAGAGGACGCGCAGCCGCTCCACGAAGGGCACGCGGATCTCTTCGATCGAGTTCGCGACGCTCATGGCTTCGAACAGATCGCCTTCGAGGTCGATGGAGCCGTCGACATAGGCCTCGGCGAAGTTGAGCGGCGTCGGATCGCGAATGAGCCTGAGGAAGGTCTGCGGCTGGTGCACGACGGCGGTACACACCGGCGTGCCGGCGCCGAGAGTCACGACGGAGCCGTCCCAAAGACGGAAGGCAAAGCCGCCCGGCACACGGTCGAAGATGCGACGGAGGACTTCCGCGGCGCGCCGCGGGCTGACGTTCTGGGGAAAAATCATGTGTGTGAGTGAAGGAGTGACGTGCGTCGTCCCCCGGTTACAGTGACGGGGTCGCGGCGGATTCGCACCGCCTTCCCTGGGCCCGGACGGGCACCCGGATGTGCGCAACGCAAAAACCTTAGCAAAGCGCGTGGATAGCCGTCAATCTCGAATGAAAGCGACCGAAAGTGCCTAACAATACGGCAGAACGCGCTCGCCGAAGAGCCTGATCGCTTCCATGATCTTCTCGTGCGGCGGCCCGCCCGAGTGGGCGTGGCGAAGCCGGAGCAGGAAGGTGCTGGCACCGGTAGCCTTCTGCCAGCGTTGGAACTCGCGCACGCACGACTCCGGGTCACCGAGGATCAACCGGTCGGGCGCCAGGTTGTCCAGGGTGAACTCCATGTCTGCCGGCATGTTCTGGAACTCCGCCAGCCGCGCCTCCCAGTAGTATCGATACGCTGCCATGACGTGCGGGCCGTAGACCGCGTCGGCCTCCGCGCGCGTGCGGGCCACCCACGCGTCGCGCATCTGCACGACCTCGGCCGCGCGTCCGGCCTTGCGCGCCGCGTCCTTGTAGATGTCGGCCAGCTCCGTCGCGTTCGCGAGGCCGGTGCTCGGCGTGCCCACGAACCCGTCGGCGAGCCGGCCGGCCCGGCGCGCGGCCGCCGGCACGCTGGCGCCGAACCATAGCGGTGGCCCCGGCCTCTGGTAGGGCCGCGGGCGAATCCCCACATCCTCGAGCGTGTAGTGCTTGCCCCGATACGAAAACCTCTCACCTGCCCAGCACAGGCGCAGGATCTCGATGCTCTCCTCGAACAACCCCACGCGGTGCGCCATCGGCACTGAGAACGCGCGAAAGTCGGCCGGCTGGTAGCCGATGCCGACGCCGAGGATGACGCGGCCCTTCGACACCAGGTCCAACGTGATCGCGGCCTCGGCCACGTGCACGGGATGGTGGAGCGGCAGCAGGATCACCGAGGTCCCAACGCGAAGACGCTCGGTGCGCGCCGCGACGGCGGTGGCGACGATGAGCGGCGAGGGCAGAAACCCGTCCTTGTCTTGATGGTGCTCGCCGAAGAAGCACGAGTCGAAACCGCTCGCCTCGGCGAGCTGGGCCTCGGCGATGGTTTCGTCGATGCAGCGATCGAGATGCTCGCCGCGTGGCGGGTTCGCGATCGAGCTGTAGAGGCCGAACTTCATGGGTCACCTCGCCCGCGATGGGGCCTTCAGGCGCCACACTGTAGCATCAGGGGCCCCGCCCCGCGACGCCCGGCGGGATGCCCGGAATCTCGCGTTCGCGTCCGGCCGTCGTAACGGCCGGAGGACCGATCGGCGATGACCCGCATGCCAGCGCAACCCGACCCTCGTGCTACTGCACGGGTTCCCGTCGTCATCGGTCATGTTCCGCGACCTCATCCCGCGCCTGGCGGACCGATTCCGTCTGATCGCACCCGATTACCCGGGCTTCGGACGCAGCGACGCGCCCGCGCCGCAGGCGTTCCGATACACGTTCGATCACCTCACCGAGATCGTCGATCGATTCCTGGAGCTGCAGCGGGTCGTCGACTACAGCCTGTACCTGCAAGACTACGGCGGCCCGATCGGGTTCCGCCTGGCGCTCGCCCACCCCGAGCGGGTGCAGGCGCTGGTCATCCAGAACGCCGTCGCGCACGAGCAGGGGCTCTCGGATCTGTGGGTCTCGCGCAAGGCTTTCTGGGCCGACCGGGCGGCGCACGAGGCCGCCGTGCGCGCGAATCTATTGTCGCTCGAGGCCACACGGCAACGACACGTCGGTCGCAGCCCGCACCCCGAGCGAATCGATCCCGAAACGTGGGAGGGCGAGTACGCGCTGCTGACCCGCCCCGGCATGATCGACATCCAGCTCGATCTCTTTCACGACTATCGAACCAATGTCGCGTCGTATCCGAAGTGGCAGGCGTACCTGCGCGACGTCCAACCGCCGACGCTCGTGGTGTGGGGCAAACACGACCCGTCGTTCACCGTGGCCGGAGCCGTCGCCTATGGCGAAGACCTGCCGGAGGCGGAGGTTCATCTGCTCGACGCGGGCCACTTCGCTCTCGACGAGGCCGCGCCGCAGATCGCCGAGCTGATCCGGAGCTTCCTCGCCGTCAGCGTGTCGGGAGCGCGGGCCCGTCGCCGAGAGCACTCACCGGAGTGATCGGCCGTCGTCGTCGACGAGGTGCCTGACGAAGGTCGGCAGCTCGTTGCCCCGCCTGCCGAAGATCAGCGGCGCTCGACCGTTCAGCCGGACGTGAGCCAGCGTCCCCACCGGGCGAAGTCGCACACAGGCGGATCGCTGGCCCTTCGGGTCGTCGCTGCGAACGTACGAATACACCACCCGCGCGCGGAGCGCCTGGAGCTTGGCGAAGAGATGATCGAGGACGAAACCGAAGGCTCCGTGACCGCGTCGCGAGGGAGGCGTGAAGGCATCGTACAGGTACGCCTCGCGCCTCCTCAAGACGACGTCGCGCGCGAGCTCCGGGACGTGCGCGCCCAGCATCGTCGCCCAGCCCGAGTGGATCGGGAGACCGGCCGCATCGAGGGCCAGAAAGCAGAGATCTCCACGGCCAAGTCTCTCTCTCACGATCTCGGCCGTCCGGCGCGGATCGGACACCTGGAGCACCAGCGAGATGTCGTCGAGCGAGGCCTGGAGCACCGAAAGCCCGTGGCGGGGCCGGGGAACTTCCGGTCCCCGGTCCAGCCGGCGGCGGAAGAACGTCACGCTGCCGAACTCGATCCACGGCGAGGCCACGTGGTTCAAGCTCAGCCTCAGGACCTGAGGCACCCCGCCCTGCTCGAGCGCTCGGCGCAGACGCTCGGCGATCGGGCGCATTTCTTCGGATCGAAGAAACCCCTGGTCGCTCGACAGCTCTCTGGCCTCGTCGTCGAGTGGCGCGGGACCCGATGAACCCGAGTCATCGTTCCGCGTGGACGCTAGCATTAAACAAATGCTAACGAGGCTCGAGGCGCCGGCCAATCGGGGAGGCCCCGAGGCAACGGCCAGGCAATTCCCTGAGGGCTACCCCCGGGGAGCGACCGCCCGCAGCGCCTTCACGTACGCGTCTTTGTTCGGCTCGTTGAAGACGAGCCTGACTTCCTGGACGCCCGCGTCGAAGAACCGCTGGATCTGATCCCGACACTGCTTAGGCGAGCCGACGATCGTCATCGCGTCGACCATCTCGTCGCTGACCAGCTTCGCGGCCCGGTCGCGCTCCCGCGCCTGGAAGGCTTCGCGCACGCGGTCGGCCTCGGCGCCGAAGCCGATGCGGCGCATGTACTGGTGATAGAACACACCCATGCCGCCGATGTAGAAGGCGATGTGCGGCCGCTCGCGATCGCGGGCCGCCGCGACGTCGTCGGTCACATAGATCGACACCTGCGGCGAGATCGCGATGTCTCGAAGGGTCCGGCCGGCCGCGGCGGCGCCGGCCTCGAGCTCGACCCTGGCCGCCGCCATGCGCGACGGCGCCAGAAAGATCGGCAGCCATCCGTCGGCGAGCTCGCCGGTGAGCCTGAGACTCGGCGGGCTGAGCGCGGCGATGTAGATCGGCAGGCTCGCCCGCTGCGGCGTGAACCGCAGCTGGAAGCGCTTGGTGTGGAAGAACTCGCCGTCGTGATCGAGTCGCTCGCCTCGCGCGGCCTTCCGGACGATGTCGATGTATTCGCGCATGCGCGTCAGCGGCTTGGCGAACTTCTCGCCGTGGAAGTCCTCGATCACCAGGCGGCCGCTGGTGCCAAGGCCCAGGAAGAACCGCCCGCCGCTCATGCGGTCCATGTTCAATGCCGACATCGCGAGATTCGCGGGCGAGCGCGCGAAGACCGGCACGATGCTGGTCCCGATGCGGATGCGCGAGGTCACCGCCGCGAGCTGCGCCAGCGACGTCAGCGCGTCTTCGCCCCACGACTCCCCCATCGTGATGCAGCTGTAGCCGAGCTCCTCGGCCAGCACGGCCGCCTCGCGCATCTCACGCCACGACATGCCCGGCACGTGCATGCCCATGAGACCCACGTCCCCCATCGCCCGCTCCTTGTTGGACGGATCGCCGTGAGTGTACCAGCCAGGCCGGATCCCTTGACATGATCTGCAAGGCGGGTCAGAGTCCTGGCCGAGGCGCACCTCGAAATCGGAGACCGTCAGCTGGAAGAATTCTCGTGCCCGCGCTGAAGCGAGACGTGCGCCGACTGCCCCTGCGCGGGGCGGATCTCGTGCTGCTCGCGCACCATCCTCGATGGAAGGGCGTCGGGCTCGGACACAACACCCTGCTCGTCGTCGAGTGCGACGGGCCGATCGAGTCGGACCGCATCGCGCGCGCGTGGGATCGGTTTCTCGACGTGTGTCCCTGGCCCGCGGCCCGGCTCAGGCGTCCGTTCCCGTGGGGCAAGCTGCACTGGGCCGCCGGAGCACGCGAGAGTCTGGCGCGCCCGACGGCGCGCCGGGTGACCATCACGGCGCGCGAGCAGCTTCAGCGAGAGCTCGCGACCGAGCTGAATCGCGCCGTCGAGCCGCGTCGCGAGGCGCCGCTGCGCATGCTCGTCGTCCACGACGCGTCCACGCGGCCGACCCCGTCGAGCGTCCTGGTGCTGACGTGGTTCCACCCGCTGATGGACGCTCGGGGCGGAGAGAATCTCCTGACGCACCTCAACGACCTCGACCGCCACGAGGGCACGATGCCCTGGGGCGACACTCCACCCGCGTTCGTGTCCGATCGGGACCGGCGCTCGCTCGTCCAGCGAAGCCGGATCGCCGGCGGCAGCCTGAAGTATTTGCGGACGCTCGCGCCCGTGCCGCCGGTCTCGGCCGGTCATCAGCCGGTGCCGCCGGGCCGCGCGTGCTTCAAGCGGCAAGGCTTCATCGCGCCGGACTCGAGCGATCAGCGCACCACCCGCGAGATCTGCTGGCGGGTCGCGCTGGTCGGCAAGGCGATGACCGAGCTCTGGCGCCGCCGAGACCTCGCCGACGTGCCGTGCCTGCTGCCGATCTCAGTCGACATGCGCCCCAAGGGAGAGCTCGGCGCGACCTTCGGGAACCACCTCGCGTTCCACTTCGCGCGATTCCGGTCGTCCGATACCGCGGACGTGCCCGCGCTGGCGCGGGCGCTGCGTCGTCAAATGGCCGACGCCGTCCGCGACGGACAGATCGAGGCCAACCACGTCGCCCTGGAGTTCCTGCAGTATCAGCCGCTCTCCCGGATGCTCCGCGTCCTGCCGTGGACGACCGGCGGAGAGCTCTTCTCCTTCAACTGCGCCGACCTCGGGGACTGGCCGAACGCGCTCGCGGAGTGCTTCGGACGCAAGGTCGTGAACGCCTACCACGTGCCGGTCGTTCCCCCGCGGCCGGGAATCGGCGTATTCTTCAATCGGTGCGGAGGGCGGAACAACCTCGTCGTGTCGTGGATCGAGGGCGTCGTGACCGAGCCCGAGTCGGCGAGGATCATCGAGGTCATTCGCGAAGGAATGGGATGGAGCGCGGTGTGAACGAGAGCGTCGGGCCGGCGCGGCGCCTGCGGGTCGCGATCATCGGGGCCGGGCCCTCCGGATCGACCCTGGCGATCCTGCTGGCCCGTGAGGGCGCCGCCGTGACGCTCGTCGACGACGGGCGCCGTCCCGAGCTGCTCGTCGGTGAGTCGCTGGTTCCGGCGGTGGTCCCGATCCTCCGACGGCTCGACCTGGAAAAGGAAACGGCGAGCTTCAGCCGCATCAAGCCCGGCGTCTCGTTCATCTGGTCTTCGACGGACCGCGTGAGCGTCACCTTCGACCGCTTCGCGCCCGCCGTGTTTCCGTACGCCTACAACGTTCCGCGACCGCAGTTCGACGACACGTTGCTCGCCAAGGCGATCGCCTCGGGCGTCGACTACGTGACCGCGCGCGCGCAGCTCGTGCCGAATCCCGCGGCCGGTACGGGCGCAGAGCTGCAGCTCGGTCCCGAGACCGTCGCCGCGGCGCCTGGGCTCGGCGGACAGCCGCCCGATCTCGTCGTCGACGCCACCGGGCGCGCGCGCCTCGCGGCCCGCGCGCTCGGAATTCCGCCGCGCCTCGGGCCCCGGAAGGACGTCGCGCACTTCGCCCACTTCGAGGGCGTCAGCTGGGACGAGACGCCGGGACAGGTGCGGATCGCGCGCGGTGAGGCGGGCTGGAGCTGGTGCATCCCGCTCCAGGAGCGACTCTCGATCGGCATCGTCCTGGGCCAGGACGATGCGGCTCGGCTCGGACGCACGCCCGAGGAGCGGCTCGAGCGCGCGATCGCGATCGATCCCGGGCTCACGTCCATCGTCGGCCGCGGGCGGCGAGTCACGGACGTCGCCACCTACGCCAACTACCAGCTGATCTCCGAGCGCGGCTATGGGCCCGGCTGGGTGATGATCGGCGACGCGTTCGGCTTCGTCGACCCGATGCTGTCGCCGGGAGTCTTCCTGGCGCTCCGCTCGTCCGAGCAGCTCGCGGACGCTCTCACGCCGTGGCTGCGTCGCCGCGCGATCCCGTCACCGGCGGAGCTCCACTCCGTGTTGAGCTCGTACGCCGCGACGCAGAGCGAGATGCTCACGGCGTGGCTCGAGCTGGTCGCCTATCTGTACGACGGAAGGCTGGCCGCGTTGATCCAGGCCGGGCGGTCCTGGATGCCGGAGAATCCGGGGTTCGCCAAGCGAGCGATCCAGACGCATATCGCGCGACACGTGGGGCTTCTGGCCAGCGGCGCGGCGACGACGTCACGCTATAGCCGAGGCCTCCTGCGTTTCCTGGGCCGCTACGGATTGCGCGGCATCGACCCGGCGGAGCTCGCGATCCGGTGATTCATTTGTAGGCGCGCCTCGGCCGGTGGGGCCCCAGCCCCGCGAGCCGCGACGTATTCGCTGAGGAAGCCGCAGTACACCCGCCGCTTCACGTCCACGAATCCGTTGCGCCGCAGCACGTCGAGAATCGTCTCGGGCGGGACGCACCGGTCGATCGTGTCCCAGTAGTACTTCATGAGGAGCTCCGCCCATTCGCTTCCGGTGCTGATGCGGGTCAGCAGCGGCAAGATGCGCTGGAAGTGGGTCCGGATCAGCCACCGCAAGATCCGCGACGACGGGCGCGACACCTCGAGCAGGAGAAGGCGCCCGCCGGGCTTGAGGACGCGTCGGTATTCGTCGAATGCGATCTCGAGATCTTCCACGTGGCGCAGGGCGAAGCCCATGCTGAGCATGTCGAAGCTGTCCGACCGGAACGGGAGGATTTCGGCCCTTCCCCGCACCAGGGGGCCGGTGAGGGCCATCCGCGCCTCGCGCAGCATGCCGCTACTTGGATCAACGCCGACAACCCGGCGGGGATCGCCGAGAACCTCCGCCGCCCCACGCGCGACCAGGCCGGTGCCGGTCGCGACGTCCAGCAGACGCATCCCGCGCTTGAGACCGGCCCGCTGGAGCGCCTGGCGGCGGTACATGGGCCCGGAGCCCAGGTCCAGCATCCGGCCGATGTGGTTGTAATACCGGGCGGCGCCGTCGAACAGCTCACCGACGAACGACTGCCGGGCGGCCTGGACCGGGTAGTACTCCTCCAGGACGGGATGCGGCGGGATCGATTCGGTCACGGACGTTCCCATGGGCGCATAGGACAGGAAGTATACTTCGATCGCGCTTCGGAGGTCTCTCGACCGCGCAGGAGGCCGGCCATGCTCGATACCCCCTTCCGCTCCGCCAAGCAGCTCGCGGCCGACATCCGAAAGAAGAAGATCGGCTGCCTCGAGCTGCTCGACCTGTACCTGGCGCGGGTCGAGAAGTACGACGGCACGCTGAATGCCGTCGTCGTGCGCGACTTCGACCGCGCGCGCACACGCGCCCGCGCGGCTGACCGCGCGCTGGCGCGGCGTCAGGTGTGGGGGCCGTTCCACGGCGTGCCCATGACGATCAAGGAGTCCTACGACGTCGCGGGCCTGCCGACCACGTGGGGCGTGCCGGCATACGCCAAGAACGTCGCGACGAAGAACGCGGTCGCCGTCGACCGCCTGCTCGGCGCCGGCGTCGTGCTCTTCGGCAAGACGAACGTGCCGCTCTTCCTTGCCGACTGGCAGAGCTACAACGCGATCTACGGGACGACCAACAATCCGTGGGACGTCGCGCGCGCGCCCGGTGGATCCTCGGGCGGTTCCGCGGCGGCGCTCGCCGCCGGGCTCACCGGGCTCGAGGCCGGGAGCGACATCGGCTCGTCGATCCGGAACCCGGCGCACTTCTGCGGAATCTACGGCCACAAGCCGACCTGGGGCATCGTGCCGCGCACCGGTCAGGCGCTCCCCTGGCAAACGGCCGCCGTCGACATCGACGTCGTGGGTCCCCTCGCGCGGAGCACCGACGATCTCGCGCTGGCGCTATCGGTGATGGCCGGCCCCGAAGAGATCGAGGCGGCCGGGTGGCAGCTCCGCCTCGCGCCGCCGCGCCAGAAGCGGCTCCGCGACTTCAGGGTGGCGCTGATGCTCGACGCGCCGGGCCTGGCGGTGGATCGCGAGGTGCAGGATCGGCTCCAGGCGCTCGGCGACTTCCTCGGCCGGCAGAAGGCGAAGGTCGACGACCGCGCGCGCCCGGCCATCGACACGGGCGAGGCCTTCGGCGTCTACACCCGGCTCCTGCGCGCCGCGACCTCGGACCGCCAGAGCGACGCCGACTTCGAGCAGAACGTGGCGATCGCGCGCGGGCTCGCGGTCAGCGATCAGAGCTACTATGCCCGCGCGACCCGCGCGGCGGTCCTCTCGCACCGCGACTGGCTCGCCGCGAACGAGACGCGCCACCGCATGCGGCGCGCGTGGGCCCAGTTCTTCACGGAATACGATCTGCTCCTCTGCCCCGTCGCCGGCACCGCCGCCTTCTCCCACGACCACAAAGGCGAGCGCTATGAGCGCACGCTGGTCGTCAACGGCACGCGCGTCCCCGTCACCGATCATCTGTTCTGGGCCGGCTACAGCGGCGCGTTCTACCTGCCGTCGACCGCCGCGCCCTGCGGGTTCACACGCGGCGGGCTCCCGGTCGGAGTCCAGATCGTCGGGCCGCAGTACGGCGATCTGACGTGTCTCGCGTTCGCGAAGCAGCTCGAGCGCGAGTTTCAGGCCTTCGTTCCCCCGCGCGGCTACGCGTAAAATCGTTTCAGGAGGGTGAGCCATGGCCGAACCCGCGCTGGATTACGGTCTGATCTCACTCGCGCCCGTCGTGCTCGCTCAGGCTGATCCCGTACCGCTTCGTCAGGCGATAGAGCGTGCGGCGGTGGATTCCGAGAAGCTGGGCGGCGAGCTTCTTGTTCCAGCGCGCCTCGCGCAGCACACGACGGACGTGACGGGTCACGACGCCGCGCAGGCTCAGCGCCGATCCGGGCGTGTCGGGCTCTGACGCCGTCTCGACACACTTGGGCGGGAGATCCTCGGGGCGCACGACCGAGCTCGTGGTCAGGGCGATGGCGCGCTCGACGGCGTGCTCGAGCTCCCGGATGTTCCCGGGCCAGTCATACGCGACCAGTCGCGCCATGGCCTCGGGAGTGATGTCGGACACGGCTCTGGCGCTTGCCGCCGCGTACCGGCCCAGAAAGTGGGCCGCGAGCAACGGGATATCCTCGCGCCGCTCGCGGAGCGGCGGGACCTGGAGCGTCACCACGCTCAGGCGATAGAAGAGGTCTTCACGAAACCGCCCGCCAGCGATCAGCGAGCTCAGATCCCGGTTGGTCGCCGCGATGACCCGGACGTCGACGCCGAAGCTGTCGGTGCCGCCCACCCGCTTGATCTCGTGCTCCTGGAGGACCCTCAAGAGCTTGGCCTGGACGCACGGGCTGATCTCGCCGACCTCGTCGAGAAAGCACGTCCCGTCGTGCGCCGTCTCGAACAGACCGCGCTTGTCCATCACCGCCCCGGTAAACGCGCCCTTCACGTGGCCGAAGAGCTCGGATTCCAGCACGCCCTCGGCGAGCGCGCTGCAATCGACCGTCACGAACGGCCGATCGGCGCGCGGGCTCGCGGCGTGGATGGCTCGCGCGATGAGCTCCTTGCCGGTACCCGTTTCTCCCTGGATGAGCACGGTGCTCCGGGTCGTGGCGACGCGCGCGATCATCTCGAACACGTCGCGCATCGGCCGTGACGAGCCGACGATCTGCGGCGCGCGGCAACTCGGACGAACGGGCGCGCGCTGGCGCTCGTCGCGCGGGCGGAACCAGCCTCCGCGGGTCGGCAGCACCGGGCCCTTCATGCCAGCCATCCTGGATTTCGGCTCACGTCACATCGGCGCATTCGTATCTCCCGCTCAGCTCCCGGATCGAAGCGACTCCATTCGAATCGGACTCGAATCGGACTCGTTTACTGTGTTCACGATCGCGGGCCCCCGGGCTCAGCGCAGACTGCCGCGGTCTGTAAACCAGGGCGACCGGATGATCGTGTGCGGCGCGCAGCACAATCGCAGCGTGCCGCGCGGCGCGGAGTCGACTAGGCGATCAGAAGACGCCTCGGCCGGGGAGGCGGAAGGCCGAGGCGAGCTGGGAGAGAACTCGAAGCACTGCGTGTCGCATGAATGACCCACGTCAGGGTATTGGCGCTCCGGAGCGATGTCAAGGAATGGTCGCGCCCGGGTGTGGCGAAAGCGCTCACTCACGCGTTCAGCGGCCACACACGCCAATGTCCCGATCTTGCTGCGTCTGGTCCGAGCACCCATCGAGCGCGTGTGGCCATTCTTTCGGCGACCTCGATGCTCGGATCCTGAGCGTGCACTCGACCCCCCGAATGACAGTTTCGCGTTTGCGGCCACTTGCCCCACGTGACCGCCGCCGCGGTCCCCTTCGATCCATTTGGCAAGCGCCTTGCGTCATGTCCCGTCCGATCCGCGAAACAATCGAAAATTCACGAAGTGGTCATCGACTCGTCACAACAGGGCAATGCCGCCCGAGCTACCACTGGGGTAGGCCAAACGAGCCGAAAGGAGGTGGGCATGGAAGTGCTCCAAGGGCTGAACGAGCTCCGGCAGAGCGGCAAGATGCATTGGTCCGAAAACGAGCACGCGTGGGCGGCACAGCCTCGAGACGTCGTCGAGGCGCTCGCGCACGAAGGCTTCGCGGAATACAAGCTCGCCGTCACCCGCAGTCGACGGGATCGTCCGCCGACGGGCGGCGTATGGCAGGGGCTCAATCTCCAGACGGGCGCCGTGGCGTCGGCGATCTGGGTGCAACGCGCTCCAGACGCCGAGTCGATCGTCTTCATCGACATCGATGGCGAGCTCATCGACGGGACGATCCGGTGACCAAGCGTATAAGAATAAAGTGACCAAGCGTACAAGGAGGATTCTCGTGGAGACCGCGACCCAGGAACGAACGTCCCGGGCCTTCGAACAGACCACCGCGAAACCGAACGGTGACGCCGCCGCGTTCTCGATCGGCGTCACCCAGGGGGTGATCGGCCCGCTGACGGACCTCGCGATCGTTGCCGCCAAGGAAAACGCGCGGCTCGCGGCCGAGCTCCAGGCCGTCGCGCTCGACGCGCTGCACGAGTCGCAGGCGACGGTGCTGCGGCGGCTGTCGGTGTGGCCCGACATGCTGACGGATCCGATGCACCTCTACCACAGAGGGTTCCTGGAGACCCTCGACTCCGCTCAGCGCACGCTCACCTTCATGGGAATGAGCGCCCGGCTCGTCACGCAGGCGGCCGACCGCCTGCAGACGGCGGCGAATGATGCCGGACGGCGCATCCGCGAAACGGTGGACGGCAACTCCGGCACGCGTGAGAGCACACGGCGGTAATCAGCTTGCGGGCCCGGCCTCGCCGGCCGGGCCCCGGCTGTCGTCCTCGGCTCAGCCGGCGACCGTGGGCCGCCGCCGGTGGAATCCGGTGGCCTCCTCGAACGCGTGCGCGATCTGGAGCACACCCCACTCGTCCTGGTGACGCCCGACGATCTGTAGCCCAACCGGCAAACCGTCCTCGGTGAAGCCCGCCGGGACCGAGATGGCCGGTAGTCCCGTCACCGTGATGTCCGAGCAGACGCGCATCCAGTCGATGTACGTCGGCAGCTGAGCGCCGTTGATCTCGGTGGGATAGGGCGTGGTGACGTCGAAGGGCGGCACCTGAGCGGCCGGGATCAGCAGGAACTCGTGGCGCTCCATGAACTCGCGCACGCGATGGTAGAGCCGCGCGCGCTGCACCTCGGCCTCGCCGATCTCACGCGCGGTAAGCTTCAGCCCCTCCTCGGTGTTCCAGATGACCGTGTCCTTCATCTGGTGGCGATGCCGGGCGAGGAGCGGTCCGTACCGGGCCGCGAAGCTCAACGCGCGCTGCACCTGGAAGACCTGCCGGGCATCGGCGAAGTCAGGCTCCCCGTCTTCGACCCGGCAGCCGAGCGCCGCGAACGTCCCGCGGTGCGCGTCGAGCACTTTCGTGACGCGACGGTCGACCGGCAGCCCTCCGAGGTCGCGGCTCCAGCCGATGCGCACGCCCTTGAAGTCGCGGCCGAGCTCGCCCCGGAAACAGTCACCGGACTGGG
The DNA here is from genome assembly GCA_003220495.1 of Candidatus Rokuibacteriota bacterium. Classification (GTDB taxonomy): domain Bacteria; phylum Methylomirabilota; class Methylomirabilia; order Rokubacteriales; family CSP1-6; genus AR31. The sequence continues at coordinate 32,980 of QHSP01000027.1, read as the reverse complement.
CGATCGCGACCGGCGAGCGGGGGTCGGGTCCGGCCATCACGCTCAGCATCAGCGCCACGTCCGACACCGTGCGGGCCATCGGTCCGGGGACGTGCAAGGTCCCCCACGGCGCGTCCGTCGGCCAGGGCGGCACGCGGCCGACCGCGCCGCGCAGGCCGACCACGTTGCAAAAGCTCGCCGGATTGCGCAGCGAGCCGCCGGTGTCGCTGCCGTCGGCGATCGGCACCATCCCGCACGCCAGCGCCACGGCGGCGCCTCCGCTCGAGCCGCCGCACGTCTTCGTCAGGTCGTAGGGGTTGAGCGTGCGGCCGAAGACCTCGTTGAACGTCTGCGAGCCCGCACCGAACTCGGGTGTGTTCGTCTTCCCGAAGGTGATCGCGCCGCCGGCCCGCAGGCGCTCGACCAGGAGCGCATCCTGCTCGGGGACGTTGTCGCGGTAGATCGGCGACCCGTAGGTCGTGCGGATACCGCGCGTGGGCACGAGGTCCTTGTGCGCAACTGGCAGCCCGAAGAGCGGGCCCGCGGCCTCTCCGCGCGCGAGCGCCGCGTCCTTCTCGCGCGCCTCGGCGAGGGCGCGGTCGGCGGTGAGGGTGACGACCGCGTTCACCTTCGGGTTGACCCGCTCGATCTGCGCCAGGTGAGCCTGGACGACTTCGGTGACGGAAACCTCGCGCGTGCGGATTCGCCGCGCCAGCTCCACCGCGGTGGAGAAGCAGAGATCGGTGCTCATGGGTGCCTTTCGGGCTCGCAGACCCTTTCGGTCTTGCGCGCCGGGGAGGCAGCTTAGCATCATCTACGCATGAACGAGACACGGACGCTCGCCCGCTTCGTCGCCGAGACCACGTTTACCGACCTGCCTCGCCGACTCGTCGAGAACCTCAAGATTACCGTGCTCGACACGGTCGGCGCCGCGCTCGTCGGCACCCGGCAGCCGTGGGCTCAGCGCATCGTGGCGGTGGTCAAGGCGCTCGGCGGTGCCCCGGAGGCGTCGGTCATCCACCAGGGCTGGCGCACGGACGTCTCGCGCGCGGCCTGCGCCAACGGCGTGCTCATCGGCGCGTTCGAGTGCGAGCCGCTGACCGGCTCGCACGCGAGCGGCACCGTGCTGCCGGCGGCGCTCGCGGTGTGCGAGTGCCGGCGGCTCGACGGCGTCGCGTTTCTCACCGCGCTGGCCCTCGGCTTCGAGGTCTCGGCGCGCATCGCGCGCACGGCCGTCGGCCTCGAGACCGTGCGCGGCTTTCACAATCCCGGCACGCAGGGGCCGTTCGGCGCGGCCGCGGCCGTGGGCAAGCTCTACGGATTCGACGAGGCGCGGCTGACCGACGCGCTCGGCATCGCGGGCTCGTCGTGCGCGGGGCTCCTCGAGTTCGCGTGGAGCGGCGGGGACACCAAGCGCCTGCACCTCGGCCGCGCTGCCCAGCTCGGGCTCGAGAGCGCGCTCCTCGCCCGTCAAGGCGTGCGCGGGCCCGCGACGGTCCTCGAGGGCCGCTACGGCTATTTCAACGCGTTCTCGACCCCGCCCAGGATGGAGAAGCTCGTGGGCGGCCTCGGGACGGAGTGGGCCATCGAGCCGCCGTCGCTCAAGTCGTACGCGACCCACGTCACGCAGCAGGCGGTCGTCCAGGCGATCCAGGAGCTCAAGCGCGAGCATCCGCTCGACCCCCGAGCGATCACGCGCGTCGTGGTCCGCGGGGCGGAGCGAATCATGGAAGAGCGGCACGCGGCGCGCGAGCCCGGAGACGTGCTGGGTGGCCAGTACAGCCTCCCCTTCACCACGGCCGTTGCGCTGACGCGCGACATGTCCAATCCGCTGGTCTACGACCTCAGCGCCGTCAATGATCCGATCGTCCGCGACCTGGCGCGCCGCATCGAGCTGGTTGCCGAGCACGCGGCCGCGCACGACTCGCCCGGATTCTGGCCGGCGGAGATCGTCATCGAGTGCGGGGGGCAGCGCCACACGTTGCCGACGCGCCCCCACAAGGGCTCGCCGGCGAATCCCTTCACGTGGGAGGAGGCCGGCGAGAAGTTTCGGCGCTACACCGCCTCGATCCTCGACGCGCGGCAGGTCGAGGGGATCGTCGGCGCGGTCGCCGGACTCGAGCACGCGACCGACATGAGCGGTCTCGCCCGGATCCTGGTCGGCGTCTGACCCAGGCTAGCCCTGCGCCAGGCCGAGGTCGGATCGATCTTCCTCCTCGTCGCCGTTCCGCAGCAGATCGAGCAGGCGTGGATCGGAGGGAACGATGATACCGGTGGCGCCCGCCTCCTCGTACGCCTGGCGCAGTCGCCGCCAGGTCTCGCGGTCGTCTGGCATCTTGATCGTGGCCCACAGCTCGAACGAGCCGGTGAGCTTTTCGCGCTGGCGCAATCGGGTAACCGGCTCGACGGCGGCGCGGAACTGCTCCGGCGACTCGCTGAAGCCGACCACGCCGTCGGCCAGCCCCGCGCGACGATCGCTCGCGGTCTCGAGGATCACGCAGCATTGCGCGCGCCGCGCCAGCTCGATGACCGCGTCGACGCCGGCCGAGCCCTCGGCGAGCCCGGTCACGGCGAGCGCCGTGCGCCCACGCGAGAGACGGCTCAGGGTCGCGACCCTGGCGCCGAGCGCCTGGGGCGCGAGAGCCTCGGCGCTCGAGACGGGCACGACGAGACGAATGCGGCCGGTGATGGTGGCCATGCCCGCGAGGAGCAGCCAGGGATCGTAGCCCTCGGCGTCGAGCCACAACGAGTCGGCGCCGGCCGACTCTATCGCTCTCGCGTCGGCCAGATAGTCCCCGGAGTCCTCGAACTGCCGGGGGAGCCGCACTCCGATCTTCAGCATGAGGACACCTGCGACAGGGGACTCAGCACCCTTTACATCTGCGCGCCGAAGACCACGACGATCCGCAGGGCCAGCCCGCCCACGAGGGTCAGGACGGCCGCGAACATGGCGGGCACGCGGCGTTCAGTCGAGAAATGGAGCGCGAGCGGCACGAGCGTGCCGATCAGCACGACCACCCAGAGGGCCATCCAGCGGGGCGCGAGAAACCGCGAGCCCACCGCGCCCAGGCTCAGGAAGAACACGACGAGGAGAACCAGCTCCAGAATCGTGAAGTAGCGATCCGCCCGCGTGAGCTTCGCTTCGGCACTCTGCTCGTGGCGCCCGAGACGCGTCACGAGGCTCAAGGTGGCGGCCGCCACGCTGAGACCCGATGCCAGGAACAACGCGCCGAGCGCCCACGTGTCACTCCAGATCGGCTGGTTGCTGACGGATAACAAGATGCCGGTGTAGCCCGCCAGGAACAGCCCGAAGACGGCGCCGACGATCACGAACACGCGGCCGAGACCGCCGGCCAGGAACGGAGCCCGCGAGCCCCGCAGGCTCGCCAGCGCTTCGAGGAAGGAGACGAACGCGAACACGCTGAAGATCAAGAGCACCCAGACACCGACGGACATCGGCGACCAGTACTTGAAGTTCAGGCCGAAGGTGCGGCTGTCGATCATCATGTGCCAGAACCTGAGCGGCCGCCCCAGATCGAGCGTCAACAGGATCGGGCAGACCGCCAGGACCGGCAGGCTCAGCAGGAAGGCCAGCCGCGCGACCGGCGCGTCACGGTCGTCGCCCAAGAGGCGCAGGATCGCGCCGAGCGCGTAGACGCCGCCCGCGATGCCTCCGAGGAAGAAATACCAGACGATGTACCACTCCCACTGCGGCGGGGTGACGAAGTGCTCCACCATCGCGCTACTCCTTCCCGCCCCGCTCGCGGAACGCGAAGACGGCGCCGGCGACGCCCAGCGCGGCCGTGACCAGCGTCCCGAGGTAGCCGCGAACGTTGTTCCGGCTCGGCAGCACGGCGCTCTCGGTCGGGGGCAGCCCGTAGATCTCCGGCTTGTCGGTCAGCAAGAACAGCGCGTGCAAGCCGCCATATTCCTTGTCGCCGTACAGGCGTGCCTCCGACATCCCCTGCCCGCGCAGCTGGTTCAGGCGGGCGCCGGCGACCTCGCGCATCGTGTCCAGGTCACCGAACTTGATGGACTCGGTTGGGCACGCCTTGGCGCAAGCGGGCGTCAGGTTGGCCTGCAACCGGTCGTAGCAGAACGTGCACTTGCGGGCCAGGCCGCTCGCCTCGTCGAAGCCGATGACGTGATACGGACAGGCCGCGATGCAGTCGCGGCAGCCGTTGCAGACGCTCGGCTGGATGTAGACGGTGTCGAACTCCGTCCGGATGATGGCGTTGGTCGGGCACACCTCCATGCAGCTCGCCAGCGCGCAGTGCTTGCAGACGTCGCTCATCATGTTCCAGGCGACGCCGCCCTTGGCGGTGGTCCGCTCGTGGAACTGGACGTGGCGCCAGTTCTGCTCGTCGAGCTGCGAGGTGTTGTCGTAGCCGTCGCCGAACTGGGGCGCGTGGCCGGGGAGCTGGTTCCACTCCTTGCACGCCACCTCGCAGGCCTTGCAGCCGATACAGAGCGTCGTGTCGGTGAAGAAGCCGACCGTTCGCGCCATTGTGGTTCTCCTATCCGATCGCCATCAGATTGGGCACGATCTTGGTGAAGCCGCGCTCCTTGACGTAGAGGTCGAGCGGGAGCGCCACGAGCTCGTCGACGACCGGCACCGCATTCGGGTCCTTGCGGAGATCGATCGTGATCAGGTAACGGCGACACGTCTCGCAGGCGTCGGCCCGCAGGTGCGGGAAGCGCTCGGCGTCGGCGAAGATCGGCAGCTTACTCGTGGATTGCTCGCCGCACACGGCGCACGTCATGCGCTGGTGGACCCAGCTATCGCCACAGCGGCAGCACAGGAGCATTCGCGGTCCGCTGACCAGGGATTCGCCCGCTTCGGTCAGATACGAGAGCTGCGGCAGGCCGCCGCAGCGGGGACAGCCTCCGTCGGCCGCCGGCCCCGAGCAGGCACCCGCGGCCGCCGGCCCCAGCGCTTCGAGCACGGGCGCGGCCGCGGCGCGCCCCAGATATTCGTCGACCGCCGCCTGCGGCTCCCCCGCAAGCCAGCGGGTGACGAACGCGGTCGGCTCACCATCGCGAAGCCGGTCGCGCACGGCCGCCGCCAGCGACGGGGGCCCCGCGCTGATCGTCGCCTCGGCGACTCCGCCCATGACGCGGTCCACCGCATAAGTGGCGAGGCTCGCCGGCTCGGGTCGATCGTCCCGGGCCCTCAGGAACGCGGGCTCCTGAACGTCCAGTAGCGCCTGGTAGAGCTGCAGCAGGTCTCGTGCGAACGCATGGCGCTCGCCGAGCTGCCGAGCCCGGCGACGGCGCCGGGCCCAGGCCTCCGTGGCGAGCGATGCGACGGTGACGTCGTTCATCCGATCTTCTCGATGTTCACCAGGAACGCCTTGAACTCCGGCGTCCGCGAGTTGGCGTCGCCCACGAACGGCGTCAGCGCGTTGGCGAGCCAGTTGGCGCCCTTGGTCGGGTCTCGGTCGGCGGCGATGCCGACGTAGCCCCAGTGGATCGGGATCCCGATGTGATAGACCGTCTTGCCGTTCACCTCGAGGCCGCCCAGACGCTTGGTCACGACCGCCAGCACCTCGAGCTTGCCGCGCTTGGAGCTGACGCGGACGCGATCGCCGGTCTTGATGCCCCTCTCCTTGGCCACCTCTTCCGGGATCTCGACGAACGGTTTCGGCTGCAGCCCGACCAGAGCGGGCACGTGCTGCGTGACGTAGTGCTCGTGCTCGGTCAGCCGGTAGCTGGTCGCGATGTACGGATAGTCCTTGGCGGTGCCGAAGCGGTTCTCGCGTCCGCCTTGCTTGTCGTACAGAAACACGACCGGTGACTCCGACTGCTTGGGATGCAGCGGGTTCTCCACGGGCGACTCGACCGGCTCGTAGTGCTCGGGGAACGGTCCGTCGAGCATGGAGCTCGAGAAGAGCCGGCCGACCCCCTCGCCGTTCATGATGAACGGCCCCCACGCCTTGGGATCCTTTGGGTCCATCGTGGGGGGATAGTCGGGCACGTCGCCCTTCCACTTCTTGTCCGTCATGTCCCACTCAATGCCGGGACGCGACGGATCCCACGGCTTGCCTTTGAGATCGGCGGAGGCTCGGTTGTACATGACGCGGCGGTTGAGGGGCCAGCTCCACGCCCACCCGTGATAGAAGCCCATGCCGGTGGGGTCGTTCTTCTTCGGATCCTGGATGCCCGCGCGGCGCTTGGACAGGTTGCCGGCTTCGGGATACGAGCCGGTATAGATCCAGTCGCCGGCGGTGGTGGTGCCGTCGTCCTTCAGCTTCCCGAAGCTATCGAGCCGCTTGCCCGTCGTCAGATCGAAGCCGTTGATCTCCTGACAGAGCTCGTCGAGCTCCGGCTTCGCCGGGTCCTTGTAGTTCAAGGTCATCGCCATCAGCGGGGTCGGGAACTTGCCGCCCTGCTGCGCGTAGAGCTTCTTCACGCGCTGGAACACGTCGGCCAGAACCCAATGGTCGTGGCGGGCGCCCTCGGGCGGAATCGCGGCTTCCTTCCACTGCATCCACCGGCCGCTGTTCACGAACGAGCCGTCCTTCTCGATCCAGTGCGTGCTCGGAACCATGAAGACTTCGGTCTGAATGGCCTTCGGATCCGCGCCCGGCCTGCGCCAGAACTCCGAGCTGGTCGTCGGCAACGGGTCCATCACCGCGAGCCACTTGAGGTTGCCGAGCGCCGTCATCACCTGGTTGGCGTCGGGACCGATGCTGGTCGCCGTCATACCCGACAGGATGACGCCTTCCATCTTCTTCTTGAGCGCCTGGTCGTAGATCGAGATCCACGACGAGTTCGTGGCCGGCTTGGGGACGAAGTCGAACGCGTACTCGTTCTTGTCCGTCGCCGCGTCGCCGTACCAGGTCTTGAGGAGACTGACCATGAACTTCCGATAGTTCGTGCCGAAGAAGTTCCACGAGTTCGCGTCGAACTTCTTGGGTGCGCTCTGGGTGACGTAGTCGTCGAGGTTCTTCTGGCCCGGCGCCGGGATGCGCAGGTAGCCGGGCAAGATCTCCCACGAGATCGCGTTGTCGGTATTGCCCTGGATGTTGGCGTGACCGCGCTCGGCGTTCATGCCGCCGCCCGGCCGCCCCATGTTGCCGAGCAGGAGCTGGAGCAGCGCGGCCGAGCGAATGAGCTGGCCACCGGTCGTGTGTTGCGTCAGCCCGACCGCGTAAACGATCGTCATCACCTTGTCGGGCCGGCCGGTCTCGCCGACGATCTTGGCGATCTCGAGGAACTGCTCCTCGGGAATGCCGGTGATCGACGCGACCATCGCGGGCGTGAACCGCGAGTAGTGCTTGCGCATGAGCTGGAACACCGAGCGCGGGTGCTCGAGGTGCATGTCCCGCTTGGCGAGCGCCACGCCGGCGCCCGCGCCCGCCGGCGCGTGACCACCGGCGACGATCTCCTTCTGGGCCCGCTCGAATGCCGCCTGGGCGGGCACGTCGCCCTCGTAGGCCCACGTCGAGGTGTCGTAGAGGCGCTTGGCCGGATCGTACCCGCTGAACAGGCCCTCGTTGAAGCCGAACCCCTGCTTCACGATGAACGAGGCGTTCGTGTAGTTCCGGACGTACTCGTGGTGGATCAGGTTCTTTTCGAGCACGTAGTTGATCAGGCCGCCGAAGAAGGCGACGTCCGTGCCGGTCCGAATCCGCGCATACACGTCCGACACCGCCGAGGTCCGGGTGAACCGCGGATCAATGTGGATCATCTTGGCGCCGCCGCCGCGGCCGATCCCGCGTCGCGGATCGAGCTTCGCCTTCAGGAACCACTGGAACCCGACCGGGTGAGCCTCGGCCGGATTCGCACCGTTGATCATGATCACGTCGGCGTGCTGAATGTCACGCCAGTGATTCGTCATCGCGCCCCTTCCGAATGTGGCCGCCAGACTGACGACCGTGGGGCCGTGTCAGACTCGGGCCTGCTGTTCTAGGTGCACCACCCCCAGGGTGCGCATGAGCTTGGCGGCGAAATAGCCTTCCTCACTGCTGAAGGTGGCGCCACCGGCGAACGCGACGCCTTCGCAACGGTTGACGGTGTTGCCCTTGGCATCCTGGGTCACGAAGGTCGCGTCGCGCGACTCCTTGATGCGCTGGGCGAGCTTGTCGAGCATCTCGTCCCAGGAGATCTCCTGCCATTTGTCGCTGCCGGGCGCGCGGTAGAGGGGCTTCTCGACCCGGCGGGTCGACACGGCGAGCTGCATCGCCGTGGCGCCCTTCGGGCAAAGCCGGCCCTCGTTGACCGGGCTATCGGGATCGCCCTCGATCTGCAGGAGCTTCGCGTGGCCCTTGCCGTCGTCCTTGGTGAAGGCGATGATCGAGCACCCGACCGCGCAGTACGGGCACAGCGAGTGCACTTCCTTCGCGCCCTCGATCCGGAGGTCCTGCTTGACCTGGACCGCCTCGGCGAGGTCGAAGCCCAGGGGGGTGGTGCCCAGCGCGCCCGCACCGACGGCGCCGAGCTTGACGAAGTCCCTTCGTGATATCTGGGGCATGGTCGCGTCCCTCCTACGAAGCGAGAGCAGCGTTGGTATCGTCGAGCCATAACATCCGAATCCTCACGCGTGTTCCGCAACGCTCGGCGTCACCCGATGGGCGCCGGCGTAGAGATTGAACCCGCCGTTTCGCACGAACCCGATCAGGGTCATGTCGGCGGCGAGCGCCATCTGCACCGCCATACTGGACGGCGCCGACACCGCGGCGATCACGGGAATCCGGGCGGTCAGGGCTTTCTGCATGATCTCAAAGCTCACGCGCCCGCTGATCATGAGCACGTGCCGGTCGAGCGGCACGGAGCGGGCCAGCACCATGTGACCGATGACCTTGTCGACGGCGTTGTGGCGACCGATGTCCTCCCGCAGCACGATCAACCGCCCGTCGGCGCCGAAGAGACCGGCGGCGTGTAGCCCTCCGGTCTTCTCGAACGTCGACTGGGCGTCGTGCATCGCCGCCGCGAGCCGGTTGAGCCGATCGATGGGGATCACGAGGTCGGATCGCACCGGGGGAAGCGCCGCCCGGATCGCCTCGATCGTCGCCTTGCCACAGAGGCCGCAGGACGAGGAGGCGACGAAGTTGCGACGCAGCCGGTCTTTCGCGACCCGCACGTCGCCCTTCAGCAGCACGTTCATCACGTTCCCGTCGTCAGGATCTCCGTCGGGGCCGCGGTACCGGGCGATGACGTCGAGATCGTCGGCGCCAGCAATCACACCCTCGGAGAAGAGAAAGCCCGCGACGAGCTCCTCGTCCTCGCCTGGGGTTCGCATCGTGACGCTGAGGCTGATGCCGCCGAGGCGGATCTCGAGTGGCTCCTCGACGGCGAGGTGATCCTGGCATTCCGAGGCGCCCCGATCACGCACCTTGACAACGCGATGACGAACGACGGGAACGCCCCGTGGAACTTCTAGATCAGGATCTAGACTCATCGGCTCTCCCATAGAACCAGAGTCTATCTTTTGGGATTCTTGTCGCTCGAATTAGCCTACGGCGTACGCGCCATATGCTATTTCGGACATGATTCTAGACGTTTATGGAACGCCCAGTCAAGCGCTATTGCGGGCGGCCCCGCGGCCGCTCGCGAGGCGCTAAAGGTTCCAGACGGGGGTCGCGCGTGCTTACCGCTTGGCGGTTTCTTCGTTGACGAGCGCTTGAAAGGCCTCAGGGGACAGGGCTCCCCGAATGACGCGATCGCCGATCACGAAGCTCGGAGTCGCATCGAGCCCGAGCGCGGCCGCGAGAGTCAGGTTGGCCTGCAGGGCCCGGTCGGTCTCCGGCGACACCATGTCGGTCTTGAGCTTCGTGGAGTCGAGTCCGACCGACGCGCCAAGGGCCAGGATCGCCTCGAGCGTGAAGTCACCGTCGAACGCGAGCAGGGCCCGATGGAGCTTCGGCCATCCTCCCTGCTGCTGGGCGGCGACGGCAGCTCGGGCCGCGAGGACCGAAGGCTCGCCGAGCACCGGGAAGTTCTTGTAGACGACGCGCACGGACGCGTTCGAGCTCACGATCTGATCGATCGTGGACGCGACGTTGCGGCAGTGGACGCACCGATAGTCGAAGAACTCGACGATGGTGACCTTCCCCTGCGCGTTCCCCTCGACGGGCGAGCCCTGATCCGCGAAGAGGCCCTGCCGGTGATCGTGGATGGCCTGCTTCGACTTCGTCGCGGCCGACGCCGACTGCCGTTGCTGCAGGCGCCGGAAGGCCTCCGCGAGCACCTCGGGCTCCCGCAGGAGATAGTCGCGGACGATCTTCTCGATCTCTTGCTGGGAGAGCTTCGGCTCATCCGCGCCGACCGCGAGGCCGGCGACGAACACCGCCATGACGAGACCGACGAGACCGGCGACAGCGAAGCGTCGGACGCTATGCATGGGTCGTTTTAAAAGTATATCCCGATCCCACCCCTCAAACGAGCAATGCCAGGGGCTCCTCCGTGAGGTCGGCGAGCGTCCCGAGGAACTGGGCGGCGCGCGCGCCGTCGAGCGCGCGATGGTCGCAGGACAAGGTCAACACCATCGTCGGCTGGACGACCGGCTGGCCGTTGAGCGCGACCACGCGGTCGGCGATACGCCCGACGGCGAGGATCGCGGCCTGCGGCGGATTGACGATCGCGTTGAACGCGTCGACACCGAACATCCCGAGATTACTGATCGTGAATCCCCCGCCCTGGATGTCGGCCGGGCGCAGCTTGCCGGCCTGGGCGCGGCTCACCACGTCCGCGCGCCGGGCCGCGAGCTCGGGCAGGGGCAAGGTATCGGCGCGATGGATGACGGGGACGACGAGGCCGTCGTCGATGGCGACCGCGAGTCCGATGTTGATGTCGGTGTTCTGCGCGATCGCGCCGTCTCTCCACGACGCGTTCACGCGCGGATGCCGCGAGAGCGCCGCCGCGACGAGCTTGACCAGCAGATCGGTGTAGGTGACGTGCGCGCCCCTCTGCTTGCGCGCCTGGTCGAGCCACGAGGCCAGACGGGTCACGTTGACCTCGCGCACGAGATAGAAGTGAGGCGCGGTCGTCCAGCTCGTCGTCATGCGCTCGGCCATGATCCGCCAGACGGTGCCGACGCCCGGGGCGGCCTCGCGCGGCGCGGCGGGGACCGGGGGGGTCACCGCCGGGCGAGCCGCCGTCGGCACGTCGTCGGCCAGGACGGCCCCGCCCGGCCCCGAGCCGTGAAGCGCGGCGATGTCGAGCCCGCGCTCGTTAGCGAGACGACGCGCCTTGGGTGACGCCGTGACCAACCGCCCGGCTCGCCCGTTACCGGCCGCGGACGACTTCTGGCTCTCGACGTAGGCCAAGACGTCGGCCTTCTCGATCCGACCGCTCGCCGTCCTGACGCGTCCGAGATCGACACCATGCTGCTCGGCGATCTTGCGCGCGAGTGGCGACGCCTTCACCGCCCCGGCCGACACGCCGCTCATCGCCGGCGGCGCCGGGATGGCGCCGGTCGCGGCCGCGCTGGCGGGTGCCATGACAGGCGCCGCGGCGGTCGCGCCGCCGGCCTCGCCGGCCGCGACGATGAGGGCGATCGTCCGTCCCACCGGCACCACGTCGCCCTCGGCCGCGGTCACGTCGCGCAACACGCCGGAGGCCGGCGCCTCGATCTCGACCGTGACCTTGTCGGTCTCGATCTCGACGATCGGTTCGCCCTTGTGGACGGCGTCACCCGGGCGCTTGAGCCAGTGGACGACCTTGCCGGTCTCCTGCGCCAACTCGAGGGCGGGCATGATGACGTTGGTCGGCATCAGGGCTCCGCGCTCACGCGGTGAACACTTCGCGAGCTACCGAGAGCGCCCGCTCGATCGCGGCGGCATCGACGTCCAGATGGGTGACGGCGCGAATCGTGCGCGCCCCCGAGGCACCCATGCGCACGCCGCGAGCGAGCATGCGCTCGACCGCAACGCCCGCCGCCAGCGCGCCGGTCAGATCGAAGAAGACGATGTTCGTGTCGATCGTCTTCGGATCGACGCTCACACCCGGGAGGCCGGCCAGGCCTTCGGCCAGACGGCGCGCGTTCGCGTGATCCTCGGCCAGGCGCTTGACGTGGTGGCGCAGCGCCCACACGCCGCCGGCCGCGATGATTCCGGCCTGGCGCATGGCGCCGCCCATTTGCTGCTTGCATCGCCACGCCTCGTCGATGAACGCGCGCGAGCCCGCGAGCGCCGCGCCGACGGGAGCGCCGAGGCCCTTGGTGAAGTCGATCCACACCGAGTCGAACGTCGCCGCGTAGTCCCGCGCGGACACACCGCTCGCGACGACGGCGTTCATAAGGCGCGCGCCGTCCATGTGCGTCGCCAGGCCGTGACGTCGCGCGACCGCCGTCACCGCCTCGATGCGCTCGAGCGGCCACACGGAGCCGCCGCCGAGATTACTGGTCTGCTCCACCCAGACCAGGCGGCTGCGGGGCGCGTACCGTGAAGAAGGGCGCACCGCGGCCTCGACCGCGGCCGCGTCGAACTGACCGCGCGCGCCGTCGACGGATCGCACGTTGACACCGGCGAGCGCCGCCGGCCCGCCCGTCTCGAAGTGGATCGGATGCGCGGTGTGATGGGCGATCACCTCTTCGCCGGCCCGCGCGTGCACGCGCAGCGCGATCTCGTTGCACATGGTGCCCGACGGGAGGAACACCGCGGCGTCCTTGCCGAGAAGCTCGGCGACCATCTCACAGAGTAGATTGACCGTCGGGTCCTCGAGCTTCTGCTCGTCGCCCACCTCGGCGTCGCACATGAAGCGGCGCATCTCGGCGGTGGGTCGCGTGACCGTGTCGCTGAAGAGATCGACGTCGATGCGCATTATGCTTTCCGGCACAGCGCTTTCGCCGCGTCGGCGACCGCCTTCTCCGTCGGCACCGTGAGGTCCTCGAGCACCGGGGAGAACGGCACCGGCACGTCCATGGCGCCGATGCGCTTCACCGGCGCGTCGAGATGATAGAAGGCGCCTTCGGCGATCACCGAGGCGATCTCGGCGGTGACGCCGTAGCGCTCGTAGCCCTCGTCGACCACGATCGCGCGCGAGGTTTTTTGAGCTGACTCGATCAAGGTCTTCTTGTCGAGCGGCCACGTCGTGCGCGGGTCGATCACCTCGGCGCTGATCCCTGCTTCCTCGAGCAGCTTGGCGGCGCCGAGGGCGACCGCGACCATGCTGCTGGTCGCGACGATCGTGATGTCCGTCCCGACCCGCTTCACCTCGGCGACGCCGAACGGGATCGTGTAGTCCTCGGCCGGGACCGGACCCTTGACCCGGTACATCATCTTGTCCTCGAAGATGACGACCGGGCTGTCGTCGCGGATGGCCGTCTTCATCAAGCCCTTGGCCTCGTACGGGCCGGAGGGCAGCGCGACCTTGAGGCCGGGGATGTGGCTCACCCACGCGTGAAGCGACTGCGAGTGCTGGGCGGCCGAGCGGCGCGTCGCGCCGAGGGTCGTGCGAAAGACGATCGGCACCTTGATCTTGCCGCCCGACATGTAGTGCGCCTTGGCGGCCTGGTTGACCATCTGATCCATGGTCAAGGTGATGAAGTCACCGAACATCACGTCGACGACCGGCCGCATGCCCGTCATCGCCGCGCCGACGCCGATGCCGGCGTAGCCGGGCTCCGAGATGGGCGTGTCGATGATCCGCTGGGTGCCGAACTCCTGCACGAGCCCGGTGAGCGTCTTGAACGGGTGGCCGGCCTCGGCCACGTCTTCGCCGATGAGGAACACGCGCGGATCGCGTCGCATTTCCTCTGCGATCGCTTCCTTGACCGCCTCGCCGTACGTCAGCTCCCGCTCGCTCATGACGCCCTCCGTTTATAGGCGCGTTATAGGCGCGCCTCGGCGGCGGGGCCCCAGCCCCGCGACGGCCTGCAGCGCGCACGACTTATAGGCGCGCCTCGGCCGGCGGGGCCCCAGCCCCGCGACGGCCTGCAGCGCGCACGACTGGTAGCCCGGTGACCCCCGGCCCCACGCGAGGCTCGCCCGATCGGGCCGCGGAGTCAAGAGGATGGACTAGAATCTCCTCCGTGGCGACGGGTGACGACGCGGGCGCGACGGCGAAGGGGGAGCTCGGGCTCGCGGAGGCGATGGCGTACGCGCGCGATCTGGAGGAGGAGGATCGCCTGGAGGCCGCCGAGGAGCTCTATCGCCGCATCCTCGCGCTGGTACCCGACTATCCCGATGCGTGGAACTTCCGTGGAGTGGTCGCGTTCCGGCTCGGGCGTCCGGCGGAGGCGGAGACTTCGATTCGCCGGGCGGTCGAGCTCGCGCCGGAGTACGCCGATGCGCACAACAACCTCGGCAACGTGCTCCAGCAGCAGAAGCGCGCCGAGGAGGCCGCGAAGTGTTACGAGCGGGCGATCGAGCTGCAGCCCGACATGGCCGACGCGCACAATAACCTCGGCAACGTGCTCCAGCACCAGATGCGTCCCGAGCACGCGGTGGCGTTCTACGAGCGGGCCATCGCGCTCCGGCCCGAGATGGCCGACGCCCACCTCAATCTCGGCAAGGCTCTCGAGGCGCTCGACCGCATGTCGGAGGCGCTCACCGCGTACCGGCAGGCGGTGCTGCTGCGGCCGTTTCACTTCGACTCGTATCGACGACTCGGGGCTGCGCTCTACGGGTGGGGCCGCATCGACGAAGCGGCGGACGTATACCGGAAGTGGCTGTCCCTCGAGCCGGACAATCCAGTCGCGGCGCACCTGCTGGCGGCGTGCACGGGACGCGAGGTCCCGGCGCGCGCCTCGGATGCGGCCGTACGGACCATCTTCGAGAGCTTCGCCGACAGCTTCGACCAGGTCCTCGAGAAGCTCCAGTATCGCGCGCCGGCGCTGGTGGCGCAGGCGGCGGCCGACGTGATGGGCTCCCCGGCCCGCCTCGACATTCTCGACGCCGGCTGCGGCACCGGACTCTGCGGCGAGCACTTCAAGCCGTTCGCCCGGCGCCTGGTCGGCGTCGATCTCTCGCTCGAGATGCTCAAGCGAGCCGGCCTCCGAAAGCTCTACGACGAGCTGATCCTCGGCGAGCTGACGGCGTTCGTCGGGGCGGTGCCGGCGGCCTGGGACCTCGTGGTGTCGGCCGACACCCTGGTCTACTTCGGCGATCTGACGGTCGCGATGGCGGCGGCGCAGCGCGGGCTGCGGACGGGCGGGCACCTGGTGTTCACGCTCGAGCGCGCGAGCGAGGATGAGGCGCCGCAGGGCTACAAGATCAACCCTCACGGCCGCTACAGCCACACCGAGGCGTACGTGCGGCAGGTCCTGGCCGGCGCGCGGCTCGAGCCCCGAAAGGTCACGCACGTTCACCTTCGGCTCGAGCTGAAGAAGCCGGTTGACGGGCTCCTGGTCGTCGCCTCGAGACCGGCCTAGGCTTTGACCGTCAGCTTCTCGTAGAGCGCGGCGAGGATCTCGTCGATCCCGGCCGAGGCCCATACGTCGAAGAACGGCGACCCCTGCAGCGCGACGAACTCGCGCTGGCCGCGCTCCTTCGTCTGCGCCTCGCTCTCGCCGGCCCGGGCGGTCTGCATGTATCCGCGGATGTAGTCCTTGCGATAGATGGCCGGGTACTCGATGTACCGGTGCAGCTCGCGGAAGTCCCCCGTGTAGATCACCACGACCGGCACCGAGGCCCACTCGCCGCCGTTCTTCGCGTTGAGGAACTCGAGCATGATGTCGTGGTTGCCGTCGGGATGGGCGGCCGGATCCGGACGCCGAGTCCCGAGGATCTTCTTGCCGTCGCGGTTGAAGATCCGGAGCTCCAGTCCACCCGCCTCGGCCAGCCGCGCCAGCATCGGCACGTCGCGCCGGCAGTCGGACGACCAGTCCTCGGAGACGACGAGGATTTTCGCCGGCCCATCGGGCTGCGCGGCGAGCCACTCGATGGCGGCGACCTGCTGGTCGGTGAGGCGGGCGCGCGCGTAGCGCTCGCGGAACACCGCGCTGTTGTCCCGGCGGGTGGTGCCGATCGAGCCGCCGTCGGGGTAATAGCTGGCGAACGCCTCGCGGGCGAGATTCTCCGGGCTCCCTGTGTATTTCACGTACTGATCGAACGTCATCCCTCTGGCGAACCGCTCGGGCGTGACGACGCTCTTGGCCATGCTGTCCTCCTGTCTGTCGACGCGCCTGCCGCGGCGCGCGGGCTAGCGAAGCTTTGGCATGACCGCGTCGGCGAAGCGGCGCATCGCGCGCTCCACCTCGGCGCGCTCCAGCATCGCGCCTTGATCGAACCAGCAGATGATCTGCGAGAGCCCGAACTCGTCGCGCACCGCCTGGAGCCGATCGACGACTTCGGCGGCGTCGCCGAACACGGCCTGGTCGCGGAAGAACCGCTCGTACGGGGGATCGGCGATCGTCTCGCGGATCATCTTCAGGCGCGGGAGATGGTCGGCGTACGAGTCCGGGAGCTGCGAGAAGATCACTTCGAGGTTCTTGTAGTACTTGAGTACGCCCGGACGCATGGCATCGCGCGCCGCCGCGGACGTAGGCCCGACGTGAACCGGGAGCATGAGCGCCATCTGATCGGGCCGCCAGGCGTGCCCCGCGGCGGCGAGGTGTTCGCGATAGAGCGCCATGTACTCGCGCAGCTGCGGCAAGGGCGTGGTGGTCGTCCCCGAGTAGATCGAGAGGCCGAGGTCGCCGATGTGGGCGAAGCTCTCGGCCGTGTGCACGGCGACGCGGATCGGGGGGTGCGGCCGCTGCAGCGGGCGCGGCACCACCGCGACGTCCTCGACCTGATAGAACCGGCCGCGAAAGCTGAAGCGCTCCTGGGTCCACGCGCGGCGGATGATCTCGAGCGCTTCGTCGAAGCGCGCGCGGTTCTCCGACACGGGCACGCCAAAGCCGTGGAACTGGCTCGGGATCGAGCCGCGGCCGACGCCGAATTCGAGCCGCCCGCCGGAGAGCAGGTCGGCCGTCGCCGCTTGCTCCGCGCAGCTCAGCGGGTTGTGGAGCGGCAGCAAGGTGACGGCCGTCCCGATGCGGATCGTCCGCGTGCGCTGGGCGATCACCGGCACGACCATCAGCGGGCTCGCCAGCAAAGAGAACGCGCCGCCGAAGTGCAGCTCCGCCAGCCACGCCACGTCGAACCCGAGCGTGTCGCCGAGCGCGATCAGGTCGAGCATCTCGGCGTAGCGCTCGGCGTGCGTCTGCCCGTCCGCCTCCGACGCTTGATAGAAGAGCCCGAATCGCATGGCGGTCGAGCCTCAGACCACCGGCGACGGCGCCCGTGGAGTCGTCTCCCACTGCGCCGGGTCGTGACCGTAGAACATCGTCGCGCCGGCCTGATCGCGCAGCTTCCGCAGTGTCGCCAGCGATTCGAACATGACCGACGGGTTCCAGAGGATCTTCGGCAGCACGTCGCGGTCCATGTTCTCCCGCGTGTAGCACGCGTCGGACGCGCAGACGATCTGGGACTGCTTGCCGGCGCGGACCAGCAGCGACTGGTGGCCCGGCGTGTGCCCGTACGTCGGCAGCAGCACCACGCGGCCGTCGCCGAACACGTCGTGCTCGCCGTCGAGCATCCGATAGTCGAGCGGGTGGTCGAAGTCGATGGGGCTCGGGCTGTAGCTCGGCACGAATCCCGGGCGGCGCGCCGCCTCGAGCTCGGCGCGCTGCACCAGGAAGGTCGAGCGCGGGAAGAACTGGTTACCGCCGCAGTGGTCGAAGTGCAGGTGCGAATTCGCCACGAAGCGGACGTCGTCCGGCGTGAGGCCGAGCCGGGCGAGCTGCGGCACCACGTCCTCGCCTTCCCGCGACTTGACCGTGAGACGCTTGATCCGCTCGGGGCCGAGCCGGGCCAGCGGATCGAGGCGCGCCTGGCAGTGCACGCCGGTGTCGAACAGGAGCTTGCCGCGCGGATGGCTCACCAGGAAGCTCACCACCGGCACGGTCCAGGGCTGGCCCGGCGTGAGGTCGGACACCATGCTGGCGCGGTCGAGCTCGATGGAGCCGGTGCAGAGCGCGTAGACGTTGATCACGGTCACCTCGGCTTGGTCAGGCCTCGCAACACCTCGAAGAATTCCGGGAACGTCTTCGACACGCATTCGGGATTGGCGATGGCGATCCCCGGCGCGCGCAGGCCAGTCACCGCGAAGCTCATCGCGATTCGGTGATCGTCGTACGTCTGCACCTCGCACGGCTGCGGCGCGCCCGGGTGGATCGTCACCGAATCCCACGTGCTCTCGACCGAGAGCCCCATGCGCCGGAGCTCCGTCGCGGCGGCGACCGGGCGGTCGCTCTCCTCGTAGTGCGTCTGCGCGACGCCGCGGACGGTCACCGGTCCATCGGCGAACGGCGCGATCGCCATCAAGGTGGTCGCGACGTCGCCCATGCGCGTGAAGTCCGCGTCGACGGCGCGAAGGCGCGTGGGCCCCTGCACCGCGATCGCGTCGGGCTCGATCGTCACCTCGCAGCCCATGCGCGCGAGCACGTCGAGCAGTCCGAGGTCGCCCTGGGCCGAGCGGGAGCCGAGCCGCGGCACCACCACGTGGCCGCCGGTCACGGCCGCCGCCGCGAAGAAGTACGACGCGCCCGAGGCGTCGGGCTCGACCGCGTAGCGGCGCGCCGCGTAGCGCTGGCCCGCCGCCACGCTGAAGCGCCGATCGCCGGCGCGCTCGGCGCGCACGCCGAATTCCGCCATCGTGGAGAGCGTCATGGTGACGTACGGCGCCGAGACCAGATCACCCTCGATCTCGAGCTCCACGTCGCGGGCGGCGTACGGCGCCGCCATCAGCAGGGCGCTCAGGTACTGGCTCGAGATGTCGCCGCGCACGCGCGCGCGGCCGCCCGCGATGCCCCGGGCGCGCACGACCACCGGAGGGCAGCCGGTGCCCTCGCGGCTCACGGCGTCGACGCCGAGTGCCTGGAGGCCGTCGAGCAGCGGCTGGATCGGCCGCTTGCGCATCGCCGGCGAGCCGTCGACCACGAACGTGCCGCGTCCGAGCGCCACCGCCGCCGTCAGGAAGCGCGCGGCGGTTCCGGCGTTGCCGATCTCCAGGGTCGCTTGCGAAGCCGGGAACCGGCCGTCGGCGCCGTCAACGGCGAACGACTGCGCGCTCTCGTCGGCCTGCACGCGCACGCCGAGCGCCTCGAGCGCCCGGTGCATGGAGCGCGTGTCGTCCGAGAACAGCGCGCGCGTGATCTCGGAGCGCCCGCGCGCGAGCGCCGCGACGAGCAGCGCTCGATTCGAGTAGCTCTTCGATCCGGGCAGCTCGACGACGGCGTCGAACGGCCGCGTGATCGGCTCGATGGCCAGCGCCACGTGGGGGTCCTCCGTCCGGCCAGTGTACACGAGCGCGTCGCGCCGGCTCGCGCCCGGGTTCGCCGGCCGAGGCGCGCCGGTGAACGACGGAGATGCTATGATCGCGCGCTGTGACCGACGATCAGCGGCCGCTCGATGAGGGCATGGCCGGCCGTCTCGTGCTCGTGACCGACGTCGACCTTCCCGCGGCGGTGCGACAGGCGTGCGCCGACTTCGCCGCCGCGCTCGCCACCCGGGCCGGGATGCCGGTCACCGTCGCCGCGGTTCCCGTCCGATATCTCGACGCGCTCGAGGATTCGCTCCGCCGCGACGACGACGCGCAGCGGCGCGAGCACTCGCCGGCGGCTCGTCTCGACCCGGCGGCGCCGATGACCTCCGCGCCTTTCCGGTGGCGGACGGACGGCCGACCGGACTGGGGCGGCATGTGGACCACGTTCTGCGAGCTCGCGCTCTACGGCGGCCCGCCGCAGCGTGGCCCGGAGCGCCCGCTGCGAGCCACGCGAGGCGCGGTCGCGGATTCTGACGGCGAGATGCTCGCGGAGATGCGCCGGGGCATCTGGGAGACGACCGGCCTCTACACGGAGACGGCCGAGCCCGGCTGGCTCGCGGTCACGTGTGACTCGCCGGCGATGGCCGCGTGGATGTGCGCGGCCATCATTCTCGAGAACGTCGGGGCGCGCCTGGACGACGATCGACTCCTGCTTCCGGCCGGGCCCGACTACCGGCTGATGGACGAAGTGAAGAGCATCATCACGGTCGTGGCGAAGACGCATCACTACTGGCAAGCGCACGTGGCCGACACCGGACGCGTCGCGCGCGATGGCGCTCGGGGCTGACCGGGAGTGCGCTACCCGTTCCGCTGCGCCGCCTGCGGCCTCGAGTTCGAAGTGTCCCGTCCCGCGCGCGATTCGGCGGCGGAGGCGTCGTGCCCGACGGATGGCGCCGCGGCCACCGGACACCACTCGCACTAGCATGGGCCAGGCCGGATCGCCAACACGGTACGGAAGGATCCGCCCGCCGGACGAGGCATGGCTCGCCAAGGCGCCGCGCGAGCCGATCCTCGAGCCCGAGCTGCCGATCATCGACACGCACCATCACCTGTGGGAGCGGCCCGACCACCGCTACTTGCTGCACGAGCTCCTCGCCGATCTCGGCACCGGCCACCACGTCGTCGCGACGGTGTTTCTGGAGTGCCACGCGATGTATCGTGCCGGCGGTCCTATCGAGATGCGGCCGGTGGGCGAGACCGAGTTCGTCGCCGGGATCGCGGCGATGAGCGAGAGCGGCCAGTACGGCTCGACGCGCGTCGCCGCGGGCATCGTGGGCTTCGCCGACCTCACGCTGGGCGATCGGGTCGAGCCCGTGCTCGAGGCGCTGATCCGCGCCGGCGGCGGCCGGTTCCGCGGCGTGCGTCACTCGGCGGCCTGGGACGCGAGCGAGGTGATCGGCAACAGCGCCGTCGCCAGGGGCCCGCACCTGCTGAAGCAGGCGGAGTTTCGCGCGGGCCTGGCCCGCCTGACCGCGCTCGGCCTGTCCCTCGACGCGTGGGTGTTCCATCCGCAGCTCGCCGATGCGATCGACCTCGCGCGCGCCTTTCCGGCGGCCAACATCATCGTGGGGCACGTGGGCGGCCCGCTCGGCTACGGCCCCTACGCCGGCAAGCGCGACGAGGTGTTCGCCGCGTGGAGGGCGGGAATCACCGAGCTCGCCCGATGCCCGAACGTGGTCATGAAGCTCGGCGGGATGATGATGCGGCTGGCCGCGTACGACTACGGCACGCGGCCGGCGCCTCCCTCGTCGAGCGAGCTGGCGGACTACTGGCGCCCGTACATCGAGCCCTGCATCGAGCAATTCGGGGCGGCGCGCTGCATGTTCGAGAGCAACTTCCCCGTCGAGAAGATGGGGATCGGGTACGCCGCGCTCTGGAACGCATTCAAGCGCATCGCCGCCCGCGCGTCAGCCGACGAGAAGCTGGCGCTCTTCAGCGGGACCGCGAGACGAGCCTATCGACTAGCCTGATCCGCGCTCGGTGCGCCGAGCGATGCGGCTGGAGCCAATGACGTCCCCGGCAACGGAAGCGCCCCCGATCTCCTCCGCCCGGAAGTGGGCCATCACCTTGACGGTCATGGTGGTGGCCTTCATGCAGATCCTCGACACCAGCGTGACCAACGTGATCCTTCCGCACCTGCAGGGATCGCTGTCGGCGGGGCTCGACGAGGTCTCGTGGGTGATCACCTCGTATCTCGCCGCGAACGCCGTGGTCATCCCGGCCACCGGCTGGCTGACCGGCCTCTTCGGGCGCCGGCGATTCTTCCTGATCTGCGCGACCCTGTTCGTCGTCAGCTCGTTCGTCTCGGGCGCGGCCCCCGACCTGACCACGTTGATCGCGGCGCGCATCTGCCAGGGGCTCGGCGGCGGGCCGATCATTCCGCTCTCGCAGGCGATCCTCTGGGAGATCTTCCCCTTCCACCAGCGCGGCCTGGCGATGGCGGTCTGGGGGCTCGGCTTCATCTTCGGCCCGATCCTCGGGCCGACGGTCGGCGGCTACCTGGCCGACGAGTGGTCGTGGCGCTGGATTTTCTACATCAACCTGCCCGTCGGGATCGTCGGCTTCTTCCTGGCAAGCGTCTTCCTCTTCGACCCGCCGTATCTGCGCCGCGCTTCGCGGATCGACTGGTGGGGCCTGGGACTGATGGTGGCGGGCTTCGGCTGCCTGCAGCTCGTCCTCGACCGGGGCGAGCGCGAGGACTGGTTCGCGTCGCGCACGATCGGCGCGCTCAGCGTCGTCGCCGTCTGCGCGCTCGTCGCCTTCCTGATCCGCGAGCTGACGACCCGCGAGCCGATCCTCGACCTCACCGTGTTCGCCGACCGCAACTTCGCGACCGGCGCGATCGTGAGCATGATCGTCGGTTTCGGCACGTTCTCGGGCATGCTGCTGGTGGCGGTCTTCACGCAGAAGCTCCTCGGCTACGACGCGTGGACGTCCGGCCTCGTGCTGGCGCCGGGCGGGCTCGGCAACGTCTTCTCGCTGTTCGCCTCGGGGATCGTGACGCGCGTCGACCAGCGCCTGATGCTGGGCTTCGGCTGCCTGCTCAACGCCGTCAGCCTCTACATGATGACCTCGCTCACACTCGGGATGGACTACTGGGCCCTGGCGCTGCCGCGCTTCATCCAGGGCTTCGCGCTCGGCTTCGTCTTCGTGCCGCTCTCGACGCTCACCCTGGCCACGATCCGGCGCGAGAAGCTCGTCAACGCCACCGCCGTCTACGGCATGTCGCGCAACGTCGGCGGCAGCGTCGGCATCGCCGTCGTCACGACCCTGCTCGCCCAGCGGAGTCAGATCCACCAGACCACGCTCGTGAGCCACGTCACCGTGTGGGACCCGGCGACGCGTGAGCGTCTGGCGCAGTGGGCGAGCCATTTCGTGACCCGCGGCAGCGACGCCTTCACGGCCGAGCGTCAGGCGATCGTGATGCTCTATCGCGAGACGGTGACGCAGGCGCAGCTCCTCGCGTACGCGGACGACTTCTGGCTGCTCGCGACGATGTTCGCCGTGGTCCCGCTGTTTCTTCCGCTGATGCGGCGCATCCGGATGGAGCCGTCGACCGCGGCCACCGCGCCGGCGACCGAGCGCGAGGCCTCGCGCGTGGCGGAGGAAGGCGTCGCGTGATGGGGCCGGCCGCTCAGCGGCTGGCGAGCTGCTCGGGACGCCACTCGACGGCGCCGAACCGCGTGTGGCCGAGGAAGTTGTAGGTGAGGTTGACGGTCTCGACCCGCTGGTGACGATCGCCCAGGCCTTGAACGCTGGTGTCGCGGGTCGAGCGGAGATACTGGACACCGATCCCGTGAGGGCCCCAGACGCGCACGGTGAACCCGAGATTCACGCGGCTGATGATCTCGCCGCCGATGTCGCTGGTGCTGATCCCGCCTCCCGCGCCTTTGCCGGCTACGTAGTACTGGCGCCCCGTCGCGTCGATCATGACGCGCTCGCCGAAGATCGCGCGGAGGCCCAGGAGCACCTCGGGAATGATTCCGTAGTGATAGTCGCGCTCCGCCTGGTCGCCGACCGTGCCAGCCGCGCCGAAGCCGACGCCGCCGAGGACCGTCCCCTGGAGCGCGACGGCGCGGGAGAGCCACCACTGCCCGACAGTGCCGAGCCCGAGCGCCGTCGTCGAGAGCCGAAAGACCTGCGGCGAGAGGTAGTCGAAGATGCCGAAGAGGCCCCAGATCCCCCGATAGTCGTCACCGAGCTCGTAGCTCGTGCCCAGGAGCATGCCGCGAATCGCGGCGTTCTCGATGAGGTTCGAGATCGGATTCGCATCGGGGACCACGTTGATGTCGAACTGGAAAAAGTCGAAGGGTCGCGTGTACTTGTAACCGGGCTTGCCGGGGAGCCCGTAGATGATCGAGTAGTCGAGACTGCCCTCGTACTTCCGGGTGCCCTCGGTGAGTCCGTCGGTGTCGATGTCCGTCGTGAGCGTGGCGCCGAGCCGGAGCCGGATGAAGATCTCGGGATTACGGCTGGGAAACACCGCGTCGAACCGGTCGCCGAAGACCAGGCGGTTGAAGCCCAGCGGGGGCGAGATCGCGGCGGCTCCGAGCTCTCGCCAGAAGCCCGGCTTCTCGCCGCCGCCCTCGAGCAGAAGGCTCGCCATCCGGAAGAGCGCCTCGCCGACGAACGACCCGGCGATGCCGCTCGCGATGTTGTCGTTCAGGGAAGGTGGCACGGTTTCCCCGACCGTCTCCCACAGAAGGCTGCCGGCGAGGCTGTAGGCCAGCGATTGCCAGTAGTTGAGGCCGGCCGATCGGGCGAATCCGTAGTAGATGCTGCCCTGATACGGATGCCCGATCTGGTTGATGCTGAACGGGTCGTCGTCGATCACCTCGTGAGTCGTGAAGTTCTTCTTGATCGACTGCCAGTCGGTGCCGTACGTATCCGGATCGACGAAGAGTCGGTTGAACGCGTTCAGCGCGCCGACGAAGGCGCCGATCTCGAAGGCGGGAATGAAGTAGCTATGCCCCTCGCCGGTCTCCCACGACAGTTTCTTGGAGCTCGCGGGCTCTTGCGTGGCGCTCTCGGGCGCTTGCGCGAATGCGGCGAGCGGTGCGGTAGACCCGAGCGCGACTAGGCCGGCCAGGACCGCCCACCGCAGCGAGCCGGTGCGTAACGGTCCCATGAATCACGCTACCACGGGCCTGAAGAAGACGCCCTCGCGTCAGGCCTGCTTGGCTTCCAGCTCCGCCCAGCGCGCGTACAGCCGGTCCACGTCGGCGCGCGCGGCCTCGAGGGCCGCGTACCGCTGCTGAAGGGCCGTCGGATCGGACACGATCGCCGGATCGTCGACCTCGCGCTGGCACGCCTCGAGGGCGCGCTCGGCGTCGAGAATCGCTTGCTCCATGCCCTCCCACTCGCGCTGCTCGCGATAGCCCAGTCGCTTCGGACGCGGGCGCGGCGCCTCGGCGACGCGCTCCGGCGCCTTGCGCAAAGCCGGCTCGACGGTGGCGCGGGCGGCCTCCCACTGCGCGTAGTCGGCGAACGTCGCCGTCCCGCCCCGACCATCGAGGGCGACGATCACCGTCGAGACGCGCTCGAGCATGAACCGGTCGTGCGTGACCAGGACGAGCGCGCCGTCGAATTCCTCGAGGCTGTCCTCGAGCACCTCGAGCGTCGGGATGTCGAGGTCGTTGGTGGGCTCGTCGAGGATCAGCACGTCGGCCGGCTCGCGCATCAGCCGCGCGATCAGAATGCGCGCCTGCTCGCCGCCCGACAGATGGCCGACGGGCACCTCGAGCTGCTCGGGACGGAACAGGAACCGCTTGGCCCAGGCGGCGACGTGAACGCTGCGGCCCTGCCACGTGACGGCGTCGCCGTCGGGCGCCAGCGCCCGACGCAGGCTCTGCGCGGGATCGAGGCCGCCGCGCTCCTGCTCGAACCGCACGACCCGCAGATCCTCCGCCCGCTCGATCTCGCCCGCGTCGGGCGGCACGACGCCCGCGAGCACCTCGAGCAGCGTCGTCTTGCCGCTGCCGTTGGGACCGATCAGGCCGACGCGCGTGCCCGGCGTGACGACGAGATCGAGATCGGTGACGAGCCGCCGGCCCTCCCGTGACGTGGTGAGCCCGCGCACGACCAGCAGCCGGCGCGTGCGGCGCTGCGACGACGTGAAGTCGATCCGCGCCGTGGCCGCGAGACCGCGCGCGCGAGCGTCCTGCAGCTCTTCGATGAGGCGTCCGGCCTGCTTGATGCGGCCCTTGGCCTTCGTCGAGCGCGCCTTGGCGCCGCGGCGGAGCCACTCGATCTCGCGCCGCACGGTGTTGGCAAGCGCGTCCTGATAGGCCGCCTGGCCGCGCAGGAACTCGTCTCGGCGCGCGAGGAACTCGCTGTAGCGCCCCTCGGCCTCGAACAGACCGTCGGGATAGACGCGATTGAGCTCGAGCATGCGCGTCGCGACGTGCTCGAGGAAGTAGCGATCGTGGCTCACCACCAGGAACGCCCGCGATCGCTCGGTCAAGAGATCTTCGAGCCAGAGGATCCCTTCCACGTCGAGGTGGTTGGTCGGCTCGTCCATCAAGAGAATGTCGGGCGCGGCCGCCAGCTCGCGCGCGATCGCGAGCCGCTTTCTCCACCCTCCCGACAACGTGTCGACGGGCGCGCGGCCGTCCGCGAACCCGGCGCGACTCAGCGCGTGGGCGAGGCGTCCGGGCCGGTCCTCCTCCTCGACATCGGCCAGCGAGGCGATCAACACGTCGTCGACCGTTCGACCGGCGCGGAACACCGGATCCTGGGGCACATAGCCGACACGCACGCCGTTGCGGAGCGAGCGAGAGCCGCGGTCGGGCGTCGTGTCGCCTGCGAGGATCTTCAGGAGGGTCGATTTGCCCGAGCCGTTGGGCCCGACCAGCCCGGCCTGGTCGCCTTCGAACAATCCAAGGGTCAGACTGTCGAAGAGCGACCGGGTCCCGTAGGCCTTGCTGACGTCCTCACAACTGAGCAGCAGCGACCGGGTCATCCGCCCTCACTTCTTCTTCTTCTTCGGCTTCTTCTTTTCCTTCCGCATGCCCGTACCTTTCGCCATGGGCTCACCCCCTCTCCTCGGACACTGTCGCGATCGGCTCTGCCGAGACTGCTCTGCCGAGATTAGATTATAGACGGCCGGGTGGGCGTTTGACGCGAAGTCGGTCGGCGGATAGGATGTGCGCCGTTCGTCACCGCCGCTGAACGCGAAATCCGGCACTCCGTATGAGGAGGGTGTCATGACCTGCGCCGCCGCGCTGCTGGGATCGATGCTGCTGGTGCTCACGCTTCTGTCTCCGGCGAGCCTCTCCGCCCAGACCAGGGAAGACACGATCGTGTACGCGCTCCAGAGCGACGTCCAGAACTGGGATCCGCCCAACTCGGTCCTACGCGAGAGCATCATTCTCGGCTACAACGTCTTCGATCACCTCGCCGCGCGCGACCTCAAGACCGGGAAGGTCGGCCCGAGCCTCGCCGTGTCGTGGAAGAGCCTCGACGACACCACCTGGGAGGTCAAGCTCCGCAGCGGGGTGAAGTTCCACGACGGCACTCCCTTCAGCGCGCGCGACGTCAAGGCCACCTTCGACCGCGTGCTGAATCCGGAGAACAAGCTCACCGCGCGCGGCAACCACGCCAAGATCAAGAGCGTCGACGTGGTCGACGACCTCACCGTTCGCTTCAAGACGGACGGACCCTACCCGCTGTTCGTCGAGCGCCTCACGGCCCAGGTGATGCAGTCCGAGAAGGTGATCCGGGAGAAGGGCCACGAGTGGATGCAGGAGAATCCGGTCGGCACCGGCCCCTACAAGCTCGCGAAGTGGGCCAAGAAGCAGGAGCACCTGCTGACGCGCAACGACGACTACTGGGGTCCCAAGCCCGCCTTCAAATACGTGCGCATCCGGATCATCCCGGAACAAGCCACGCAGATCGCCGAGCTGATCTCCGGGGGCGTCGACATCATCAAGGCGGTCCCGCCCGACCAGATGGACGTGATCAACAAGTCGGGCCAGGCGCGGACCTCGACCTCGCCGATCCTCCGCACGGCCTTCATCCAGCTCGATCAGGCGGGCCGCTCGGGCAAGAACCCGTTCCAGGACCGGCGGGTGCGGGTGGCCGCCAACATGGCAGTCGACGTCGACTCGATCATCAAGCACGTCATCAACGGCCTCGGCGACCGCACGGCGACCACCATCAATCCGATGGCGTTCGGCTACGATCCGAGCGTCAAGCCGTACAAGCAGGACCTGGGCCAGGCCAAGAAACTCCTGGCCGACGCCGGCTTCCCGAATGGGCTCGAGGTGGGACTCCTGAACACGGGACCGACCGTCGAGCCGGGGCTGATCCAGACCACCGAGGCGATCGTGGCGGACCTCGCCAAGGCAGGTATCCGCACCAAGCAGCGGTTCGTCGGTGAGGTCGGCCCGTTCACGAATCTCGTCCGCGACAACAAGGCCGACCCGATGTTCACATGGTCATGGGGCTACTACTCGGTCTTCGACGCCGACGCCATCCTGTACGACGTGATGACGTGCGACCAGCCGTACAGCTACTACTGCAACAAGGCGCTGGACGACCTGGTCATCCAGGGCCGCTCCACGCTCGACGCCAAGAAGCGGGCCGAGATCTACGCCAAGGTGCAGAAGCTGATCCACGACGACGCTGCGTACCTGTTCAAGTGGGGGCTGCGCGGGGTGTGGGGCGTCAGCAACCGGATCGACTACGAGGCTCCCAAGGACGAGATCGACCGCATGTTCATCGTGACTCCGCGAAAGAAGTAGCGTCGGCGCGACCGGACGCGCCTCGCCCGCGCGAGGGGCGCCGGGTCGCGCGACACCGATGCGACCTTACCTGGCCCGTCAGCTCGTCCAGCTCGTGGTGGTGGTCTTCGGGATCTCTCTCCTCGCGTTCGGCATCCTGCACGTCCTCGGAGACCCCGTCCTCCTGCTCTTGCCGCAGAACGCCGGCATCCAGGAGTTCGAACGCTACCGCCATCTCCTGGGCCTCGACCGGCCGCTCTACGTGCAGTACTGGAAATTCGTGTCGGGCGCCGTGCGGGGAGATTTCGGCAAGTCGTGGTATGCCGATACGCCGGCGTTCAAGCTCGTGCTCGAGCGCATGCCGCCCACGATCTACCTCACCCTCGCCGGCCTGCTGGTCGCCCTTCTGATCTCGCTGCCCCTGGGCATCCTGGCGGCCCTCAAGCGCCACTCGTGGATCGACACGCTCTGTACCGGTCTGGCCGTCGCCGGCCAGGCGACGCCGCTGTTCTGGCTCGGCATCATGCTGATCATCGTATTCGCGGTCCGCCTCAAGCTCCTGCCCGCGTCCGGCTACGGCACCTGGCAGAACTTCCTGCTGCCCGCCTTCTGTCTGGGCGCCACGCTGGCCCCCATCACGATGCGTCTCGTGCGCTCCGGCGTCATCGAAGTGATGAACATGGAGTTCATCAAGACGGCGCGCGCCAAGGGCCTCGCCGAGCCCGCGGTCGTGGTCAAGCACGCGTTCCGCAACGCCTGCATTCCCGTGATCACGGTGCTCGGTCTACAGTTCGGTCAGCTGCTGGGCGGCGCGATCATCACCGAGACGGTGTTCGCCTGGCCCGGAGTCGCGACGCTCACCGTGGAATCGATCCGCAATCAGGATTTCCCGGTCGTCCAGTGCGCAGTCATCCTGCTGGCCCTCCTCATCGTCGGCGTCAATCTGATCGTCGACCTCATCGTGGGCCTGATCGACCCGCGAATCCGGGCCCGCACGTGAAAAGACGATGAGCGCTCAGACCGAGGTGGAGCTGGCCGAGCTCGGCCCCTCGCGCGCCGGCGCGCCCAGGGCTGGGCTGGCGACCCGCCTTCGCCGGCTGCGCTGGGGCCTGGCCGCCTGCGCCGTCCTCCTGCTCGTCGTCGCGAGTGCCATCTTCGCTCCGCAGATCTCGCCCCACGATCCGCTGTCCGTGAACATCCGTCACCGCCTGGCGCCCCCGGCCTGGATGGAAGGCGGTGCCGCACGGCACCTCCTTGGTACCGATCAGGTGGGGCGCGATCTCCTGTCGCGCATCATCTACGGCGGCCGCGTCTCCCTGGTGGTGGGAGCCGGCGCGGTGCTGATCGCGGCGACCATCGGCGTGCTGCTCGGGCTCGGCGCCGGCTACTTTGGCGGCCGCACCGACTGGACGATCATGACGCTGATCAACGTGATGCTGACCTTTCCCTTCGTGCTGCTGGCGCTGGCGGTCATCGCGGTCCTCGGACCAAGCCTGCCGAACATGATCCTGGTGCTCGGGGTCGCCGGCTGGCCGATCTACGCGCGGGTCATCCGTGCCGAGACGATGGCGATCCGCGAGCGGGAGTTCGTGCTCGCCGGGCGCGCCCTGGGCATGAGCCATGCGCGGATCGTGTTCCGACAGATCGCTCCGAACCTTGTCTCGGTGATCGTCGTGATCGCAACTCTGCAGGTGGCCCAGGTGATCATCTTCGAGTCCTTCCTGTCATTCCTGGGCTTGGGCATCCAGCCGCCCACGCCGGCCTGGGGCAACATGCTCGGCGAAGGCCGCGTCTACATGCTCAACTCGTGGTGGATCGCCACCTTTCCCGGCCTGGCGATCTTTCTCACCACGCTCGTGATCAACTTGATGGGCAACGCGCTCCGCGACTGGCTGGATCCGCACCTGAAATTATGAACATGGGGGCCCCGAAATGGCCCCCCATACCGCGGCTAGGCCACCGCCTGGGCGACCGTCGGTCCGTCGCCCTTGAGCGTCGTGCGGCGCATGTCGCGCGGCTCGTGGGCCGGGAACGGCCGGGCGCGGTGCATCGTCTGGCGGTTGTCCCACATCACGAGGTCGCCGATCCGCCACTTGTGCGAGTACACGAACTCGCGCTGGGTCGCGTGCTCGCAGAGGTCGCGCAGGAAGAAGCGCGCCTCGGGCATGGGCCAGCCCACGATCGTCCCCGCGTGTGACGATAGGTAGAGCGACTTCCGGCCGGAGCCGGGGTGAACGCGCACGAGACGCTGGAGCACCGGCTTGAAGCGCGCCCGCTCCTCGTCGGTGAAGTCGGTGAACCCGAGCTGCTGGCGCGAGAAGATCTGCGAGTGCTCGCAGATCAGGTCCTCGACCTCGGTTTTGGTCTCGGCCTCGAGGGCGTCGTAGGCCGCGGGCATGTACGCAAACTCGGTGTTGCCGCCCCTGGACGGAATCGCGCGAGCGTGCAGGAGCGAGTACTTCGCCGGAATCGCCTTGAACGAGCTGTCGGAGTGCCAGAGCCGGTTGCCGATGGCGAACAGGCGCCGCCGGTCGTCTCGCGCGAACACCCTGTGGTTCTGATCGAGATTCGACACGTCGGCGAAGGTGGTGGGCAGCCGATACTCGTTCGGAGCCCGCAGGCTCGTGCCGACCGCGAGCTCGATCTCGCCGAGGCTACGGGTGAAGGCCAGCTGCTGCGCGTCGTCGATCGCCTGGCCGTGGAAGACCAGCACGGCGTACCGGTCCATCGCAGCGTGGATCGCCTTGACCTCGTCCGGTGAGAGCGGCCGGGTCATGTCGATGCCTTCCACCTCCGCGGCGAAGCACGGGCCGATCTGGCGAGTGACGACGGGCATTGGCGGCGCCTCCTTGAGTTCGTCGGCGCGCCTCGGCCGGCGGGGCCCCAGCCCCGCGACGGCCTGCGGCGCGCACACCCACGTGTATCCCGATTGTAGTGCGTCAGCGCTTCGCGGCGACCTCGCTCAGGAACTCGCCCAGCGCCGCGAGCAGCCCGGCCGGATTGTCGCCCTGGACGGTATGTCCGGCGTTCGCGACCTGCACCCAGCGCCCGTCGGGCAGAGCGCTGGACAGGCGCGCGGCGTCCTCGTCGTGGAAGACGTCGCTCTCCGCGCCGCGCACGACGAGCGTGGGACACGACACCTTGGCCACCGCCGACCACAGCAGCTGGCGCCGCCGATCGGCCGCCGCGGGATCGAGAGCGCGGCCACGGTGCCGCTGGTCGTACTTCCAGATCCACTTGCCGTCCGGCATGCGCCGGAGATTGTGCAGCAGGCTCCGGCGCAGCAGGGTCGCGTCACGCCGCGGGTTGAACGCCAGCGCCCGCGTGACGAACTCCTCCACCGAGTCGAGCGGCGTGGCCTCCGAGGTGAACGCGGCGATCTTCCGCACGCCGGCCTGGCGCACCTCAGGGCCGACGTCGACGAGCACGAGCGCCGCGAGACGCCGGCTGTGGCTGCCGGCCCAGGCCAGCGCGTTGGCCCCGCCCAGCGACATGCCGACGAGGACGAAGCGCTCGAGCCCGAGGTGGTCGACGAACGCGTCGAGGTCGGCGGCATGGCTCTCGGTCGCGTAGTCCATCACCGGCGACCATTCGCTGTCGCCGTGGCCTCGCTGGTCGAGGGCCAGACAGTGACGCTCGGTCTTCAGCGCGGCGCAGACGAGGTCCCAGGTGTGGACGTTGAGCCCGCCCCCATGCAGGAACAGCACCGGAGGGAGGCCGCGGGTGCCCCAGTCGAGATAGTGGAAGCGCATCCCGCGCAGGATGACGTGATGCGCGTCCGGTAAGGTCAGGTCGGGAAGCTTCAGTCCGGCGGTGGCCGACGATAGTCGCAGGTGCTCGCGGAACTCCTCGGGGCTCAGGCTCACGTGCGGCGCACCCTGGGATCCTCGTCCTCGCTACGCGTAGACGTCTTCGTCGACCTGGCTGGCGTCCGGATACGGCGCCGCCAGCGCGTACTGCACGCCGTTGTCGACCTCCGCTTTCACATCGGTCTGGATACGCTCGAACACGCTCGCGTCCGCGAGCCCCTGCCCCTCGAGCCGCCCGGACAGCGTCCGAAGCGGATCGTGCTGGCTCATCCACTCCTTCTCTTCGTCCCGCGTCCGGTACTCGCGGTTGACGTCGCCGACGTGGTGGCCGTAGTAGCGATAGGTCTTGCACTCGAGGAACGCCGGCCCCTCTCCGCGGCGGGCGCGCTCGACGAGCCGCCGCATCGTCGCGTTGACGGCCTGGACGTCCTGGCCGTCGACGCTCTCGGCGTGGATGCCCAGCGCCTTGGGGCGCGCCAGGATATCGCCGGCGATGGTCTCGCCGCACGGCGTGTACTCGCCGTAGAGATTGTTCTCGCAGACGTAGATGACCGGTAGCTTCCAGAGCGAGGCCATGTTCATCGTCTCGTAGAGCAGGCCCTGGCCGAGCGCGCCGTCGCCGAAGAAGCAGACGGCGACCTGCTGACTGCCGCGCATCTTGGCCGAGAGCGCGGCGCCGGTCGCGATTCCGGCGGAGCCACCGACGATCGCGTTGGCGCCGAGGTTGCCGGTCTCGGGATCGGCGATGTGCATCGAGCCCCCCTTGCCGCGGCAGTAACCCGGCTCCTTGCCGAGGAGCTCGGCGAACATCCGGTTCACCGAGGCGCCCTTGGCCAGGCAGTGGCCGTGGCCGCGGTGCGTGCTCGTGATGAAATCGTCGCGGCGCAGCGCCTCGCACACCCCGACCGCCACGGCTTCCTCGCCGACGTAGAGATGCGCCAGGCCCGGCATCTTCGCGCTCTTGTAGAGCTCGTTGACCTGCTCCTCGAAGGCGCGAATCTTCGCCATCTGGCGGTACATGTGGAGGTTCTGCTCCAGCTCCATCCGCGGTTCGATCGTCCGGGTCGTCATCGCAAGGTCTCCCGTCTGTCCTCGTGCCTCACGCGAGGCTGCTCCAGCCGCGGCCCCGTGTCAAGCCGCAGTCTGTCTCGCGTCGGTGGGATCAGCCATGACGTCCGAGTCAAGCAATTTCGGGGAGGACCGGTTGTCAGCCCG
>QHSP01000093.1 GCA_003220495.1 Candidatus Rokuibacteriota bacterium | reverse complement strand
CAGGAGCTCGATACCCGCAAGGTTCGGGGACACACCCTGCGCATTCGCCCTCACCGGCAAGACGCACGACATCGAGGCGCAAACCAGGGCGACCGCTGTCGACATGCATGCGGAGTGGACGCGCGACATGGCGGGAGCGAATGATACCGCCGCTTCCTTAGGCGGCAAAAGGTCCGATTGCCGGTTGAGTCGGTCTACCCTCCGATCGGCACGCCGATCTCCTGGGTGATGTCGCCGCCGCGCCGGCGCAGCGGTGGCGTGGATCACCGAGCGCGCGCACCGTCTGCTCGTGGACCGCCCCGCCACCGAGATCGACGTCTTGCGCGTCTCGGCGCTTCGGGCGTAGCCGATCGTCGGCGCCTCGCTCAGCCCAGGGTCGAGTCGACGATGGCCAGGGGCTCGGCGCGGCGGACGAGGGTCACCTCGGTCACGCCGATCATGCGCCGCGCGTCCGTCTCCGGGATCTTCATCGGCCCGGGGGACGGCGCGGCGCCTGGAGCCGGCTGCGGGAAGGCGGTCGACATCGCGGTGTGGAACCGCACGTTGCCTTCGACCTTCGTCATCACCTGGTGGATGTGGCCGTTGAGCACGGTAACGGAGCCGAAGCGCTTCACATTGGTCAGCGCGCGCTCGGCGTCTTCGGTGACCCAGCCCCACTGCGGGTAGACCGCCCACAACGGGACGTGCGCGAAGATGACGATCGGAGTGCTCGCCGCGAGCGGCGCCAGATCCTTCTCGAGCCACTCGATCTGGTCCTGACCGAGGGCGCCCATCCCCTCGCCCTTGTACTTGAGCACGTTGACGAGCCCGACGAAGTGCGTGCCCCTGTAGTCGAAGCTCTGCCAACCGCGCGCGCCCACCGTGCCCTTCCCGTAGCGGGCGAGATATTCCGTGCCGCCGTCGAGGAAGACGTCGTGCTCACCGGGCACGTAGAACACGCGCTCGGTCTTCACGGACTTGAGCATCTCCGCGAGCGCATCGAAGGCGCCGGGTTTCTGGCCGTGGGTTTGATCGCCCGTGTGCAGGACGAAGGCCGGCGCCGGGCGCAGCGCGTTGACCCGATCGAGCAGCTGCTGGAGCGTCGCCGCCGCGTCGCCGTTGGCCTGGCCCTTGAAGCCGAGGTGCGTGTCGCTGATCTGGACGAAGCTGAAGCCGCCGGGCGCGGTGTCCGCGGCCTCCGCCGCGCGGATCATGCGCGAGGACAGCACGCCGCCGGCCGAGGTCCAGACGAGTGCCGAGCCGGTCCACGCCATGCACTGCAGAAAGCCGCGACGATCGAGTCGATCCATGGATCCCTCCTGGTTGCCCGCGCCTCAGCGCTGGCATCGTCGAATCCGCTACTTCACAATCACGGTCGCGCGCATCTGCGGGTGGAGCGCGCAGAAGTACTCGTACGCGCCGGGACGAGTGAACGTCTGCGCGAAGGTCTCGTCGTTGCCGAGACCCCGCGAGCCGAACGCGCCGGTCGCGGACGTGATCGTGTGAGTCTCCTCGTCATGATTGGTCCACGTGACCCTCGTCCCCGGTCGGACCTCGAGCGCGGCCGGCGCGAACTTGAACTCCTTGATCCCGACATCCACCGAGCTCGACCCGGGTGCCAGCGCCGCCGAGGCGGCCAGCGCCAGCCCGATCAAGACCGCGATCTGCCTCTTCATCGCAAACCCTCCACCGTCCTCACTCCTGCCAACGCCGACTCGGCGCGACCGTTCCCTGGGAACGATTCGCCAGCTCGCGCGTTGCGGAGGATGAGAGGCCTTCATCCCAGGTGCTATCGTGGGCGTGTGGCGAACGGGACACGGTCGGCGTGAGTACCCTGGCGAACCAGGCGTTGGCCTACGTCGACGTCCTGCACAACCTGGCGCGGTATCTCACGGGCAACGAGACGGACGCCGAGGACCTCGTGCAGGAGACCTACGCCCGGGCCCTCCGGGCCGAGCACCAGTTCACGCCGGGCACGAACTTGAAGGCCTGGCTGTTTCGCATTTTGAGGAACACCTTCGTGAGCTCGTACCGGCGCCGGCGCAACGACCCGACGGTGGGCGGGCTCGACACGGTGGCCGCGGAGACGGAAGCGCCGGCGCCCTCCGACTGGCTCCTCGGCGACGTCGAGCTCGATCGTCTGCGCAAGGTCGTCGCCGACGAGATCGAAGCCGCGCTGATGACGCTCTCGGAGGAATCGCGCACGGTGATCCTGCTGGATCTGGAAGGCTTGACGGAGGTGGAGGTCGCCGACGTCGTCGGCTGCGCCGTCGGCACCGTGAAGTCGAGGCTCGCGCGCGCCCGGGCGGCGCTCCGGCAGAAGCTCAAGGACTACGCGCGGTGAGTGACGGATGAGGTGCGACGAGGTCCGGCTGCATCTGCTCGACTATCAGGAAGGCCGCCTGCGGCTCGAGACGCAGAACGCCGTGCGCGCTCACCTCGACGGCTGCCCCGACTGCACCCGCGCCGACACCGTCGAGCAGGAGCTCACGCGCCTGCTCGAGCAGCGCCTGCCCCAGCACCCGGCCTCGCTCGCGCTCAAACGCCGGCTCGCCGCCCGGTGGTGGGAGCCGCCGGCCCCGCGCTCGTGGTGGAGCCGGAGGCGAGCGTCGCTGTCGCCGGTGCTGGCCGTGGCCGCGGTGGTCCTCGTGGCGGCGCCCGTCGTCTACTACGAGCGCGCCGCCTCGCGCGCGGCGCGCGAGCAGACCGCGATGGTCGCCGAAGCGGTCAACGACCACCTGCGTCTGCTGGCGAGCCCACGGCCGCTCGACGTCGAGAGCGGCGGCCTGCACCAGGTCAAGCCGTGGTTCGCCGGACGCCTGGATTTCGCGCCGGTGGTCACCTTCGAGGGCGACGCCGACTTTCCCTTGAAGGGCGGCAGCGTCGGCTACTTCCGCGACCGGAAGGCCGCGGTGTTCGTCTACGCGCGCCGGCTCCACCCGATCTCGCTGCTCGTGTTCCGGGCCGACGGCCTGTCGTGGCCGTCGCGGAGCCTCACGCGCGTCAACGACGTGGAGGCGTCCGTCGCGGCGGAGCGCGGCTTCAATGTGATCGTGTGGCGGCGCGGCGAGCTCGGCTACGCGCTCGTCTCCGACGTCGACGCCGGCGAGCTGAAGGCCTTCGCCGCGCGACTGACCCCCGCGCCTTAGCCCCCGCCGCTCACGACAGGTTACAAAACGCCTTCTGGAGGTTCAGTCGCCCGCGCGCGCGGCACTTGAGGTACGGACTCGTGTCGTCGGCGACGAGGATCGCTGCGAACCGCCGTTCGACGTCGGGTGAGGTCGCCATTCGATCACCGCGTTGCTAGGTGGTCGTCAGGAGTCGGCCGAACCCGGCGACCGGCTCGCGGACACCGGCCAGGCGGAGGGCCCGCCAGAGCGAAGCCTGGTTCGACGAGATGACCGGCTTGCCGAGGTCGTGCTCGAGCAAATCGAGCACGCCGACCGTCGGGAGCCCGGTGCCGCTCAGCAGCACGGCGTCGGCGTTCGGCACATCGGCTTGACGGGCCAGGCGGTAGGCTCGCTCCTCGCTCTCGTCGTAGATGTTCTCGACGCCGGCCAGCCGTGCATAGCCGACGACCTGGAGCCCGGCCGCTTCCCAGTACGCGCGGCCGAGCACGCTGATGGAGTCGGGGTAGGGCGTGCCGAGGGCGAGCCGCTTGACGCCGAGGTGCTCCAGCGCGGCGAGGATCGCCTGCGCTGCGGTGAGCGCGCGCGTTCTGGTCAGCGACGCGATCTGATCGGCGAGGACCTGCTCCCGGGCAAACCCATTGGTATAGCTCGCGGCGGTGAACGCGAGCACGACGACCGCCGGGTTCACGGCGGCGAGCGTCGTCGCGACGGCCGGCAGGGAGTCGACGTACGCGCGAGTTCGATCTTCCATCCCACCGGGAGCGCCCGGCGCGCTCGCCGATGTCGTGCGCGCGGAATCGAGCCGGGCGAAGTGGATCGAGACGCCGCGCGGCGCCATGCGATACAGCTCCGGCTCGACCGTCGGGTTCCCGGGCGGCACGAGCACGCCGATCCGAGCGCGCCATCCGAGCATAGTGGAAGCCATCCTCGCTCACCTGGCAGGCAGAGTAAAGACGCCGCCAGAGCTGGAGCGCGTGAACGCGAGGCATGGCATTGCGCCCGACCTCGGGCCGAACGCCGGCGAGCGTCTGGTCACGCAACGGAAAGTCGAGGCCAGCGAGCGATTCGTTTCACCGACACGCGTCGGCACCGACGATAGGTTCGCGTGTCAGTGAGTCGCGGAAAGCACCGGCCGGCGTGCGAAGACGACGCGTAAGAGCGCCGGCCGGTGGGGTATGCGAGCGGGAGCTATCGTCCGACGCCGAGCAGGAACAGGATCAAGATGAGGGTGAGCGGCGCCCCCAGAAGCCACAGCAGGATGTAGATCATCGCGTCTCTCCCCACGCACGGCCATACTGGCGGTGCGGTCTGTTCGCGTAGTTCAGGCTCATGCGCTCGCCGGAGCCCATCCAGCCTCCGACGACGGAGCCGACGAGGCCGAGCAGGAGCGCCGTGAGCGCGCCGAGCGCGGCGTTTCGCGCGGCGAGCGCGGCCGTGGCGTTCTCGACC
This sequence comes from Candidatus Rokuibacteriota bacterium, assembly GCA_003220495.1. GTDB lineage: Bacteria > Methylomirabilota > Methylomirabilia > Rokubacteriales > CSP1-6 > AR31. The sequence goes on along the minus strand of QHSP01000093.1, from coordinate 5,922 downwards.
ATCGGCGTCGCCTGCGGCGCCCAGGGCGGGGGCGCCGCGAGCCCGCCGTACCACACGCCGAGATTGCCGCCGGCGCCCAGCGCGGTGAAGAACAAGAGGCCCGGGACCGTCACCAGCCAGGCGATCGCGCCGTGGAGCATGGCGGTCTCGGCCCGGCGCGTGCCGGTGACGCGCGCGGCAGCCCAGCCGCCGAGGACGAATGACAAGAACGAGCCGAACACGCTGAACGCCAGCGTGATCACACGGAACTCATGCCAGCTCGCGAAGCGCTGGCCGATCTGGTGAGCCCCGACCGCGAGGCCGGTCAGCCCGAACACCAGCAACAGCGCCAGCGCGGACAACGCGCCGACGAACACGCCGCTCCACGACACGTACCAGGGCAGAAAGCCCTCGTCGGGCTCGAGCCCCACCACTTCTTCGACTTCAAGTCTTGCCATTGGCTTTTCCTTCGGGTGTCCTCGGCTCGCGCTCCCAGTACTTCGCGCGGCCGAGATGCGTATAGAGCCGCTCCTCGTGCTCGCGGCCGAGCGGGACGCTCGGATCGAATTCAGGAGCGTCCTCGATGTGCCTCTTCGAGAGATCGACGTAGACCTTCGACTCCTCCCAGCTCACGCGCTGGATCCATTCCGGCGAGACCAGGACCTTCCGGCCGGGCAGCCAGTTCCGCGTGTCGACGATGCAGTAGCGGATCGCCCACGTCTCGGCGTCGACGAGGAAGTCTTCGACGTGGCCGAGGTCGCCGTCCGTCGCGTGGATGTAGTAACCCATCACGTCGCGGGCGCTCCGGAGGTGGGGATCCGTGTCCTCCCGCTGGTGTGCCAGCAGCTCCTGCTCGAGCGCGCCCGGCTGGGGCACCGCGATCGGCAGGGTCGGGTAGGCCAGATCGCCCCAGCGATACGGGCCGACCCAATAATACGGATAGCCGTAGTACTGCGAGAACGCGATCTCGCGCTGCCGGTCTACCGGGCGGTCCGTGTCGATCGACGGGCTGCCCTTCACCTGCTCCTTCGTCAACGACGTCCTGAGCCGCGAGGCACCGGGGACCACCTGAAAGGCGAACGGCGAGATCAGGACCTGACGGCCCGGCAGCCACGTCCCGGTATCGACGACGAGATAGCGAACGGTCCAGGTGTGATCGTCGAAATACAGATCCTGAACGCTGCCGATATCGCCGTCCATCGCCTCGATCGTGACACCCTTGAGGTCGCCAGCAGTCCTGAGCATGTCGCCCTCCTTCCCGAGGTCCCGCGACCTCGTGGTCTCCCGTGCCTCGCGTCGCGGACCCCGCCGCGTTACAGCTCCATGGTTCCCCCTGCTACTTCGTCTTCGGCGCTGGACCGTTGTCCTTCAGCGCGAGCTCGACCGTCACGCTGTCGCCCTTCTTCACGTTCTGGAGCGTCGCCGCCGGAAAATGGAGCAGCATCCTGCCCTCGGGAGTCTTGACGAGGAGTCGCCCCTTGTCCGGCGTCACGCTCGTCACTTCGCCCGTCATCGTGTGGCGACCCAGCAAGGCGGCGTCCGGCGCCGACTGAGTAGTCGAGGGCTGCGGCGGCGGTGTCGCGGGACCCTGCGCGCCCGCGAAGCCCGCGAGCAGCAAGCCGGCCGTCGTGCCGGCGAGCATGGCTGGCAGCTTCATGACATTTCTCTCCTTTTCTGTTCGATGAGCCCGTGCGGGAGCAACGCACGTGCCAGCGACGCCCGGCGCGCGCGAAACGACCGAAAGCGCGGCGGACCCGACGTGGCTATCCGATTCGGCGACGCCTTTTTACTTGGGCGTTACTGCTACGCGATGCGTTCTTACCGTGTAAATCATTCCTCGCAATTCGCGCCGCGCCCGCCGGAGCAGTCGGCCGTCCATGCTCCGAGGCCCGCGTTTTCTTCGCGTTCGGCGCCGATCCTCCGGCGCCTTCGGATCGGCACGTGACTTGCGGAACGAGCCCGCACATGGCGCTGACTGCGGCTGACGTTCTGATCGAGACCCTCCAGGACTGGGGCGTCGAGGTCGTCTTCGGCCTCCCCGGCGACGGCATCAATGGAATCATGGAGGCGCTGCGCAAGCGGCGCGGCCAGGTGCGCTTCATCCAGGTGCGCCACGAAGAAGCCGCGGCGTTGATGGCGTGCGGCTACGCGAAGTTCACCGGCCGGCTCGGCGTGTGCCTGGCGACCTCGGGCCCGGGCGGCATCCACTTGTTGAACGGCCTCTACGACGCCGCCCTCGACGGGCAGCCCGTCCTCGCCATCACGGGCATGGCGTATCACGACCTCATCGGCACGCACACGCAGCAGGACGTGGCGCTCGATCGCCTGTTCTCCGACGTCGCGAAGTTCAACCAGCGGATCATGGGGCCCTCGCACGTCGAGAACGTGACGCATCTGGCCTGCCGCACCGCGCTCGCATACCGCGGCGTCGCCCACCTCACCGTTCCAGTCGACATCCAGGAGATGGACGCCGGCGCGTACCGCTCGAAGCGGAACGTCAAGCACCACACCTCCGACGTGTACGCCCGCAGCGCGCGGCTGCCGGCCGAGGACGAGCTGGCCAACGCGGCCGGCGTGCTGAACGCCGGCCAGAAGGTCGCGATCCTCGCCGGTCGCGGCGCGCTGCGCGCGACGGACGAGCTCGAGCAGGCCGCCGATCGGCTCGCCGCTCCGATCGTCAAGGCGCTACTCGGCAAGGCCGCGGTCCCGGACGACAGCCCCTACACGACGGGCTCGATCGGGCTCCTGGGGACGAAGCCCTCCCAGGAAGCGCTGGAAGAATGCGACACCCTTCTGATGGTGGGCACGTCGTTTCCGTACATCGAGTTCTTGCCCAAGCCCGGGCAGGCGCGTGGCGTGCAGATCGAGCTCGATCCGATGCGGATCGGGTTGCGCTATCCGGTCGAGGTCGGGCTGGTCGGCGACAGCGCCCGCACGTTGCAGGCGCTCCTGCCCTTGCTGACGCGGAAGGCCGAGCGCGGGTTCCTGGAGACGGCGCAGCACCGGATGAAGAGCTGGCTCGAGCTGATGGAGGAGCGCGCGACGCGCACCGACTCGCCGATGAAGCCGCAGGTGCTGGCGCACGAGCTGGGCCGGCGGCTCGACGCCGAGGCGATCGTCACCTGCGACAGCGGAACGATCGCGACCTGGTGGGCCCGCCACATCCCGGTGCGCCGCGGGCAGATGCACTCGCTGTCCGGGAACCTCGCCAGCATGGCCGCCGGGCTCCCCTACGCGATCGCCGCGCAGGTGGCCTATCCCGATCGCCAGGTGGTCGCCTTCGTCGGCGACGGCGGCTTCTCGATGCTGATGGCCGAGCTCGCGACGTGCGTGAAGTACGCGCTGCCCGTCAAGGTCGTGATCGTCAAGAACGACACGCTCGGCCAGATCAAGTGGGAGCAGATCGTCTTTCTCGGCAATCCCGAGTACGGCTGCGAGCTGCAGCCGATGGATTTCGCCCTGTTCGCGCGGGCGTGCGGCGCCACCGGCTTCACGATCGAGAATCCCGCGGACTGCGGGCGGATGCTCGAGGAAGCTCTGGCGACACCGGGTCCCGTGGTCGTGCAGGGCGTGGTCGATCCCTTCGAGCCGCCGCTGCCCGCCAAGGTGACCCTGGATCAGGCGGCGAAGTTCGCCAAATCGCTCCTCCGGGGCGAGCCCAACAGTCAAAAAATCGCGCTCACCGTGCTCGGCGACCGGATCCGCGAGCTGGTGTGAGCGCGCGCCAATCTGCGGCAAGGAGATCAACATGAGATTCCTCAAGACTCTCCTGGTCATGACGCTCGCGGCCGGGTGCGCGGTGCAGACGTCGGGTCAGGCCGATCGCCAGCCTCAGCCGCAACCGCAGCCCACCGCCGGCAAGCCGACGCCGTCCAGCAAGAAGGTCGATCCCGCGGTCGTCGAGCGGCTTCAGCGCGTGATGCTTCCGCTCGTCGCCAAGATGAACAAGCCGCTGCCGGCGAACCAGGTCAAGGTCGGCATCATGGACGATCCCCACATCAACGCGGCCAGCGCCGGGAGCGGTGAGTTCTATGTGACGACCGGGCTCCTGGAGAAGGCGAACGACGATCAGATGCGGGGCGTCCTGGCGCACGAGCTCGCCCACGACGACCTCGGCCACGTCGCCAAGGCCCAGCGGCTCGGCGCCGGGCTCCAGATCGGCATGGTGCTGCTCGATCAGATCATCCCGGGTAGCGGCGCCGTGACGCCGATCGCCGGGCAGTTGATCGCGCGCTCGTACAGCCGCAAGGAAGAGTACGAGGCGGACCGGCACGGCGCCGAGATCCTCCAGCGGGCCGGGTTCTCCAAGGACGTCATGATCAACACGCTCACGTGGCTCAACGAGACCGAGGGCGCCAGTGGCGGCGGCTTCTTCGCCACCCACCCGGCGACGGGGGATCGGATCGAAGCCCTCAAGAGGGGCTAGGCGGCGGTCTCGATACCGGGGCTCTCCTTGACGACCGTCCCCCCGGGGCACTAGGGTGCTCGCACGTCAGCGCCATGCGACAGGAGGCCCCAATGGCCAAGGGCGGCTTCAAGGTGATGGACAGCGACATCCACGTCGACGAGCCTCACGATCTCTGGGATCGATACCTGGAACCCCGGTTCAAGGACCGCGCGCCGCGCTTCGCCGCGATCGACGGCTCGCACAGCAACGGCTGGCAGTTCGAGGGCAAGGTGTTCCCGGCCTTCTTCGACCGCCCGGAGCGGCGACGCCTGGGGCGTATCCGCCGCGAGAAGGCGCGCGCCCGTCACCTGGCGACGGGGCGGTACAAGGATCCGGCCGAGGATCTTCCGGGTGACGATCCGCACGCGATGCTCAAGGCGATGGACCGCGAGGGGATCGACCTCGCCATCGTCTTTCGCACGCGCGGCGCGCACCTGATCGGCCTGGACGGGCTCGAGCCCGGTCTCTCGGCGGCGATCTGTCGCGCGTTCAACAACTGGCTCAGCGAGTTCTGCGCGACCGACCGCGCGCGCCTGAAGCCGGCGGCGATCCTGCCCCTGCACGACCCGAAGCTCGCGGTCGACGAGGCGCGGCGCAGCGTGCGCGAGCTCGGGGCGGTTGCGGTCGTGCTCTCCAACCATCCCGTGAACGGCCGCGCATGGTACGACCCGGCCTATGAGCCCTTGTGGGCCGAGGCCGAGAGCCTCGGCGTGCCGGTGGCCTTCCACGGAATCCAGATGGCCTATCAGGAGCACCTCGGCCGGCGCTTCATGGACAACTTCGTGATGGCCCACGCGGTCGCCCACCCGCTCGAGCAGATGATGGCCCTCGGCAGCCTCCTGACCGGCGGCGTCTTCGAGCGCTTCCCCGGGCTCAAGGCGGCGTTCCTCGAGGGTAGCTGCAGCTGGGTGCCGTGGTGGCTCTGGACGCTCGACGAGCGGGTCGAGAAGTTCGGCGACGACGAGCGGTTCCATCTGTCCATGCGCCCGAGCGAGTACTTCCGCCGCAACTGCTGGGTGTCGGTCGACCCGGACGAGGACGTGGTGCGCCACGCGATCCCGTCGATGGGCGACGACAACATCGTCATCTCCACGGACTGGCCGCACGACGACTCGGCCTATCCCCGGGCGGTGGAGACGTTCCTCGGTCTCGAGGGCGTGAGCGAGACGACCAAGAAGAAGATCCTCTGGGACAACTGCGCGCGCCTCTACGGGCTCAGCTAGCGGGGCCGACGGGCGAGCGCAGTCCATCCTAGGTTCGGGCGCGCAGCATCAGCGACACGCCGATCCCCGTGAAAATGATGTTGGCGGCCCAGGCGGCAATCAGCGGTGGAAGAAGATCCGCGCGGGCGAACGCGAGCGCGATGTAGTGAACAACCAGGTAACCCGCCATGATCCCGATGGCGAGCCCGATCCCGAAGAGTCGTCCGCCGCGCGGTGATTGGAGCGCGAACGGGATGGCGACGAGCACCATGACGAGATTGACAAGCGGGAAGG
>QHSP01000151.1 GCA_003220495.1 Candidatus Rokuibacteriota bacterium | reverse complement strand
TGGAAAAGGCGGAGATGAAGATCGCGCCGTCGACACCGACCGTGTCCATGGCCGCCACCATCTCGTCACCGGTGACGTGATCGGGCCAATTCGGGACACTGTGCCAGGGCCGTTTCGGGGTGTTGGCCTCATAGGAGTGGACTTGGGAATCGATGATCGCCATCGCGACGTTCCTCCGTTCCAAGCGGGTTCGTCATCTATATCGATATCGGGCCGGAGGTCCGAAGAATAGCTGGCGCTCTCGGCAGAGGCAACGTGAAAGGCGCAGCGGCCGGCTGGGGCCGCTCACGTTCACCAGCGCGCCCAGTTGAGGGCGTCGATCAGGCCATTGGCGTCCGCGACGAGCCGGTTGTACTCCTCCGCGAGCGCACGGCGCTGCCCGTTGAGGGCGTTGTGCTGCGCGACGAGGTCCGCGCGCCCGGCGTCGGCCTGACGCCGAAGATCTGCGAGCTCGGTGTCGAGGCGGCGGATCTCCGCGTCCACAGGCTCGAGCCGCGCGCGGGTGCCGTCGAGCCGGGCCTGTAGCGCCTCGCGCTCGCTCCGGGCCGTGGTCTCGTCCACGGCGTGGAACTCCGCCTGCGCGCGCTCGACGTCCGCCTGCTGAGCCCGCCACTCGGCATCGATCGCCTTCTCGAGGTCCGCGCAGGACACGGCCGTCCGCGTCGCCTCCAGGCGCGCCTTCATCGCCTTCGCGCCCTCCAGGTAGATGTCGACGTGACGCTGCTCGTGGGCGGCGACTCGGGCGACGAAGCGCTCCCAGCGGTCCCGGAGGTCGGCCGGCAGGTCGTCCGGCCTCTCGTGTCGCGGCAGCATGACGACGAGGTGGAGCATGACCGTCAGCGACGGAAAGACGCAGGGCACGGCGCGGACGTCCACGTCGCCCGAGGTCAGCTTCCATTCCACGGACGTCATGCCCACCGCGCGCTGGCCGCTCGTCTCGACGAGGCCGTTGGCGTCGATGGCCGCGAAGATCGCCGCCGTCGTCGTCCCGCGCACCGGGTAGTAGCCGGTCGAGACGCTCGTCTCGACCCCGGCCGGCTGCCGCGGCGGCGCGGGCGGCGGGCTCGAGCAGGCGGTCAGGCCGGGGCCCGCGAACAGTGCGAGCGCGGCGACCACGCTCCGCGCGCTCACACGCGGCGCTGCAGGAAGTCGGTCACGAGCGGCCAGGCGAGGTCGGCGTAGTGCGGCTGGAAGCTGTCGTTGCCCGGGTGGCGGATGAGCAGCCAGCCGCGGCGGCGCGCGATCGGTTCGGCGGTGTCGACATCATCATCCATGTTAACGCGGCTGTCCGGCTCCGGCGGGCGGGTTCGCGGTCTTGGACGATGCCGAATCGCAGCGCGCACTTGACCTGGATTTGTTCCCGGCCGTCGGTCGCGCCGGGCGGCGTTCACTGAGCTATTTCAAATCGATCCAGTGCGTTTCAGGCGCCGTGTTGCATTCTGCGTTGCGAGCCCGCGATGTATACCCGCGATGCTTTTCGGAGGCGTTGTTCGGATCTTGGCCTTTTCGCCTGAAGTGCGGTCAGCTCGAGAGGTGTTCAGAACAGGTAACTAGCCAACCATTGTGAAGTGTTCGTCGACCGATTTAGGTGTTAGATAGCGGAAATGATTACAGGCCCTATGATCGCCGAAATCGCGGCGCTGGTCGGAGACCCTGCGAGAGCGACGATGGTGTCGGGGCTTCTCGATGGCCGTGCCCTGACCGCGAGCGAGCTTGCCTTAGCGGCCCGAATCACGCCTCAAACCGCCAGCACCCATCTCGCGAAGCTGACAGAGGCGGGCTTGCTCTCGGTGGTCCGTAATGGGCGGCATCGCTATTTCCGGCTTGCCTCGCCGACAGTCGGAGACATGATCGACGGGATCGTCGCCGTCGCTCTTGCGAAGAGACCGCGATACCGCCCGCTATCCCCTCAAGCACGCGCGCTTGGTGCGGCCCGAATTTGCTACGACCACCTTGCGGGCCGCCTCAGCGTTGATCTCACCGATTCTTTCGTCGCCCGCGAATATGTCGTGCTCGACGTCGAAGCCGCGGAAATCACGAGAGCAGGCATCCGGTTTTTCACCGAGTTCGGGATCGAGCTTCTCCAGCTGCGTTCGACCCGCCGCTACCTTTGCCGACTCTGCCTCGATTGGACGGAGCGACGCCCACACATCGCGGGTGCCGTGGGGGCCTCGATCACCAGGCGCTACTTCGATCTCGGTTGGATGGAAAGGATGAAGCGCAGCCACGCCGTGAGCGTCACCCCGCTGGGACGGCGGGGCTTCCGGGAGACCTTTGGCATCGACGTGTCCGAACCGGGCGACCGCAGGAAACGCTAGTCGACGCTTCGGTCGCCGTCGAAGTATTCATCGGCGCGTCCGACCGTTCCGGAGGTAAGATCGCGGCCACGATGTGCCGGCCCTCTCATCGCCGAGATGGTGGCGCTGGTCGGAGCGTGTGCGCGGGCCACGATGCTCTGGGCGCTGACCGGGCGTGGGACGCCGCATAGCCGGACGTGGAGGAGGTGGCCATGCTCGAGGGGAAAACGCGCATCCCGCCGGTCGACGTCGAGACGCTCCCGGACGACCTGCGCGAAACGCTCGAGGAACAGCGCAAGCCCCGGGGCGCGCCGCTCTA
>QHSP01000011.1 GCA_003220495.1 Candidatus Rokuibacteriota bacterium | reverse complement strand
GTGCATCAGCACGTACAGCACGAGGAGCGCGACGTAGACGGCCGGCCACGCGACACCTTCGAGCGCGGAGGACAGCCGCCCGCCGACGTAGCTCATGAAGCCGAGCTCGTTGAGCTGGCCGCTCATGGCGAAGAGCACCGCGAGCCAGAGATAGGTCGCGAGCGTTCCGCCTTCCTGAGCGATGTCGTCGAGTGTGAGCACGCTGGTGGCCAGCAGCGCGCCCAGGCCGCCGAAGGCCACCGCGGTGAGATCGAGCTTCAGCGTTCCCGCCGTGACCCAGCCGGTGACCATCAATAGAAATGCCACGGCCACCACCTTCTCGTCCCGGGTCAATGGTCCCATCGACCGGAGCGCCGCGCGGGCCGCCGCCGGCGCATCGGGTGTCGCGCGGACGCCCGGCGGAAACAGCCAGTACAGGACGATGGGGAGGAGCAGCACGGCCGCCAGCGCCGGAACGGACGCGGCGAGCAGCCACGAGCCGAAGTCGATCTTCAGGCCGTACTGCCGCGCGATCTCGATGCCGATCGGATTGACCGACGTCGCCGTCAGCCACAAGGCCGACGAAACCGAGAGGCTCGCCATCCCGCAGAACATGAGGTAGCCGCCGACCCGCCGCTTCTTCTCGTCATGCGGCGTCGAGCCCGCGCCCTCGGCGAGCGACAGGACGATCGGGTAGAGCACCCCGCTGCGCGCCGTGTTGCTCGGAAAGGCCGGCGCGATCGCGGCGTCCGTGAGAAAGATGCTGTAGGCCAGCCCGAGCGTGGACCGGCCGAAGGCGCTCACCACCAGGAAGCTGATGCGGCGCCCCAGCCCCGATTTCACGACGCTACTGGCGACGAGAAAGGCCACCACCACGAGGAGCACGCTGCCGTTGGCGAAGCCCGCGAAGGCCTTGGCCGGCGCGATCGTGCCGGTGAGCACGGCGGCGGCCGCCGCCAGCATCGCCGCGGTCAGGAGCGGGAACGCGGTCACGATCACCGAGAAGATCGCCGCCGCGAAGATGGCGAACAGATGCCAGGCCTGACTCGTCAGCCCCGACGGGATCGGCGTGAACCAGAGGCCAAGGGCGAGTGCGAACGTCGCCAGGCGGCCGAGGAGCGCGCGGCGGGAGCCCAGTGCGGTCACGAACGGGGCGTTCCCGCGGCGGGCAAGGTCACGCGTCCCTTGAGGCCGACCGCGCGCCCGCTGATCGCGCCCTCGTCGGTCTCGATCACGTACTGCCATCGAAGCTCGTACTCGCCGGTCACTCCGGCGTAGCGCCCCGTTCCCCCCGTGATCGTGCCGGTGACGTGGCTGCCGGTTCCGATGGGCTGACCGCGAATCTGGCTGAAAACCTTGTCGCCGCGCTCGTCCGTCCACACGCACTGGCCCGTGCCGCCGGTCAGGCTGTCGGAGAACCCGATGGCCTCGCCCTGAAAGCCAACGCCGAGCCCCCGCTCGCCAGTCAGCAACAGAGATCCGGTCAAGCTGAGGATCGACGCCTTGTGGCCGCGCTCCAGCTCGAGCGTGCGTCGGGAGCCCGACGCGGACCACGTTCCCTCGAACGTGCGCGTCTCACCGGCGGCCGGCACTCGCTGGGGATCGACGGCCGACCCTGAGCACCCGGCTGCCAGGAGAACGGCGAGTGGAAGCCACTTACGGGCCATCGCGATGAGCGCCTCGAAGCGCCGCGCTTTCCTTGCCGTGCCTGGTGAGATCGGGGCCGGACTTGCGCTGGATCGCGTCGCCGGCGGACGCTCCTTGCCCCCAAGCTGGAGCAGGAAGCGTCTGGACGAGTGAAAGCGCGAAGAGAGCCAGCGCGGCCGCGGCTCCGCCGCGAGCCTTCACCGCGGCGACCCGGACGATCCCAGATGGCCGCCGCGATGAGGCTCGCGAGATGGCTCCGTCACCTCGGCGCCCCTCACGTCTTCGGGGCGCGCCTGGATGCCTCGTACGCGTCTCGATAGCCCCGCGCGATCGAGCGGACGCCGCGTCCGATGTCGTCGTACACGTCGTCGGCGAGATTCGCGAGCGAGACGCGCAGCGACCAGTCGGGCGCGTCGAAGCCACCGCCGTTGAGCAGGACGATGCCGTGCTGCTCGGCGAGGCGGAACGCGAGGTCGAGCGGATGGATATTCTTCTTCAAGTACTGGACCGCCTCTTCGCCAATGTTCTTGCGAGCCCAGAACTCGAAGTCGATCAGGCCGTAATAGGCGTCGTACAGGTCGTGCGTCGAGGCCTCGATGCCGAGCCCCTCGATCATCGCCGTCGCGCGCCGGTGGACGATCTCCATGCAGGCGGCCTGGTACGCCTTCGCGGTGTCCATCAGCTCAGAGAGCGAGAACAGGCTCATCATTACTTGTTGCGGCAGCGAGAGCCCGGCGGTGTGGTTGAGGGCCACGTCGCGGCTGTCGGCCACGATGCGATCGATGAACTTCAGCTTGCGCGGCTCGAGGGTTATCGGCAAGTACCGCTTGTCGAGCGCCTTCAGCGCTCCGTCCGGAAGCTTCGCGATCATCTTGTCGTAGAGGTTGTCCTCGTGGACCGCGATCACGCCGAGCCGCCAGCCGGTGCAGCCGAAGTACTTCGAGTACGAGTAGACGCCGATCGTGTTGTGCGGCAGCTCGCCGAGCAGGGACCGGAAGCCGCGGACGAACGTCCCGTACACGTCGTCGGTCAGCAGCATCAGGTCGGGGCGCTTGGTCTTGACCAGATTGGCGATCTTGCCGATCGTCTCCTTGCTGAGCGCCACGCCCGTCGGATTGGCCGGGTTCACGACGAAGAACGCCTTGATCCCCGGATCCTCGAGCTTCTTGAGCTCGGCATCCGTGAACTGGAACAGGTTCTCGCGCTTCGCCTCGATGTTGACCACGTTGAGCGCGTAGTCTTCCAGGTGGGTCATCTCGATGTAGGGCGTGAAGATCGGCGTGGCGAGCGCGATGGTGTCGCCTTGCTTGAGGAGCCGATTGGCCTTCAGCGACTTGAAGAGATAGCACATCGCCGCGGTGCCGCCCTCGACCGCGTAGAGATCGAACTTGCCCTTCGGGTGCGGGCTGCCGCACATCGCCCACATCAAGTACTCATGGGTGATGCGCTCGTTGTGCACGAGCATGCGGTCGGGCACCGGATAGTTGTCGCCGATGATCGAATCGACCAGCTCGTGCACGAAGGCGTCGGGCTCGAACCCGAACAACTTCACCGCGAACGGCACCATCGACGCCAGGAACTCAGCGCCAGGCGTCTCCTTGTTCTTGGAGAGGTACGCCGCCAGCCGGTTGGCGATGCCCTGAGCCGCGGGCATGCCGCCGAGGCCGGCCGGATGCTCCATCACCCGCTTGCTCTCGGTGATCGCGAACTGGCCGAGCAGAAAGAAGCCCTCGCGCGGGGTGGTGGCGATCCAATTGGGGTTGCCGCGCCCGGCGTTGAGGAACGCCGACTGCGCGGTGCGGGACGTCTTCTTCGCGAGCTTGATCAGCTCGTCCTTGATCTCGAACGGGCTCAGGGTCTCGAACTTCTTCAGGGTCATGAGGTCACTCATGGCAATCGCCTCCGTAGGCTCGTTGCTTCGGTTCTATCTATTCGGCGCCGCGCAGCCAGCCGCGCGCTGGCCGCCGTGAATGCGGTGCCGATCGTGTCGATCGTGTCGTCGTCCTCGCGCTGGGTGCTTCGTCACGAGAGCAGCATGACGACGATCATTCCCCAGACCGTGAGGAGCGTGTTCCCGACGGCGTAGGTGACGGTGTAGCCGAGCGCGGGCACCTGGCTGCGGCCGGCATCGCAGACCAGGCCGAGCGACGCCGTCGTCGTGCGCGCCCCGGAAATGATGCCGAACAGGAGCGCGTCGTGGAAACGGAAGATGAACTTGCCGACGAACATGCCGAGGATCAGCGGAACCGTCGTCGCCACGGCACCCCAGAGGAACAGCCCGATGCCCTGCGTCTTGAGGCCATTGACGAAGCCCGGGCCGGCCGAGATGCCGACGACTGCGATGAAGATGTTGAGGCCGACCGAGTTCATGAACCAGACGGTCGAGGACGGGATGCGCCCGAAGAACGGCCGGGTCGAGCGCAGCCAGCCGAACACGATCCCCGAGATCAACGCGCCGCCGGCCGTCGACAAGGTCAGAGGGATCCCCGCCACCTTCCAGACCAGCGCGCCGACCAGCGCGCCGATCGTGATGGCGCCGCCGATGAACGCGACATCGGCGACGTCGGTCGGCCGATCGGCAACGCCGAGATCCTTCGCCGCCGCCGCGGTGTCCTGGGTGCGGCCGACCAGGGTCAGGATGTCGCCGCGCTGGACCGTCGTGTTCGGCAGCACTGGAATGTCGGTGGCCGTCGCGCCGCGGGTGATCTTTCGGAGGAAGACGCCCCGGGCGGAGGGTCGCTGGGCCAGCTCGACGAGCGTTTTTCCGTCGACCTCCTTGTTGGTCACGTACACGTCGACGCCCTCGACGGGGACGTTCAGCAGCTCGGGGTCATCGACTTCCTTGGCCCCCTCACCGATCATCCTCACGAGCACTTCTCGCGTACCCGAGACGGCCACGACGTCGCCTTCGCGCAGCACGGTGTCGGCGGTCGCTTCCTCGATCTTCTCGTTGCGGCGCAAGCGCAGCACGAAGACGCGCGCGTCGGGCACCATCGCCTCGGCGTCGGCGGTGCGAAGGCCGACGGCCTTCCCACCGGGCTGCACGCGGAACGCGCGTACCACCCAGCGGTGCCAGGCGGAGCCGGCGCCGCCCATTTCCTTGGTACCCCCCTGCTTCTCCTCGTAGTCCTTGCACGCCTTGACGAGATTGATCCGGAGCAACGCCGGGCCGACCAGGGCGATCACGATCGCGGAGCCGACGGTACCGAAGATGTAGCTCACGGCGTACGCGATCGGCATCGAATCGAGATAGGCCTTCGTCCGCTCGGCGGGCAGACCCAGCCGGTTGATCGCGTCGGTGGCCAGACCCATCGAGGCCGAGATGGTCTGTGACCCGGCGAAGAGTCCGGCGGCATAGCCGAGGTCGTAGCCCGCCATCTTGGCGATGACGATGGGAACCGCCAGGCAGAACACGCACTGGACCACCGAGAAGATCGCTTGCGGCAAGCCGTCCTTGGCGACGCCGCGGACGAACTGCGGGCCGACGCCGTAGCCGACCGCGAACAGGAACATCAGGAAGACCGTCGCCTTGAGCGGCGTGGAAATCGTGATCCCGATCTGGCCGATGATGACGGCCGCGAGCAGGGTCGCGGTGACCGAGCCCAGACCGATGCCCTTGAAGGTGAAGCCGCCGAAATAGTACCCGAGGCCGAGCGCGAGAAAGATCGCGATCTCCGGGTATTGGCGCAAGCTCGCGAAGAGCCACTCAATCATGTCGTCCTCCCTACTTGCTCTTGTGCTTGGTGAGCGCGTCTGGCTTCAGCAGCTCCAGGCCCTTCCTCGCGTCGTAGCCGTGGATCTCCTTCACGTCGAGCTTGCGCATGAACGTGATGATTTCCTTCGTCACGACCTGGCCCGGCACCATGATCGGAAAGCCGGGCGGATACGGGATCACGAACTTCGCCGAGACGAGCTCAGGGCCCTTGGCCAGTCGCTCTTCGATCGTCTTGCTGTCGAGCTTGACGTACTCGCAGTTCGCGGCGTCGTAGGCCATGTAATACGCCTCGCGCATGTGACCTTCCTGCGTGACGCTCTTCGGGTCGTCGCGGAAGGCGTCGTGGAAACGCTGGAAGTCCGGCAGGTCGGGCACGTCCTCGACCAGCGACTTCACCCGAGCCTTGAACGCCGCCTTCTCTTCGTCGCCGCCCTGGGCGAGCCGCGTGTCGATCGCCCGCGCCATGTCGGCCAGGGCTTTGATGAGGTGCGCGAGGTCGCTCCGGGTGTTGTTGATGTTGATCTGAACGAGCACACTGTTGCGCGAGGTCTTGTTGATCTGGATGTCGTGCTCGCTGGCGAGAATCCCCTTGAACTGGGTGCCGTCGTAGCCGGCGGCGCCGCAGAGCAAGGTGATTCGCGTCGGGTCGAGATAGAACTCGTCGTTGTCGAGCGCGGTGATCGTGGCGGTCATCGTCCAGCCCGGCGCGCCCCAGTCGGTGAAGCCCGACTTGCGGTACTCGGCCGGGATCATCTCGGCCGGCGTGGCAACGCGGAAGTACTTCGAGATCAGCGGGTGCCCGTTGATTGAGCGCCGGGCCTCGATCGCGAGCTGCATCGCGCGCCCGACTAGTTCGTAGCCCTCGAGCTCCATCTGCCGACGCGCGACGTCGAGCGAGGCGATGATCTGCAGATTGGGCGAGGTCGAGGTGTGAGTGAAGAACGCCTCCTTGAAGGAGGCCTCGACCGTGTGGAAGTCCTGGTCGGCGACGACGATGATCGAGCCCTGGCGGAGCGACGACATCGACTTGTGCACCGAGTCGCTCTCGTAGACCCGCACCCGCACCTTGTCCGGGTCGGGCAGAAGCTCCATGTCCAGGAGCTTCGGATCGCTCGCGTCGAGCTTCCCGGCGCTAGCCTTGAACGTCTCGTAGCGCTTCTTGTACTCGGGATCACGCACCAGCTCGCGAATGGCCGCGGCCGCGCCCATCGCCGTGCGCCGCCGCAGGAACGGTGAGAAGCGCGCGAATCCGAACCACGCCTCGTCCCAGAGGAAGATGAGGTCGGGCTTGATCGCGAGGCACTCGAGCATGGTCCGCTTGACGTTGGCGACGTGGCCGTCGAAGGTGCAGTTGGTCAGCACCACGAGCTTGGCTCGGTCCAGCTTGCCTTCCGCTTTGAGCTGCAAGAGCGCCTGCTTGATCGGCTTGATCGCGAGGCTCCCGTACATCGAATATTGGGTGAGCGGGAAGGCGTCGATGTAGAGGGGCTGGGCGCCGGCCAGCACGAGCCCGTAGTGGTGCGACTTGTGGCAGTCGCGGTCGATCAGGACGATGTCGCCGGGCTTCAGGAGCGCCTGGTGGACGATCTTGTTCGAGGTCGACGTGCCGTTGGTGACGAAGAAGCTGCGGTCGCCGCCCAGCGCGCGGGCCGCCTTGTCCTGCGCGATCTTGATGTTGCCGGTCGGCTCGAGCAGGCTGTCGAGACCGCCAGTGGTGGCCGACGACTCGGCGAGGAACAGGTTGGCCCCGTAGAACTCGCCCATGTCGCGGATCCAGTTCGACTTGAAGATCGACTTGCCCCGCGCGACCGGCAGCGCGTGGAAGGTGCCGATAGGACGCTGGGCGTAGCGCTTGAGGTTGTCGAAGTACGGCGTCTCGTAGCGATCCTTCACGCCGTCGAGGATCGCCAGGTGGATCTCCATCGGCTCCTCGACGCCGTAGAAGATGCGCCTGATCGGCGCGGCCTCGGCCGAGCCGGCCAGCTCGGCGACGTCGCGATCGGTCGTGAGGTAGACGTCGAGCTCCGGCCGCCACCGGCGCACGAGCCGCGCCAGCAAAGTCCCGAGATCCCCGCTGCGCGGGCCGTCGGCGATCTGGACCTGGCGCGTGAGGATCTCGCGCAGCGCCGGCACCGTGTACTGCGATTCGTACCCGAAGCCGTCGCTGATCACGACCGCCTGGAAATTGGGGTTGAAGACGACGGCGAGCACCGCATCCTCGAAATTGCCGACCACCACGGGCTCGTAGACGAACTCGTCCTCGACGCGCCGGAGCCGGCGGAACGTCTCGCGGAGATCGGGCCACATCACCCGGTCGGCGGGCGACACGCACAGGACCTCGAAGTACGGTCGCCGCGCCTGGCCGCGCCCGACCGACGGCGGCAGGACGTCGGGCACGCGGGGATCGCTCTCCTCGTCGGCCTTCCAGGGCTCGACGTCGTCTCGATAGCTGTTGCTGAGGAGCGCGCTGCTGATCCGCTGCACCAAGCGCGCGAAGCCGGTCCGGTCTCCGGTCTGCAAGCGCTCGTACACCTGGGCCATCAATCCCGGGCCGGGATACGCGCAGAAACCTTCCAGCGGGGCGAGCTCGGCGAGCAGCTCCTTAGGATCACGACGCAATCCGCCCACCGGACCCGGGCCGGTCCCCATCAGGGCTCTCGCGACGCGGTTTAGGGTGCGCCAGCGGTCGACTCGAGCCTCCGAGGCGGCAAAGAACTCGTTCAGACCGAGGACCCGCTCGATCGATGTCGTGCTCATCAGAGAAACCTCCTCGTATGGATTCACGGGATCAGAAGAGATCCCGCTCCCAGTTGATGATGATCCGGAACTGATAGCCCAGTGTCCTGGCGTCCTGCTGATCGAGGATCGCGGCCCGCGCGCGGAACCAGATCCCGCGCAACGGGGTCGGCTCGATCCACGGCGGCCGGTAGTCGATGTTGAAGTCGTACTCGGCTTGATGCGGGGCATCCCTCCGCGTGGTCGGGTTGATTGCGTCGGTGCCCCAGGCCGCATTGACGTATCCGCTCAGTCCCTGGGCCAGATCCTTCGAGGCATCGTAGGCGAAGCCGATGAGCCACGCCTTCTCGTTGGCGCGATCGAAGTCCTGGTCGATCATCGAGAGGTATCCGGGAAAGCTGCCCCAGGGTGCCTGGATGGTGTTGCCGGCGCCGGTGATCGAGAACGCCGTGGTCAGCGTGAACGACTGGTAGATCATCTGGACGCGCGCGCCGCCTTGCTGCGTCACCCAGTACCGTGACGAGACGGGCACGAGCCCGTCGCCCACCGCGCGCTGGTCCGTGAGCTGAGCCCCGAACCGGAGCTTCCAGACATCGCTCAGCGAGTACAGGTAGTCGGCGGCCCCGTAGATCGTGTTGAAGGTGTTGACCCCGTACTGATTGCTCAGGTCGAGCTTCAGACCCTTCAGCGGCGTCAGGGTGACGCCGGCCAGCCCGGCGCCGTCGTTCGATCCCTTCGCTCCGGCCTGCTCGGACATGCTGATGAACTCATCGGAGTTGCGCGGCTTGATCTGCCAGAGATACCCGGCGAGGTACTTGACCCAGTCGACCTTGCCTGCGAGCGTCACACCCTCGAAGGTATTCGGCGTCATCCGGTTGTCCTGGGGATTGATGTACGCCTGGTCGACCATCTGTCGGTAGCCCGTGAGCAGCGCGTACTCCTTGTACCGGAGCGCGCCCCACGCCTCGCCAGGGACGTAGTAGCCCTTCTGTCCCGCCTTGAGGAGCGTGGTTCCGTCCCTGTCGTCGGGCGCATAGAGCGGGGCCGAGCCGTACAACGTCGCGCCCATCGCGAACGTGTCCAGCAGCCAGCCGGACTTGACGCCGATCCAGCCCCCGAAGGCCAGGGCCTCGTTGACGGAGTCGTCGGGCTTGGTCCGGTTGAAGTAGTAGGTCCGCAGATGCAAGGTGAAGTCGGCGTCCCGCAAGAACGGCGGAAGCGTTTCTCTGGTTTCCTTGAGCTGGGGGAAGAGGCGCTCGAAGAACGGCGCCAGCGGCGGCGGAGGCGCGTCCTCGGCGGACGCCGGACCCGGCCACCAGGCAGCCCATAGCAGCAGGCCGAGCGCAAGCGATTGCCAACGCACGTGGCGTGTCCGGCGTGTTGTAAGCATCCTCGGTGGCCTCCTCCGCTGCGGTGAGTTCGTCGGCGCCGCAGCCTTCTTATCGTCGATGGCTCCGAACGCAAATAAGACCTTGGACTCAGGCAGAAGATCCCCCCCGGTGGACTGATTCACTCGAGCGCGTCGATTACGACTGTAGTCCCATGGACATCGGCATTAAGGTCGTCAGGCGGCCGGTGAGGCGCGGAGTCGAGCAGGAGTTCGAGCGACGGTCACGCTCTCGAAGGAGCTCCAATCCGTGGCGCAGGTCCAAGATATCGGAGGCTCGCTCAAATCTTTCAAAGAGCAGGAACGGCGTACGCCGGCTGACGAGCCCTAGGGCTTCCGTTCGTTCTGGCGCGCGCCCGATGCGCGACGTTTCACTGCCGTCACGCGGAAGCCGCCGCGCTGATTCTCTCCGGCTTCGGTGACTCCCCGCACGAGCCTGACGACCTCGACCCCGGCGCCGCTCCATAGGGCGAGGAACCGCGATCTCCTCTCCAAAGGGCTCATTGACGAGCCCCGAACCCCAGGCTACTGTCGCCCTGCCTACACGCCCCGCCCGCTTCAATGACGTGCGCCGGTCGGGGCAGGAGCAACCGATGCCATACAGGATTTCCCGGCTCGGCATCGTGGAGATCCGATCGCGATGAGATCAAGCTCGTGAATAAGCCATGGCAGCCTGACCAAGAATTCGAAAAGCGGATCGCGTCCCGCCTTCTAGATGTATTGATCCGTGCCGGTTTGATCGGTGTATTGGCGGCGCTTTGCTACGTCGTCTTTGCGCCGTTTCTGACGCTGATGGCCTGGGCGCTCATCTTGGCAATCACGCTCTATCCGCTGCATCGATCGCTCGCACGCAAGATTGGTGGAAGACAGGGCCTCGCCGCGACCATTGTGGTAATTAGTGGCGGCCTACTCATCGTCACACCGACCGCGTTACTGATGAATTCGTTCGGAAGCTCCATTCATGATTTTGTCAGTGCCGTACAGCACAACACG
>QHSP01000153.1 GCA_003220495.1 Candidatus Rokuibacteriota bacterium | reverse complement strand
CTCGCGAACTCTGGCGACGGCGTTCGATCGTCTACTCAGCTATCTGCAGGCCGCGGTCCCCGCCGAGAGCGTTCCCCGCGCGGCCCGGGGTCAGCTCTGGGTCCGCATCGCGATTACTCCTGATGTGGAACTAAACGTCCGCAACGTCGCCGAGGCCGAGGCCCTTGGGGCACTCGTGCGGATCGCCGATCACGTCCGCTATTTGCTTCTTCGCCCACCCCGATCTCGCCCGCGTATCTGAGTCACCCTGAAGGCCGCCCACCCATCATGAGGAATATCGAAAAGCGGAGTTCTCGTCCCCAGCCCGACAGCGCGCCTCAAGCGCGATCGGCCGCGCAGAGCCAACGCTCGCGCGCCAGGTAATCAGCGGCCGGAACCCCCGAGGCGAGCCGAGAGAGGGGCGACTTGAGCCACCAGCCCTCCACGCCCATCTACCTGGAGGATGGTGGGCAAGATGGTAGACAAGATGGAAGGCAAGATCGAATGAGAGGGAATAGAGGAGAAAGAAAAGGGGGATAACAAGGGAATAAAAGACGACCTGCAAGGCCCGGGTCCTCGGAGGAGGCCCACGCCGATCGACGTAGCGGAGTGTTCGTCTCGAAGGAGTGATGACGATCGATCCGTGCTCGGTTTCGGCTCCCGCGATGCCACCGTCTACACGGTGGATGACATGGTGGATGACATGGTGGACAGCATGATGGAGCGCCGATACCGAGGGGCGCGAGGGCCGGCCAACTGTCTCTGACCGCGGAGATCCGCGCCTGACGATCCTCCGGAGCGCGACGGCACCGCGACGAGTCGACGGGCCTGCCGAGACGGAAACCGTGCTTGGCGAGTTCCAAACGCATTCAGATCCGGAAGGTGGCAGGGCCCCCGGATAGGTGGCTTCTAGAACGATCTGGATGGCGTGGTGATGTAACGGGACTCGAACGCGCATTCGAGCCCGGGGCGTGGCAACTGCTGTAGCCGAGGAAGGCCCTCGAGATCGTCTGTCCTAGGTACGGGCCCCGGGGACTATCACGCGTTTCCCCGTACCGCACTCAATCGCCAAGTCGAGTACAAGCCGCGCCGAACGGCTAACTCGCGCAACGAGATAGAGCGACCGACTGGATAGCGAGTTCAGTGGTCGTTTTGCGTGACCGGGCCATCGGGTCCGACAGGAAACCTACTTGATCGGCTGGGTCCTGAACCTCAAACGCTTGGCGAAGTTGCTCGCCCCGCCCCTCCAGCCGGTATGACAGTGAGATTCGCGCATCCGGCTGTGCCGAGCCGGCGCCGAGGGGCACGGCTCGCTCGATCTCCTCAGGTCGAGCATCTCTGGCAGATGCGGACTCTGCTCGGTCAGCTCGATCCGGGTCACGCGCTTCATCCGCCTGACGATCTCCTGAATCCGCGAAAGCGCCTCCAAGATCTCGTCTATCTGCCCTCGCCCGTGCGCGTCCACCTTGTCGGCCAGGAGTTGCGCATAGCCCATGATCACCGCCAGCGGATTGTTGATCTCATGCGCCGCCGCGGCGTCCAGGCTCGCGACATACCGCAGGGTGTCCCGTTCCAGTATCGCCGCCTCGGCCTCCTTGCGGTGCGTGATGTCACGGGCGATCGACGATGCCCCGACGATCTTTCCCTCAGCGTCCCGGATCGGCGACACCGTGAGGGACACGTTGATGCGCTGCCCGTTCTTCCTCACCCCTACAGTCTCGTAGTGGTTGACCCGCTGTCCCCGTCCGACCCGCTTGACGATCTTTGGCAGCTCGTTCTCCGGGATCGTGATCCCGATTGGCCACCGTCCGAAGACCTCGCGGGCCATGTACCCGTAGAGCCGCTCGGCGCCGGCGTTCCAGCTCGTGATCATGCCGTAGAGCGTCATACCGACGATCGCGTCGTCCGAGGACTCCACGATCGACGCGGCGAAAGCTAGCGCCGCTTCGGCCTGGCCCCGCTCCTCGGCGACGTGGACAGCGGCAGCGCCACCATTGCGACGATCCCGATGAAGGCTTGCCGCAGGAGCGACTCGTGGTGGGTCTCCCGCACGAACGGCCCGGATCCCCGCACCGTTCCCCCCACGTTCGGATGAGACACGTCGAGCTATGTCGTAAAGGATCGTCCAATGCAAGTTCTGAGTCTGGTCAGAATTGCTCAGCTTCGGCGTTCTGCCGGGGCGCGGTTTTTGTTCGAAAGTGACGACAGATAATGTTGGCGGCCTTGGCGCTCGTCCACCTCGTCGTGTCCCGCTGCTCGATCCACACCCCGAGCACGGGCCAGGCAGCGTACCGGGTCAGGGGTCGGCTACACTGATGAAGGGCCGGAGCACGCGTCGCATCGTTCGTCCGGCGAGGACGCCGTGGAGGCACTCCAAGAGTTCGTCGACAACTTTACGTACCTCGGCGTTTTGGCCGTGCTCGTACTCGGCAGCCTGGGGGTACCAATCCCGGAGGAAATGCCGATCATCACGGCCGCCGTGTTGAGCCACGAAGGCATCGTCCGGTGGTGGCTTGCGCTCCCCCTCTGCATGCTGGGGGTGCTCTCCGGCGATCTGGTGCTCTACTGGGT
>QHSP01000152.1 GCA_003220495.1 Candidatus Rokuibacteriota bacterium | reverse complement strand
CCGACCTCGCCCGCTATGCCCAGGGCTTCGATCAGCTCGGCCTCGACAGCGAGCACGACTACGACCCGCTGTGGCAGAAGTGCCGCGAGTTCGGCATCGCGCCGACCTTCCATACCGGCGGTCGCTCCTATGGTGAACGCAACAGCCCGACCAACTTCACCTTCAACCACATCGGTCACTTCGCCGCGGCTGGCCACAACGTCGCCAAGGCGCTGTTCCTCGGCGGCGTGACCCGGCGCTTCCCCGATCTGCGCTTCGCGTTCCTCGAGGGCGGTGTCGGCTGGGGCTGCCAACTGTTCTGTGATCTGGTCGAGCATTGGGAGCGGCGCGGCGCGAAGGGTATGGCGAACATGGACCCGACCAAGCTCAATCGCCCGCTGCTGCGCGAGCTGGTCGACAAGTACGGCTACGCCGATATCGCCGCCGAGCTCGACCGCCGCGACGGCTGGCCGCTCGAAGAGGACTTCCTCACCGGCGGGATGCCGCCCGACGACTACATCCGCTGCAACATCACCCAGAAGCAGGACTGGATCGACCTCTACGCCACGCCGTACTACTTCGGCTGCGAGGCCGACGACCGGATGAACGCGGTGGCGTTCGGCAAGGCGATGCCGCTGGGCGCGCGGATCAACGCAATCTACAGCTCCGATATCGGGCATTTCGATGTCGTCGACATGCGCGACCCGCTGCGCGAGGCGTTCGAGCTGGTCGAGGACGGCCACATCACCGAAAGCGATTTCCACGACTTCGTGTTCGGCAATGCCGTGCGGCTGTGGGGCACGCAGAACCCGCGCTTCTTCGAGGGCACGGCGGTGGCCAAGGAAGCTGCGGCCTTGTTGAAGCGTAGCGCCCCGACCCCGCGCACCGCGCCGAAATAGCCTGCAACGCGGGCGTCTCGCCCGCACGTCTTCTCACGCTCATGGCCGGGTCGCGTCCGGCCATGAGCATCTTGGCGTCGCGCGCCGCCACGTTACCGCCGCGTCAGGCTACCAGCCCAGGCTCTCATCCCTCCCGGATGCGTCGACGGCGGGATCGTCAGGCCGATGGCCTTGGCGGTCTTCATGATGTCGGGCATCCACAAGGCGTTCGTGGTGCTTGGCCTGCTAGTGAGGCTCGAGGCGGCGCTCAGGATCTGAGACACCGTGGAACCTCGAGCACTCCAATCGATTGCGCTCGCGGTCGCCGAAGCGCGACGGTTCGATCTCGTGCTTCCCGCCGCGTCTCACGCCTCGTACTCTTGCGTTACCTCGAGCTGTGCGTCGCCGTCGGCGTCGAGGGTGACGGTGATGAGATTCGGCCGGCAGCATACTGCACAGTCCTCGGTGTAGACCTGCCGCGCGCCACCACCGGGATCCACGAAGGTGTCGTTCTCCTCGCCGCAGAACGCGCACGCGTAGGTCATGGTTTCTTAGGGTACAGGAAGGAGTAAACCACAGGACGGGCACCGGCTGGGGTGCCGAAGGAGACTGCCGTGCCGTTCTATGAAAAGGGTAACGTCCGCATCCGCTACGAGATGGTTGGCTCGGGCTTCCCACTGCTCGTCACTCCCGGCGGGGGCTTGAACTCCCGCGTGAGCAACTGGCCTACCGCGGTGTTCAACGCGATGGAAGCGTTCAAGGGCGACTTCCGCTGCATCACGATGGATCAGCGCAATGCGAACGGCGGCGAGTCCACGGGACCGATTCCTGCCAGCGACCCCTGGGGCGCCTTCGCGGACGACCAGCTGGGGCTGATGGACCACCTCGGCGTGCAGAAGTTCTTCTACATGGGCTACTGCATCGGCGGACCGTTCGGGCTCAAGCTCATCGAGCGGGCCCCTGAGCGCGTCGGGGCCGCGGTGCTGTGCCAGCCGGTCGGGCATCGGCCGGAGAATCCCGACGTCATGTACAACTCCGGGCGCGATGTCTGGAGCCCCGAGCTGCGAGCCCGGCGGCCCGAGATCACTGTGGAGAGCATCGAGGCCTATCTGCACAACCTGTATCGCCTACGCCCGGACTTCGTGTACAGCGTGTCGCGCGAGTTCGTCCGGTCCTGCCAGACGCCGCTCCTCGTTATGCCGGACGACACGCCGGCGCACCCCTATCAGACGTCCGTGGACATTGCCGCGCTCGCGCCGAAGGCGCAGTCAACGGTATTCCCTTGGCGAGAGCCGAAGGACTTGCTCGAGAAGACGATCGACCAGGTGCGCGCCTTCCTGCGGTCGCACCAGCCGGTGACGCCACGTCGGTGAGGCCTCGCGGCAACCGCTAGCCCCTTTCGTTTGCCCTGACCCTCGGCTCCATTCAGTAGGGCCACGGAATGTGGCATGCTGTTGCGGTTTGGCGCGTGGGTGTTCATTCGCGGCGAGGTCCTTTCGTGTTCCACGATTGCCATCACGACCCATACACGAGGAGATCGACACATGGCTCAGAAGAAACCGACGGTGTACGAGTTCATTCCCAAGCTGGGGCAACTCCGCGACGACGTGCTGTTCGGCGATGTATGGGAGCATCCCGACCTGAGCAAGCGCGACCGGAGCCTGATCACGGTGGCAATGCTGGCTGCGCTCTACCGGACCGACGAGATGCGCGGCCACATGCAGAGGGCGCTCGACAACGGGGTGACGCAGACCGAGTTGAAGGGGCTGATCACCCACGTGGCGTTCTATGCCGGCTGGCCCTGCGCGGTGAACGCTGGACGTATCGCCATCGACGTCTTCGGACCGAAATAGC
>QHSP01000150.1 GCA_003220495.1 Candidatus Rokuibacteriota bacterium | reverse complement strand
TCGGCGGGCTCTTCGTCGAAGCGTGGGGCTGGCGCTCGGTCTTCGTCATCAACGTTCCGATCGGCATCGTGACGGCGATCCTCGGAGCGCGCCTCCTCGACGAGTCGCGCGAGGCGAAAGGCTCCCGTTTGCCCGATCTCGTCGGCACCGCGGCCGTCACGATCGCGGTCGTCCTCGTCGCGCTCGGGATCGTTCAATCCGACGAGTGGGGATGGCGGGATCTGCGGACCCTCGGCGCGCTCGCCGGCGGTCTCGCGCTGGTCGGCGCATTCGTCGCCCGGTGCGCCACCGTGCCGAATCCGGTGCTCGCTCTCGAGCTCTTCTCCGAGCGCGGCTTTCGCTGGGCGAACCTCGCCCAGCTTCTCTACGGCACGGGCTTCACGATCATGTTCTTCGGCAACGTGCAGTTCCTGGGCGACGTCTGGGGCTACTCACCGGTTCGAACCGGGCTCGCCATGGCGCCAGGCCCGCTCGTTGTCTTCCTGCTCGCGCCCCGCTTCGGCAAGCTCGCCGGGCGGATCGGGCAGCGCGCGATCCTGATCCCGGGAGGCCTGGTCTACGCGGCAGCGGCAGTGATGCTGCTCTCGCGAGCCGGCGCGGCGCCCGACTACCTCGGCGTGTGGTTGCCCGCCGTCCTCTGGTCGGGGGTCGGGGTGGCGATGATCGTGCCGCTCCTCACTTCTGCCGCGGTCGCAGGTCTGCCCTCCGACCGCTTCGCGACGGGCTCCGCCGTGAACGCCGCGCTCCGCAACCTGGGCCAGACGCTCGGCGTCGCGATCTTCGTCGCGTTCGTCGGCGGAGCGGCACACGCCGATCTTCTCGCGCATCATCGTCTCGCCTGGTGGCTCGTGGCCGCGGCCGGCCTCGCCGTGACGGCGACGTCGTGGTGGCTGCCGTCGTCGGCCGAGTGGCTCGAGCGATCGCGAGCGGCCGTTCCTCATCCCATTGCGAAGCTCGACTACGAAGGGACGTGAACCATGTCACGCATTATTCTCACCGGCGCTTCCGACGGTCTCGGCCGCGCGACGGGCATCCGAACCGCCATCGCGTCCCTCGGGATCCTCCACGCCGTGACTCTCGCGAGCTGCGCGGTGGGGCCCGACTATCGTGCCACCCCCGTGGTGCTCGGGGGCTTTCACAACGCCTCCGCCGTCGAGGCGAGGAGCGCAGCGGCGCCCGCGCCCCCGCTCGATCGCTGGTGGACGGGCTTCGGCGACCCGGTACTCACGAGCATCGTCGAGCGGGCTGTCGAGCAGAATCTCGACCTCGCGGCCGCGCTCGCGCGGGTGGATCAGGCGCGGGCAGCGGCGCGTAGAGCTGGCGCAGCGCTTCTCCCGACCGCGGATGCCACCGCCCAGGTCGCGAAGGTTCGCCAGTCCCTCGAGAGTCCGATCGGCGCGATTGGCAGGCATCTGCCAGGTTTCGATCGGAATGTCACCCTCTACGACATCGGCGTGGGCGCGGGCTGGGAGATCGATCTCTTCGGAGGGCTAAGACGTGGCGCGGAGGCCGCCAAGGCGGAAGCGGAAGCCGCGGAAGCAGCCGGAGTCGGCACTCGGATCATGGTGGCGGCGGACGCGGCGGACGCTTACTTCCTCGTCCGGGGCTTCCAGGCGCGCCTGACATTCGCTCGCGAGCAGATCGCGACCGACGAGCACCTGCTTCAGCTCGTCCGCCTCCGGTTCGCCCGCGGCGACGCGAGCGATCGCGAGGTCGCTCAGGCCGAGGCGCTGCTCGCGCAGGCGCGAAGCACGGTCCCGCCGCTCGTCTCCGGCCTCGAAGCCGAGCTCAACCGGCTGGACGTTCTCATGGGCGATCAACCGGGTACTCACGCGGCAGAGCTGGCGCACGAGGCTGCGATTCCCGCGATCCCGAGCGTTCCCCGCAACGACGAACCGGTCGACGTCCTCCGCCGGCGGCCGGACGTGATCGCCGCGGAGCGGCGTCTCGCGGCATCGAACGCCCGGATCGGCGCCGCGCTCGGGGAATACTATCCGAAGCTCTCGATCGCCGGTCTCCTCGGGTTCGAGAGTGTCGACGTCGACCACCTCTTCCGGTCGGCGACGTTTCAGCCGCAAGGCATGGCGGGGCTGCGCTGGCGGCTCTTCGACTTCGGCAAGATCGACGCCGAGGTCGCGGAAGCGCGCGGCGCCGAGGCGGAAGCACTGGCTCGCTTTCGACACTCGATTCTCCGGGCGGCCGAAGACGTCGAGAACGCGTTCCTGGCGCTCGTTCAATCCGAGGCCCGGACGCGCGAGCTCCTGAACGAGGTGGCAGCTCTCGAGCGAGCGCGCGACACCGCGGAAGCCGCGTATCGAGCAGGAGTCATCAGCCTGACGGACGTCCTGGACGCTGACCGCCTCCTGCTCGTGGCTCAGGACGAGCTCGCGAAGACTCGCGCCGACGCAGCGAGAGCCGCGGTCGCGTCGTTCCGAGCGCTCGGCGGTGGATGGTCGGGATCAGCAGGCGTCGCGGTCGCCACCGCGAAGGTTCACGCATGAAACTTTCATTCACGACACGTCGCCGCTTTCAGCGGTCCACGGAGGTCTCCATGCTTCAGCGCCATGATGCCTCATTCCTCACCGTCTTCGGTGTGCTGCCCTTCGCCTTGGCAGCATGTACCCACGCAACTCCTTCGGACGATCCCCGGACGCAGAGTCCATTCGTGCGGGTCGCGACGGTGGCGGCCGCAGACCAGGCGGAGCGTTCGTTCACGGGAATCGTCGCGGCGCGGGTGCAAAGCGACCTGGGCTTCCGCGTGTCCGGAAAGGTCCTGGAGCGTCTGGTCGATACCGGGCAGGCCGTCAAGCGCGGCCAGCCGCTCATGCGTATCGATCCCACGGACTTGAGACTCGCCGCGCGCGCGCACGAGGAAGCCGTTGCCGCCGCCACGGCGCTCGCGCGCCAGACAGCGGATGACGAGGCACGCTACCGCGGTCTCGTCTCTGCGGGCGCGGTTTCCGCATCGGCCTACGACAAAGTCAAGGCTGCCGCCGAGTCGGCAAGAGCGGAACTCAACGCGGCCAAGGCTCGCGCCGACGTCGGCCGCAACGAAACGAGCTACGCCGTGCTGCTCGCCGATGCCGACGGCGTGGTGGTGGAGACCCTGGCGGAGCCGGGGCAGGTCGTCGGCGCCGGCCAAGTCGTGATCCGTGTGGCGCATGCCGGGCAACGCGAAGCGGTCATCGATCTTCCCGAAACCCTGCGGCCGGCAATTGGATCGACCGGCCGGGCGACGTTGTATGGAAGCGGGCTCACGGGCTCTGCGCAGCTTCGCCAGTTGTCGGACGCCGCAAACCGTCAGACTCGGACGTTCGAGGCGCGGTATGTACTGGAGGCCAGTCTGGCAGACGCGCCGCTGGGCTCGACCATCTCGATCCAGATCCCGGCCGGCCGGTCCGCGCCGACGCTGCAGGTCCCGATCGGCGCGATCTTCGATCCGGGCAAGGGTCCCGGCGTATGGCGGATCGAAGGCGAAACGCCTCGGGTCACCTGGCGTGCGGTGCAAGTCGCCGGACTCGGCGACGAAGCGGCTGCGGTCGTCGGCGAGCTCGAGCCGGGGGATCGCATCATCGCGCTCGGCGCGCATCTGCTGCACGAAGGCGCATCGGTGCGACTGCCTGAAGGCGCGGTCGCGCAACGCGCGACAATGGACGGCCGGGGGCCGCGATGAGCGACTTCAATCTCTCCGCCCTCGCCGTACGCGAGCGCTCCGTCACCCTGTTCCTGCTCGTGGCGATCGCCATCGCTGGAGTCGTGGCCTTCCTGAGGCTCGGCCGGG
>QHSP01000108.1 GCA_003220495.1 Candidatus Rokuibacteriota bacterium | reverse complement strand
GGGACCGATCCGCCGAGCCAGCGTAGACGGCCGGTGACCTCGCCAGTCGAATAGACCCAGGCGTGCTCGCCGACCATGCGCACGTCGTCGATGCGCACGCGCGCTCTGACCTGGTCATGAATCGCGAAGACGGCCCTAAGCTGCTCGGCAATCCCCTCTTTCGTCAGCGTTCCGGTTCGGTATTGCGGCGAGACGTAGGCCAGCACGCCGGCCTCGTCCATTACTGCGAATCGTGAGATGGCGGCGTCGAGCGCCAGCCGGATCTCGGCGACGACGTGCTCGGGCGCCGGACTACCGGGAAGT
>QHSP01000107.1 GCA_003220495.1 Candidatus Rokuibacteriota bacterium | reverse complement strand
CCCGGCCTCTTCAGACAGTTCCCAGGGACGTCAACCACTTCACCTGATTCGGCTCGAGACAAGCAGACGGAGCTCTGTCGCAATCCACGAAACCAGCATGAGCCTGACCGCGCCGCAACCCACCGCCGCCCAACCATGTTCACATTGCCACCAGCCAACCTGATTGGATCTTCGCAAATGAACGTTGCAAGCCGGGATGGTAATAGCGCGCCCGGTAGTAGTACAGACGAGTAAGGCCGTCATTTTCCCGTCCGGCCGGTCAGCAGAGATAGCTGTCGTGCGCTGGGGCTCAACCTGCTGTGCGATGCTTGACCCGTCGTAGAGGACCCGTCGGTGATCGGAAGGCCCGATTTTCAGTCCTCTCCCTAAACGGCACCCCTTGCCAGCGCAGTCTGGCCTTGCACCGATATGATGCGGAGTTATACATTCATGTCTGATCGTATAACGCCAAGGAGGGCCTATGTCCGTCTCGTGATTCCGGCCGACCTTCGGAAGAAGTACAACCTGCATCCAGGCGCCGAAGTCTCCGTCGTCGATTATGGGGGCGTCCTCGCCCTCGTCCCGGCCATGGCCAAACCCGTCCGGCAGGCCGCCGGTATGCTGAAGGGGCGGCCATCGCTCACCCGCGCGCTGCTCACGGAGCACCGGAGAGCGCGCGCGCGTGGCCGGTAGTCCCGCAGCCTACGTGCTCGACAGCTTCGCCGTCCTGGCCTACCTCGCGGGCGAGGCAGGAATGTCGCGCGTCCGATCGGTTCTCGAAGGCGCAGAGGCCAAGCGCCATATCGTGTATCTGTCATTGATCAACCTCGGCGAGGTCCTCTACATCACGGAACGCGAGCGCGGCCTCGTCGCCGCCCGTCGCGCCCTCGGGGCAGTCGAGCAGCTCCCTCTGGAGATCGTAGGCGTCTCACGGGCGACGGTGCTGGCCGCGGCTCACATCAAGGCTCGCTTTCCGATCTCGTACGCGGATGCCTTCGCCGTTGTAGCTGCGCGGGACCGCGCCGCTCTCGTGGTGACCGGAGATCGGGAGTTCCAGCCGCTTGCCGACGATGGTGTCGTCGGCGTCGCATGGTTGCCTCGACGGCGTCGCGGATGATTGGTCGACGCGATGACCAATTCCTGCCGGCCCGAGGCAATCCCGGCGAGCAGAAAGCGGCCCGTGCCATCGGTCTTCGCTGACCGGGAGCCGATCTGCAAGGTCAGGCCAGCACCTGCGAGCCTCGGGATCAGCGCTCGCAGGACAACCGCATGCGGTTCTTCGCGATCCAGGCGTAGACGCGGCGTGCGACCGGCCGCGCTCCCGGGAGCGCGAAAGCCGTCGCGAGCCACCCGAGCCCGCGGATGCGGTGAAGCAGCTCCGGCACGGCGTCGGCGCCGGCGAGCGTGCGTCCATCCGGCAGCACGAGCTGCATCGCGGTCATGCAGGCCTCGTCGGTGACATGAGGGTAGCGGAGGCGCCGCGGAGCGGACCGGCACGGAAGGATGTCGAGCGCGCCGCCGGAGAGCGCCAGGCGCATGAGCCAGAGCGCGCTCGCCCGGCACATCGCGCACTCCTCGTCGTAGATCAGGACGGCGGGGGCGAGCCCCATCGCTTGAGCGTGCGGTAATAGAGGATGAGCCCGACGGCCACCGCCAGCGCGACCACCGCCTGCGCGAGCCCGGCGGGCGTGTGGTCGCGCACGAGCACGATCGCCGCGTAGAAGACGAAGAACGCGATCCCCGCGCCGATGAGGATGCGGTGGGCGGTGATCAGCTTCACGACCGATCTCGGCTAGACGCCGAGAACCACCTTGATCGCGTCGCGCGTCACGCCGATGAGCCGGTCGATCTCCGCCTCGGTGACCACGAGCGGCGGCGCGAAGTAGACCGAGTCGCCCGGGGCCGGATGCGGGCCTGGCGACGGCCGCGTGCGCGTGACGACCCCTCGCTTCATCATCTCGGCCTGGATGCGCTGCGCGACCTGCTTGTCGCCGGCGAAGTTCTTCTTCGTGGCGCGGTCTTCGACGAGCTCGACCGCGGCGAGCAGGCCCTTGCCGCCCCGGATGTCGCCCGCGTTCGGGTGATCCCCGAACGCTTGCTGGAGCCCCTTGTGCAGGCGCGTTCCCATCTTCGCCGCGTTCTCCCAGAGCCGCTCGCGCTCCATGATCTCGACGTTCCGGACGCCGACGGCGCAGCACGTGGGGTGGCTCGAATAGGTGTAGGCGTGCATCCAGCGATCCTCGGGCTTGACCGAGTCCATCGCGTCCTTGATCGCCTTGGTGACCATGATGCCGCCGAGCGGCAGATAGCCCGACGTCACGCCCTTGGCGAACGACATGATGTCCGGCTTGACGTCCCAGTGCGAGAGCGCGAACCAGCGGCCCGTCCGGCAGAACCCCGTGATGACCTCGTCGCCGATCAGGAGCACCTTGTGGCGCGTGCAGACCTCGCGCACCCGCGGCCAGTAGTCGTCGGTCGGATAGATGACGCCGCCGCCCCCGTGGATGGGCTCGCCGATGAATCCGGCGACGGTGTCCGGCCCCTCGCGCAGGATCGCCTCCTCGAGCTCGCGCGCGGCCGCCTGCCCCACGGTCTCGCCGGGCTTGGCACCCTGGAACCGGTAGGGATAGCACGTCTGGATGTGGACGAAGCCCGGCACGCGCGGCTCGAACATCTTCCAGTAGGCGCCCATCCCGGTGGCGCTCATCGCCTGCAAGGTGACGCCGTGGTAGCCCTGCTGGCGCGAGATGATCTTGATCTTGTCGGGCTTGCCCTGCGTCTTCCAGTAGAAGCGCGCGGTCTTGAACGCCGACTCGTTCGACTCGGCGCCGCCGCAGGTGAAGAACACCGCCTGCATGTTGTCGTACGCGAGCTCGATGAGCTTGTTCGCCAGGGTGATGGCCGGAATGTTCGACGAGCCGACGTAGCCCGAGAAGTACGCGAGGTCCTTCATCTGGGCGGCCGCGGCGTCGGCCAGCTCGGTGCGTCCGTGGCCCACGTTCACGTTCCAGAGCCCGGAGAGCCCGTCGATGTACTCGTGGCCCCCGATCTCCTGGATGGTCGCGCCGCGACCGCGGACGTAGATCAGCGGCTCGGCGTTGTCGATGGGGTGGTGCAGCGGATGGATTAGATGTTCCTGGTCGGCCTTGACGAGCTCAGCGGCGGTCATCGCCATTGACGTTCTCCAATCTTTGGGCGCGCCTCGCGCACCACTGTCGCGGGGCGCGCCCGCCGGTAATCCCCGTCCGGGATGGGGACCGCCCGATTCTGTGGCCCGCGGTAGCGGTAGACCCACGCTCGCGCGCGCCGGCCGTTCGCGAGCGTGACGATCGCGCGGCGACGCTCGAAATTGTACCCCTCCTCTCGATCGAGCACGGGGAGAAGTTCGGGGTCATCGAGGCGATAGATCTCGCCGCGGACGCGACCGGCGCCGTCGACCAGTCCGGGGTAGCGGCCGAGGTCGAGCAGGCGCCCGCGAATCGCCCCTTCGCCGAGGAACGCCGATCCCGAGCCGAGCGTGCGATGGAGCGCGTAGCCGCGCATCAAGGTGCCGTAGGCGAACAGGAGCGACGGGGCGACGACCCTTGTCAGGGCGTCTCCACCGCCTGGAGCACCGCGCCCAGGAAGTCGTGCTCGGGCACGGCGCCCTCGAACTGGACGCGATCGTTGATGACGACCTTGGGCACGCCCATCACCTGGTAGGCCCGCGAGAGCTCGGGAAATTCCGTCGCCTCGATCACGGTCGAGCGCACCCGGTCCGACGCGACCGACATGTGCTGCGCCAGGCGCACGGCCCGGGGGCAATGGGGTCAGGTGGGGGTTGAGAAGACCTTGATGTCGACGTCGGAGGCGAGCGCGCGCAAGGAGGCGAGCGTGTCCTCGCTCAAGGTGGGCTCACCGGTGGAGGCCACGATGATCGAGTCGATCAGGTTGCTGAACTCGTAGCCGAGCGGGACCCCGTAGAAGCGGATGCCCCAGTCGCGGCTGCCCTCGACGACGATGGCCGGCACCTGGTCGACGTGGTAGGCCTCCGCGCGCTCGCGGTCGATGGCGAGGTTGAGAATCTCCACGGTGATCTGGTCGGAGAGCTCGGCCACCTCGCGCACGAGCTGCTCGTTCTGCTGGCAGAGCTCGGGTGCGGTGAGCTCCTGGGAGAAGACGACGAGCTTCACGGGCCCCGCGATGCGCTCGAATTCCTTGCGGACGGCGGCCTGGTCGCGCTCGGTCAGGATCGGCATGGCGCCATTATACCTGCTCGAATCGCGGCCCGGGGGTCGCCGCACCATGAAGCCGTTCGTGGCCGCCGACGCGCGCTCGAACCCGGTACCGCTTGACGCGCGTACTCCGCGGCGGGAGACTGACGCCGTGGGTCGTCTCAAGACGGGTGCGATGTTCTCGAGTCAGCTCGCTGACGGACCCTGCCGCGTCGCCGAATGCCGGGGCAGCGGGCAGCGGTACGCCTCGTCGCGCCCGCCCAGCTTCCGCCTCTTCGGACGCGGCGTCTTCAGAGCGCTCACAGCAGCGGGCTCCTAGCCCGCGGTAGCCCTTCACCGGCGCATCGCCGTCGGCGATGCGGGCGCGCGGGGCGGTTCTACCCTGCTCCCATCAGCACTCAATACACCGAGACACCGAGCACATGGAAGGAGCGAGACATATGATTCAGGTGACCGAGAGGGCACGGGAAACCTTCAAGAGCAAGCTCGACCACATGATCGAAAGTCCCGGCCTCAGCCTGCGGATCGGCCGCACAGATTCAGGTCTGGGGGTTTTCCCCGACACCGTGAAGGACGATGACGAGATCATCGAGCACGACGGACGCGCGGTGCTGCTCATCGACCAAGAAATATCCGAGACGCTCGCGGACACGATGATCGATGTCGAGGATCACGCCGACGGCGCTCATTTCGTGATCCGGAGATAGCCGCACGACAACGCCACACCCACGACAACGCCACACCCACCACATGGGGGTTGACACATGAAAATGCTCACGATGTTCCTCGCGATGCTGGCCCCGGCGATCTGGGTTGCCGGGGCGATGGCTCAGACGCAGGTCCCGCCACCGGCCGAGCCGAGCTCGCCGCCCCCGGGCGCGGCGAGGCCGGCACCGGGAGAGGAGAACGCGGTCGAGGGTCGAATCGAGAGTGTCGATCCTACCAGGACCGAGATAACGCTCAGTGACGGCACCAGGCTGGTCACCCCGCCTGGGTCCGTGCTCAAACCCGGAGCCGTCACCGAGGGCATGGTGGTCGTCGCAAGCTATCGGGAGGAAAACGGGGCGAAGGTCCTCACAGGACTCGCGGTGAAAGACAGAGGCCCGGCTACTCGCTGACGCAGAATCGAAGAGCACGGAAGCTGCAAGCCGACGAAGGCGCGCCGCGCGACACGGCGGCGCGTCTTCGTCGCTCGAAATGGAGGTCATGTTCATGACGACACCGCGCCCGCTCCTACTCGGAATCGCAAGCGTTGCCACGGCCCTCATCTTCGTCAGCCCTCCCGCCCAAGCCAGCGCGCCGACCGAGGATCTCCGACAGCACGTCGATCAAGTGATCAAGATCCTCCAACGGCCCGACCTGGAAGGCGACAACAAGACGACCGAGCGCCGGACGGCGGTTCGCAAGGTCGCCAATGACATCTTCGATTTTCAGGAGACCGCCAAGCGGAGCCTGGGACGGCACTGGCAAGCCCGCACCCCGGCCGAGCGCGAGGAATTCACCCGCCTCTTCGCCGACCTGCTCGAGCAGGCCTATATCTCGAAGATCGACCGATACAGTGGCGAGAACGTCAACTACGTCGGCGAGTCGATGGAGGGAGAGCAGGCGACGGTCCGCACCAAGATCCTCACCAAGCAGGGGGCTCAGGTGCCGGTCGACTATCGAATGCTCCGTCAAGGAGACCATTGGCGGGTCTACGACGTCATCATCGAGGGCGTGAGTCTCACCGCCAACTACCGGACTCAATTCAACAAGATCATCCAGACGTCGTCCTTCGATGACCTCGTCGCGAAGCTGAAAGCCAAGGAGTTCGCGGCGCCCGAGGGCGCGAAAGGGCGCGGCGCCCGGGAGACGACTCGCCCGGCGTCCTAGCCCTTCACCGCGCCAGCGGTCAAGCCCGAGACATAGTAGTCGAGGAACCAGACGTAGATGACGACGATGGGGAGGCTTGCCACGACCGCGCCGGCCATCAGCGAGCCCCAGTAGTAGATGTCGCCGCGGATCAGGTCCGCGGTGACGCCGACCACGGCGGTCTTGTTGGCGGTCTGCGAAACGAAGGTGAGCGCGTAGGTGAACTCGTTCCAGGTCAACGTGAAGCCGAAGAGCGTGACGCAGACGATCCCGGGGACGGCCATCGGCAACACGATCCGAACGAGTGTCTGCATTCGGCTCGCGCCGTCCACGAGCGCGCACTCCTCGACCTCCCGGGGAATGGTGCGGAAGTAGCCCATCAGGAGCCAGGTGGAGAAGGGCACCAGGAAGGTCGGATAGGTCACGATCAACGCCCAGATGGTGTCGGAGATCCCGAGCCACACCACGACCTGGGAGAGCGGCAAGAAGAGCAGGGTCGGCGGCACCAGGTAGGTGATGAACACCGCCGTGCCGAACGCGCCGACGCCGCGGAAGCGGAGGCGCGCGAGGCTGTAGCCCGCCAGGATCGCGATCACGAGCGACACGCTCGTCGCGGTCACGCTGATGATCAGGCTGTTCTTCACCCAGGTCAGGAACTCGGTCTTGAAGAAGAGGTATCGATAGTGATCGGTGATCACGCCGGTCTGAATGAGGAACGGCACCGACTTGAGGCTGTAGAGCTCGGCGTCCTTCTTCAGCGAGGTGATCACCATGTAGTAGAACGGAAACAACGCGAACGCGAGAAACGGCATCATGTTCGCGTAGCCGAACACCGCCGATCGAATCCGCGCCCCGCGCGATCTGACGCCGACGTTCACGTCATTCCCTCCGGATGTAGCGGAGCTGGATGAACACGATGGCGGCCAGCATCGGGAACAGGAAGAGCGAGACGGCCGCGCCCTGGCCGAGATTGCCCCCCGTCAGCCCGATCTGGTACGCGAGCGTGGCGAAGAGGTGCGTCGTGTTGACCGGGCCGCCGCGCGTGAGCACCTGCACGATGTTGAAGTCGGAGAAGGTGAAGATCGTCGAGAACAGGATCACGACGGCGAGGACGGGCTTGAGCAGCGGGAGCGTGACGTTGCGGAAGCGGCCCCAGGAGCCGGCGCCGTCGACCTCGGCCGCTTCGTAATACTCGCGCGGAATGGAGACGAGGCCGGCGAGGACGATGATCGCGAAGAAGGGCAGACCGCGCCAGACGTTGACGGCGATCACCGCGGTCATCGCATAGCTCGTCATGCCGAGCCAGTTGGGTCCGGGCGGGTTGATGAGCCCGAGGTGGATCGCCGTCCAGTTCACGACGCTGTAGAGCGAGTCGAACATCCACCCCCAGGCCAGCACCGACAGCGCCGTGGGGATGACCCACGGGAGCAGGACGGCGCCGCGGATCAGCCGCTTGAATCGGAAGTCCCGAAACAGGAGCATCGCGAGCCACACGCCGAGGACCGTCTTGAAGACGACCGCGATGATCGAGAACACGAACGAGTTGTAGACGGTCTGCTGGAACATCTCGTTGCCGACGATGTCGCGGAAGTTCTGGAGCCCGACGAACTCCCCCGGTGAGCCGACCCAGTAGTCCGACAGGCTGAAGTAGATCGCCATCCCGAATGGGTAGGCGACGAGGCCCACGAGGAGGGCCAGCGCGGGCACGATCAGGCTGTAGCCGAAGACGTGCTCCTGCTCCCACCACTCGCGGACCCGCGCGAGCCGGCCGAGCCGCGGCAGTCCGGTCGCCTCGAGCGCTCGCTGGCTGACGGCCATGTTATCCCTTTCCCTCTGTCCTGAGCTTCCCCTGCAGGGCGAGCTTGACCTGATCCTCGCCCCAGGCCAGCGCGCGCTTGGTGGGCATGCCGTTGATCGCCTTGGCGACGATGTCGGGCAGGACGAAGTTGACGACGATGAGCTGCACGGCCGCGTTCGGCTTGGCCGGCCAGCCCTGCTCGTGAACGTAGTCGGCTTCCTTCGGCAACATGGCGTACTTGAGATTGCTCGCCCAGATCGGGTGCTCGGCGAAGCTCTTGAGCGGGGGCTGGTTGAACCCGCTGCCCCCGGTGATGAACGAGTTGTAGCTCTCCTTCTGGAAGAGGAACTTGATGAAGTCCTTCGCGAGCGAGACGTTCTTCGAGAACTTCCAGATCGCCAGCGAGTTGACGGTGGTCGCGCAGTGGATCCCACCCGGGCCGGCGGGGCTCGCGTGGTGGTTGATCTCGTCGGCGATCGGCATGCTCTTCGCGACGGCGGCGACGTAGGGGCTGATCGCGTTGTGGATCCAGGAGCCCTTGCCCGAGAGGAGGAAGCGGTTGTTCGAGGCGTTGTCCCAGGACAGCACCTCGGGCTCCATGGCGTTCGCGTACAGATCCTTGTACCACTCGACGACCTGGGCGGCCTTGTCGCTGTTGATGGCCGGCGTCTTGCCGTCCGTCTCCAGCACCTTGCCGCCATGGCACCACAGGATCGACCAGAACGAGATGTTGGCGTCGGTGCAGTGGCTGATCGCGATACCCACGGGGTTGCCCTGCTTCTTGAGAATTTTCCCGGCCTTGAGGAGGTCGTCCCAGGTCTTCGGCGCCTGGAGCCCGGCCCTCTTGAAGTGCGCTTCGTTGTAGCACCCGGGGAACGCGACCCAGAACCACGGCACCGCCCGCCACCCCGAGCTCGTCTGACACGTCTGACTGGCGAACGAGTACCAGCCGCCGTACCGGTCGCCGAGGTAGGCGACGAGATCGCCCATGTCGACCAGTTGCTGCTCGTAGAGGAATGGATCGGCGGCGCCGGTGACGATCAGGTCGTGGCCGGACTGCGAGGTCGCCTGGGCGGCGCGCTTGGCGAACAGCTGCGGGCCGGCGATCGTGTCGACGCGCACGGTGACCCCGGCCTGCTTGGCGAAGACCTCCGCCTGACGCCGGAGCTCGTCGTCGGAGGCCGGGACGAAGTGATTGAAGGTGAGGAACGTCAGCTCGCGCTTCTGGGCGAACGCCGGCGGGCGCTCGAGGAAGGCCGCCGACGTGCCGGCGAGCGCCCCCGCCGAGGATTTGAGGAATCGCCGACGGCTGATCATGCGCCGGCCTCCTTGAGCTTGCCCTGCACCGCGAGCCTCACCTGCTCCTGGCCCCAGTCCATCGCGCGCTTGGTCGGCATGCCGTTCACGGCCTTGGCCACCATGTCGGGCAGCACGTAGTTGACCTGCACGAGCTGCACCGCGGCGTTCGGCTTCGCGGGCCAGCCGCGCTCGTGCGCGTATTCGGCCTCCTTAGGGAGCATCGCGAGTTTCGGATTCTTCGCCCAGATCGGGTGATCGGCCAGATGCTTCAGCGGCGGATGATTGAACGCGTTGGACGCCGCGATCCACGCGTCGTAGTTCTCTTTCTGGAACAGGAACCGGATGAAGTCCTTGGCGAGCGGGACGTGCTTCGAGAACTTCCAGATCCCGATGCCGTTGATCGGCGGCGCCGAGTGCGTGCCCGCCGGGCCCGCCGGGCTCGAATGATGGTTGATCTCGTCCGCGATCGGCATCGACTTCGCGAGCGCGGCGGCATACGGGCTGATCGGATTGTGGATCCAGGAGCACTTGCCGGCGAGGATGCAGCGATTGTTGGACGCGTCGTCCCAGGAGAGCACCTCGGGCTCCATCGCGTCGCGATAGAGCTCCTTGTACCACTCGATCACGCGCTCGGTCTGATCCGACTTGATCGCCACCGTGCGGCCGTCGGCCTCGAGCACCTTGCCGCCGTAGCACCAGAGCACCGACCAGAAGGTCGAGTTCGCGTCGGCGCAGTGGCTGATCGCGATGCCGACCGGGTTGCCCTGCTTCTTGAGGATCTTGCCGTGCCTGAGGAGCTCGTCCCACGTCTTCGGAGGCTCGAGCCCGGCCTGCCTGAAGTGCGTCATGTTGTACGTCGCCGGGAACGAGACCCAGAACCACGGCACGGCCTTCCAGCCCGATGCCGTGTGGGAGCCCTCGCGCGCGAATGGATACCAGCCCCCGAATTTCTTGCCGAGCTCGTCGATGAGGTCGCCGACCTCGGCGTGCTGCTTCTCGAAGAGGAACGGGTCGGCCCCGCCGGTCAGGATCATGTCATGACCCGACTGCGCCTGCGCCTCGGCGGCGCGCTTGGAGGGCAGCTGCAGGTGGGCGATGGTATCCACTCGGACGGTGACGCCGGCTTGCTTGCCGAAGGCCTCCGCCTGTCGGCGCAGCTCGTCGTCGGAGGCGGGAACGAAGTGATTCCAGCTCAGGAAAGTCAGCTCGCGCTTTTGCGCGAGCGCGGGCGCCTTGCCGAGGGCCAGCCAGGTCGCCATGCCGGCGGTTGCGCCGGAAGCGACACGAACGAAGTGTCGACGCGAAGTCCCTTGCATACGGACTCCTTGGAGCTCGCAGGGTACGGCTGAGAGAGCTGATCTAGAGGGTCGGGAGAGACCTCACCTCCTCTCGCGGCTCGGACGGTTGCACGCTTCTACCATCCGGGAACAACATCGTCAAGTCGGGCCGACCCCTGCGGAGCGCACGACGATCAGCGACGGCCCCTCGGCGGCCAGCGCTCGACCGAGTGCCTGGACGAACCTCGCCTCGCTATCGACGGCGGACGCCGGCAATGCGAGGCTCTGGGCCAGCCGCATCAACGGCGACGCGTCCGGCCCCCCGAGCGCGAAGGCGACGATCACGACACGCGCGCCGATCCGCACCGCGGTCTCGAGCTCGCTCGCGGCGGCTGGCTCGCCGGTACCGGTGAAGCAGACGACGCGACGATCTGGATGGACGAGGTGCGCCGCAATCGCGGCGGGCAGCGCGAAGCCCGGAGTCGCGAGATCGCTGGGCGCCAAAAATTCACGCGGCGCGGTCGCGTGCCACGACGTGGCGACGCACGCGTACAGCGCGCCCGCGTCGACCGCCGCGATCGTGCCCGCTGGGGTCGCCTCGCGCGCGAGGCGCACGAGGCGCGCGTCGGATGCATCGCCGGCGCTCCGGATTGCACCCTCGCGCCGCAGCCGATCGAGCTCGGCGACGTCCCAGTCGGCACGGGGCTTGTCGCGAAGCCGTATGGCGAGCTCCTCGACGATGGCGCCCACCTCGCCGAGCACCTGGACCGCGGGCCCCCGACCGTCGGACGCCGCGGCCGGACCGAAGACGATCACGGGCGCGGCGGACCAGCACGGCTGCACCGGTTCGAGCGCGTCGAGCCCGATCGCGACGACGAGATCGGCGCGGCCCAGCAGACGCTCCTCGACGCCGGTGATGCCGAGCACGCCCAGCATCAGCGGGTGCGGATCCGGCAGCGCGCCCTTCGCCCTCGCCGTCGTCACGAGCGGCGCGGGCAGCGCCTCGACGAACGCTCTCAGCCACGGCGCGGCATCGGACGAGCGGCAGTGCGCTCCCGCGAGCAGCAGCGGCCGCGAGGCGTCGGAGAGCGCGCGAGCGGCCCGGTCGAGGGCTTCGCCAGCCGGATACGGCAAGGGATCGGGACGACACGACGTCGCCAGCGGCACCGCGGCTCGCCTCGCGACGTCGAAGGGAATGTCGAGATGGACCGGACCGCGCGGCTCGGCCATCGCGAGCCGGGCGGCGTGAGCGATCCGGTGCGCGGCCGACTCCGACTCCATCCGGAGCGTTTCCTTGCACCCGGGCATGGCCGACGGATGGCTGCTGGTGATCAGGATGACGGGCGCCCCGCCCAGCATTCCGAGAGTCGCCGCCGAGACGGTCGCCTTCTCTCCGATCACCACGGCGCCGGGTGCGTCGACGAGGTCGCCGGTGACCGCGGCGATCGCGCAGGCACCAGTCTCGCCCGCGGCGAGCACCACGGGCAACCCGGCCGCGCGCGCCGCGTCGAGGATCGGGAGGTCGGCGCGCTCGCGCGCGACGCCGATGACACGCGGTGTCCCGGCGCGTCGCAGGCCGTCGACGACGACGTCGGCGGCGGTGGTACGGCGCGTCACTTCTTCGCGAAGCTCTCGAACACCGGGCGCATCCGATCGAGCGCCTTTCGCAGGTTCGCTTCCGAGTTCGCGTACGAGAACCGGAGATAGCCTTCGCCGTGGGCGCCGAACGCCGCGCCGGACAGCGCGGCCACGCCGGCCTCGCTCAGGAGGCGCTCGGCCACCTCGGCGGAGGGCCGGCCGGTGCCGGTGATGTTCGGGAACACGTAGAATGCGCCGCGCGGCCGCGCGCACTTGACGCCGGGTAGACCGTTGAGGCCGTCCACGAGCAGGTCGCGGCGCCGCTTGAACTCCGCCACCATGGCGGTGACCGGCGTCTGGTCGCCCTGGAGCGCGGCGATCCCGGCGAGCTGCACGAACGACGCCGTGCAGGAGTTCGAGTTGACCATCAGCCGCGCGACGTGCTCGGCGAGCGGCGGCGGCATCACACCGTAGCCGAGGCGCCAGCCGGTCATCGCGTACGACTTCGAGAAGCCGTCGAGCAGAATCGTCCGGCCCTGCATGCCCGGCAGGTTGGTGATCGAGGCGAACTCGCCCTCGTAGAGAAACTGGCGGTAGATCTCGTCGGTCAGGACCAGAATCCCGCGCGCGGCCGCGATCGCGGCGATGCGCTCGAGCTGGGCCCGATCGAGCACGCCGCCCGTGGGGTTCTCCGGTGAGTTGATCACGATCAGCTTCGTCTTCGACGAGACGCGCCGCTCGAACAGCTCCAGATCGAACCCGAAGCCGCTCTCCTCGCGCAGCGGGATCGGCACGGGGACTCCGCCGACGAAGTTGATGACCGATTCGTAGATCGGAAAGCCCGGGTTCGGATGGATGACCTCGTCGCCTTCCCCGATCAATGCCATGATCGTGAAGAACATGATCGGCTTGGCGCCCGGCGTGACGACGACTTCCTCGGGCGAGACGGCGATGCCGCGGGTCTCGCCCACGTGCTTGGCGATCGCCTCGCGCAGCTCCGGCAGCCCCGCCGCCGGGCCGTAGTGGGTCGCGCCGGCGTCGAGCGCCTGCTTCGCCGCTTCCTTGATGTGCGCCGGCGTGTCAAAATCGGGCTCGCCGATCTCCAGGTGGACGATCTCGCGTCCGGCGCGCTCGAGCTGCCGCGCGCGGGCCAGTACCTCGAACGCCGACTCGGTTCCGAGTCGGGCCATCCTCGGGGCGACGTTCATGAAGGGCCTCCTTGCGGGGCCTATTATAAGGCGTGGACTTCGTGCGTGTTCCGGCCGGGTCGTTCAGCATGGGCTGGGCCGACGGCCATCCCTGCGAGCGTCCGCTCCACCTCGTCTGGGTCGACGCGTTCCTGATCGCGCGCACGCCCGCGACGAATGCGGACTTCGCCGCGTACGCGAACGCGACCGGTGCTCCGCCACCCCCGTTCTGGCTCGATCCGGCCTTCGCCGACCCGCGCCAGCCCGTCGTCGGTCTCGCGTGGGCCGAGGCCGTCGCGTTCGCGGAGTGGTCCGGAGCGCGCCTGCCGACGGAAGCCGAGTGGGAGAAAGCCGCGCGGGGCGGTCTCGCGAGTGCCCGCTACCCGTGGGGCGAGGCCAGACCCGCCGCCACGTTCGATCGGCCACCGCGAGTCGGCGAGACGCCGCAGAACCCCCTCGGGCTCGCCGACCTCTCCGGTGTCTGTCACGAGTGGTGTGCCGACTGGTTCGACGAGGGCTACTACGCGGAGTCGCCCGGGCGGAATCCGCGCGGGGCGGCCTCAGGAACCCGCCGCGTCAGCCGTGGCGGAGCCTGGCGGCACGCCGACCCGTGGAGCACGGTCGGTCACCGCTCCTCCCTGCCGCCCCACCTGCGCTACTCCGACTACGGCGTGCGATTCGCGCGGGACGCCCAGTGACGGTGGAAGGCAT
This sequence comes from Candidatus Rokuibacteriota bacterium, assembly GCA_003220495.1. GTDB lineage: Bacteria > Methylomirabilota > Methylomirabilia > Rokubacteriales > CSP1-6 > AR31. The sequence goes on along the minus strand of QHSP01000107.1, from coordinate 19,696 downwards.
ACAATAATCCGCACCGAGATGGCGTCCGCCGAGCGTTCGATCCTGAGAGAAGGTGTCGTGGCCGGCTTGATCGGAGCCGTCGTCGTCGCCGTCTGGTTCCTCGCCTTCGACATCGCGCGGGGCAAGCCGTTCTTGACTCCGGGACTCCTGGGCGCCGCGGTCTTCCAGGGCGTCACGGACCCGGCCGGCGTTTCGCCCACGTTCGGCAACGTGCTCGGCTACACGATCATCCACGGGCTGGCGTTCGTCGCGTTCGGCATCGTGGCGGCGAGCCTGATGGCGGTCAGCGAGCGTGAGCCCGCGCTCTTCCTCGCGTTCATCATCCTGTTCGCCAGCTTCGAGGTCTTCGTCTTCGGCGTGGTCGGCGCGCTCGGCAAGTCGTTGCTGGGCGCCCTCGTCTGGTGGGCGATCCTCATCGGCAATCTGCTCGCGTCGATCGCGATGCTCTGGTACTTCTTCCGCGCTCACCGGGCCCTGCCGCGCAGCTTGATCGGCTCCTGGGGCCTCGTCCTCCGCGAGGGCATCGTGGCCGGCTTGCTCGGCGCCGCCGTGGTGGCGCTCTGGTTCCTCGCGATCGACTGGATCCAGGGTGACCCGCTGCGCACCCCGAAGCTCCTCGGCACCGGGCTCCTCCGCCAGTCCGATCCGGTGACCGCGCTCGTGTCCTACACGATCGTGCACGGGATCGCCTTCGCGCTCTTCGGCATCGTCGGTGCCCTCTTGATCGCGGGCGCCGAGCGCCAGCCGCTCTTCGTGTTCGCGCTCGTGATCTTCTTCACCGCGTTCGAGGTGTTCTTCACGGGTGGCGTGCTGATCGCGGCGAAGTGGGTGCTCGACGAGATCGCCGGCTGGACTGTTTTCGTCGGCAATCTCCTGGCTACGGTCGTCATGCTCGCTTACTTCTTCAAAGGACATCACGAGCTCGCTCGTCGGCTTACTGCGGCTTGGGCTGAAGAAGACTAGCTCGAGGCGGGGGCGCGGGAGGAGTCGCCGCCTCAAGTTGCTTAGGAGGTCGAGACGCGCGCCGTTGTTCCGCGCTGGCTCGCGACTAGTTGCTGGGGCGGCGGAGGACGAGGAGGTCGACTTTTTCCAGGACTGGAGTCGGGGTGGCTTCGCGGCCTGCCGCGATTCCCATGCGCTGGAGGCCCTGCTCGAACTCGGAGTCGGTGATCAGCTCGAAGGACGAGAGCGCCCGGCGCTTGATGCGATCGTAGTGGGCGGCGAGGCTCGGATCGATTTCCTGCTCGAGCGTGTCGAGCGCCTGCACCACGAATCCCCTCGCCTCGAACGCTTCGCGGACCCGCTCCACCCGGGGAAGCCGCGCCTCGTCGATGGCGCGGGTCGACGGGAAGAACTCGTAGTGGCGGATGCCGTCGAGTCGGCCGCTGAACGTGTTGCGGATGAAGACGAGCCCGTCGGCCTTGACGACCCGGTGGAGCTCGCGCGCGCAGGCGTCGAGATCCGGAACGTGGTGGATGATCATCGACAGGAGCGCGAAGTCGAACTCGCCGTCGGCGGCCGGGATCGCCCCGGCCGTTCCGTCCCGGTAGACGATCCGAGGATGCGCGCTGCCGCGCTCGGCATCGGCGCGCATCTTCGCCGAGGGCTCGACCGCCACGACGCGAGCGCCGAACGCATCGGCGAGCAGCACCGAAAACCGCCCGGTGCCGGCGCCCAGATCCAGAATCGTCAGGTCCGGACGGTCGCGACCGGCGTGGCCGGCGATCGCGTCCATCCAGAGCCGGCCGGTGTCGGCGGAGAGGCTCCGGCCGGCGCGATACGTCTGATAGAGGCGCCGCTCGTAGTCGACTCGCGTCACCAGAGGGCGTCGGGAAGCGGCAGTCTCTCGAACGCGTCGACCGGCATCGGCACCGGGGGCGCGATCTCGAGTCGCTCGGCGAGCGCGTAGAGCTGCCGAAGGTGCTGCGCGGCGTGCCACGCCGTGCGCTCGAGCAGATCGTGGCCCGACTGCGGGCCGTAGTACACCTTGATCACGCGCGCGAACTCGCTGGGCGAGGCGCCTTCGAACCAGCCACCGACGCGACCGCGGACGAGGGCGCCGTAGCGCGCGATGGCCGGACCGTCGCCCAGATCGTCCGGCGCCTGGTCGAGCAGCCACGACTCCGGGAACTCGCCGAGATCCATGCCGTCCACGAACGCCAGCGAGAGTCGGAACACGTGGTAGCCGAGGTTGCGCAGCGTCCGGTTGCGCTCGGGCGGTCGCCAGTTCAGGTGCCGCTCGGGGACGACGCGCATCAGCTGCTGCGTCGTGTCGAGGACGATGTCGAGCCGCTTGGCGAGCTCGCTCGGGGCGAGCTTCACCGCCGCCGCGTAGGGCACGCCGAGCAGCTCGGCGTACGCCGGCGGGTTCCAGCCGTGCGCCGCGCGGTCACCGACGGTCACCGCCGGGACGCGCGCGATGCCCAGGCGCTTGAGCTCGTCGTAGCCTTCCGGGTTGGCCTGGACGTCGACCGGGTCGAACTCGACCCCCCAAGACGAGAGAAGCTCCTTCGTCTTGGCGCAGGACGATCAGCCCGGGCGGTAGAAGAGCTTGACGGTCGTTCCGGAAACCCGAGCCGCTTCCTTATTGGTCATGTGAGTCTCCTGAAAGAGTCCGTGAGCGATTGTACCCGAGGATGCACCGACGTCACCGGCCGCTGAAGGTCGGCGTCTGCTTGCGGGCGAACGCCGTCACCCCGCTCCGGAAGTCCTCGGTGTGGCCGCTCGCGGCGATCGCCTGCGCCTCGAGCTCCATCTGCGTCTCCAGGCTCTCCCACGTCGACTGGTGGAAGAGCCGCTTGGCGCCGCCGAACGCCTTCGTCGGCCCCTGAGCCAGCTCGCGGGCCGTCGCCGCGACCGTCGTCGCGAGCTCGGCGTCGGGCACCACGCGCGTCACCAGGCCCCACTCGAGCGCCTCGCGCGCCGAGAGCACGCGGTTGGTGAAGTAGAGCTCCATCGCGCGACGCAGACCGACGAGGCGCGGCAGGAAGTACGACGAGGAGCCGTCGGGCGTGGCGGCGATCTTCGAGTACGCCATCGTGAACCGCGCGGACTCGGCGGCGACGACCAGGTCGCCCGAGAGCGCGAAGCTCAGCCCGCCGCCGGCCGCGACCCCATTGACCGCCATGATGACCGGCTTGTCGCTGCGGCAGAACCGGGACACGGCCCCGTGCAGATAGGTCGTGAGCTCTTTCACCAGGACGCCGATGCGCTCGAGATTGTCGACGAAGTCCTTGACGTCCCCGCCGGCGCAGAACGCCCGGCCCGCGCCGGTGACGACCACGCAGCGGACCGCCGGGTCCTCGTCGACCTCGAGCGCCGCGTGGAAGAGATCGCGGCCGAGGCCGAGGCTCAGCGCGTTGAACGCGTCGGGCCGGTTGAGGGTGATCGTTGCGACCCCATCCTGGCGCGCCAGGGTCAGGAACTTGAAATCCATGAGATTGGTCCTCCGGCTGCGGCTCGAGCTGCTCTCTCAGCGTCTCCCGGGGCGCTTGCGGGCTGCGCGCGCCACGGCACCCAGGACGTCGGCGATCTTCAGCGGCTTCACGAGCACCATGTCCACGCCCTGCGTCTGGCGCTCCTCGGCCGTCAGCTCGACGCCGAAGCCCGTGACGAGGACCACCGGCACCGACGGCGCGAGCTCCTTGACGGCCTGGGCCACCTGCCAGCCCGAGACACGCGGCATCGCGAGGTCGGTGAAGACGAGGTCGAAGGGCTCGGCCCGGAACTGCGCGATCGCCTCGCCGCCGTCGGTGAGCACGGTGACTCGATGGCCGCTGGTCTGGAGGACGTCGCCGAGCACCCGGCCCACCTCCGCCTCGTCGTCGATCACCAGGCATCGGAGCGACACCCCCAGGGGCGGCGCTTCGGCGGGCGGGTTCACTTCCACGTCGGGGACCACGCCGGGCGCGAACGTCAAACGGAACGTCGTGCCGCGCCCCTCGTGGCTGTCGACCGTGATCCGCGCGCCGTGGCGCGAGAGGATCCCGTAGGTCATGGAAAGCCCGAGTCCGGTACCCTGCGGCCCCTTCGTCGTGAAGAACGGATCGAAGATCTTGCCCCGGATGGCCTCGGGAATCCCGACGCCGGTATCCGCGACGGTCACCACGACCAGGTTGTTCTCCACCTTGGTGGTCAGGGTCAGGGTGCCGCCGGTCGGCATCGCGTCGACGGCGTTCAGGATCAGGTTGGTCATCGCCTCTCGCAACTCGGCCGGATCGCCGGCCACGGTCGGCAAGCTCCCGAACGACGTGTGTGCTTCTACGGTGACGCCTCGGCTTCGCGTCTCCTCGCGCCAGCGCGACTGGGTGATCTCGAGGGCCCCGCGCACAACCTCGTTGAGATCGACCGCGACGAACGGCTGGTCACGGCGGGTCCGCGTGAACTCTTGCAGGCGTCGAACGGTCTGCGCGCCGTCGAGGGCGGAGCGCTCGATGACCTGGAGCCACTTGCGGAGCTGCGGGTCTTGCAAGCGCTGGAGCGTAAGCTGGGCGCGCCCCAGGATCGACGCGAGCAGGTTGTTGAAGTCGTGCGCCACGCCCGAGGCCATCTCGCCGAGCGCGCGGAGCTTCTCGGTGCGCACGAGCTGGTCCTGCGCGGAGGCCAGCTCGCTGTAGGCCCGGGTGCGCTCTTCGAAGAGGCGCGCGCTCCGCAGCGCCAGCGCGGCGAGGTGACCGATGCTCGACAGGAGACGCTCGTCGGCCTCGCCGTAGGCGCGGGTGAGGCTGCGCAGGGTCAGCACGCCGATCACCATCTCCCCCGTCGTCATCGGCACGCCGAGCCAGTGCCGCGCGCCGGGGAACGTCTCGACCGGCGCGACGCCGCGGCGCGCGCACTCGGCGGAATAGTCATCCGTCCGGACCGCCTTGCCCGTCTCGAGCACGGCGGACATGAGCCCGACCGTCCGGGATGGGTACCGGAGCGGCGTGCGCATGTCGGTCGCGCCGTCGACGACGCGGAGCACGACTTCGAGGTCCCCGCGCTCCTCGTCGCGCAGCACGATCGCCATGTTGGCGGCGTCGAGGATGCGGCCGGCCTGAGTGTGAATCGCTTCGAGCAAGGTCGACCGATCGAGCTGGCCAGTGACCGCCCGCGACAGCTCGAGTAGCACGGAGAGCTCCTCGACCTGGCGACGGTTCTCCTCGTAGAGCTGCGCGTTCTCCAGCGCGAGCGCCGCCTGATCGCCGAAGGCCTGGAGCAGCCCCACTTCGGCCTCGGAGAAGATCCGGCCCGCGACGTCGCCCAGCGCCAGCGTGCCGATGATGCGCCCCTTCGCCCGGAGCGGCACGGCGAGCACCGCGGCGGCGCCGGTTTGCCGCATCGCCGCCGCCACCTGCTCGCTCAGGACGATCGCGGGATCGCTGAAGACGTCGGCCGAGGACACGGCTCGCCCCTCGACGATCGCGATCCCGGACGGCCCGACTCCCGCGGGCAACACGGGAGCGACCTGCGAGACGTCGCGAAAGCGGCCCCCGCCCGCCAGGGTGATCAGCGAGCCATCGGGGCGTAGGAGCCGGAGCACGGACGATCGCACCCGGAAGAGCACGAGAACGCTTTCGACGATTCGCTGGCCGACGTCACGCGGGTCGAGGCTCTCGGTCAAGGTCCGCGCCAGGCGCGCCAGCTCCTCGGCTTCGAGCCGTCGGCGCGTCGCCTCGGTGTAGAGCCGCGCGTTCTCGAGCGCGAGGGCCGCCTGGTCGGCGAACGCTTCGGCGAGTCGGATCTCGTCGTCGTCGAACCGCCGCCCGACCTGGTCGCCCACGCCGAGGGCGCCGATGACCCGCTCGCCGACGCGCAGCGGCACCGCGAGCACGGACCGATTGCCGATGCGCTCGATGCTCGCCCGCGCCTCCTCGGTGAAGATGAAGCGGGGATCGGCCAGCAGATTCGGCGTCGCGACGGGAGCTCGCTCCCGCACGGCGACGCCCACGACGGCGTGGCCCCGCGGGAACACGGTATCGCGGCCGATTGCGACCCCGACCTCGCCGGTGACGGCGAAGGCCACGAGCGCTTCGGTCTCCGGGTCGATGCGGTAGAGGCTCGAGGAGTGTACGCCGAGCAGGTGCCGGACACTGTCGGAAACGCGCTGCGCGACGAGGTCGAGGTCGAGCGTCTCGGACACGAGCCGGCCGAGGTCGGCCAGCGCGCTCATCCGCTGAGCCTGCCGGGTCGCCTCGCGATAGAGCTGGGCGTTGTTGATCGCGTTCGCGGCGTGCGAGGCCAGCGAGCCGAGGAGCTGCATCTCCTCGGGCGTGGGCTGGTGGCGCGCGCGCACCCCGATGGCCAGGGCGCCCAGGACCTTCTGGCCGATCAGGAGCGGCACGATGCCGGTGCTGATCACGCCGGCGGCGCGGGCTGACTCGACGTTGCGGGCCCGCGGATCGTTCAAGACGTCGACCACCGCCAGCGGCTCGCGGCTCGCCACGACGGTGCCGATGAGCCCTTCGCCAACGCGGTGGCGCTCGAAGTCCTCCGTCGACGCGTCGACGCCGGCCGCGGCATGGAGCGCGACGTGCTGGCCGTCCTCCTCCACGAGCCAGAGCTGGGCGGCGCTCGAGCCGAAGAGCTCGACCGCCGCGTCGACGACGCGCCGGAACACCTCGTCCGGCGACAGGGTGGCGGTGAGCGTCTGGGCCAGGCGACCGAGGGCCTCGAGCCGGCGGCTCTTCTCGTGGCTCTCGGCCAGGAGCGAGGCGCGCGCCACCACCTGTCCCACCTGGTGCGCGACGGCCTCGAGCAGGGTCAGCTCGTCGGCGTCGAAGGTCCGTGGCTCCTTGGTGATGAGCGCCATCACGCCCCATGTCTCGCCGTTCACCGGAATCGGCAGCGCGAGCTGGGTCCGATAGCCGCCGGCTCTCACTCGCTCGGCGACGTCGGGCGTCAGCAAGCGCGAGGCCGTCAGATCGGTGATGATCGCGTGTCCGGTACGGATCACCTCGCCGACGTGGCTGTGGTCGAGCGAGCGCAGCTGCAGGTGCTCGACGTCGACGGGCTCGAGGCCGCGGTGAGCGATGAGGCCGAGGGTCTGGGTGGCGCGATCGAAGCGGAAGACACCGCCGAAGTGGATGCCCGCGACGTCGCAGACGACCTCGAGCGTCCGCTCGGCGGTGAGCACGAGGTCGTCGCCGGTCCCGGTCGCCACGACGACCGCGTGCAGCACCTCGAGCTCGCGGCTCGGCCGCTTGTCGGGCGGTTCGGGCGGCTTGGTGGCGCGGGCGGGCTTCGCCTGCGATCGCGCGCCTCTCCGTCGGCGTTCCGACGCGCCCTCGCCGCGCTCGGATGCGGAGACCGCCGCAATGCCCACGGCGCCCGCCAGCGCGCCGGCGAGCGAGAGGGCCCACCAGAGCCAGAGGCGCCTCGCCGGCCCCCGGTGCTCCCGCGCCGGCAGCAAGGTCCAGAAGCCCCCGCCGCCCTCGCCGAAGGGCCGTGCGAGCCACGTCTCACCGCCGATCGCGATCTGCCCGGTACGCACGGCGTCGTTCCAGCCCGCCGTCGGCGCGTCGAGCGGCGTGACGCCGAGGGCGCGGTCGTCCGCGATGGCCACGAGCGCGGGCCGGGACGGCAGGTTCGCGATCGCCCCCTCGAGGGCGTCGAAGCTTCGCCCGACGACCACCATGCCGGCCTGCGTGGGCGCGACGCCGAGCACATAGGGCCGATCGCCGACGACGGCCAGCTGCGGGGCGGCCTCGCCTGGCCGGCCGACCACCGGCGCGATGCTCTGCTTCGCGGGCGGCATCTGCATGAGCGGGACTCCGCGCGCGTCCATGATCAGCAGGAGATCCGCAAGGCGCTCCTGCTGCAGCGCCAGAACCTTTGGCAGCGCACCGCGCACGAGCGTGGCCCAGTCGCTGCGCGCCATTCCCTCGGCGACGGCGGGATCGTGGGCCAGGAGCCACGCCTCGCGACGCACGTCCTCGAGCGCCAGCGCGACGAGCTCGTGGACCGATGCGAGGCTGGCGGTGACGGCCGTGTCGTAACGTGCCACGACGTGTCCTGCCACCACGACGCCCGCGGCGGCCCAGAGCAGCAGGAGACCGAGCAGCACCGCGAGGAGACGACGGGACAATCGGCGCCCGAGCCCGGGCTTCACGTGCGGCGCTCGCCCACCCGGTGCAGCTTCAGAAGATTCGTCGTCCCTCGGACCCACATCGGCGAGCCGGAGATGATGACGATCACATCGTTGGGACGGACGACGCCGTCGCCGAGCAGGTTGGCCTCGACCTCCTCGATCATCTCGTCGGTCGTCTCCACCTTTCGGATCAGCCTCGAGGTGACGCCCCACGAGAGGGCCAGCCGGCGCTGGACCTCGACGAACGGCGTCAGCGCGATGATCGGCACGCTGGGCCGGGCCTGGGAGATGAGCCGGGCGGAGAAGCCCGATTCGGTGAAGGCGACGATCGCGCGCGCGCTCAGCACGTGCGCCGCCGACGCCGCCGCGTCCGAGATCGCCTCCTGGAAGTTCGCGCCCGGGCGGCGGCGCCGCTCACGGTCGAGGGACAGCACGGCGCCGTCGGCGCGCTCGGCGACCCGCGCCATCACGGCGACGGCCTCGTGGGGATAGCGCCCCGTGGCCGTCTCCGCCGACAGCATGACCGCGTCGGCGCCGTCGAAGATCGCCGTTGAGACGTCGGAGACCTCGGCGCGGGTGGGCCTGAGATGCGTGACCATCGACTCGAGCATCTGGGTGGCGACGATCACCGGCACCTTCGCGCCGCGGGCCTGGCGGATGATCTCCTTCTGGATGTGGGGCACGTCCTCGAGCGGCACGTCCACGCCGAGGTCGCCGCGGGCGACCATGACCGCGTCGACCTTGCTGAGGATGCCCGGCAGATTGTCGACGATCTCGTGGCGCTCGAGCTTGGCGACGATCGGCAGATCGGCGCCTTCCTCGAGCAGGCACGCACGCACCTCGTCGATGTCGCCGGCCGAGCGCACGAACGAGACGGCGACGTAGTCGACCCCGCGGCGCAGCCCGAATCTCAAGTCATCGCGATCCTTGTCCGTCAGACAGGACACCGGCAAGGTGACGCGCGGCAGCGAGAGCCCCTTGTGATCGCTGATCCGCCCGCCGACCACCACGCGACAGCGCACCTCGTCCGCCGACGTCGCCTCGACACTGAGCTGGATCATGCCGTCGTCCATCCAGATCTCGTCGCCGGCGCGCAGGTCGCTCAGATACTCGGGATGCGTGATCGACGCCCGCTCGACGGTGCCGACCACCGGATGCGCGCAGAGGGTGAAGGGCCGACCGGGCTCGAGGTCGACGCGGCCGCCGCCGCCGGGGCCGAATGTCCCGAGCCGGATCTTCGGGCCCTGCAGATCTTGAAGGATCGCGATCGGCCGGCCCCAGCGCGCCTCACCCTCGCGGATGCGCCGGATGACCTCGGCGTGCTCGTCGTGGGTGCCGTGAGAGAAATTGAGCCGCGCCACGTCGAGGCCGGCTGCGACGAGGCGATCGAGCTCGGCGGTGTCGCTGCTCGCGGGACCGATCGTGCAGACGATCTTTGTCCGCCGCATCGGTCAGGAGCCCGTCAGCAGCGGTCTCAAGAATTGACCGGTATACGAGCGCTCCGCGCGGCGGGCGAGGTCCTCGGGCGTTCCGGTGGCGAGCACGCGGCCGCCCTCGTCGCCGCCCTCGGGGCCGAGGTCGATCACCCAGTCGGCGGTCTTCACGACGTCCAGGTTGTGCTCGATGATCACCACCGTGTTGCCCTGATCGACCAGCTTGTTGAGCACGTCGAGTAGGCGCTGGATGTCGGCGAAGTGCAGTCCCGTCGTCGGCTCGTCGAGGATGTAGAGCGTTCGCCCCGTCGCGCGGCGCGAGAGCTCGGTGGCGAGCTTGACCCGCTGCGCCTCACCGCCCGAGAGAGTGGTCGCCGACTGGCCGAGGCGAATGTAGTCGAGGCCGACGTCGTCGAGGGTGGCGAGCTTCGACTTGATCACGGGCACCGCGTCGAAGAATGCGAGCGCTTCGCGCACCGTCATGTCGAGAACCGCCGCGATGCTCATGCCCTTGTAGTGGACGTCGAGGGTCTCGCGGTTGTAGCGGCGTCCCTTGCACACGTCGCACGTCACGTAGACGTCGGGCAGGAAGTGCATCTCGATCTTGACGAGCCCGTCGCCCTGGCACGCCTCGCAGCGCCCGCCCTTGACGTTGAACGAAAACCGCCCGGGCTGGTAGCCGCGCATCCGCGCCTCGGGCGTGCGGGCGAAGAGCGTCCGGATGAAGGTGAACACGCCGGTATAGGTCGCCGGATTCGAGCGCGGCGTGCGCCCGATCGGCGACTGGTCGATGTCGACGACCTTGTCGACGCGCTGGGCGCCCTCGATGCGGTCGTGCGCCCCGGGGCGATCCTGCGCGCGGTGCAGCATCGAGGCGAGGGCGCGGTAGAGGATGTCGTTGACGAGGGTCGACTTGCCCGACCCCGACACGCCGGTCACGCAGGTGAACGTCCCGAGCGGGATCTTCACCGCCATGCCCTTCAGATTGTGCTCGCGCGGGTTGTGGATCGTGATGAAGTGCCCGCTGCCCTTCCGGCGCGTCGCCGGAACGGGGATGGCGAGCGCGCCCGCGAGGTAGCGCCCGGTCAGCGAATCCGGGTTGGCCATGATCTCGTCCGGCGTGCCGACCGCGACCAGGTGCCCCCCGAGCTCGCCGGCGCCGGGGCCGAGGTCGATCACATAATCGGCCGAGCGGATCGTCTCTTCGTCGTGCTCGACCACCAGGACGGTGTTGCCGATGTCGCGCAGGCGCTTCAGGGTGTCGAGAAGCCGCCGGTTGTCCCGCTGGTGCAGTCCGATCGACGGCTCGTCGAGGATATAAAGGACGCCCACCAGACTGGACCCGATCTGGGTGGCCAGTCGAATCCGCTGTCCTTCTCCTCCCGACAGGGTGCCGGCGGGACGATCGAGCGTCAGATAGTCGAGCCCGACGTTCATCAGGAAGCCGAGGCGCTCGCGGATCTCCTTGAGGACGCGGCGGGCGATCGCCGCCTCGCGCTCGGTCAAGCTGAGCCCGTCGAAGAAGGCGCCGGCCTCCTTGATGGTCTGCCGCACGACCTCCGCGATCGACCGCCCCGCGATCTTGACGCCGAGCGACTCCGGCCGAAGGCGCGAGCCGCCGCAGGCCGGGCACGGGCGCTCGGTCATGAACAGCGCGACCTCCGCGCGCGCCTCCTCCGAGGAGGTCTCGCGGTAGCGGCGCTCGAGCGTCTTGATCACGCCCTCGAAGCCGCCGTCACGCTCGCCGTGAAGGATGATGTCGCGCACGGGTCTGCGGAGCTCGGACCACGGCACCTCGAGCGAGAATTTGTGGCGCTTGGCGAGCACCGCGAGCGTCTGCCGGAAGTACGAGGTCTCGCGCCCGGCCCACGGCGCGAGCGCGCCGTCCTTGAGCGAGCGCGCCGGATTCGGCACGAGCCGGTCCGGGTCGATCTCGTCCCGCGAGCCGATCCCGCCGCACTCCGGGCAGGCGCCGTACGGGTTGTTGAAGGAGAACATGCGCGGCGACACCTCCGGGAAGGAGATGCCGCAGTCGGCGCACGCCAGCTTCTCCGAGAACGTTACTGTTGTAGCGAGGTCCTTGAGGCCGGCTTTGACCGAGGGTGGCCTGCTGTAGGCGCGAGCCGGCTCCGCTCCCGCAGTCTTGCCCGTTGTGCGTGAGGTCTCGCCATCCACGGTCTCGACGGTGACGATGCCGTCGGCCAGGCGCAGCGCCGTCTCGAGCGAATCGGCCAGGCGCGAGCCGAGATTGTCGCGGACGATGAGCCGGTCCACGACGACGTCGATCGTGTGCTTGCGCTTCTTGTCGAGCTCGATCTCCTCGCCGAGCTCGCGGACCGCGCCGTTGACGCGGACCCGCGAATAGCCCTGGCGCTGCAGATCGAAGAAGAGCTTCTTGTACTCGCCCTTGCGCCCGCGGACGACCGGCGCCAGCACCAGCAGCCGGGTGCCCGGCGCCTGGGCGAGTACCCGATCGACCATCTGTTGGACGGTCTGCGCCGAAATGACCTTGCCGCAGCGCGGGCAGTGCGGCACGCCCACGCGCGCGAACAGCACGCGAAGGTAGTCGTAGATCTCGGTGACGGTGCCGACGGTCGAGCGCGGGTTCTTCGACGTGGTCTTCTGTTCGATCGAGATCGCGGGCGAGAGCCCCTCGATCGAGTCCACCTCGGGCTTCTCCATCTGCTCGAGGAACTGCCGGGCGTACGCCGACAGCGATTCCACGTAGCGCCGCTGCCCTTCCGCGTAGATGGTGTCGAAGGCGAGCGACGATTTGCCGGAGCCCGAGAGCCCGGTGATCACGACGAGCTGGTCGCGCGGGATCTCGAGATCGATGTTCTTGAGATTGTGCTCGCGGGCGCCTCTGATGACGATTCGATCACTGGCCATGACGACCCATTATAGGCTCGCCTCGGACGGCGGGGCCCCAGCCCCGCGGCGGCCTGCGGCTCGCACCCCGTTATAGGCTCGCCTCGGACGGCGGGGCCGGGCGTCGTGAGTCATCGCCGCGATGCCGCAAAATCCCACGCGCGCGTCGCGGCCCACGCCAGGGGAACCGCGGCCAGCACGGGATACGCGCCCAGGACGTTCGTCCACGTCGGCAGGCGCGGGCCGAACATCGAGAAACCGGCGAAGGCGACCACGCCGACCACCGAGCCGACCAGCCGGGTCGTCGGCTCTTCGTCGGCGAGGCGAGCGCCGAGCGTCGCCGACGCGGCCAGCCCGAGTCCGATCAGCAATGCCTGCGACGCCTCGCCGCCCCAGAGACTGGCCGCGCACGCCACGACGAGAAACACCCGCATGATCGGCCGGGTGAGCTCGAGCCTGGGATCGGTCGCGTCCGATTCGCGCTCCGGCCGACGCAGCGCGCGCCCGAGAACGTCGCGCAGCGCGACGGCCGTAGCGGCGAAGAGGACGAGGAGCACGCCGGCGCCCAGCGCACCGAGCGCGCGACCCGTCGGCCCGGGAACGATCGCCGCGGGAAGGTCGAAGGTGGCGGCGAGCGCCGGCGCGCCGATCGAGAGTCCCGGCGACGCGTAGGCGCCGAACACGCCCAGGCAGAGCGCGGAAAGCACGAGCACCAGCAAGAGTGCCGACCCGGCGTAGACCGCCCGGGCGCCGAGCGTGGGCCGGGATCCCACGAGCGCGAGCGCTCCACCGACCAGGGTGACCATCATGCCGAGCGCCTCGAGAACCGCGGTGAGGCCGCCTCGCTCCGGCGGGTCGGCCCACGCCATACCCGACGCCGGCGCTCCAGGTATCCGCTTGCCGGCCTCGAATCGCAGGCGGGCGCCGGCCTCGAGCACCAGACGATCGCCGGCACGCAGCGCGAGCGTTTCTCCCGGACGTAGCTGCCACTCTCGAAATCGTCCGGGCTCGACGACGCGATAGGTCGCAGGGCTCAGCGCCGTGACCCGGTGGCCCTCGGTGAAATCGAGCGTGGTCGGCCTGGCGAGCGCCCGACCCTCGGTGACCCAGGGACTCCGCTCACCGAAGGTGAGCGCGGGCCGCGACGCGACCTCTCGCCACGCCGCCCACGGGGAGACGAGCAAGGCCGCGGCGATGATCGCGACCAGCACCACGAATCCGAGGGCGCTCGTGTAGAGCAAGGTGAGCCCGCCGCCGCGAAGCGCGATCTGATAGATCCGTGCGCCGCCGTTGCTCTGCGAGCGCGCCGGCGTGGGACGCCGGGGCGGGCGCCGCCCGACCGGGTCGGCGGCCTGGGCAAGCTCGACGGTGAGGAGCGCGACCGCCGTGGCCAGGCTCGCGGTCGCCCAACGCGGAACGCCCAGCAGGCCGGCGACATCCGCGAACAGGAGCAGATTCGCCCAGATCGTGAATCCGAGTCCGGCGCTGACGCCCAACGCCGCGACGAGGTTCGGCCGCTGTCGTACGCCTGCTGTCGGGGAGAGAAATGCGATCAGCGGCGCGACGAGCGCGGCGAGCGCCAGTGCCGGCGCGTCCGGGCCGCCCGACAGCGCGCGTGCGGCGACCAGAGCCAGCAGTACCGGGGACGTCCACGCGGCGATGGCGAGGACCGTTGAGTGATGCGACGCGGGCCCGGATCGGAGGGCGAGACCTTGACTGCCGGCCACCAACAGGACGGCGACGAGCGGCGCGGCGAACGCCGCGTACCACCAGAAGAGACCGATACCGAGAAGCCTCAGGGCGCCAGGATTGCCGGGCGCGAACATCAGGACGAGAGCGCCGGCGAGCAGGCCGAGCAGGCCCGCGGCCCCCACCCGGCGCGGGGCGGCGATCGGCATCACGCGATTATAGCTGTTCACACGCCGCACCCCGAATCGGTATGCTGAGACGGGGCATCTAATGAACCGACTGAACCGACGCAACTCGCGAACCCAACTCGCGAACCCAAGTCGCGAACGATTGAGCCAACGGTTGAGCCAGACTGTGTGAACGGTTGAGCGGGCGAGCGGAGCCGGCTCGCGCCTGTGTCAGGCCACCCTCGCGGCGAGCCGGCCTCACGGACCCCGCTACAACGGAGACTCCCTTGGCCGAGAAGATCGAGAAGGTCCTGGTCGTGACCGCGCACCCCGACGACTCCGAGTTCGGAGCCGGCGGGACGATCGCGAAGCTCGTCAAGGACGGCTGCGAGATCACCTACGTCATCGTGACCAACGGCAACAAGGGCTCGGGCGACCGCACCATGACCTCCGAGCGCCTGGCGCGCATCCGCGAGGAAGAGCAGCGCAACGCGGCGCGTACGCTCGGCGTCGCGCGAGTCGAGTTCCTCGGCTATCCGGACTGCGAGGTCGAGGACACGCGCGACCTCCGCCGCGACGTCACCCGCGAGATCAGGCGATGGCGGCCCGATCTCGTCATTTCGATGAACCCGCACCGCACGTACAACCTCGGTGCCTCGCATCGCGACCATCGGACCGTCGCCGGGGTCGCCCTCGACTGCGTCTACCCGCTGGCCCGCGACCATCTGTCGTTCCCGGAGCTGATGCCCCAGTTCGAGCCCCACAAGGTGCTCGAGATCCATCTGATGCAGTGGGAAAATCCCCAGCTCGTCGTCGACATCACCGATGTGATGGATCTCAAGATCAAGGCGCTGGCCTGTCACGCGAGTCAGTTCGGCGATTTCGCGGGCGTCGAGAAGCGCATCCGCGAGCGCGCGGCGGAGCTGGGCAAGCCGAAGGGCTTCGCCTACGCGGAGACGTTCGACCGGATCGTCCTGGCGCGATGATCCGGTACTGGCCGGCGCTCGTGAGCGTGCTCCTGTCGCTCGGCGCCATCGCCGGCTATGTCGCGTTCCTGCGCGTGCACAGCGTCCGCAATCATCCTGAGCTCTATCTCGTGGCGTTCGCGCTGGCGACCCTGATCGCGGGAGTCGCGGCCTGGCGAGCCGCGCGCTGGCCGAACTTCGTGGCGCTCGCGCTCTCCGCGCTCTTGCTGATCCTCGGCGGGTACTTCAACTTCGTCCTCGCCCGGGTGCCCGCCACGGCGACCGCACTCCGCGTCGGCGAGCCCGCGCCCGACTTCACCCTCCCGGACGCGATGGGCG
The DNA here is from genome assembly GCA_003220495.1 of Candidatus Rokuibacteriota bacterium. Taxonomy (GTDB): domain Bacteria; phylum Methylomirabilota; class Methylomirabilia; order Rokubacteriales; family CSP1-6; genus AR31. The sequence continues at coordinate 4,167 of QHSP01000107.1, read as the reverse complement.
CCCCGGTGAGTCTCGCGTCCTTTCGCGACCGTACGCCGGTCGTCGTCGTCTTCTACCGCGGCTCCTGGTGACCCTTCTGCGTCTCCGAGCTCCAAGGACTTGGAGCTGTGCTGACCGAGCTGGGTGACGAGGGCATTCAGATTCTCGTGATCAGCCCCGATCCGAACGAGAAGAGCCAGGAGCTCGCCCAGCGGCTGCGCGCGCGCTACCGGTTCCTGGCCGATCGCGACCTCGCGGTGACGCGGCGCTACGGTCTCGTCCACGCACGCGGCGGCAACAAGGGCCAGGACGTGCCGCGACCGACGACGGTCGTCGTCGACCGGCGCGGCATCGTCCGCTGGCTCTCGCTGTCCGACAGCATCCAGGTGCGGCCCGACCCCACTGCGGTCGCGCGCGCCGTGCGCCAGCTCGGTCCGTGACCGACTTCGGCCCGAGCGTCCGGCGTGTCCAGGAGGCGCTCGCCGCCGCCGGCGGCGGCCACCGCGTGATCGCGCTCGAGCAGTCGGCGCGGACGTCCGCTCAGGCCGCGAGCGCGGTCGGCTGCAAGGTCGACCAGATCGCGAAGTCGCTCGTGTTTCGGGGCGAGCAGAGCCAGCGCGCGGTGCTGGTCATCGCGAGCGGCGCCAACCGGGTCGACGAGCGCAAGGTGGCCGCGCTCATCGCTGAGCCGGTGGGACGCGCCGACGCCGAGTTCGTGAGGCAGCGGACGGGCTTCGCCATCGGCGGCGTCGCTCCCGTCGCGCACGCCGGACCGCTCACGATCCTGATCGACGAAGATCTGCTGCGGTGGCCGGAGATCTGGGCGGCGGCCGGTCATCCGAACACGGTCTTCAAGCTGACCCCGGACGACCTCGTGCGCCTGACCGGCGGCCGCGTCGCCGCGATCAAATCCGGAGACTCGACCGCCGTCCCGTAGCGGCGCCGCCCGCGCGAGGTGGGGTAAAATGCGCGTGTGATCAGCCGTTTCGTCACATTTCTCCTCTCGGCGTCCCTGATCGTCGTCGCGGCCGGCGCGTACGCGCGGTCGGCGGTCGTGCCGCCGGAGGCCGCGCCGCTCGCCGAGAGCGTGAAGACCCTGACCACGCCCGAGATGGAAGGACGCCGGTCGGGAACCCCGGGCGGCGACCATGCGGCCAGGCAGATCGCCGACTGGCTGGCCGCGGTCGGCCTTCGTCCCGGCGGTGACCAGGGATCGTTTCTCCAGTCGTTCGTCCTCGAGACGTCGTCACGCCCGGGACCGGCGAGCAGCCTGGATCTGCTCGGTCCTACGCCCCGGCGGCTCGACGCGGGGCGCGAGTGGATCGCCCACGGGGGCTCGCTCCCCGGCGAGGTCGGCAGCGAAGTCGTCTTCGTCGGCTACGGCGCCGAGATTCCCGAGGCCGGATACGACGACTATGCCGGCGTCGACGTTCGCGGAAGGATTGCGCTTGCGCTCGACGGCGCCCCCGCTCATCTGACCGACGCACGCGTGACCCGCCTCGACAAGCTGATCGCCGCGAAGCGGCGGGGGGCCGTCGCGCTGCTGATCGCGGGAGGCGAGCTTCCGGCGCCAGAAAGGACGGCGGTCGAGGTGGCGCTGGTGTCGGGCGCCCTCACACGGGAGGCTGCCGACCTCGTGCTGGCGCCGGCCGGTCGGACGATCGCGGAGACGACGCGGGCGATGTCGGCGACGCGCGGCCCGGCATCGTTCGCGACGGGGACGCGCGCGCACCTTCGCGTCGAGAAGATGATCGACGAGGTCCGGGCGGCGAACGTGATCGGAGTCTTGCCCGGCGACGACCCGGCGCTCGCTGCCGAAGCCGTCGTCATCGGCGCGCACTACGATCACCTCGGACGCGCCGAGGGCGTCGTCTACCCGGGCGCCGACGACAACGCGTCCGGCACCGCCGTGGTCCTCGGGCTCGCGCGGGCATTCGCGGCGGCCGGTGGGACGGGCCGCACCTTGATCTTCGCGTTCTTCGGCGCCGAGGAGCTCGGGCTGATCGGCTCGCGCCACTACGTGAGCCGGCCGGCCCTGCCGCTCGATCGAACCATCGCGATGCTGAACTTCGATATGGTCGGCCGGCTGCAAGGGCGCGCGCTCAACGTCGGCGGCGGCGACAGCGGAAGTCGGATGCGCACGCTCGTGAACGATGCGGCGCAGCTCGAAGGCGTCACGCTCGACATCAACGGCTCGCCGTACGGCCCGTCCGACCACAGCCGGTTCTATGCGGCCGGCGTTCCGGTCTTGTTCTTCTACACGGGCGGACACAGCGATTACCACAAGCCGAGCGACACCGCGGACAAGCTCGACGCGGCCGGCATGGCGCGCGTGGCCGCCGTCGGCGCGCGTGTCGTCGATCGGCTCGCGATGGATACGCGCCCGGTCTACGCCCAGGTCGCGCGGCCAGCGCGGCGGCAAGGCCAGGGCGGCGGCGCTGCCGGCAGCGCGCTCCTCGGCATCGTCGCCCTGCCCCGCCCAGGCGACGACGGCCTGAGGCTGTCGAGCGTCATGCCGGGAACCGGCGCCGAGCGCGCGGGGCTGCGCGAGGGCGACGTGATCGTACGATTCGCCGGGACCGCCGTCGACGGGCTCGAGGCGCTCCGAACGCTGATCCGCGATCGCAAGCCCGGCGACAGCGTCTCGGTGCTCTATCTCCGCAACGGCGAAGCGCGCTCGACCTCCGCGATCCTCGGCCCCCGCACCGACTAGCCGATGTCCTCGACGCGTCGACACGGCGAGAGAACAGGAGGAGGCGCGGATGGTCGACGATGACGTGAAAGCCGCGCCGACGCTCACCGAGATGATGCGCCGGCGCGCCACGCTGTCTCCCGGCCAGCAATATTTCCGGCTGTACGACGAGACCGTGACCTACGGGCGCCTGTGGGAGCAGAGCGGACGGTACGCCGCCGGGCTCGCGCGGGCCGGGGTGAGAGCCGGCGACAAGATCTGCCTCATCTATCCGACGTGCGCCGAATTCTTCTACACGTTCTTCGGCGCGCTGCGCGTGGGTGCGGTGCCGGTGCCGCTCTACCCCACCCTCGGCGTCGACACGACCGCCGCGATCTTCCGTGACTCGGAAGCGATCGCGGTCGCGACCATCGGATGGTTCCGCACGGGCGTGGACGAGAGCTGCGCGCTCGCCCCGAACGTCCGCCAGGTCCTCGAGCCGCCCGACCTCGACGTCGACGCCCCGGCGCCGCCGCTCGCGGCGGCGAAGGCCGACGACCTGGCCTTCCTGCAATACACGTCGGGGAGCACGGGCCACCCGCGCGGCGTCATGCTCACCCACGCGAACGTCGTGGCGACCATCCACTTCATGGCCGAAGCGGCGGGCATTACCGTCGCCGACCGCGTCGTCTCGTGGCTCCCGCTCTACCACGACATGGGATTGATCGGCTGCGCGTTCACGCCGCCGCTCTCCGGCACGCCGATCTGGCTCCTGCCGCCCGATCTGCGCAACCCGCGGCAGTGGCTCTCGCTGATCACGGAGATCCGTGCGACGTTCACCGTCTCGCCGGACTTCGGCTACCGCAACTGCGTGCGCAACGTCCGCGACACCACGGGGCTCGATCTGGGGAGCCTCAAAGCGGCGCTCTCCGGCGCCGAGCCCGTGCGCCTGTCGACAATCGAGGCGTTCGAGTCGCACTTCGGCCTCAAGCACGTGATCTCGCCGTGCTACGGGCTCGCCGAGGCGACGCTCGCGGTGGCCATCTGGCCGCGCGGCGTCCCGCTCCGGCACGACCCGAGCGGGCGCTTTCTCTCGGTGGGCAAGCCCTGCCGCGGCGTCTCCGTCCGGGTCCTGGCGCCGCTCGACGAAGGGACTGCCGAACGCCCGGCAGGCGTCGAAGGCGAGATCTGCGTGAAGAGCCCGGGCATCATGAAGGGCTACTACAACAATCCGGCGGCCACCGAGAAGGTGCTCATGCCCGGCGGCTGGCTCCGGACGGGCGATCTCGGATTCGTCGACGCCGAGGGGTTTCTCTTCGTGACCGGCCGGCTCAAGGACCTCATCATCCTCGGCGGCCAGAACGTCGTGCCGGCCGACATCGAGGAGGTCGTCGATCGCGTGGACGGTGTGCGCTACTCGGCCGCCGTCGGCATCGACAGCGAGCGGATGGGCACGCAGCGGCTGCACGTCGTCGCCGAGGTGCGCGGCGAGGACGCGGCGCCCGACGACTTCCACG
>QHSP01000106.1 GCA_003220495.1 Candidatus Rokuibacteriota bacterium | reverse complement strand
GGCGAAGTACGAGCGGACGAAGCCGCACGTGAACGTGGGGACGATCGGGCACATCGACCACGGCAAGACGACGTTGACGGCGGCGATCACGAAGGTGCTGCACACGAAGAACAAGACGATCGCGGTGCGGGAGTACGGATCGATCGACAACGCGCCGGAAGAGCGGGAGCGGGGGATCACGATCGCGGTGGCGCACGTGGAGTACGAGACGGCCAAGCGGCACTACGCGCACATCGATTGTCCGGGGCACGCGGACTACATCAAGAACATGATCACGGGGGCGGCGCAGATGGACGGGGCGATCCTGGTGGTGGCGGCCAATGACGGGCCGATGCCGCAAACGCGCGAGCATGTGCTGCTGGCGCGCCAGGTCAACGTGCCGTTTCTGGTGGTGTTCATGAACAAGGTGGACATGGTCGACGATGCCGAGATTCTGGATCTGGTGGAGCTCGAAGTGCGGGAGCTGCTGAAGAAGTACCAATTTCCGGGGGACGAGGTGCCGGTGATCCGGGGCTCGGCGCTGCACGCGAACGAGAAGCCGGAGGACACGAAGGCGGCGGCGCCGATCTGGCAGCTGATGGACGCGGTCGACAGCTACATTCCGACGCCGCCGCGGCCGGTGGACAAGCCGTTTCTGATGCCGATCGAGGACATTTTCTCGATCACGGGGCGGGGGACCGTCGTGACGGGCCGCGTGGAGCGGGGGATCGTGAAGGTGGGCGAGGAGATCGAGATCGTGGGGGTCCACGACACCCGCAAGTCGGTGGTGACGGGCGTGGAGATGTTTCGCAAGCTGCTCGACGAGGGGCAAGCCGGGGATAATATCGGGGCGCTGCTGCGCGGGATCGACAAGGACGAAGTGGAGCGCGGGCAAGTTCTGGCCAAGCCCGGCACGATCAAGCCCCACAAGAAATTCAAGGCCGAAGTCTATGTGCTGACGAAGGAAGAGGGGGGGCGGCACACGCCGTACTTCAACGGGTACCGGCCGCAGTTCTACTTCCGGACGACGGACGTGACGGGGGTGTGCACGTTGCCGCCGGGGGTGGAGATGGTGATGCCGGGCGACAACGTGACGATGTCGATCGAGCTGATCGTGCCGATCGCGATGGAGAAGGAGCTGCGGTTCGCGATTCGAGAGGGCGGGCGGACGGTGGGGGCGGGCGTCGTCACGGAGATCGTGGAGTAACGCATGGCAACCTTGGCCGCTGATCAGAAAATTCGGATTCGCCTGAAGGCATACGATCACCAGTTGCTCGATCGGTCGGTCAAGGAGATCGTGGAGACGGTGCGCCGCACCGGCGCGCGCGTGTCCGGTCCGGTCTTGCTGCCCACGATCATCAACCGCTGGACGGTGCTGCGGAGCCCGCACGTCGACAAGACATCGCGCGAGCAGTTCGAGATGCGAACGCACAAGCGCCTCCTGGACATCGTCGACCCGACTCCTCAAACGGTCGACTCATTGATGAAGCTCGATCTCCCGGCCGGCGTCGACGTCGAGATCAAGCTGTAGAGCGGCCGATGAAAACCGCCCATCTGCTTCGTTGCCTCCTCGCTCCTCCCTGCGGCGTATGCGGCATACGCCTCAGTCGTCGCTCGTCGGCGCCTCGCATCTGGGACGGTTTTGATCGGCCGCGAGATGCAGGAGCTCGAGGAGAAACCGGGAACTTCGAGAGTAACCATGGCGCGTAAAGAAGGACTGATCGGTAGAAAAGTGGGGATGACGCAGGTGTTTGCCGACGACGGAAGTCACGTGCCTGTGACCGTCATCGAGGCTGGGCCCTGCACGGTCATCGGCATCAAGACGGCGGAGTCGCACGGGTACGATGCGTTGCAGCTCGGGTTCGGCGCGAAGAAGAAGAACGTGTCGAAGCCGGCGGCGGGCGTGTTCAAGAAGCTGAACGTGGCGCCGATGCAGGTCGTGCGCGAGGTCCGGCTCGAGAAGACCGAAAAGGTTCAGGGCTACCAGCTCGGCCAGGCGCTCACCGTCGAGATGTTCGCGCCGGGTGAGCTGGTCGACGTCGTCGGCGTCACGAAGGGCAAGGGCTTCCAGGGCGGCGTCAAGCGCTACGGCTGGTACGGCGGCGACGCGACGCACGGCTCGATGTTCCATCGTGCCCCTGGCTCGATCGGCGCCTCGTCGGATCCCTCGCGCGTGTGGCCGGGTCATCATCTCCCCGGGCGCATGGGCGGCGATCGGCGGACCGTGCTGAACCTCGCGGTGGTGCGCGTGATGCCCGAGCAGAATCTCGTGCTGGTGCGGGGCGCGGTGCCCGGCGCCAACGGAACCCTGGTGATGCTGCGGAAGTCGGTGAAGGCGACCAAGGCGCAGCAGCAGAAGGTCCCGGAAAAGAAATAGCGATGCCGACCGTACAGGTGCTGGACGCGAAGGGCAAGGCGACGGGATCGGTCGAGCTGAAGGCGGACGTCTTCGGCGCCGAGAGCCGCGTGCCGCTGCTCCATCAGGCGGTGACCCGCGAGCTGGCCGACCGTCGCGCCGGCACGCACGACACCAAGGGCCGGAGCGAGGTCTCGGGCGGCGGCCGCAAGCCGTGGAAGCAGAAGGGGACCGGCCGCGCCCGGCAGGGCTCGACGCGGGCCGTCCAGTGGAAGGGCGGCGGCAAGCCGTTCGGTCCCACACCGCGGAGCTACGACAAGGACATGCCGCGCAGCATGCGGCGCCTGGCGCTTCGCGCGGCCGTCGCGGCCAAGATCGCCGCCGGCGAGCTGTCCGCGATCGAGAGCCTCGACGTGCGCGATGGGAAGACGAAGTCGCTGGTCGGCCGACTCGCCGGCCTCGGCGTTGCCGGGGAGCGGACGCTCATCGTCCTGCGCGAGATGGACGGGGCCGTGATGCGCGCGGCGCGGAACGTGCCCTGGCTCACCATCGAGACGCCGGCGCACGTGTCGGTCTACCAGCTGCTGCACGCCCGCCGCGTGGTGTGCGAGCGCGCGGGGCTTCTGGCCCTCGAGGCGGCGCTGGCGCGATGACTCCACGAGTACCTATGGCAGGCCACCCGCGGTTCGAGGCGGCCTCGAGGAACCCGCTACAATGAGCCGAGCGGCGCGCGAGATCTTGATCCGTCCGCTGATGACGGAAAAGAGCATGCGGCAGAAGGAAGAGCAGAACACGGTGGCGTTCCGGGTTCGGCCCGACGCGAACAAGGTCGAGATCCGCGTGGCGGTCGAGACCGTGTTCAACGTCAAGGTGTCGTCCGTCCGGACCGCCTCGTTCGAGGGAAAGCTGAAACGCATGGGTCGCTCCGAGGGAAGGCGCGCCGACTGGAAAAAGGCGATCGTGACGCTCGCCCCCGGCCATAAGATCGAGCTCGTCGAGGGGGCGTAGGGTATGGCCATCCGCACCGTCAAGCCGACGTCGCCTTCGCTTCGCTACCTGACGTACGTCACGTACGACGAGATCACGAAAACCGAGCCGGAGAAGGGCCTGCTGGTTCCCAAGCGCCGGACGAACGGCCGAAACGTCTACGGGCGTATCACCGTGCGTCATCGCGGCGGCGGCGCCAAGCAGATGATTCGCCAGGTCGACTTCCGGCGCGAGAAGTACGGGATCCCCGCGCGCGTCGCCGCGATCGAGTACGACCCGAACCGTTCGGCGCGGCTGGCGCTGCTCCACTACAAGGACGGCGAGAAGCGTTACATCATCGCCCCGCTGGGGATCCGGGTCGGGGACACCGTGATGTCGGGGCCGCAGGCCGACATCCTGCCCGGCAACGCGCTGCCCGTGCGGAATATCCCGGTCGGTACGCTCGTGCACAACGTCGAGCTCCAGCCCGGACGCGGCGCGCAGCTCTGTCGGAGCGCGGGCACTCAGGCCCAGCTCCTTGCGAAGGAAGGCGAGCGCGCCACGCTCAAGCTGCCCTCGGGCGAGGTGCGGCTGGTCGCCCTCGCGTGCATGGCGACGGTCGGCCAGGTCGGTAACCTCGACCACGAGAACGTCTCGATCGGCAAGGCGGGTCGGGTCCGCTGGCGCGGGTTCCGTCCGACGGTCCGCGGCACGGTCATGAATCCCGTCGATCACCCGATGGGCGGCGGCGAGGGCAAGGGGAAGGGTAACCATCCGATGACCCCATGGGGCAAGCCGACGAAGGGCTACAAGACGCGGCGCGGCGCCAGACCGTCGGACCGCTTCATCGTGACGCGACGGAAGAAATAGGAGCACGCGATGGGACGCTCGCTGAAGAAGGGCCCGTACATCGATGAAACGTTGTTGGCGCGGATCGAAGAGCTGAATCGCACCCGGCAGAAGAAGGTGCTCAAGACGTGGTCCCGGCGGACGACGATCCCGCCGGAGTTCGTCGGTCACACGGTCGCCGTTCACAACGGCAAGAAGTTCATCCCCGTGTACATGACTGAGAACATGGTGGGCCATCGGCTGGGTGAGTTCGCGATGACCCGGACGTTCAGGGCGCACGGTACCGCCGAAAAGGCGGCGACGTCGCCGACCGGCAAGACCTGATCGCGATGCGAACGATGGCGCGCGCCCGTTTCGTCCGCGTGTCGGCGCGGAAGGCCCGGCTAGTGCTCGACCAGATCCGCGGCAAGCCCGTGGCGGAAGCGCTCGCGACGCTCGAGTACACGCCGCGCGCCGCCGCACGATTGGTCGAGAAGGTGCTGCGCTCGGCCGTGGCGAATGCCGAGCACAACCACCAGGTGCGCGACCTGGACGATCTGCGGGTCGTTCAGGCGTACGCCGACGGAGGCCCGGTGCTCAAGCGCGTGCAGCCGCGCGCGATGGGCCGCGCGTTCTCGATCAAGCATCGTACGAGCCACCTGACGATCGGCGTCAGCGACGAGGTGAACGGCGCCATCGCGGCGCCCGCGCCGGCCCGTCCGAGCGCGCCGCCGCCGGCGCGCGCAGAACGTCCAGCTGCCCCGGCCCGACGGGCGCCGGCCCGGCGGAGTGCGGCACGCGGGGGACCGAAGCCGGCGGCCAAGGGCGGCCGAAAGCCGAAGGAGAAAAAGTAGACGATGGGTCAGAAAACACATCCGATCGGCTTCAGGCTCGGCGTGACGCGGAGCTGGAGCTCGCGCTGGTTCGCGACGAAGGCCTACGCGAATCTCCTGCACGAGGACGTGAAGATCCGGCGCTTCATCAAGGACCAGCTTTATCACGCGGGCATCGCGAAGATCGACATCGAGCGCTCGGCCAACCGCGCGCGCATCACCATCGCGACGGCGCGCCCCGGCATCATCATCGGCCGCAAGGGGTCCGAGGTCGAGAAGCTGAAGAACGAGCTGCAGGCGCGGACCGGGAAGGAGATCTACCTCAACATCGAGGAGGTCATCCATCCCGAGCTCGACGCGCAGCTCGTCGCCGAGAACGTCGCGCTGCAGCTCCAGAAGCGCGTCGCGTTCCGACGGGCGATGAAAAAGGCCGTGACCTCCGCCCTGCGCCTGGGTGCCGACGGCATCCGGATCGCGTGCGCCGGACGGCTGGGCGGCGGCGAGATCGCGCGGCGCGAATGGTATCGCGACGGGCGGGTACCGCTCCACACGCTCCGCGCCGACATCGACTACGGGCTGGCGACCGCGCACACGACCTACGGCACGATCGGCGTCAAGGTGTGGGTCTTCAAGGGCGAGGTGCTTCGCGCCGCGCCGGCTGAAGCCTGAGGCGAATCCCTCATGCTGATGCCCAAGCGGGTCAAGTATCGGAAGGCCCAGCGCGGCCGGATGAAGGGCATCGCCGTGCGCGGGTCGACCCTCGCCTTCGGCGATTTCGGCCTCAAGGCCCTCGAGCCCGGATGGGTGACGAACCGACAGATCGAGGCCGCGCGCGTGGCGCTCACCCGGAGCCTCAAGCGCGGTGGTAAGGTCTGGATCCGCATCTTCCCGGACAAGCCGGTGACGAAGAAACCGGCGGAAACCCGGATGGGCAAGGGCAAGGGAAACCCGGAGGAGTGGGTCGCCGTGGTGAAGCCCGGACGGATCCTGTACGAGATGATCGGCGTGCCCGAGGACATCGCCCGTGTCGCGTTCCGGACGGCGGCCCAGAAGATCGGTATCACGACGAAGTTCGTGTCACGCACGAGGGCTCTCTAGCCCGGAGACTGGACGATGAAAGCGGCGAAGTGGCGTGAGTTCTCCGAGGACGAGCTCCAGCAGAAGGCGCGGGAGCTGACCGAGGAGATCTTCAATCTCAGGTTCCAGCTCTCGATGGGGATGGCCAAGAACCCCTCGCGGCTGAGCCAGGCCAAAAAAGATCTGGCGCGGGCCAACACTGTGCTCCGCGAGAAGAAGGGCGCATCCCGTGGGTGAGCGGAAGAGTCGTGAAGGCGTGGTCGTGTCGGACGCGATGCAGAAGACGCGCGTGGTGCGGATCGAGCGGGTGTTCCGCCATCCGCGCTACCAGCGCGTGGTCAGGGCGTCGAAGAAGCTGAAGGCGCACGACGAGACCAACGAGAGCCGGGTGGGCGACCGGGTGCTGATCGAGGAGACCCGGCCGCTCTCGAAGGAGAAGCGCTGGCGGATCCGCAAGGTCCTCAGCCGCGTGTCCTAGCGATGATCCAGCCGCGCTCGATGCTCGACGTCGCCGATAATTCAGGCGCCAAGAAGGTCCAGTGCATCCGGGTGATGGGGGGCGCCAACAAGCGCTACGCCTCGCTCGGGGACACGGTCATCGTGGCCATCAAGGAGGCGACGCCCGACGGGACCGTGAAGAAGGGCGAGGTGGCCCGCGCGGTCGTGGTGCGGACGGTCAAGGAAGTCCGGCGGCGGGACGGATCGTACATCCGCTTCGACCGCAACGCGGTGGTTCTGATCAAGCCCGACGAGAATCCGGTGGGCACGCGCATCTTCGGGCCGGTGGCGCGCGAGCTGCGCGAGCGCCAGTTCACCAAGATCATCTCGCTCGCGCCCGAGGTCATCTGATGCAACACACCCACGTGCGACGAGGCGACACGGTAGCGGTCATCGCCGGCCGCGAGCGCGGCAAGCGCGGCAAGGTGCTGCGCGTCCTGCCGATCGGCGGGCGGGTGCTGGTCGAGAAGATCAACATGATGAAGAAGCATCAGCGGCCGACGCAGAAGCTGCGGCAGGGCGGCATCATCGAGCGCGAGAGCCCGCTGGCGCTGTCCAACGTGCTGGTGGTCTGCGGCCGCTGCGACAAGCCGTCGCGCAGCGGGATCAAGACGCTCGCCGACGGGCGCAAGCTGCGGATCTGCAAGCGCTGCGGCGAATCGATCGACAAGGGCTGAGACCATGGCGAAAGAAACGCAAACCACTCAGAAGCCACCGACGGCGCAGAAACCGGCCGCGAAGGCCCAGCCCAAGAAGGGCGGAGGGCCAGCCGCGGCGGCGGCGCCCGTCGCCAAGGGCCGCCCGAAGGGCACCGGCGAGACCAAGCCGCGGCTGAAGGAGATGTACCACAAGACGATCGTCCAGGCGGTCATGAAGGAGCGCGGGTTCTCCAACCCGTACCAGGTGCCGCGGCTGGAGAAGGTCGTCATCAACATGGGCGTCGGCGAAGGGCGCGAGAATGCGAAGGTGCTCGACTTCGCGACCGCCGACCTGCAGCTGATCTCCGGCCAGCGGCCGATCGTCACGCGGGCCAAGAAGTCGATCGCGAACTTCAAGCTGCGCGAGGGCGTGCCGATCGGCGCGAAGGTGACCTTGCGGGGCGCCCGGATGTACGAGTTCCTCGACCGCCTCATCAACGTCGCGCTGCCGCGCGTGCGCGACTTCCGCGGCGTGCCGCCCAAGGGCTTCGACGGCCGGGGCAACTACGCGCTCGGTCTGCGCGAGCAGCTGATCTTCCCGGAGATCGTCTACGACAAGGTCGACAAGGTCCGCGGCATGGACATCAGCATCGTCACGACGGCGCGCACGGACGAGGACGCCAAGGTGCTGCTCACGCACCTGGGTATGCCGTTCAGGGAGTAGCTTCGCATGGCCAAGACCGCGCTCATCATGAAGTCTCAGCGTAAACCGAAATTCTCGACGCGCGCCTATTCGCGGTGCAAGCTGTGCGGCCGCCCGCGCGGCTACCTCCGGAAGTTCGAGATGTGCCGGCTCTGCTTTCGCGAGCTGGCGCTCAAGGGCGAGGTTCCGGGCATCGTGAAGGCGAGCTGGTAGCGCGTATGCGAAGCGATCCGATCGCCGATCTGCTGACGCGCATCCGCAACGCGAGCCGCGCCGAGCACGAGAAGGTGGACATTCCCTCCTCCCGACTCAAGGTGCGGATCGCCGAGATCCTGAAGGACGAGGGCTTCATCAAGAACTTCCGCGTGCTCGAGGACGACAAGCAGGGGACCCTGCGCGTCTACCTCAAGTACGGCGTGGGCAACGAGAAGATGATCTCCGGGCTCGTCCGGGTCTCGACACCCGGACGGCGCGTGTACGTCACCCACGACCAGATCCCGTCCATCCTGGCCGGGATGGGCGTGGCGCTGATGTCGACGTCGAAGGGCGTGGTGACGGGCCGCAACGCGCGCAAGCAGAAGGTCGGCGGCGAAGTGCTCGCCTACGTGTGGTAGAGGAGCGCCATGTCACGGATCGGCCGGAAGCCCGTCAGCATCCCGCAGGGAGTGAAGGTCCAGATCGAGGGGGCGACCGTGCGCGCCGAGGGACCCAAGGGCAAGCTGATGCAGCCCGTGCCGGCGGGGCTCAGCGCGAAGCTCGACGGCAACCAGCTCGTGATCTCGCGCACCGGCGACGATCGGAAGATCCGCGCGATGCACGGCTTGGCTCGCGCGCTGATGGCGAACATGGTGACCGGTGTGAAAGATGGTTTCGAGCGCAAGCTGGACATCGTAGGAATCGGCTACCGGGCGCAGGTCCAGGGCAAGGCGATCACCCTCGCGCTGGGCTACTCGCACCCCGTGGTCTTCCCGCTGCCGGACGGCATTACGGCGGAGATCGAGCGGCAGGTGGCGATCACCCTGAAGGGGGCCGACAAGGCGCTGCTCGGCCAGACCGCCGCGAAGCTGCGCGCGCTCCGCGAGCCCGATCCGTACAAGGGCAAGGGGATCAAGTATTCGGACGAGGTGATCCGCCGCAAGGTTGGTAAGAAGGCGGGAGCGGGGGCCAAGTGATCACGAAAGAGCGGCGCGCTTCGCGAGATGTCCGGCACCGGCGCGTGCGCCGGTACGTGCGTGGCTCCGGGACGAGGCCTCGACTGGCCGTCTTCCGCAGCCTGAATCATATCTACGCCCAGCTGGTCGACGACGACCTTGGGCGGACCTTGCTGGCCGTGGACAGCCGGAGCAAGGAGTTCCGCGCGCGCCAGCCGCAGGGAGGCAACGTGGCCGCCGCCAAGCTCGTCGGCGAGCTCCTGGCGGGCAAGGCGAAGGCGCAGGGGATCGAGCGCGTCGTGTTCGATCGCGGCGGGTATATGTATCACGGACGAGTGAAGGCGCTCGCCGACGCGGCTCGCGCCGGCGGCCTGGTGTTCTAATCGGAGGGGGCCTCGACGGCCCCCTCCGAGACCTCCCCCAGGAGGGTTGCGGCGGCAAAGCCGCTGCTCGAACAGAAGAGAGAGAGGAACGTGGCGGAAGCGAAGATCGATCCGAGCGTGCTCGAGCTGAACGATCGCGTCGTCTCCATCAACCGCGTGGCCAAGGTCGTCAAGGGCGGGCGGAGGTTCTCGTTCACGGCGCTGGTCGTGGTCGGCGACGGGCGCGGCCACGTGGGCGTCGGCCTCGGCAAGGCCCACGAGGTGCCCGAGGCCATCCGGAAGGCCGTCGAGCACGCCAAGAAGGACCTGATCTTCGTCCCGCTCAAGGACACGACGATCCCCTGCGAGATCACGGGGCATTTCGGAGCCGGCCGTGTCTTCCTCAAGCCGGCGGTGCCCGGAACGGGTGTCATCGCGGGCGGCGCCGTGCGGCCGATCCTCGAGGCGGCGGGCGTGCAGGACATTCTCACGAAGACCCTCGGCTCGAACAATCCCCACAACGTGCTGAAGGCGACGATCGACGCGCTCCGCCGGATCAAGCGCTTGCAAGATCTGCATGCGGCGCGGCGACGCGGCGATGGCGTCGTCGCCCCCGCGGAGGAGATTGCCGGTGCCCGACAAGAAGCTTAAGGTCACCCTGACCCGGTCGATGATCGGCCTCTCGCCCAAGCAAGAGGCGACGGTCCGGGCGCTGGGACTGCGGCGGCTGCGCCAGTCGGTGAGCCACGACGACTCGGCGACGGTCCGCGGCATGATCGCCAAGGTCTACTTCGTGCTGAGCGTGACCCGTGAAGCTTGACGAGCTGCGCCCGGCGCCGGGCGCCACGAAGCGGCGCAAGAAGATCGGTCGCGGTCCGGGATCGGGTCACGGGAAGACTTCCACCAAGGGACACAAGGGCCACAGCGCCCGGTCCGGCGGCGGCAAGGCCGGTGGCTTCGAGGGCGGCCAGATGCCCCTCTACCGGCGACTGCCGAAGCGCGGCTTCATGCCGTACGGCGGCAAGACCTCGTACGCCGTCGTGAATCTGAAGTCGCTCGGATCGTTTGCGGCGAACGCGGTCGTCGATCCCGACGGTCTCGCCCAGGCCGGCCTCATCAAGCTGAGCGGCCGCGCGCGGGTCAAGGTGCTCGGCGGCGGCGACGTCGCGCACGCCCTGACCGTGCGCGCGCACGCGGTGAGCGAGTCCGCGCGCGCGAAGATCGAGGCCAAGGGCGGGCGGGTCGAGACGCTCCCCGAGCGAGTGGCTGCTTCGTGATCGAGAGCCTCCAGAGCTTCCAGAACGTCTTCAAGATCCCGGAGCTGAAGCGCCGCGTCATCATGACCACCGTGCTGCTGATCGCGTACCGCGTGGGTGCGCACGTGCCGACGCCCGGCATCGACGGTCACGCGCTCGCGCAGTTCTTCGACCAGGTCCAGGGCACCTTGCTCGGGATGGTCGATCTCTTCTCGGGCGGAAATCTGAGAAGGCTGTCGATTTTTGCGCTCGGCATCATGCCGTACATCTCGGCGTCGATCATCCTGCAGCTCCTCACCGTCGTCGTGCCGGCCCTCGAGCGGCTGGCGAAGGAGGGCGAGGCCGGCCGCAAGAAGATCACCCAATACACGCGATACGGCACGATCGTGCTGTCGGGGGTCCAGGCGCTCGGGATCGCCTATGGCCTCGAGAGCATGCGGAGCCCGACGGGCATGTCGATCGTGCCGACGCCCGGCTGGGGATTCCGCCTGCTGACGATGGTTACCTTGACGGCGGGCACCGCGCTGATCATGTGGATGGGCGAACAGATCTCCGAGAAGGGGATCGGCAACGGGATCTCGCTGATCATCTTCGCGGGCATCGTCGTGCGGCTGCCGTCGGCCATCAGCGCCTCGTACGTCCTCATCAAGAACGGCGAGCTGAAGCTCATCGTCGTCGCCGCGATCGTCCTGGTCATGGTCGGCGTGACGGCGGCGGTGGTCCTGATGCAGGAGGGCCAGCGGAAGATCCCCGTGCAGTACGCCAAGCGCGTCGTCGGCCGGCGCGTCTACGGCGGCCAGTCCACGCACATTCCGCTGCGCATCAACACGGCGGGCGTCATCCCGGTCATCTTCGCGTCCTCGCTGATCCTGTTCCCGGCGACCCTGACGCGGTTCGTGCCGCACCCGTGGATGCAGGCGATCTCGGACGCGATGTCGCCGGGACGTCTCTTCTACACCGTGAGCTACATGGCGCTGATCGTCTTCTTCGCCTACTTCTACACGGCGATCGTGTTCAACCCGATCGACCTGGCCGACAACATGAAGAAGTACGGCGGCTTCATCCCGGGTGTGCGGCCGGGCAAGAAGACGGCGGAGTACATCGACCGGACGCTGACGCGCATCACCTTGCCGGGCGCCCTTTTCCTGGCGCTGATCTCGGTGCTGCCGGACTACCTGATCCGCTGGTTCAACGTGCCGTTCTATTTCGGCGGCACGAGCCTGCTGATCGTCGTGGGCGTGGCCCTCGACACCGTGCGGCAGATGGAATCGCACCTGCTCATGCGGAACTACGAGGGCTTCCTGAAGAAGTCCAAGTCGCGCTCGAGCGGATACGGAAGTTGAGCGTGCGGATTACGTTTCTCGGACCGCCGGGCGCGGGCAAGGGCACTCAGGCCCGCGACCTCGCGCAAGAATGGGGCGTGCTCCACCTGGCGACCGGCGACATGCTGCGCGAGGCGGTGGCGGCGGGCAGCCCGCTCGGCCGCGAGGCCAAGCGCTACATGGACCAGGGCGCGCTGGTGCCCGACGACGTGATCATCCGGATGATGGCCGAGCGCCTCTCCGTCGCCGACGCCGGCCGAGGCTTCATCCTGGACGGCTTCCCGCGGACCACCGCCCAGGCCGAAGCCCTCTCGCGGCTCCTGAAAGATCTCGGCCAGTCGCTCGACACGGTCGTCTACTTCGACGTCTCGGAGCCCGAGCTGCTGCGCCGGCTGACCGGACGGCGGGTGTGCCGCGCGTGCGGCCACTCGTACCACCTGACGTCCAACCCGCCGAAGCGCGCGGGGGTCTGCGACGCGTGCGGCGGCGAGCTCTACCAGCGCGACGACGACGGCGAGGCCACCGTCCGGAACCGCCTGGAGGTCTATCGGCGGCAGACGGCGCCGCTGCTCGACTACTACCGCCAGCGAAATATATTGACGACCGTGTCCGGCGAAGGGCCGGTCGCGACGATCCGCGACGCGATTCGCGCCGCGGCGGGAGCCGTGCGGTGATCGTGCTCAAGTCGGCGCGCGAGATCGCGCTCATGCGGCAGGCGGGCCACATTCTGGCCGGTGTCGTCGAGCGATTGCGCGGCTTCGTCCGCCCGGGGATGTCGACGCTCGAGGTCGACGAGGACGTCGAAGCGTACATCCATCGCGAAGGCGCCGAGCCGGCCTTCAAGGGCTACCGCGGATTTCCGGCGACGGCCTGCATCTCGATCAACGAGGAGGTCGTGCACGGCATTCCGTCCGCCCGGCGCAAGATCCGCGAGGGCGACATCGTCGGCCTTGACCTCGGGTGCATCGTAGAGGGGTACTACGCCGACTGCGCCTTCACCTTGCCGATCGGTACCGTGCCGGCGAACGTGCAGAAGCTCCTGAACGTCACCCGCGAGAGCCTGGACCTGGCCATCCAGGAGTGCCGTCCCGGCCGTCGACTGTCGGACGTGTCGCACGCGGTCCAGTCTCACGTCGAGGCGAACGGCTTCGCGGTCGTTCGTGCCTTCGTCGGTCACGGGATCGGGCGCGCGCTCCACGAAGAGCCCCAGATCCCCAACTTCGGGGACCCGGGCCGCGGCCCGCAGCTCCGGCCCGGGATGGTTCTCGCGATCGAGCCGATGGTCACCATGGGGAGCTGGGAGGTCCGGATCCTGGACGACGGGTGGACGGCGGTGACCCAGGACGGGAGCCTGGCGGCGCATTTCGAGCACACCGTGGCGGTGACGGACAACGGCCCGGAGGTGCTGACGAGTCTCAGCGGCCAGTCGGCGCCGACGGCGCCGGCGAGTCGAGGACGATGACCAAAGAGGACGCGATCGAGGTCGAGGGAACGGTGGTCGAGCCGCTGCCCAATGCGATGTTTCGGGTGGAGCTCGAGAACGGCCACAAGGTGCTCGCGCACGTGAGCGGCAAGATGCGGATGAACTTCATCCGGATCCTGCCGGGCGACCGCGTGAAGGTCGAGCTCTCGCCGTACGACCTGACCCGAGGCCGGATCACCTATCGATTCAAGTGATGGACGTGGGGATGAGGACGCGATGAAGGTACGACCGTCGATCAAGGTGCGCTGTGAACACTGCAAGATCGTCAAGCGTGAGGGCGTGACGCGGATCATCTGCAAGAATCCTCGACACAAGGCCCGACAAGGCTAAGCGGGCGGAGGCGAGTATGGCACGAGTGGCGGGAGTGGATCTACCGCGGGAGAAGCGCGGCGAAGTCGCGGTCACCTACATCTATGGACTCGGGAGGTCCACCGGGCGGCGGGTGCTTCTCAAGGCCAACGTGGATCCCAGCAAGCGGGTGAAGGCCTGGACGGACGACGAGGTGAACCGGATCCGCGAGATCATCGAGCGCGAGCTCAAGGTCGAGGGCGACCTGCGCCGCGACGTCTCGATGAACGTGAAGCGCCTGATGGACATCGGCGCGTACCGTGGCATCCGTCACCGGCGCGGCCTGCCGGTCCGGGGTCAGCGGACCCACACCAACGCCCGGACGCGGAAGGGCCCCAAGCGCGGCGTGATGGTCAAGAAGAAGCCGGCGGCGGCGTCCTCGGCGCCCGCGGCGGCACCGGCGGCGGCAGCGCCGAAGAAGGCGGGAGCGTAAGGCATGGCCGAAGAAGCGAAACCAGCACCACGGAAGAAGGGCGGCAAGAAGCGCGAGCGGCGCGAGGTGCGCACCGGCATCGCCCACATCCAGGCGACGTTCAACAACACGATCGTCACGCTCACCGATCGGATGGGCAACGTCGTGTCGTGGTCGAGCGCCGGCAGCGCCGGGTTCAAGGGCTCGCGCAAGAGTACGCCCTTCGCCGCCCAGACGGCCTCCGAGCTCGCCGCCCGCAAGGCGATGGAGTACGGCCTGAAGCAGATCGAAGTCTTCGTGCGTGGTCCCGGCGCGGGCCGGGAGGCGGCCATCCGCTCGCTGCAGGCGGCCGGTCTGGAGATCACCGCGATCCGTGACGTGACGCCGATTCCGCACGACGGGTGCCGCCCGCCGAAGCGGCGGCGGGTGTAGGGGGCGGCCATGGCGCGGTATCGCGACGCGAAGTGCCGGCTGTGCCGACGCGAAGGCATGAAGCTCTTCTTGAAGGGCGCTCGCTGCTTCACCGACAAGTGCGCGATCGAGCGGCGCAACTATCCCCCGGGTCAGCACGGGTTGAACCGCGGCAAGCCGACCGCGTTCGGCGTGCAGCTGCGCGAGAAGCAGAAGGCCAAGCGGATCTACGGCGTGCTGGAGAGCCAGTTCCGCAAGTACTTCCAGTGGGCCGAGGCCGAGAAGGGCGTCACCGGCGAGAACCTCTTGCGACTCCTCGAGCTCCGGCTCGACAACGTCGTGCATCGGCTCGGCTTCGCGGCCTCGCGCCGCGAGGGGCGCCAGATGGTGACGCACGGCCATTTCCAGGTCAACGGCCGGAAGGTCTCGGTGCCGTCGTTTCTGGTGAAGGTCGGCGACGCGGTCCAGCTGCGCCCGACGTCCAAATTGCAGGCGCGCATCGACGATAACGTCAACGCCGGCCGCGGGCAGGTGCCCCAGTGGCTGGAGCTCGATCCGAACGAGAAGAAGGGCGTCGTCCGAAGCCTGCCGTTGCGCGACGACATCCAGATCCCGGTCGCCGAGCAGCTCATCGTCGAGCTCTACAGCAAGTAAGGAAGGCTATGCCACGTATTCCATTTCAGAGGCCGAAGAAGGTCGAGTGGGAGATCATGACCGACCGGTACGGCCGGCTCGTCGCCGAGCCCTTCGAGAAGGGCTATGCGCTGACCGTCGGAAACTCGCTCCGGCGCACCTTGCTCGCGGTCGTGCCCGGCGCCGCGGTGTCGTGGGTCCGGATCGACGGGGTCAAGAACGTCGAGACGAAGATCCCGGGCGTCAAGGAGAGCACGGTCGATGTCCTGCTCAACATCAAGAAGCTCGCGATCCAGGTGCCCTCGGGTGAGGCCAAAGTTCTTCGAGTGGAGGTAACGGGGCCGAAGGACGTGACGGGCGCCGACGTGCCCGAGACCGACGTCGAGGTCGTGAATCCCGAGATTCATCTGTTCACGCTCGAGTCGAGCGCCCGGGTGACGATGGAGCTCGGCGTGGGCATGGGCCGCGGCTACGAGGCGGTCGATCGCGCCACGGTCGCCGCGCCGGCCGGCGCCCTCGCCCTCGACGCCGCGTATTCGCCGATCACGCGCGTGTCCTACAACGTCGAGATGTCGCGGCTCGGCAAGATCACCGACTACGAGAAGCTGGTGCTCGAGGTGTGGACCAACGGCTCCGTGAGCCCGGACGATGCGCTCGCGCGCGCGTCCACCTACCTCAGGGAGCACTTCCACCCGCTGGCGGCGGGGGTTCCGCGAGAGGACGAAGAGGCCGAGGGCGCGGAAGGCGAGGCGTTCCTGCGCGACGCCCTGGGCAAGACACTCGAGGAGCTGGCGCTGCCGGCGCGCGCGATCAACGCGCTGAAGAACGCCGAGCTGAACCTGGTCGTCGACCTCGTGCAGAAGAACGAGGGCGACCTGGAGCACGTGAAGAACCTCGGAGAGAAGTCGATCGACGAGATCAAGACGGCGCTCGCCGCCCTCGGCCTGTCGCTCGGCATGCGGATCGACCCGAACGTCCTGGGGGCGCTCGGCAGAGGCAGTGTGAAATGACCGCAGGAGGAGTCACGCGATGAGGCACCGGAACGCCGGCTACAAGCTCGGCCGGCTCACGCAGCACCGGTGGGCGCTGTTTCGCAACCTGCTCGTCGCGCTGTTCCGGCACGAGCGCATCGCCACCACCGACACGAAGGCCCGGGCGGTTCGCGGGCTCGCCGAGCACATGATCACCCTGGCCAAGCGCGAGAACCTTCACGCGCGGCGTCAGGTGCTGTCGATGGTTCCCGACACGGAGGTGGTGGGCCGGCTGTTCGACACGATCGCCGCGCGGTTCGCCGACCGGAACGGCGGCTATACGCGCATCATCAAGACCGGTCCCCGTCCCGGCGACGGCGCGCCGATGGTGTTCCTCGAGCTGGTCGACCGCGCCGAAGCGCCCACGGACAAGGAGAAGAAGTCCGAGAAGAAGGAGCGGGCGCCCAAGGGCGAGGCCGGCGCCACCGGTCGCCGTAAGCGCAAGGAGAAGGCCGCCGCCGCGTCCGCGTAAGGTCGTTCAGAGCGACGCGATCAGGCGGGCGAGCTCCGGATAGTCTCCCCGTACCGCGGCGGCGTCCTCCCGGAGCAGCCGGAGCGCTTCGGGGACGTGCTTCAAGAAGTACGTCTTGCCCTTCACCTCGGAGAGGAATCCGTAGGCGCCCAGCGCCTGCATGTGGCGCTGAAGCCGGCAGGCGACGAGGCTCTCGCGAAAGGCGGTCTCGTCGAACGCCGTCCCGGCCTTCATCCCGTCCAGGTAGTAGGCGAGCAACCGCTCGCGCATCCCGTCGTCCAGCCGATGGTAGGGATCCCAGAGCACCGACGCGATGTCGTAAGCGGGCGGCGCCAGGCGAGCGCCCTGATAGTCGATGATCCGCGGGCCGCCGGCGTGGACCATGATGTTCTGACACTGGAAGTCGCGGTGGATGATGACCTTGGGCTTGGTGAAGACGCATTGCGCCAGGCGATGGAACGCCTCGTCGAGGGCCGGCCGGCTCGCGACCTCGACCCGGCGCAGCCCAGTGACGAACCGGTCGAGGAAATACGTCGTCTCCCACCGGAGATAGTCGTAGTCGAAGATCCGCGCTTCCAGGAGCGGGCACTCGTTGACGTGAGCGGTGGCGGTCGTGTGCAAGGTCACGAGGCTCCGCAGGACGTCGCGATACATGCTCTCGATGCTCTCGTGATCGCGAGGCAGGGCCAGATACGCGTAGAGCGACGTGTCGCCCAGGTCCTCGAACAGCGCGCGCTTGTTCGCGCTGTCCTCGGTCAGGAGCGCTGGGACCGGCACGGTGTGCCGCGCGAAGAATCGGGTGTACGCGAGATGCCGCTCGAAGTCCGGGTCCTCCGGCCGGCATTCCATCAGGATCGCGGTCCAGCCGTCGTTCCGCACGCGGTAGTAGCGGCGGTCCGAGCCGCCGAGCCCGACGAGAATCGCGTCGGACCACAGGGGTGAGCTCGCGCTCGACGCCGATCCGCGCCCGGCTCCCGGACGCGCCGCCCTGAAGTGTCGCGCGAAGAGCGGATCCCCCAGCGGGACTCGCTTCTTCTCCGCGGCGTGGATCGACGGCTGCATGTCGGCTTCGGCGAGGGAGATCTCGTAGTCGGGTCCGACGATCGAGTTCTCGTGTTCGCCGGTCGCGTCGGCTCCCGGCATGAGGATGCAGTTCCTGACCCGCGCGCCGTCTCGGATCTGGCTGCCGGATTCGAGGACGACGTAGCCGTCGATCTCGACCTTTCCGCAGCGCGCGCCCGCCGACAGGTAGACCGTCTCGCCGCGCTCCCGCAGCGCGTCGAGCACCCCGCGCGCGAAGGTGGCGGGATCTCCGACGTCGTTCCAGTAGGCGCCCGTCACGTCCATCACCCGGACCTTGAAGCCGGCCTTCGACGCCGCGACCCAGGCGACGGTGGCGTGGGAGACGCCCGCGGGAAGGAATCCCAGAATCTCCGGCGAGTAGACGGCGATGCCGGTGTAGGCGACCTTGTTCGCGATGTGGGAGGAATCCGGGCGCGAGGCGCCGGGGTTCTCGACGTCCAGAACCTGACCGCTGTCGTCGATGACGACGTTGCTCAGGTGCGGCAAGCGGTGACACACGAGGGTCGCGGTATTGCCCGAGGACAGGTGCGCCTCGGCCAGACGCGCGAAGTCGATGTCCAGGAGGATGTCGGAGTTGTGGACGATGAACGGACGCTTCGAGAGCATCGACTCCGCGTTCTTGAGCGCGCCGCCCGTCCCGAGGATCGGATCCTCGGGAAAGAAGACGATGCGCTCGCTCCAGGGGGACGCCCCGGCCCAGGCGCGCAGGAGGTCGGCCTTCCAGTGCAGGTTGATCCCGATCTTGCCGTCGCACACCCTGGCGAGCTTGTTCAGGATTCGCTCGATGATCGGCGTGCCGAGGATCGGCAAGAGGGGCTTGGGCAAATGGCTCGTGGCCGGTCGGAGCCGCTCGCCGAACCCAGCCGCGGGGAGGAAGAGATCGAGCGGATACTCGCGCATCTTCACGAGCTTATCGCCCGCCGACGCCGGGAGCACCAAGAAACCGGACCGTCGCGATGCGAGGCAGCGAGAGCCGGCTCGGGAGGAGCCGGCCGTCGTTGCCGCGGGCTCGGGACGCTATTTCACGTGCTGGCGGAAGAACCCGAGGGTGCGTTTCCAGGCGTCGGCTGCGGCCGTCTTGTTGTAGACATCCGCCCGGTCGTCGTTGAAGAAGCCGTGATCCACCCCGGGATAGATGTTGATCTCGGACTGCTTGCCGGCCTTCTTGATGGCCGCGTCAGTGTCCTTGGCCACCTGGGGCGTCACGAAGCCGTCCTTTTCCGCGAACAGGCCGAGCACCGGCCCCGACAGCTTCGTGTAGTCGGGCTTCACGTTCGGGTGGATCCCGTAGAAATTGACGCACGCGGAGACCGAGGGGTTGAGCGTGGCGGCGTAGAGGGCGAGCTGTCCGCCCATGCAGAAGCCCACCGCGCCGATCTTCTTCGTCGACGACTGACCCAGGAGGTACGTCGCCGCGCCCCGCAGATCACGCTCCGCCTGCGAGATGTTGAGCGCCATGAAGAGCTTGCCGGCGCCGTCGGGCTCGCTGGCGGTCTTTCCGTGGTACATGTCGGGCGCGAGCGCCGCGAAGCCCTCCGCGGCGAACCGGTCGCACACGCTCTTGATGTGACCGACCAGGCCCCACCACTCCTGGAGCACCAGCACACCCGGTCCCTTGCCTGTCGCGGGCGTCGCCAGGTAGCCGGCGGTCTTGCTGCCGTTCGACGCGAACTCCACCATGCTTCCAGCCATGCTCATTCTCCTCCTCGTGCGCGCCCGGGCCGTCGGCGCCCCGCCGGCCGCGGCGCGATCATGTACTGCTGGTGCCGGCGACCGGCGCGTTGGAGCCGGCGACCGGAACGATCTTGACCGAGATGACGCGCCGGGCATCGGACTCGAGGACGGTGATCGAATAGCCCGCGATCTGGAACTCCTCGCCGGCGCGAGGGATCCGATGCAGGGTCGCGAGCACGAGCCCCGCGACGGTCTCGTAGTCTCGCTTGGGCAGAGCCCAGTCGAGCGCCTCGTTCAGCTCGTCGATGTTCGCGCGCGCGGCGACCCGATAGCTGCCGTCGGGCAGGCGCTCGGCGGGCGCGCTCGCCCGCTCGTGCTCGTCGTGGATGTCGCCCACGATCTGCTCGAGGATGTCCTCGAGCGTCACGACGCCGGTCGACCCGCCGTACTCGTCGACGACGACGGCCATGTGGGTGCGATTTCGCTGCATCTCGCGGAGCAGGTCGTCGATGCGCTTGGTTTCGGGCACATAGTACGGCGTGCGCTTGAGCTCATCCAGGGTCCGTACGGCGGCACCGCGGCTCAGGATGTCTTTGGCGCCGACGACTCCCACGATGTTGGTCTCGCGCTGCCGGAAGATCGGCACGCGCGAGAACCCGCGCTCCATGACGAAGGCGACGGCGTCGCGCGGCGTGGCGGTCTCGGGGAGCATGGCGACCTCGACCAGGGGGACCATGACCTCGCGCACGGTCGTGTCGCCCAGGTCGAAGATCTTGTCGATCAGCTGCGCCTCGATCGTCGTCACGTCCGCCTCACCGGGCTCGAGCTGGAGCAGCGCCTTCAGCTCTTCGCGCGAGACGAAGGCTCGCAGATCGCCCTGGCGACCGCCGAACAGCTTCAAGATCGCGCCGACGACGAAGTTCGCGAACGAGACGAACGGCACGAGGATCAGGGCGGCCCAGGTCAGCGGCCGGTAGAGCCTCAGGATCAGGCTGGTCGCCCACTCGCGCGCGACGGCCTTCGGAATGATCTCGCCGAGGACGAGCATCACCGGAGTCAACAGGATCGTCACCACGATCGGCGCCACGCCGCCGAGCGCCGGCAGGAGCGCCCACGTCACCGCCGAGGCGGCCACGATGTGGGAGATCGTCACGCCGATCATCGCGGTCGACAGCACGCGCTCGGGCTGGCGAAACGCCTCGAGGTAGTTTCGGGCGATGCCGCTGCCCTCCTCGGCGAGGTATTTGAGCCGGAGGCGGTTGGCGGCGATGAACGCCATCTCGGCCGCCGAGAAGAACATCGTGAGGATCAGACACAGTACGGCCAGCCAGATGAGGCTCACGCGGCCGCCTCCTTCGCGGGCTTCTTCAGCGCCACCAGCACCTCGACGATCCGCGTCCGCTCCACCTTCTCCACCGTCAGCTGCAGCTCGGCCGTCTCGGCGCGCTCGGCTCGTCGGGGCACGCGGCCGAAGAGATCGAGGACCCAGCCGCCGACCGTATCGTAGCCCTCGTTGGAGATCTTGAGGCCGGTCGCGGCGTTCAGCTGCTCGATCGGCAGCTTGCCGGCCACCCGATAGGTCGTCGCGTCGACGCGCTGGATCAGCCGTTCGGGCTCATCGTACTCGTCGGCGATCTCGCCCACGAGCTCCTCGAGCAGGTCCTCGAGCGTGACCAGGCCGGCGGTGCCGCCGTACTCGTCGACGACGATCGCCATCTGGACCCGCTTGGCCTGGAATTCCTGCAGCAGCGCGTCGGCGCGCTTGGACTCGGGAACGAAGTATGGCGGGTGCAGGTGGGCGCGTAGATCGAAGTCCGGCGGCAGCCCCTCCATGAAGGGCAGGAGGTCCTTGGCGTACAGGATTCCGACGATGACGTCGATCGAACCCTCGTAGACCGGGACCCGCGAGTGCAGGTGCTCACGGAGCGCCGGCAAGATCTCGGCCGTGGGGGTCTCGACGTCGAGGCACACCATGTCCGTGCGCGGCACCATGACCGACCGGACCAGGGTGTCCTCGAGCTCGAACACCTTGTGGATCATCTCTCGCTCGCCGCGCTCGACCACGCCCTCGCTGGCGCCCACATCGACGAGGGTCCGCAGCTCTTCCTCGCTGAGCATCGCCTGTTCGGTGCGCCCTCGGCTCACGATCTGCACCATCAGCGCGGTCAGCCCCGCCAGCGCGGCCCGAGCCGGTGCCAGGACCACACCGAGCCAGGCCACCGGCCGCCCGGCGACAGCGAGGAATTGCTCCGGGTACTTGACGGCCAGAGTCATCGGCAGGACTTCACCGAAGGTCGTGAGCACGAAGACCAGCACGACGATCTCCACGAACAGGCCGAGGGTCGGACCGAAGATACTGTCGGCGATCGTCGCGGCCAGCGCGGCGGCGCCGATATTGATCACGGTGATGCCGACGAGCAAGGTGACGAGCAGCTCGTGCGGGCGCTCGATGAGCGTCTTTGGCGCGCCCACCGGCTCGTCTTCGTCCTTCGGGGCGACGTGCTTGAGCCGGGCGCGGCCCAGCGAGAAGTAGGCGGCTTCGGCGCCCGTGAGGATCGCGGAGCAGACGATCAGCGCGCACAGCGCGAAGAGCTTCAGGCCGAACCCCTCAGGCACGGGCGCGCCCCGTCACGAAGTGCTCGAACCCCGGGCGGACCGACACGGCATGCCCTTCGGCGTCGAGATACTGGATCCCCTCGGCGGCCCGCATCATCCGGCCCACCGCGGTGAGCTTCGTCCCGGTGGCGCGCACGAGGCCGCCAGCGAGCCGGTCGAGCGCGTCGGGCGCGGCGGTGAGCAGCAGCTCGTAGTCTTCGCCGCCGCCGGTCGCCCAGGTGAGCGCGTCACGGTCGAGCGCTCGCGCGACGGCGTGCACCGATGCCTCCACCGGGATCCGGCCGAGATCGACCCGCGCTCCGGTCCCGCTCTCCTCGCACAGATGGCCGAGGTCGGTCGCGAGGCCGTCGGAGAGGTCGATCATCGACGTGACGCCACCGGCCTCCGAGAGCCATAGCCCCTCTCGCGTCCGCGGACGCGGCCTCAGGTGCGCGGAGGTCACATCGGCGCGCGCGTCACCGCCGACACCGGCGGGTGCGGGATTCGCCTCCAGGAGCGCCAGCCCGGCGGCGGAGCGTCCGAGCGATCCCGTGACGGCGATCACGTCTCCGACGCGTGCCGTCGACCTGACGATTGGCGCCCGCACCGCCTCACCGAGAAGGGTCACGTTGACGACCCAGCCTCGAGGGGAGGAGGAGGTATCCCCGCCGACGATCGCCACGTCGTGCTCGGTCGCGAGGGCCTGGACGCCGGTGTAGAAAGCCTCGGCCTCCTCGACGGTCACGGCCTCCGGGCAGGCCAGCGCGATCAGGCCCCACCGGGGCCGACCACCCATCGCGGCGATATCGGAGACGTTCACCGCGAGCGACTTCCAGCCGATGTCCGTGGGGGTGGCCCAGCGGCGGCGAAAGTGCACGTCCTCGATGAGCAGATCGGTGGTCGCCAGGAGCAAGCTCCCTGCGGCCGGCTCGAGCACGGCGCAATCATCGCCGATTCCCACCCGGACCGCCGGCGCCCGCCGGGCCGCCCGCCGGATGATCTCGATCAGGCGTCGCTCGGTCGCAGCTCCGGGCTGACTCATCCGGAGAGGAAATTTCTGAGCAGCTGCTTTCCCTCGATCGTCAGGATCGACTCGGGATGGAATTGGACGCCCTCGACGGGATCGCGCCGATGGCGAAGGCCCATGATCTCGCCGTCCTCGGCCCACGCCGTGACCTCGAGCGCGTCGGGCACCGTGTCACGCATCACCGCCAGCGAGTGGTAGCGCGTGGCGACGAAGGGGTTGCCGAGTCCGGCGAACACGCCGCGGCCGTCGTGACGGATCGCGGACGTCTTGCCGTGCATCTGCGTTTTTGCGCGCGCGACGGTGGCGCCGTACGCCTGGCCGATCGACTGGTGGCCGAGGCAGACGCCGAGGATCGGCGTCGTCGCGCCGAGTCGACGGATGACCTCGAGCGACACGCCTGCCTGATCGGGATTGCCCGGGCCGGGCGAGATCACGACGCGCTCGGGCCGCTTGGCGACGATCGCGTCGCAGCTCAGCGTGTCGTTGCGCACGACTTCGAGCGTCGCGCCCAGCTCACCGAGGTACTGGACGAGGTTGTAGGTGAAGGAATCGTAGTTGTCGATGACGAGGATCATCGCTCGGTCCCCGCCGCGAGCCGCAACGCCAGGATCATGCCGCGCGCCTTGGAGCCGGTCTCGAGCCATTCGGTCTTCGGATCGGAGTCGGCGACGATACCGGCGCCCACCTGGACGGAGGCGCTCCGGCCGTGACAGACGATGGTGCGAATGGTGATGCAGGAATCGAGGTTGCCCGAGTAGGCGACGTAGCCCACGGCGCCGCCGTAGGGACCCCGCTGCGTCGGCTCCAGCTCGTCGATGATCTCCATCGCGCGGATCTTCGGTGCGCCGCTCAAGGTCCCCGCCGGGAACGAAGCCTGAAGGACGTCGAGGGCGTCGCTGCCGGCCTTGAGCTTGCCGGTCACGTGGCTCACCAGGTGCATGACGTGCGAATAGCGCTCGATCTCCATGAACTCGGTGACCTTGACCGAGCCGAGCTCGGAGACGCGGCCGACGTCGTTCCGCCCGAGGTCGACCAGCATGACGTGCTCCGCGCGCTCCTTCGGGTCGTTCTTGAGCCGTTCTTCGATCTCGCGGTCCTCGATCTCGGTGACGCCGCGCGGATGCGTCCCGGCGATCGGTCTGAGGTCGACCCGATCACCCTCGACCCGGACCAGCACCTCCGGAGACGAGCCCACGATGGACATGGGGCCCAGCCGGAGGAAGAAGAGGTAGGGAGACGGATTGATCGTGCGGAGCGCGCGATAGACCGTGAACGGATCGGCCGTGAGGCGGCAGTCGAGCCGGCGCGAGAGCACGATCTGATACGCGTCGCCGGCGGCGATGAACTCCTTCGCTC
Source organism: Candidatus Rokuibacteriota bacterium (assembly GCA_003220495.1). GTDB lineage: Bacteria > Methylomirabilota > Methylomirabilia > Rokubacteriales > CSP1-6 > AR31. Next base: position 9,469 of record QHSP01000106.1, on the reverse strand, counting down.
GGTGCACGGCGTCGACGAACTGGGCCTCGTTCATGGTCGAGGTGAAGCCGGCCTCGCCCTCAGCGAGGAGCGGCGCCGCGGCCGGTAGCGAGAACGTCGCCGGCGCCCTCGCCGGGCGCGCCAGCTTGGCGAGCGTCATCCCGATACGGACGGCCGCCCGATCGTAGGCCCGGTCCAGGGCCGCAGGGTCGTGCCGCTCGATGACCGCGTTGGCGATGACGAGCAGCCGGTGGCGAAGGTTGTCGAACACCAGCAAGGTATCGGTGAACAGGAACACCGCGTCCGGCAGGCCGAGATCGTCCTCGGTCGTGCGCGGCAGCCGCTCCATGTGGTGGACCATGTCGTACGCGAGAAAGCCGACAGCGCCACCCTGGAACCTCGGTAGCCCAGGAACCGGGACGGGCTTGAATTGCTTGAGGAGATCGCGGACGGCGACGAGCGGATTGCCCTCCGGCAGCCGCTCGGTGCGGCCGTCTCGGCTGAGCGTGAGCCGGCCGTTTTTCGCCGTGAGGACCATCAGCGGATCCGCGCCCAGGAAGGAGTAGCGCGCCCACACCTCACCGCCCTCGACGGACTCGAGCAGGAACGAATACGGCCCGGGTCGCAGGCGAAGGTAGGCGGAGAGCGGCGTGTCGAGATCGGCCGGAAGCTCGGCGAACACGGGCACAAGGTTGCCCTGTGCCGCGAGAGCCCGGAACTCCTCACGGCTCGGAGAAAGCGACGGGATGCCTGTGCCGGCGGTACTGATACAGACCCCGTTGGGGGCAGCGCTACGCGAGAGCGTCCAGCTTTGCTTGGAGCTTGGCCTTGGGTACCGCGCCGATCACCTGATCGGAGACCTTGCCCTGCTTCACGAACAGGATCGTTGGAATCGAGCGGATCCCGTATCGCGCGGCGAGCCCGGGGTTCTCGTCGACGTTGACCTTGGCGAGCGTCACCTTGCCTGCGGACTCCCGCGCGAGATCCTCGAGAACCGGGGCGATGGCGCGGCACGGCCCACACCATTCAGCCCAGAAGTCCACCATCATGAGCCCGGTTTCGCGGCCGATCGCCGCATCGAAATTCTCTTCGGTCAGGTGGACGGTCTCGGGGTTCGCCATGTGGCGGTCTCCTCGGTAAAAAGTCAACGTCTACGCTAACATGGCAGCGCTCCCAGCGCAAGCCAGGCATTACCGAAAACGTTTATATAGCTTGTCAGTTTGACATGGTGACCATGCTAGAGTCGGTTAAAGGACATGGAAGTCGCCAAGATCCTCGTCGTCGACGACGAACCCTCGATCCTGAAACTGCTGAAGGAAGCCCTTACCCAATGGGGCTACCAGGTGGGATGCGTCGGCACCGGGACCGAGGCGCTCGAAGCGATCCGCACCGAGTTGTACGACGCCGCGATCACCGACATTCGTATGCCCGAGATGAGCGGCCTCGATCTGCTCCGTGAGATCAAGCGTCACGACGAATCGATCGAGGTCATCGTGATGACGGGCTATCCGACGATCGCCTCGGCCGTCGAAGCCCTCAAGGAAGGCGCGTACGACTACCTGTCCAAGCCCCTGATCCTCGACGAGCTGCGCCACCTGATGGCGCGGGTAACGGAGCGGCGGTTCCTGAAGGGCGAGGTTCAATCGCTCCGCACGCGCCTGGGCGAAGAGCTCACGGTGAACGAGCTCGTCGGCAACGCGCCGCCGATGCAGAGGGTGAAGGAGATCATCAGCAAGGTCGCCACCACGGACTCGCCGGTGCTCATCGAGGGCGAGAGCGGGACCGGCAAGGAGCTGGTCGCCGCGGCGATTCACCGGCTTTCTGGCCGCGCCAAGGGCCCCTTCATCCCCGTGAACTGCAGCGCGATTCCAGAAGATCTGCTCGAGTCGGAATTTTTCGGTCACGTCCGCGGGGCCTTCTCGGGCGCCGTCTCCGACGCGCTCGGCCTGTTCCGCGGCGCCAACGAGGGCACGATCTTCCTGGACGAGATCGCCGAGCTGTCTCCGGGACTTCAAGTAAAGCTGCTGCGCGTGCTGCAGGAGATGCAGGTGCGCCCGGTCGGCTCGACGAAGGCGCACCCGGTCGACGTCCGGGTCATCGCGGCGACGAACCGTGATCTCGATCGATCGATCGCCGACGGGCGGTTCCGCCAGGACCTCTACTACCGGCTGAACGTGGTTCGGGTGAGCTTGCCGCAGCTGCGGACCCGGCGCGAGGACATTCCGGCGCTCGTGAACCATTTCCTCCGCCGCTACAACAGGCGGTTCAGGCGCGACGTGAAGGGCATCACCCAGGACGCGCTGGGGGCGCTCGCCGCCTACGACTTCCCAGGCAACGTGCGCGAGCTCGAGAACGTCATCGAGCGAGCCTTCGCAATGGGCGCGCGCGAGCAGATCACCCTCACTGATCTGCCGGTCCTCGGGACCGCCTCGGTGCCCGCCGTCTCCGCGCCCGCTAGCGGATCCGTACCCCGGCTGGCGGACGTAGAGAAGGACCTCATCCTCCGCGCCCTGTCTTTCTACAAGGACGACAAGGAAGCGGCCGCGAGCGCGCTCGGGATCTCCAGGAGGACCATTTACCGTCGCCTGAAGGAATACGGGATGCTCTAAATAGCACACCTGTTGCCGAACTGACACCCTCCCGCGCCTGGCGTCGAAGAAAGTCCCTGATCTTCTAGCCCCTTCCGGATTGGCACCCCTGCTGCAAATGCTCGGAACCATGTACGCGACGATCCCTGTCGAGACAGAGTCAAAGACCCTCCAGATCGGCATCGGGTTCGCCTCGCACCAGGACGCGATCTGGGCAGCCGTCCGCGCGACCGCAATGGCGCGGACGGGCCTCCACGGGACCTCGCCCGACCTCGTCCTGCTGGTTACTGCGGGCGTGCCGGCGCAGGACGTCGTACCTCTCATTCGCGGGGTCCTTGGCCCCGTTGGCGTCGCTGGTGGCGCAACCTCGGCGATCCTGACGCACAACGGTGCCGTGACGGCGGGTGCCCTCGTTATCTGCCTCACCAACGGCGAAGGCGCCGTCAGCGGCGTCGCCGCCTCGGGGGGTCGCGACCTGACGGAGGCGGGACAGGGAGCTGCCCGGCTGATCCTCTCCGGCTGGCCATTCAGAATGCGGTATCCGCGTGGTCTCGGTCTCGCGTTCGTGAAGCCGGGTTTCGGAGCGCCTGCCGAGTCCTTCTTACAGCCCTGGCGAATCCTGATGGGCCCGAAGATGCGGACGGTCTGCAGCGTTCTCTCGTCCCCGGTCGTCTACGGCACCTCGACAAGCGAGCCTCTTGCCAGCGCCGCGTGTCTCGAAGCCGCCTACTCGACTGGCTTGGGCTACGCTGAGGGCTTCGATGCCCAGTCGGCACCCGACCCCGAAACCCTCATCCAGGGGTCCGTGGAGGCAGCAAGGTCGGCCCTGAAGCGGCTCGAAGGTGATGGCGCCCGGCTCGTGCTCGTGGTGGAGTCCAGCGGGCGGCACCGTGCCCTCGGCCGTGCAGCGGCCGACGAGTGGGCCGCGATCAAGAGCGAGGTGGACTCCCGTACGCCCTGCGTGGGCTGGCTGTGCGACGACGTCGCGGGCTACGGACGGGGCGTCCGGCCGGTCGACTCCCACGGCTCGCTCGTCGTCGTCGCGCTCGGCGACGCTCCGCGCCGCTAGCGCTTAGCCCCCGCAGACCCGCCTGAGATCCGTCCAGTCCCGGCCGGGCAGGAGCGGCCGGAACCCTCTCGAGTGGGACGCCGCTAGCTGCTTGAGGGTTTCGACCCGCTCCGCGGCGAGCGGGTGAGACGTCAGATAGCGGGTGGCACTCGGCGCGCCCCGCTCCGCGGCGCGCATGTTCTCGAAGAACGCGATCATCCCACGCGGGTCGACGTCCGCCGCCAACAGCATCCGTAGCCCTTCCGTGTCCGCCTCGCTCTCGAGGTGGCGGCTGTAACGCAGGGTCCCCAGCACGCGCGCACTCTCGATGCCGTAGGCCATCGCGCCCGTGATGTCCCCTGAAATGGCGACGAGCAAGAGCCCCGTGGACGCGTGCTGCAGCAACAGACGCGTCGCGTGGCGCTGGAGCACGTGCTGGAGCTCGTGCGCGAGCACTCCCGCCAGCTCCTCGGGGGTATTCGAGCGCTCGACGAGTCCGCGGAGGAGCACCACCTGGCCGCCGGGGACGGCGAACGCGTTGACCGTCTTGTCGTCCACGACGGTCACGCGAAACGTATACGGGGAGCGCGGCTGCGGCTCGAGAAGCCGCTTCACGATCGCGGAGATGGCCTCTTCGCGCTCCGGGTCGACGCAGCGGCGCTTCGACGCCGTCATCTGCTCCACTGCAGCCTGGCCAAGCCGTTCCTCCCAGGACACGGGCACTCGAGCGGCGAGCATGCCGGCGGCCGCGGGAATCCCCCACATGTAGAGAACCGCGCCGGCCGCCACCGAGCCGAGCGCCGCTCCGACCGTGAGGAGCACCCGCGACCGTCGCCATCCCGGGTTGTGGAAGCGGCGCCCGAACCCTGGAGCCGTCGCGTGCAGCGCCCCCAGAAACGCGGGGTCGTCGATCAGGAGAATCTCTGGAAAGGGCGCCCCGCGCTCGAGGCGGATCTGCTCGCCGGCGTAGAAGCCCTGCGTCTGGCGAACGTCACGCAAGGGCCACCAAAGACGCGTTCCGTCCCCGAGCGCGATCTCGAGGCCGCTGGCCGCCAGGCGGACCGCCGCCTGGCGGCGCGCGGCGCTGCGGCCGTCGAGGTAGTAGCCCGTGAACGCGCCGGGCATCGCGGACCGCTACGCGAAACCGACGTCCGCGCCGAGGAGGCTCGAGAGCGCGTCGCCCGTGGCGGTGGCGAGCTGGGGCTCCTGGACGATTCCCGCGAGGTCGAGCGGACCCTCGACGCTGAGACACGCGAACTCGAAGCGCGCGCGCCGGATCAGCACCCAGGGCCACGCCAGGCCGAGCGTGAGGATCAGCATGATCGCGTTGACGAGCGTCTGGACCAGCAGCGCGCCGCCAGTCATCGCGGAGCGGAAGCGCGCCGTCTCGAAGTACGTGTGCCCCCAGAAATAGCGAGTCTTCCTCGCGTTGAACCAGAACAGATAGAGCCCGAGCGTCGGCACCAGCAGGAGCAGGGCGACGACGTACGCGCCGAAGAGGTCGCGACCGCGCCCGTCGAAGCGGAACGGCCGCCGGCCGAAGTACGAATTGGAAACCAGGAACCCCTGCTGTCGAGCCTGGAAGAAGGGGTAGTACAGCGTGAGCGTCACGCTGTTGAGGAGCGTGGCCAGCATGAAGATCCTGACGAACGCCCACGCTCGCCCCCGGAACGAGAAGCGGATCCCGCGCCACGAGGTGCGACTGAGGCGATAGCGGCGGGCCCCGACCATGGCGATCGGGATGAAGATGAAGACGAGGAGGTAGGTGAACGCCTGGGTCGCGATGACGATCTTCACGTCGCCGGAGAGTCGCGCTGCGGTGCTCAGCGCCGTGATCGGCATGCCGACGAACAGAAGCGCCTTGACGAACCCGAGCAGCAGTTCCTTGCCGGTGCCGTGATAAGCGAAGCGATCACCCTCGAAAGCCGTCTGGCTTAGCATGAAGCGACGAACTTTGACCCGGCCCCAGAACCGATAGAAGCCGAAGGTCACGATCGTCAGCAGGATGTTCACGACGTAGATCCCGAAGAGCGTGCCGCCCGAGCCGTGGAACGTCAGCTGACGCGAGCCGCCGGCGGCGACCGCGGACGTCGGCGCGGGCGCGGCCGTCATGACCGAGGTGGCCGACGCGGCCGACCCGCTGGGGGCCGGTCGGACCGGTTGAGGCGCCGCGTCGCGCGCCGGGGCCGGGGCTGCCGGCGCGCTCGTGGGGGGCCCAGAGGGCGTCGGGGGACGCCGCATCTTCTCGAGAGCCGCGGTGTAGACGGAGGCGACGACACCGCACTGCGCACACTTGTCGCGCTCCACAGCGGGGACGCCGCAGCGAGGGCACGCGGTCGCCATCATTTCACCGGTTGCGGCGCCGGCATCGCGGCACGCGCCCAACGCTCGAGCGGCACGGCTCGGACCAGTTCGGTCGCGGTCTGCTCGACGACCTTCCCGATCGAGCCCACCAGGGCCTTGCGCATCGCGGTGTTGTACCAGCGGCCCGCGTCGGACCCCGAGAACCGCACGTACTCCGTGAGCTCGTCGTCTCCGAGTGTCTGATACGTGTAGAGCATCGACATCGTGCGCACCTCACGCAGGGATTCGTATGCCCGAGCTCGCACCTGTGCCGCTCGGTCTTCGAGCTGCGCGGGTCGTAGCCGGGTCTCCGGCGGCCCGGTCGCCGACACGGCGGTCGACAGGCCTCGTGCAATCGCGGCCACGAGATCCGCCGAGGTTTCATTCGCGCCCGTGACCCAATCCAGTCGCTGGAGAAGCTCGAGACGCCGTGTCGGCGGCGGGTTCGCCTTGAGGCTCGCGGCGTACTCGGCCACTTTCTGGTCGGCGCTCGGCTCCGAGGACGCGATCTCCAACATGACGATCTTCCGAGCCACGGGAGTACGCAGCCACGCGGCGGTCGCTTCCAGATTCGGTCGGTCGACCTGAGGGCGGAACGCGTCCCGCACGGCTCCATAGACCGTCTCGTGGCGTAGCGATTGAGCGAGGATCCGGTCGATGACGGCGATCTCGGCGGCGCTCATCTGAGCCGGCGGCGGCCGCAGGTCCATGGCCACCCGGCTCAGAAGGCCGGCGAGCTGCACGCGAACTCCAGACAGCTCGAGTAGCTCGTCGAGCTTCGTCGGTCCCGCCCGGGGAATGGGAGTCGGCGGAACGGTCGCCTTCGCGTCACGTGACCTTGGTGTCGGATCGGGCGCCTTCACCTCCGGGCTCCTCAGCTCCGATGCCCTCGGGTCGGGCGCCGTCGCTGCACCGGGTTCCCTCGGCTGCGGCGGGCGGTCGGAGTAGGTGACGTTGCCCTGGTCGTCGACCCAGCGGTACGTCTCCGCGCCACCCGGGGCGGGAAGGAGAGCGAGCGCGGCGATCAGCGTCAGGACCGGCACGATCCGGTCAGTCATAGTTCCATCCGAGGATCGTCCGCGGATCTGACGCCGGGGGCAGAGCGGTGCCCGGCCCCCAGCGGTCGAATTTCGCGAGGAAGTCTTGCACCTCGGGGACGGACATCTTCCCGGTGGCGAAGAAGGCGAGGGCGGCACGCGACTCCCTGGCGAAATCGTCGTACTTGCCCTGCGCGTAGAGCACCCGCGCGAGGGCCAAGCGCCCTCCGGCGTCGTCCCCGAAGAGCTGCACGGTCTTCCTCAGGTGCATCTCGGCCTCGGGATAGCGCTCGAGATCCGAGAGCAGCTTGCCGAGGTTCCGGTGGGTGCGCCACGAGTCGGGATCGGCCTGCAGCCCGCGATGCAGCCACGCGAGCGCGACCTCACGATCGCCGAGCTCCGCCGCGATCGCCGCGCGATAGCTGTAGGGACGCGCGAACGTCGGCGCGAGCCGGATCACCTCGTCGAAGAGCCGGGTCGCGCCGTCGACGTCGCCGTCCCGGAGGTAGCGCTGGCGCGCGATGAGGAAGAGCTGCTCGGCGCGCTTGGGAACCTCTCGGTTGCCGCCGAGGCGGATCTTCAGATAGCGAGCGCCGGACTCCTTGTTCCCGGCCGACGGCGTCGTGCGTGTGCCTTCGATGACCATGAGGCGGCCCAGTCGCACGTACCCTTCGTCCGAGAGCCACTGGCCGTACCACCAGATGCAATCGGCCGCCTCGGGCTGGCCCAGGGTCGCCAGCCGAAACGCCTTGAAGGTCTCCTCGCGCTCGGCGCCCGCGCGAGATTTGGCCTGCGCTTCGCCGCAGTAGTTCTCGCCCGGCTTCACGATCGCGTACGAGCGCGCCAGCTGGCGGGCCTGCGCGAGATCGCCCTTCTCGGTAAGGATGTCGAGCTTGATCTGCACGATGTGCTCGAGCGACGGATGATCGCGCATGAGAGCCGGCTGCATATAGGTCGGAGCCCACTGGAAGAGCCAGCGCACGTGCGATGGGTGAAGGGCGAGCAGCCGATCGAGCTGGGCGAGGGCCCGATCGTACTCGCCCACGCGGACGGCGAACGACGCCGTGCGGTAGATCAGCTCGGCGTCGTCGGGCGCGAGCGCGGCCGCGCGGTCGTAGAACGTGCGCGCCTCGTCGAATTCGCCCATGAACTCGGCCATGGCGGCCCGCACGGTTTGCGCGCGTGCCGACGTAGGCGCCGCGTTCGCCGCGCGTCGCGCCAGGCCGAGCGCCTCCGTGTAGCGGCCGGCGTCGAACGCCGCCTGCGCCCGGTCGAGGTCGCTTCCCGTCGGCGCCGGGCGGTCCTGAGCCGCGTCAACCGCCGCGATCCAGAGCGTCAACGTCATCGCCGCCGCGACGGCTCGTACTGTACGGATCGTCATCGCGCGCTGAACGGCGTCGGCCCGCGGCGGGCGTCGCGCCCGTACTGGGCGTCGAGGAATCGCCGCGCGTCATCGAGACCCGGCTCGAGCTGCACGGCGACCTGGAGCTCGCGAAGGCCCTCGGTCTGGCGGCCGATCTTGAGGAGGAGCCACCCGACGTGCGCGTGAGCGTGAGCGTCAGTCGGGTTCATGGTCAGCACGCGGTTGTAAGCGGCGAACGCTTCGTCGTAGCGCCCCAGTCGCGCGGCGGCGAAGCCCTGGTGGAACTGGGCGCGCAGGTGCCTCGGGTTGATCTCGAGCGCCTTGGTGAACCAGCTCAGCGCCTGGGCGTCGTCGTTCTGGCTCATGTAGAGCCGCCCGATGTTGTTATAGGGCCACGAGAACGCGGGATCGGCCGCGATGGCCCTCGTGTAGGCGGCGAGCGCCTCGGTCGGTCTGTTCTTGCGGTTCTGCAGCTGCCAGCCGGCCACGTTCAGCGACTCCGAGAGCTTGGGAACCTCGTGGTCAGGCAGGCGATAGCGCAGCACCCACTCGGCCTGCGCCCTGATCTCGGGCCGGGGCGAGCGCTCGGCACGATCCCGCAGCATCAGCCGCCCGAGCCGCGCGAGCCCGTCGTCGGCGATCCGCTCGCCGAGCAGCATGAGGCAGTCGGCGCGGTCGGGTTCGAGCATCATAGCCAGCAATCCGCCCGTTTCTCCCGACACCGGAAGATCGCTGGCCCGACAATAGTCGCCCTTGTCGCGGAGCCAGCCGCGCGCCCGCGCGAGGGCGATCGCCGGCTCGCGTCGGCCCGCCTCGACCAGAACGCGGAAGATGTGCTGCGGAACCATCTCGCGCGACGAGCGGAAGGACGCGCGTCCGATTCGAGAGGCCGAAGGCAGGCAGAGCCTCCACACGTCGGAGACGCTCGGCCAGACTTTCGGCACGCACGTCACGAACATGACCACGCCGACCTTGAGACCGATCGAGGCGTGCTCGCGCCACGGCCCGTACGCTTGCTCGAGCGACTGGATCGCCACGTCCACCTGGCCCATACGATCGGCCATCGCGCCAAGACGGAGCCAGGTCCTCGTGGAAGGAGAGCGCCGAGCCG
>QHSP01000010.1 GCA_003220495.1 Candidatus Rokuibacteriota bacterium | reverse complement strand
GGAAGCTTTCCGACCTTGTTGATCAGCTCGCCGGGAACGAAGTAGATGATATCCGCCTCGCCGCGCTCCAGCATGGCGACACGGGTGGCCGCCTCTGGCACCGAGATCATCACCAGCTGCTTCACGTTCACGGGACGGTAGTAGCCGTCGAAGGCCTCCAGCTCGATCTTCACGCCCGGCTCGTGGCGGACGAGCCTGTAGGGACCAGCTCCGATTGGTTTCTGCTTGAAGGCGTCGGCGCCCACCTGCTTGTAGTACTTCTCCGGCACCACCCAGCCGGCCCCCGCGACATTCGCGGTCCCGAAGAGGATGGCGAAGTCGAGGAAGGGCTCTTTGAAGAGGAAGCGGATCGTGCGATCGTCCACGATCTCCACGCGCTCCGTCTTCCTTTTGAAGACGTCGGCCTTGGCGCCCCGGTAGTTCTCATAGCTGAACTTGACATCTTGCGGAGTGACCGGCTCGCCGTTGTGGAACCTGATCCCCTTCCGCAGCGTGAACGTGGCGCTCTTCGAATCCGCGGCGACCGTGAAGTGCTCGGCCAGAGCGGGATGGTTGTAGAGCGCGGTGCCCTGATTCTTGATGAGGGCGTCGTGGATCGCGGTGAGGAAGTTGTCTGGCGTGGCGGTGCCGTCGTGCTCCTGGGGGTCCAGCCAGCGGGATGCGAGCCCGGCGTGCCAGGCGAGGACGATCTTGCCCTTGGCCGCCGCCCCGGCCGCTAACGGGAACGGTATGGTCGCCGACATGGCGGCGGTCAGAGTCAGGACGCCGGCCAGGAGGTCGAACAGATGACGTGCCTCGAATCTGGGACGCCTCATGTCTTGGCCCTCCGTGAGGCTCGATCTATTCGTGCTGTTCACACGGCGAGGTACGTCTGTCGCACCTCGTCGTCGGCGAGGAACCTCGCCATTGAGCCCTGGTATCGCACCATCCCCTTTTCGAGGATGTAGACGCGGTCGCCGAGGTCGCTGACGAAGCGCACGTTCTGCTCGGCCAGGACCAGCGTCAGGCCGCTCGCCTTGAGACGCTCGAGCTGCTCCCGTAACGTTTCCACCACGATTGGGGCGAGCCCCTCCGACGGCTCGTCGAGCAGAAGAATCTCCGGATTTCCCATCAGCGTGCGGGCGATCGTCAGCATCTGCTGCTCCCCGCCACTCAGGGTCCCGCCAGCCTGGCGACGTCGCTCGCGCAAGATAGGAAAGAGATCGAAGACGCGTTCCTCGGTCCAAGGGCTCGCGGATCCGTTGCCCCAGGTCCGCCGGGCGACCTCCAGGTTCTCGTGCACGGTGAGGTTGGGGAAGACGCGCCGGTCCTCGGGCACGAACCCGATCCCGAGACGGGCGATGCGGAAAGGGGGGAGACCGACGATGTCGCGGCCGCGCAGGGTGATCGCGCCATCACGCGGGGGCGTGAGCCCGACGATACTGCGGACCGTCGTCGTTTTGCCCGCGCCGTTTCGACCGAGCAGGCACACCACCTCGCCCGCCTCCACCGTGAGCGACAAGTCGAAGAGGATATGGCTGTCGACATAGTAGGTGTCGATGTGGCTGACCTCGAGCAGTGCCATCAGCAGGACGTCAGCTGGCCGAGGTACACGCGCCGCACATCGGGGTTGGCACGGACTGCGGCGGGCGATCCCTCCGTCAGCACCGAGCCCTGGTGAAGGACGGTGATGCGCCGGGCCACGGCGAAGACCACGTCCATGTCGTGCTCCGTGAACACGACGGTCAGGCCGGTGTCGCTGGTGATACGGGCCACCAGCGCCATGATCTCGTGACGCTCACGCGGTGCCATCCCGGCTGTGGGCTCGTCGAGCAGGAGCAGGCGGGGCCCGCTGGCAAGGGCGATGGCCAGCTCCAGGCGGCGCTGGTCGCCGTGGGGGAGGATTCCGCTCGGCTTGCGCGCCTGTTCCTGGAGACCCACACGTTCCAGGAGGGCGAAGGCGTCGTCGCGATAGAGGCGCCGGGCTGGTGTCAGGATGTTGTAGTGCCGCCGGTGATGGCTGAGAAACGCCGTCTGTACGTTCTCGAGCGCGCTGAGACGACGGAAGATGCTGGTGATCTGGAAGGTACGGCCCATGCCCCGGCGACAGAGCTGATGCGGCGGCAGCCCACTCACCTCTTCGCCCGCAAAATAGATGCGGCCGCTGTCGTGCGTGAGATCGCCCGTGAGCAGGTTGAAGAGCGTGGTCTTGCCGGCGCCGTTGGGACCGATGATCGCGCGCACATCGCCCGGCGCAACCGACAGATCCACACCGTTCACGGCCAGGACGCCGCCGAAGTGCTTCCGGAGGCCGATCGTCTGGAGGACTAGCTCTTGCGGATCAGTCGGGTCCGCCACCCTTGTCCTCCTGCGAGCCCCACGAAGCCCTGCGGCAGCGCCACGATCACCAGAACGACGATCGTCCCCAGGAAGAGCGGCCAGTACACGGGCCACTGCCGGCTGACGAGCCACTCGAGGATCTTGAAACCAAAGGCGCCGGCCAGCGGTCCGAAGAACGACTGCGCGCCGCCGAGCAGCGCCACCACGAGCGGCTCGAACGACTTGGTGAAGTAGGCGAAGTCGGGAAAGACGCTGCCATTGTAGAAGGCGAACAGCCCTCCCGCCAGCCCCGAGAAGGCGCCGGAGATGACAAACGCGAGCAGCTGAAGACGCCGTACGTTGATGCCGATGAATCGGGCTCGTCGGGGATTCTCCCGAACGGACCTGAGCGCGTAGCCGAACGGTGACTCGCTGACCGAGTGCAGCACGAAGAGGCTCAACGCCACCGTGGCCAGCGTGAAGTAGTAGTAGGCGGCCGGCGACTTGAGCATTGCCGGGGGCCAGACGTCGAGCAAGCCATCGTCGCCACCGGTCAGACTCTTCCACTTGAAGATGACGGTGAAGACGATCTGCGCGAAGGCGAGCGAGAGCATGGCAAAGTAGGTGTGCGTGAGCCGGACGATGAAGAATCCGAACAGCAGTGCCCCCGCGGCCGCGGCCAGGGGCGCCGCTGGCAACGCGAGGAGCATCGGGACGCCGGCCCGCTTCACGAGGAGGGCGGCGGCATAGGCGCCCAGCGCGAAGTACGCGGCATGGCCGAACGACACCATCCCGCCGAAGCCCATCAGCAGATTGAAGGCCGTGGCGAACAGCCCGACGATGGCGATCTCGGTCAGCAGCTGAAGGAAGAACGGCGGGAGGGCCAGCGGCGCCAGCGCGAGCACCACGGCGAGCAACCCGAGCGCGCGGGCGCTCGCGGTCACTATTCTTCCGGCCTTCCGAGCAGACCCCAGGGCCGCACGATGAGGACCACCGCCATGATCGCGAACAGCAACACGATGGAGACCGCCGGAAAGACGAGGATCCCGAACGACTGCAGCAGTCCGACGAGCAGCGCGCTGATGAAGCTGCCGGCGAAGCTGCCCAGGCCGCCGATGACGACGACCACGAAGGCGGTGGTGAGCACGTCGCCGTCCATACCGAGGGCGACGGCCACCGTCGGCGCCGCCAGCGCCCCGCCGAGCCCCGCCAGCCAGCTTCCGAATGCGAAGACCTGCGTGTAGAGGGCCGCGACGTTGACCCCGAGCGCGCCCAACATCTCGCGGTCGACCGTGGCGGCGCGGATGAGCATGCCCCACCGAGTGCGATAAAAGATCAGCCAGAGCCCCACCGCCACCACGGGCGCCAGCCCGAGTACCAGCAGGTAGTAGGAGGGAAAACGCTGGCCGAAGATCAGAACCGATCCGGCTAGTGCGTCCGGTCGCGACACGCTCTTGTTGTCGGGGCCCCAGACGAGGAGCACGAGCGTGCTGATGACGAGGATCAGGCCGAACGTAAGGATGAGCTGCATGAGCGGGTCGCGGTGATAGATCAGGCGCAAGAGGCCGACTTCGATGGCGCCGCCGAGGACGGCGACCCCGAGCGGGGCCGCCACCAACGCGAGCCAGAACGCCCACGGCCGGTCGGGCAGGACTTCCACCAGCGTGACCATCAGGTAGGCACCGACCATATAAAAGCTGCCGTGGGCGAGGTTCACGATTCGGGTGACACCGAAGATCAGCGACATCCCGACGGACACGAGGAAGAGGAACATGCCGACGCTCAGGCCGCTCATCACCTGCACCGTGATGAGCGGCCCGTTGGTGATCCAGGGGAACAGACTGTCGATGATTACTTCTTCTTTTCGGCGGCGGCCGCCCGCAGCTTCGCGACCTCGTCGCAGCTCTTGATCACGTCCTTGCCGTGGACCTCTTCGACGTCGGCCAGCACCGGCTTACCCTTGGTGTTCATCCGGACCACGCCGATCCACTGCGGCGGGATCGCCTGCTGGTCACAGCCGCGCATGATGACCTTGCCCCACGGGAATTCCATCTCGAACCCCTCGCTGAAGGCCGTGATCACCTTGTCCGTGTCGGCGCTCTTCGCGCGCTTGATGGCCTCCGCGATGATGTAGGCGCTGGCGTAGCCCCAGGAGGCGCCGAGCGTGGGTTCCTTCTTCGCTCGCGCCTCGTACTTCTTGACCCACTCGGCGAGCTTCGGATGGCGCTTCTGCATGCCGTCGTCGTACCAGGCGAAGCCCGGCGTGATGGCGCCCACGGGCGCCTCTTTGCCGAGCGGATCGAGCTCGTCGGGATTGCCGACGGAAGCGCTGAAGTAGTGGACCTTCTCGAAGAGGCCGAACGGTCGTGCCTGCTTCACGAAGGCGATCTCCTGCGCGCCCCACACCGAGCTGAGGAAGGCGTCCGCTCCCGACTGGAGCAGCGCGGTGACGTAGGAGCTGTGGTCGGTCTCGCCCAGCTTCGGCCAGTTCTGCTGAACGACCTCCACGTCGGGCTTGAGCTGCTTGAGGTAGGCGGAGAACTCGTCCCACACGTTGTGGCCGTACTCGTAGTCGGGCGAGATGTGCGCCCACTTCTTGTACGGCATGGTTGCCGCCTTCTTGGCCAGGGCCCGCACGTACTGGTTCACGTTGTTCGTGGTGTGGGCCACGTACTTGTGACCGTCGTCCCAGGTGAGTCGGGAGGTCTGGCAGTGGGTCGCAATGTAGAGGACCTTGGCCTCCTTCGCGTAGGCTGAGATGGCGAGGCCCACCCCGCTCGAGATGCAGCCGGCCAGGAAGTCGACTTTCTCCTGCCCGACCAGCTCTCGGGCGGCCTTCACCGCCTCGTCCGGCTTGAGCTTGTCGTCTCGGAAGATGAACTCGATCGGCCGGCCGAGGACGCCGCCGGCGTCGTTGATCTCCTTGGCCGCCATCAGGAGTCCTTCCCGATAGGGGAAGGTGTAGACCGTGCCGAGGCCGCTGTAGGAATTGATCTCACCGATTCTGATCGGCGCTTTGGTCTGGGCGGCGACCGGCCCGCCCGCAGCGGTCACGACCAGCATCACACCCGCGCCACAGATCGCGTCCCTGATTCGAGCCCGCATGGTCTGCCTCCCCAACGCCTGCCCTCGCGACGTGATCATACGAACGCGCTCGTAACGGTCAAAAGTGGGACCGACTGTGCCTGCGGCGAGTCGACCTTGTCAAGGCGCATAATATCGCCGCGGCGACCCGCGAGGAGGGGTGTGGTGACCTTCGACTACCATGAGCCGACGTCGGTCCGCGAGGCGATCGAGCTCAGCGCTCGGTTCGGCGGCGACGGGCGCTTCCTCGCCGGGGGGACAGATCTCATGGTCCAGATCCATCGAGGCCGACTGAACCCGCGCCATGTCGTCAGCCTGCAGTGTGTCCCCGGACTCGATGGGATCGAGGTCGACGGGGCCGTCAGGCTCGGCGCGCGAGTCACCCATCGGCGGCTCGAGAGCGCAGAGGCCTTTCAGGGCGCGTTGCGGGGGCTCGCCGAGGGCGCCGAGGTCGTAGGCGGCCATCAGGTGCGTAACGTAGCGACGGTTGGCGGCAACATCGTCAACGCGTCGCCAGCGGCGGATGTGGTCGTCGTGCTGCTGGCTCTCGACGCGACGCTGACGTGCCTCGGTCCGGCCGGTGAGCGCACGGTGGCCCTCGACGGCTTCGCGACGGCACCGGGCGTCACGGGGCTCCGGCCCAATGAGCTGCTGACCCGCGCGAGCTTCCCGCGCCTTGCCCCTCGCTCGGCCACCGTGTTCCTCAAGGCGGGCCGCCGGCGCGCCATGGAGATCTCTATCGCGTGCGTGGCGGCACGCGTCACGCTCGATGACCTCGAGCGCTGCCAGGACGTCCGCATTGCGCTGGGAGCGGTGGCGCCGACCGCGATCCGCGCGCGCGCCGCCGAGCGACATCTCGAGGCGCGTCCCCTCACGGATGGGCTCATGCGCGAGACGGGGCGGATCGCCGCCGCCGAGTGTCGCCCCATCGGCGACGTGCGCGCCTCGGCGCGCTATCGCGCGCTTCTCGTGGCCACGCTGGTGCCCCGGGCGCTGGCCCGCTGCCTCGAGCGCATCAAACTCGGTGCGCCATGACCCGGATTGCGCTGAGCCTCACCATCAACGGGCAGACGCACGACGTGCTGGCCGAGCCGCACCGCACTCTGCTGGACGTGCTGCGGACGGACCTCGGCCTCATCGGCACGAAGGAAAACTGCCTGGAGGCGGAGTGCGGCGTCTGCACGGTGCTCCTCGAAGGCGCCGCGGTCAATGCGTGCATCCTGCTCGCCGCGCAGTGCCAGGGCCGCGCGATTGTCACGATCGAGGGTCTCGCCGCTCCGGGACAACTGCATCCGCTCCAGCGCGCGTTCATCGATCACGGCGCCGTGCAGTGTGGGTATTGCATCCCCGGGATGATCCTGGCCGCCAAGGCGTACCTCGACACGAACCCCGAGCCGGACGGGGACGGGGTGCGCGAGGCACTGGCCGGCAACCTGTGCCGCTGCACCGGATACCAGAGGATCATCGACGCAGTGCTGAGCGCGGCCCGCGCCCTGCGGACCTCCCCACCCTCGCAAGCCGCCCGATGACGCGATGATGCCTGATGACGCGATGACGTCGGCGACACGTATCGTCGGTCGCTCGGTTCCCCGCATGGACGCGCCCGGCAAGGTGACGGGCACGGCGCTCTACGCCGCCGACTTCGCGCTGCCCGGCATGCTCTACGGCAAGGTGCTGAGGAGCTCCGAGCCGCACGCGCGACTCGTGCGGATCGACGCCGGCCGCGCGGCCCGGCTCCCCGGAGTCCGCGCCGTGATCACGGCAGCCGATGTGCCCGACGTGCGCTACGGCGGCAGCGTGAAGGATGAACGCGTGTTCGCGCGTGACCGCATCCGCTTCGCCGGCCAGCCCCTCGCCGCCGTCGCCGCGACGTCGCCGGACGCCGCCGCCGCCGCGCTGACCGCGATCGAGGTCGTCTGCGAGCCGCTTAGGCCCGTCTTCGACGTGGCGGCCGCGCTGGCGCCCGGCGCGCCGCTCGTCCACGACGCGTGGGCGAGCTACACGGCGCTGCCGATTCTCCACCGCGACGGCAACGTCTGTAACCGTGCGCGGATCGTGGTGGGTGACGTCGAGCGCGGCTTCGTCGAGGCCGACCGCGTCTTCGAGAACCGCTTCACCACGAGCAGCGTCCACCAGGGATACACGGAGCCCCGCGCCGCTGTCGCCCAGTGGGACAGCTCGGGTCAGGTGACCGTGTGGTCGAACACCCAACTTCCGTTCGAGATCCAAACGACACTGGCCGAGATCCTTCAGCTTCCGCCCTCGAAGGTGCGGGTCATCGTGCCGGGGATCGGCGGCGGCTTCGGCGGCAAGCTGCGGATCGGCGTAGAACACTTCGCCGCGCTGCTCGCCATGAAGACCGGGCGTCCGGTGAAGGTGATGACGACGAGTGAGGAAGAGCTGACGGCGGCCTATGCGCGACAACCGGCGACCGTCGCGGTGAAGACCGGCGTCACGAATGACGGGCGTCTCACCGCCCGCGAAGCGCGCCTGTGGTTCGACACGGGCGCCTTCGCCGGATCGGGGCCGGGCGTCGCGTCGGTGGCCACGCTCATGCTGGCCGGGCCCTACCGGATTCCCAACCTCCTGCTCGAGGGCTTCGCCGTCTACACGAACAAGACCAACTTTGGCTCGTTCCGCGCGCCTTCGGGGCCGCAAGCGAACTTCGCCGTGGAATCGCAGATGGACATCATCGCCGACGCCCTCGGGCTCGACCCGCTCGAGCTCCGGCTGAAGAACATCGTGCGGGAGGGCGAAGAAGGACCAACGGGGCAGGTGCTCACGGCTGTCGG
Source organism: Candidatus Rokuibacteriota bacterium (assembly GCA_003220495.1). Classification (GTDB taxonomy): domain Bacteria; phylum Methylomirabilota; class Methylomirabilia; order Rokubacteriales; family CSP1-6; genus AR31. The sequence continues at coordinate 7,993 of QHSP01000010.1, read as the reverse complement.
TCTCGAAGAGTGCCTTCGGCGCGCCGCGGACGCGATCGGCTGGCGGGATCGACGACCGGAGGTTGGCCGTGGCAAGGGGATCGCGTGCGGCTGGTGGACGACGACCGGCGGTTCGTCGGGCGTGTACGTCAAGGTGAATCCCGACGGCACCGTCGCGTTGAACACCGGGGCAGCGGAGATCGGGACCGCCGCCCTCACCGGCGCCGCACAGGTCCTCGCCGAGGATCTCGGCGTGCAGATGGCCGACATCAATGTCGTCTCCGCGGATACGCTCTCGACGCCCTTCGACTTCGGGGCACAAGGCAGCCGTACCGCGTTCGCCGTCGGCAACGCTTGCCGGGCCGCCGTCGCCGACCTCAAGCGCCAGATCCTCGCCTTGGCGTCGAAACACCTCGGGGTCGAGGAGAGCGCGCTGGCGCTACGCGAAGGAAGCGTGGTCGGCGCGGGCAAGCGCGCGACCTTGGGCGAGCTCGCGCGGATCTCTCAGGCTTCGGGCGGCGGGCTGATTGCCCACGGCACCTTCGTCGCTCCACCGACGCCGTACGACACCAAACGCGTCGAGGGTCACGTATACCCCGCGTTCCACTCGCCGAGCTTCCACGCCCACGCCACGGATCTGTCCGTCGATGCCGAAACCGGTGAGATCACGATCCACCGCTACGTCGTCGCCCAGGACGTGGGGTTCGCGATGAACCCGGCGGCGATCGAAGGCCAGATCGAAGGCGGCGTGGCACAGGGGCTCGGCCAGGCCCTCTCGGAGGAAATCGTCTACGAGAATGGTCGGGTGCTCAACGCGAATCTCACCGACTACAAGATGCCGACGGCGCGCGACGTGCCACGCGTGGAGTCGATTCTCGTGCAGCACCCGAGCCTGGTGGGTCCCTTCGGCGCCAAAGGTGTCGGCGAGCCTCCGAACATCGAACCGCCAGCGGCGATCGCCAATGCCGTGGCGAGCGCCACCGGTGTGCGGATCACGAGTCTGCCGATCACCGCCGAGAAAGTCGCCCTCGCGCTGAGAGAGCGGGCGAAGTGACGCCCCGGACCGGGCTCTTGCTGCTGCCTTCGCGTCCCGCGGGCGAGCTGGGCGATCTCGCCGCCCGTGCGGAGGCGCTCGGCTACGACGACTTCTGGCTGGCCGACGAGCGCTTCTTCCGCGAGGTGTACGCCCTCCTCGCCCTCGCCGCCACGCGCACGACGCGCATCCGCCTCGGGCCCTGCGTCACCGACCCCTTCTCGCGCCATCCCGCGCTGACGGCGATGGCCATCGCGACGCTCGACGAGATCTCGGGCGGGCGCGCGATCCTCGGCATCGGGGCCGGCGTGTCCGGCTTCCGGGAGCTGGGCGTCAATGCCGAGCGCTCGGCCGTCGCCATCCGCGAGGCGGTGGAGCTGATCCGCCAGCTCCTCGCCGGGCAGCACGTGACCGTGAAAGGCCAGCAGGTGAGCTTCAACGGCGGCCGGCTCGACTTCGCACCGCGGCGGGCGGATATCCCGATCTACGTCGCATCCCAGCGCGAGGCCGGCTGCCGCGTCGCCGGCCGCGTCGCGGACGGAGCAATCATGCAGGGGTGCGTCGCCGAGCCGCTGCTCCGCTTCTTCCAAGCTACCGTGGCCGAGGGGGCACGGCGGGCCGGACGGGATCCCTCGCGGGTGGAGCTGGTCGCGCGGATCAATGTCTGCGTTTCCGACGACGGTCATGTCGCGCGGAATGCGATGCGCCCGACCGTCGTTCGGAGCCTGGTCGCGCAGCGCCCAGACTTTTTCACGTTCCGGACGGCGGGACTGGAGCTCCCTGAGGCGCTGCGGGCGGAAGTGCTCGGTCTCCCCTACACGCACGACGCCATCCCACTCATGACCGTGGCGCCACTCGTTCCCGACGCCTTCGTGGATGCGGTCACCCTCACCGGGCCACCCGCTCATGTCGCGAAGGGCGTCGCTCGGCTCGTGCGGAGTGGCATCGGTCAGCTCATGGTGTACCCCGTGGCGTCACAGGGCAGCATCATCGCCACGATCGAACGGTTCCAGACCGAAGTCATGCCGGCCGTTCGCAAGGAGCTGGAAAGGAGCTGAGCTGATCCATGCCTGTGCGCTACGTGCTCACCACGCTGAAGAAGGGAGTCAAGCCCGAGGAGTACGAGCGGTGGCTGCGCGAGTACGACTACCGCGTCGCGAAAACACTTCCGTCGATCATCAGCTACCGCACCCACCGCATCGAGGGGCCGATCGAGGGCGCTGCGCAGGCCGGGTGGCATTACATCGAGCGCATCGAAGTCCGCAGCAAAGATCAGTACGCGAAGGACCTCGCGTCGGCGGCGGGCCAGGAGCTCATTCGCCAGCTCTACGACAACTACCTGGAGCGTTCGAGGAACATCTTTTTCTGGTCAGAGCCGATCGAGGACTGACCAGATCCTCAACGGTCCCTGAGCCTGACGTCCTCGTAGGGGCCGCTCCAGAGGTATCTGCCGATGAGCCCCAGCGCCGGCTCGGCCACCCGGGGTCCATATCCGTGGAGGCTCACGATGTCCCAGATGGGCGCGAACATCGCCCGCTCGTACATGAGCTGCTGGATCTTCTGCAGCGTCGCCTCACGTCGCTTTCGATCGCGCTCCGCAGCCTGCTCCTGGATGAGCCCCTCGATATCCGCGTAGCTGCCGTACGTGTAGAGACCGCCAGCCGCCACGAACGCGTCGATGCGCGTCGCCGCGTTGCCGTACGTCGCGCTCGCCACGTACACGAGCGGGCGGAGCTTCTTCTCCCGGAGTTGGGTGAAGTACGCGGCGCGCTCGAGACTGCGAATCTTCATGCGAATCCCGACCGCCGCGAGATAGCTGGCGATGGCTTCGGTCTGATCGGCGAAGCCGGTGTCCGTCCAGAGCTCGCCCTCGAAGCCCTGCGGGTACCCGGCCTCCGTCAGCAGCTGCTTGGCCTTCCGCGGGTCGTAGGAGTAGGGCGGGGCTGGCCAGGCGAACTCGAAATCGCGCGGGATGATGCTGCCCGTCATCCGCGAGAACCCGAGTGTCAGCGACTGGTTGATGGCCTGGCGGTCGATCGCGTGGTTGACGGCCAGACGCACCCGGCGGTCGGCCCAGAGCGACTTCGGATCCCACTGGTCGGTGAAGAGCAGCCATTGCTCCCCGTAGAACTGGACCGGTTTCAGCGTGAGACCCGGCGTACGCCGCACGTCCTCGGCGGCGGGGCCGCGGAAGACGTAGACGACATCGGCTTCTCCACGCTTGAGCATCGCCAGCCGCGTGACCTCGTCGGGCACCGCCTTGACCACGAGGCGCTTGACGCTCGGGCTCTTCCGCCAGTACTGCTCGTATGCGTCCAGGACCAGCTCGACGCCAGGCGTGAACGAGACGAACCGGTACGGTCCGGCGCCCACCGGGGCTTTCTTGAAGCCGTCGTCGCCGACCCTCTCGACGTACTTCCGCGGGACGATCCACGCCGCGCCGGTCGCGGGCGTCGCATAGAAGATGAGGAAGTCGGGCCACGGCTCTTTGAGCAGGAAGCGTACGCGGTGCGGGTCAACGACCTGGACCTGCCGCACCCGCTCCTTCAACACCTTCGCCGAAACGCCGCGGTAGCGCTCGAAGGAGAACTTGACGTCGTCGGCCGTCAGCGGATCGCCGTTGTGAAAGCGGACGCCCTGACGCAGCACGAACTCGTACATGAGCCCGTCCGGCGAAGCGCTCCACGACTCCGCCAGGCTGGGCGCCATGGCGTCGCCGGGCATCGGCTTCACGAGCGCATCGTGGAGCGCGTAATACACCGCGAAGGGGATGAGGAGACCGGTCGCCTCGGCGGGATCGAACCACGCCGGCGGCACCGATACCCCGATGGCCCACGTGACCTGGCCCGCCGGCGGCTCCGCGGGCGCCAAGGGCGCGGCGGCGATGACGGCGACGAGTAGCACGACGAGGACGACCGAGACCGGACCCCGCGAACACTTCATGGTGGCCTCCTCGCAACGCCCGGTGATGCTCGGATTACGTTTCTGAGTGTCGACCGCTTCGATCGAGCCACACGTCCTGCATCCGCTCGAAGCGCTAGACGGGGATTCCCGATGTGGCTGCCGCCGATCCTCCCCCCGGATACAGCGCGGGCAACGGGGCTGTCAAGGCCGCCTCGCGTCGCTGGGCGGTGATGCGATCGGGTGCATCCTGGTTGGGCGCCCTCGAAGTTAGCCTTGACTACGCAAATACATTAGGTGTACCTAATTCGTGCGGCATTGCGTACCCCATCGAGCGAGCGCCGCCAGAGAGGAGCGACCATGGTGCGTCGGGAGTTGCTCGTCTGGGCTCTTATCCTCGCCGTCGTCGCGGGCGGTACCCCCGCCCGGTCGGCGGATGCGCTCGAGATCCCGCTCAGCATCGAGAACCACCGCTTCACCCCGGAGGAGATCACCGTGACGGCGGGCACGTCCTTCGTCCTCATCATCACCAACAAAGACGCAACGCCCGAGGAGTTTGAGAGCCACGATCTCCGCATCGAGAAAGTGATCCCGGCGGGCAAGGTCATCCGCCTGCGGATGCCCGCGCTCAAGAAGGGCTCGTACAACTTCATCGGCGATTTCAACCAGAGCACCGCCAAGGGCAGGATCATCGCGGAGTAAGGCGCATGGGGCCGAAGTAAACCTCCCCTGCCAGCCAGTCGCACGCCACTCGCGGCGGCGCCGCCAGCCATTGACGTCGGAGCTTGGTCCGGCCGAAGGGGTTGCCGTGCATCGAGCGGCCGGGCGCGCATCCGGGTATCGGGCGACCCCGGCGGAGCGAGGATGACGATGAAGCTGATCTGGGCTGGGCTAACCGTACTGTCGCTCATGGGCGCGTCGGGTGTGGCGATAGCGCAGGACTACGAAGAGGCGAACCTCGAGTTCTTTTACCCGATCGTCACCCGGCGACCTGTCATCGAGCGAGAACTCGAGTTCAAGCTCGAGCAAAGCAAGAACCGCGAGGGACGCAAGACCGAGCTTTCGGCCGCCGTCGAGTGGCCGGTGCTTCCCCGCTGGCAGATCGAACTCGAGGTGCCCTTCGTCATCAACTTTCCGAGCGACGGCGCGACGACCGGGGGACCCGGCGACCTCGAGATCGAGAACAAATTCCTCGTGTACCGCTCGGTGGAGGACCGGATCCTTGTCTGCGCCGGCTTCACCACCACCGTCCCGAGCGGATCCGAGCAGAAGGGTCTCGGCGGCGAGCTCGCCCTGGAACCCTTCGCCACCGCCGCCATCGCCCTCGGCCCCTTCGATCTCATTGGCGAGGTGTCCTACAAATGGACATTCAAGCCCGAGAACGCCCAGGAGTTCGACGGCGGGCTTGCCGCCGCCTGGACGGTGTCCCGATGGTTCACCCCGTTCGTCGAGTTCCGCACGACCACGCCCACCGTCGCCGAGGACCACCGGACCCAGGTCACCGTCGTCCCCGGCCTGAACGTGAAACCCTTCCCGCGATCGACTCTCGCCGTGGGTGTTCAGCTGCCTGTCACGAACGCCCGGGAGTTCGACTATCAGGTGCGGGTTCTGTTCATCAAAGAGTTCTGAGGGGGCGCTCGCGGCCGAGGGTCCTCTCAGCTCGGCGCAGCGCCCTGCGTGTTGACGTACAGGGCGTAGAGCGACTGGCTGCCGCACATGAAGAGCCGGTTGCGCTTGGGGCCGCCGAACGCGATGTTCGCACACACCTCGGGCAGCCGAATGCGTCCGATGAGCTTGCCTTCCGGGGTCCACACGGTCACCCCGCTGTAACCGAGACCGCGTCCGCCCGGATTGCCGTTGCTCGATACCCACACGTTGCCGTCGATGTCACAGCGGGCGCCGTCGGGGCCGCACTTGATGCCGTCGACCATGAAGTCGCTGAAGAGCTTCTGACTCGACAGCTTGTTGTCCGAGCCGACGTCGAACACGTGCATGTCGCGCTTGCCGCCTGGGCCCTTGTCTCCAGGACCGGGGCCGGTGCTGATGACGTAGAGCTTCTTGTAGTCGGGCGAGAAGGTCAGGCCGTTCGGGTTGGGCAGCTGGTCTTCACTGACGACGAGGTCGAGGCGACCGCTCGGGTCGGCGCGATACACGGCCGTGGGCAGCTCGCGCTTGACGTTCGCGACTTCGGGCGGTTGTCCGAGCCGATGCTTGAAACGACCCATCGGATTGCTCGGGCCACCCGGCGCGTCGGGTGTGCCCTCGTACAGCTGGCCACCATACGGCGGATCGGTGAACCAGTAGCTACCGTCCGGATGTGGCACGAGGTCATTCGGCGAGTTGAGCCGCTTGCCCTGATATGAGTCGGCGATGATCGTGATGGCGCCATCGTGCTCGTACCGGACGACGCGCCTGGTCAAGTGCTCGCAGGAGAGCTGCCGGCCCTGGAAATCGAACGTGTTGCCGTTGCTGTTGTTCGACGGCATGCGGAAAACCTTCACGCTCCCGTCGTCTTCGAGCCAGCGTAGCTGCCGATTGTTCGGAATGTCGCTCCAGACGAGATAGCGGCCCTGCCCGCACCACGCCGGGCCTTCCGACCAGAGCGCGCCCGTCCACAGCCGCTTGATCGGCGTGTTGCCCTGCCGGTACCGGTTGAACAGCGGATCGATCGTGATCACGTCGGGATCGACGTACGTGGTCGGGTTTGCGTCCGGCGACCAGTCGCGCGGCGGTGTGGTGATCGTGCTCGCCGGGTCGGCTGGTTTGCCGGCCGGGGGCGCCTGCGCCCTCACGACGATCGGGGCGAGTGTCGTCGCGCCCGCGAGCGCTCCCACCGCGCCGACGAATTTTCGCCGTGTGATCAGGCTCTCAGTGCCCATCGGGCCTCCTTGACCGGAGAGACATGGCCACTGCTCGGTCCGTGGCGTTCCACGACGAAAACCGTATCAGATGGGTTTGGCGAGCCCCAAGGAATTCCCGCAATCGCGGCCGGAGTTGCGCGACGCAAGTCCCGCAAGCCGACTGAGTGCAACTCTCATGCGCGCCGGTCATTCCTTACCGTGCGGCGTGACGACGGTCGGAGGGAGAAGCCCGGGCGCGTCTGAGCCGGAGCCGACGCGCCGTGACCCGGGCCATACGCGGATCGCGCTCCACGCCGACCCATTCGCGTCCCAGGGACGCGGCGACCCGGCCGACCGTTCCTGCGCCGGCGAAAGGATCGAGGACGGGCCCGCGCTTCTTGCTGCCTTCAAGCACCGTCCTGACCACGGGCTCCGGGATCGCGTCCCAAATACTGTCCGGGTGGGAGCGCGGCAGCGGCAGCATCCAGCACAGCGTGCTTCCGCGCGGTTGCACGACCTGACCCACCTTCCTGAAGCGCAGGAGATAGTTGACGCGGTTGTCCCAGCGCTCCCGAGAGCGTGTTTGGGCCCAGAAGCCGCGCGACTGAAGGCGCCAGCCGGTGCGACGGAGCCAGCCGGTGACGAGAGCGTCCATCCCTACCCACTCGGCGCCGTCGTGGCGATCGCCGATCACCAACCAGAGGTCGCCGTCAGGCGCGAGGACGCGCTTCCATTCACGCCCGAAGCCCACGGCCAGGTCGTGCGCGTAACGCTCGGCCGACCGACGCCCTCGCCCTCTCAGCCAGTACGGCGGCGAGGTCAGGATCACTCCGACGCTCCCGGACGTGATGGGATGGAGTCGGTGGCTGTCCCCGCAGAACAGACGTAGCCGCCCATCGCGGCTCTCGTAGCGGGTCATGGGGCTGCCCGTGAGGTCCTTCGTGCCCGGCCTCGGCCCGTCAGCCGGTAATCGCTACACCGATGAGCTTGCCGACGGCGAACGTCATCCCCGCCGCCGTGAGCCCCAGCAGGAGCTGACGGGCTCCCGACTGCCACGCCGGCTTGCCCGTGAAGATCGTGATCGCGCCTCCGATCGCGAAGAGCGCTAGCCCGCTGATGACGACGCTCGACGCCACCGCGAGGGTTCCACGCATGACCACGAACGGAAGGATCGGCACCACGGCGCCGATCGCGAACAGGACGAATGACGCGACCGCCGCTTCCCACGGCGAGCCGCCGA
>QHSP01000155.1 GCA_003220495.1 Candidatus Rokuibacteriota bacterium | reverse complement strand
CTCGTAGTGCTCGAGCTCGGTCTGGAAGAGCTTCGCCATCTCCATCGCCGGTCCGGCGGCGCCGGCGATACCGACGCCCGAGAGCTCGTCGGACTTGAAGATCTTCTCGATGCGGCGACTCGCCACCTGGTAGCCCGCGGTCGCCTGCCGGTCGCCGGCCATGATCACGCCGTCACGATAGCGCACCGAGAGGACGGTCGTGCCGTGGATGGGCTCGGGGACCTGGACGGCGGGCGCGGGCTCGTGGCCCGGAATCAGGTGCGGCGACTCCCGGCGGAGCACGTCGAGGAAGCTCGAGTTGGAGTAGTCGTTGAAGAGCGACCGCCAGGGTTCGCCGTTCATCGTCACATCCCGGAGGCGCGCGAGATGTTGCGCAAGAGATCCGCGGCCGTCGGCGACTCGGTCAAGAGCTGACGGACGTGCGCCTCGGTGCCCCGCAGCGGCTCCAGCATGAAGATCTTCTTCAGCGGGCCCTCCTTGAGGTCGAAGATCACCGAATCCCAGCTCGCCGAGACGATCTCGTCCGCGTAGCGCTGCAGGCACATGCCGCGGAAGTAGGCCCGCGTGTCCTTCGGTGGATCGTAGATGGCCTTCGAGATCTCGTCGTCGGTCGCGATGCGGTCGACCGCCTCGGACTCCTCGAGCTTGTAGTAGAGGCCGCGCCCGGGCCGGATGTCGTGGAACTGCAGGTCGATCATTGCCACGCGCGAGTCGTTCCAGGCCAGGTCGTGCTTGGCCATGTAGTTCTCGATGAGCTGGCGCTTGATCACCCAGTCGAGCTCGCGCCCGAGCTGCATCGGATCCTCGGCGAGCCGGTCGAGCGTGTTCTCCCACCGGGTCAGGACCTCGCGGACCCAGGGCTCGGCCTCGCGGTCGCGATAGTACCGGTGCGCCAGGGCCAGGAACTCGCGCTGCAGGTCGACGGCCGTGATGCTGCGCCCGTCCTTGAGCCGGAACGTCTCCCGGCAGGTGAGGTCACGCGACACGACCCGGAAGGCGCCGACCGGACCGTCGACCGAGAAATCGCGCTCGATGAAGTCGTCCTCGACCATGCTCAGCACAATCGCCATCGTGCCGACCTTGAGGTAGTTCGAGACCTCGCTCATGTTGGCGTCGCCGACGATGACGTGCAGGCGCCGGTACTTTTCTGGGTCGGCGTGCGGCTCGTCGCGCGTGTTGATGATCGGGCGCGAGTGCATCGTCTCTAGCCCGACTTCGGTCTCGAGGAAGTCGGCGCGCTGCGAGATCTGATAGTCGCACGGATCCGCGTTGTTCTCGGCGCCCACCTTGCCGGCGCCGGTGAAGATCTGGCGGCTCACGAAGAACGGCATCATGTGCTGTACGATTCGCGCGAACGGCACCCGGCGGTCCATCAGGTAGTTCTCGTGGGTGCCGTACGAGTTGCCCTTGTTATCGGTGTTGTTCTTGTAGATGAGAATCCGCTGCTCGGGCGGGGAGACCGCCTCCGCGCGCTGACGCGACAGATTCAGGATTCGCTCGCCGGCACGATCCCAGATGACCAGGTCGCGCGGGTTCGTGGTTTCGGGGCTCGAATACTCCGGGTGGGCGTGATCGACGTAGAAGCGCGCTCCATTCGAAAGGATCAGGTTGATGAGCCGCGACTCCTCCTTCGAGGTGCCTTCCTTCTCTTCCATGTACTCGAAGCCGCGCGCGTCGCGGAGCGGGCTCTCGGCCTCGTAGTCCCAGCGCACGCGCGAGGAGCGGAACGTCTCGTAGGAGTTGATCAGCAACAGCGAGGAGAGGATCGGGTTGAAATCCGGCTGATTCTTGACCGTGATCCCGTACTCGGTTTCGATGCCCATGACTTTCGGGATCGCCATGCCGTCCTCTAGAAAGACCGCCCCCCGGTGAACGCGCTTGGGGGGGAAATGGGGGGGCGTTCGAGGCCCCCCCATTGCCAGCTGAATGAGTGAGGGGCTCGCCGCGAGCCCCTCGCTGCGTTACAGGTACTGACCCGTATTGACGACCCTCTCGACGCTCCGAAGCTTCTCTTTGGTCTCGCCCATGAGCGGCTTCACGTAGACGATCCGCTCGCCCTTTTTGCCGGCGATCTTGGCCCAGTCGTCGGGGTTGGTGGTGTTGGGGAGGTCTTCGTTCTCCTTGAACTCCTCGCGGACGGCCGTCAGCAGGTCGTCGGCCATGATGCCCTTCTCGCCGCGACCGATGTAGCGCTTGAGCGCGAGCTTCTTGGCGCGGCGCACGACCGATTCGATCATGGCGCCGGACGAGAAGTCCTTGAAGTAGAGCACCTCTTTGTCGCCGTTGGCGTAGGTGACCTCGAGGAAGCGGTTTTCCTCGCTGAGCGCGTACATGGCCTCGACGGTGGTGGCGATCATCGAGGTGATGGCGCTGGCGATGTCGGTGCCCCGCGTCTCCGATGCCGCGAAGGGAACGTCCGCCGTGAGGTACTTGGCGAAGATGTCGGCGGCGGACCCACGGTCGGGGCGCTCGATCTTGATCTTCACGTCGAGGCGGCCGGGGCGGAGGATGGCCGGATCGATGAGGTCCTGGCGGTTGGAGGCGCCGATGACGATGACGTTCTTCAACCCCTCGACACCGTCGATCTCGGCCAGGAGCTGCGGGACGATGGTGGTCTCGACGTCGGAGGAGATGCCGGTGCCGCGGGTGCGGAACAACGCATCCATCTCGTCGAAGAAGACGATGACGGGGACGTCCTCGGCGGCCTTTTCCTTGCCCTTCACGAAAATCTCTCGAATCTTCCTCTCGGTTTCTCCGACGTACTTGTTCAGCAGTTCGGGGCCCTTGATATTAAGGAAGAAGCCCTTGATCTTCTCGCCGCGCTTCTCGGAGATCTTCTCGGCGAGGT
>QHSP01000154.1 GCA_003220495.1 Candidatus Rokuibacteriota bacterium | reverse complement strand
GGAGATCGCGCCGACCTACTTCTTCGGCCCGCCACGCATCTGGGAGAGCATCCTGACCAGCGTCATGCTCCGGGTCGAGGACGCGGCGGCGCCCAAGCGCGCGCTGGTCCATTTCTTCCTGCGCCTGGCCCAGGACATCGAGCGCAAGCGCCTTGGCCGTCAGTCGGTTCCCGTGTGGCAGCGCCTCCTGTACCCGCTCGGAAGCCTGCTCGTGTACGGACCGCTCAAGGACAACCTCGGCTTCTCGCGCGTCCGGCGCGCCTACACCGCGGGCGAGGCCATCGGCCCGGAGATCTTCCTTTTCTTCCGCGGGCTCGGGATCAACGTCAAGCAGCTCTACGGCATGACCGAGGCCAGCGTGTTCGTCACGATCCAGCGCGACGGCGACGTGCGGCTCGACACGGTGGGCACGCCGATCACCGACGTCGAGATCCGCATCTCGGACGCGGGCGAGGTGCTGTTCCGGAGCCCGGGCGTCTTCCAGGGCTACGCGAAGAATCCGGAGGCGACGCGGCAGACGCTCGACGGGGGCTGGATCCACTCGGGTGACGCCGGCTTCCTCGACCGCGACGGCCATCTGGTGATCATCGACCGGGCCAAGGACGTGAGCCGCCTGGCGGACGGCACGATGTTCGCCCCCAAGTTCATCGAGAACAAGCTCAAGTTCTCGCCCTACGTGCGCGAGGCGGTCTGCATCGGTCAGGCCCGGCCGTGCGTGGCGGCCTTCATCAACATCGACCTGGCGGCCGTCGGCAACTGGGCCGAGCGCCGCAACATCGCCTACACGAGCTACGGCGATCTCGCGCAGAAGCCGGAGGTCTACGAGCTGATCCGCGGCGAGGTCGAGCGCGTGAACGCGAGCCTCGCCGAGGACGAGATCCTGCGCGGGGCGCAGGTCAAACGGTTCCTGATCCTCCACAAGGAGCTGGACCCGGACGACGAGGAGATCACGCGCACGCGAAAGGTGCGCCGCGGCTACATCGCGCAGAAGTACGCGGCGCTCATCGACGCGCTCTATTCCGGGCAGGACCGCGTCCAGGTCGAGGCGAAGGTGACCTACGAGGACGGCCGCACCGGCACCATGCGCGCGGACGTGGTGATTCGCGACGTCGGCGCGCCGGTTCGGGTGGCCCGATGAGCGAGCCCGTCGGGCCGCTGCTCGAGGTCGACGGCGTGAGCGTGCGGTTCGGCGCGCTCATCGCGGTCAACCGGGTCAGCCTGCGCATCAGGCGCCGCGAGATCGTGGCGATCATCGGACCCAACGGCGCCGGCAAGACGACGTTGCTGAACGCCGTCAGCGGGTTCTATCACCCGTACGAGGGCAGGATCGCGTTCGAAGGCCGCGACCGCACGCACCTGTCGCCGCCCGACGTGGCGGCCCTCGGCATCGCGCGCACGTTCCAGAATGTCGCCCTGTTCAAGGGCATGAGCGTGCTCGACAACATCATGACGGGTCGCCTGCTGAAGATGAGCGGCAGCTTCCTGCTCGAGGCGCTCTACTGGGGCCCGGCCAGGCGCCAGGAGCTCGAGCACCGGGCCTTCGTCGAGCGGATCATCGACTTCCTCGAGATCCAGGCGATCCGCAAGACGCCGGCCGGCCGCTTGCCGTACGGGCTCCAGAAGCGCGTCGAGCTCGCCCGCGCGCTCGCGGCCGAGCCCAAGCTCCTGCTGCTCGACGAGCCCATGGCCGGGATGAACGTCGAGGAGAAGGAGGACATGTGCCGCTTCATCCTCGACGTCAATCAGGAGTTCGGCACGACGATCGCGCTCATCGAGCACGACATGGGCGTCGTCATGGACATCTCCGATCGCGTGGTGGTGCTCGACTACGGCCGCAAGATCGCCGACGGCGAGCCGGCCGAGGTCCGCCGCGACCAGGCGGTCCTCGACGCGTACCTAGGTGTCGCGCATGCCTAGCGCGAGCACGTCACATGGTTGATCTGCTGTACGCCGTCGGGGTGGCGCCGTTCAAGGACATGGCGGGGGCGCCGGCGTTTCTGATCGAGGTGCTGATCGGCGGCATCTTCGCCGGCCTCATGTACTCGCTGGTGGCGCTCGGGTTCGTGCTCATCTTCAAGGCCTCGGGGGTGTTCAACTTCGCCCAGGGCGTGATGGTGCTGTTCGCCGCGCTGACCCTGGTTGGGCTGCTCGAGCGCGGCGCGCCGGTCGTCGTGGCCCTCGCACTGACGACGGTCGTCATGGTCGCGCTGGCGTTCGCGATCGAGCGGCTCGTGCTGCGACCGCTCGTCAACCAGGCCCACATCATCCTGTTCATGGCGACGATCGGGTTGAACTTCTTCCTCGAGGGCTTCGGCGAGATGCTGTGGGGCGCCAACGTCAAGAAGCTCGACATCGGGATCCCGGATCGATCGTTCATCGTGCGCGGCGTGCAGATCAATCAGCTCGAGCTGACGGCGGCGGTGACGGCCGCGGTCCTCGTCACCTTGCTGGCGGTGTTCTTCCAGCGAACCCGCATCGGCCGCGCCCTGCGCGCGGTCGCCGACGACCACGAGGCGGCGCTCTCGATCGGCGTCCCGCTCAAGACCATCTGGATCGTGGTCTGGTCGGTGGCCGGTGTCGTGGCGATCGTCGCCGGGCTCATGTGGGGCGCCAAGAGCGGCGTGCAGTTCAGCCTCTCGCTCATCGCGCTCAAGGCGCTGCCGGTGCTGATCCTGGGCGGCTTCGAGTCCGTCCCCGGCGCCATCGTCGGCGGGCTCATCATCGGCGTTGGCGAGAAGCTGGGGGAGGTCTACTGGGGGCCGCTCGTCGGCGGCGCCATCGAGAACTGGTTCGCCTACGTCCTCGCCCTGACCGTCCTGCTCGCGCGGCCGCAGGGCCTCTTCGGCGAGAAGATT
>QHSP01000105.1 GCA_003220495.1 Candidatus Rokuibacteriota bacterium | reverse complement strand
AAGGTGCAGAGAATTGGCCTGCGACGCGAGCGACCGGGCGTTGGCCGCGCCTGGATCGAAGCGGGTCCCGATTGCCCTGTCGATCTGGGCCTGCAGCAGTGGGCACTGATTTGCCAGCGCGGGCGCAGCGGCCGCAGCGACCAGGACGAGGGCGGTGACGAAACTCTTCATCTCACTCCTCCTTGGGGGTCAATCGGACGGATCAGTCGCCGGGGATGATCGTGGCGATCGGGCGCGATGTCAAGACGCGACGCAGTTGCCGCGGGCGGGCGCGCGCCGTAACGAGCGCGCTCGCACCCGGGCGCAGCGTAGTGTATCGTAAGTGCCCGTTGCGCCCTTAGCTCAGGTGGACAGAGCGTCGGACTACGAATCCGAAGGCCAGAGGTTCGAATCCTCTAGGGCGCACCACCACTAACCAGGGAGGCCTTCGTGACGTTCAAGCGGTTTGTGTGCATCGTGCTGCTGGCAGCCCTGACCGCGGTCGTGGCGCGGCCGGCCCGCGCCGAGGCGATGGATCCGCAGCTGATTCTGATCATCGTCGGCGTCGGGATCGCGGTGATCGCGGTGATCGCGGTCGTCATCATCGCCAACGCATCGGAGGGCCGGCGCCGGAGCGCCGCGGCGTCGACCGCCGCCGGGGCCTCCACGGTGGTGGTGTTCCAGACAACGGCCATCGAGAGCCCCTGAGCTCCTGAGAAGTTGGACGCCGAAGCGTTCATGCGGGCGGCGCTCGCCGAAGCGCGCGTCGGCCTCGCGGCAGGCGAGGTGCCGGTGGGCGCCGTCGTCGTCCTCGACGACGTGATCATCGGGCAGGCGCACAACGCGCCGATCGCCCTCGGCGACCCCACGGCACACGCGGAAGTTCTCGCCCTGCGCGAAGCGGCACGGAAGGTCGGCAACTATCGCCTGCCGCGCGCGACGCTCTACGCGACGCTGGAGCCGTGCGCTATGTGCTGCGGTGCCGTCATCCACGCTCGGATGGCGCGCGTCGTCTACGGCGCCGCGGATCCGAAGGCGGGCGGGGTCGAGTCGCGCTATCGGCTGCTCGACGACGGTCGCTCCAATCACCGCGTCGAGACGCTCGGCGGCGTCCTCGAGGCCGAGTGCGGCGCCCTGCTGAAGGAGTTCTTCGAGGCTCGCCGCTAGAGCGCCGCCACCGCCGGAATGATCTTCGCGCCCATCAGCTCGATCGACCGCATCGTGGTCGGATGGTCCATGCGCGATTCCTGGGCCTCCAGGAGGAGATGGCCGACCCCGAGCTCGCGCTGCACCCGGGCGAAGCGCTCGATCACCTCGTCGGGCGTGCCGGCCACGATGAACTGGCCGTCCAGCAGCTCCTCGTAGCTCATCGCCGACAGCGAGCGAGGACGCGCGCGCAACGCGAATTGCGATCCCGCGCGCGACCGCATGCCGACCGGCGCGAACCACTCCGCGGGCGCCCGCAAGGTGGGCCCCATGCGCCAGACGAAATGCCGTCCGGCCTCGAGCGCCTTCGCCTTCGTCTCCGCGGCGACGGCGCAGATCAGGAAGCCGAGATTGTCGGGAGTCACGGTTCGGCCGGCCTCGGCAGCGCCCTGCCGATAGAAGTCGAACAGCTCGCGCGCGATCTCGAACGGCACCAGGAACGGCACGTAGGTGTAGCCGCGGCGGCCGGCCCACACCGCGGTCTCCGGGCTCGCGGTGCCGGGGATCCAGATGGGCGGATGCGGCTTCTGCAGCGGCAAGCACCACGGGTTGACGTGACGGAAGTGGTAGTGGCGGCCCTCCCAGCGGAATGGACCAGGATCCGTCCAGCACTTCAAGATCAGATCGTGGCACTCCTCGAAGCGCTCGCGGTTGTGCACGGGGTTCGAGTTGGACCACCAGGTCTCCACGCCGACGCCGCGCACGAACCCGGAGAGCACGCGCCCGCCCGAGATCAGGTCCGCCATCGCGAGCTGCTCGGCCATCCGCACGGGGTTGTCCTCGATCGGCAGGATGTTGCCGAGGAGCAGGATCTTCGCCCGTCGCGTCGTGCGGCCGAGGACCGCCGCGGTCATGTTGACGCCGACGTTCACGCAGGATGGCGTCGAGTGATGCTCGTTGATCATGAGACCGGCGAAGCCCGCCTGGTCGGCGAACTCGTACTCGGTGAGATAGCGCTGATAGTTGGCCGCGGCCTTCTCTCGGTCGAAGAAGCGATTCGGGAACTCGAGCCGGAGCGACGGGTACTTGTCGCCCTCCTCGTCGGGGAACTCGTGGTGCGGCATCTCGCTGAAGTAGTAGAGCTTCATCGCCGCGAATCTCCTCCGAGGAAATCCAGGACCAGGCGCGCGAAGGCATCGGGCTGCTCGATCGGGGGCAGGTGACCGCACCGCTCGAGCACGGTGAGCGTCGAATTCGGTAGCCCTCGACGGTACTGCTCGCCGCACTCGACCGGCACGACGCGGTCCTCACGACCCCAGATGATCAGCGTGGGATTCGTCACGCGCGGCAGGAAGCGCGCCAGCCGGGGGTTGTGCATGTACGGCTTCCAGGTCAAGCGCGCGGCCATCTCCCGGTTGCGCGTCGCGATCTCGATGTCCTGAGGCGTCGGCGGCCGGCCATAGAGCTCCTGCCATTCCGGGACCGTCTTCGCGTCGTGAACCGTCATAGTGAGGAGCTGCGCCGGCGAATAATAGAAGACGTCGAGGATCTCGCCGGTCTCGGGCTTGAGACCGACCGGCGCGACCAGGACGAGCCGGGCGAGCGCGCCGGCGCTCATCGTGGCCATCTCGGCCGCGGTCCAGCCGCCGATCGAATGACCCAGGAGGTGCGGCTGGCCGAGCTTCGCCGCCTCGATGAACCAGAGGTAGAACCGGGCGAGATCGTCGATGCTTTCCATCCAGTCTGCATCGTCCGAGCGCCCGAAGCCTGGATGCGTGGGCGCCCACACGGTGAAGCGCGCCGAGACCTGGTCGAGCCAGCGCGTCCAGCCGCGATTGCCGCCAGCGCCGTGGAGCACCAGCAAGGGCTCGCCCTGCCCGCCAACCCAGGTATGGACGCCGATGCCGCCGACCGAGATCGTCTCCTCACGAGGTCGCATGGGCCGTATTATGCTCCAGCCATGCAAACGACGCCGCTCGCGGTTCGGCTCGGAGAGTTCGCCGCGGGGCTTCGCTTCGAGGAGCTTCCCGTGGCCGTCGTCGACAAGGCGAAGGCGCTCGTGAATCACGCCGTGACCGTCGGCCTGGCGGGCTCGGCTCACCCGCGCTCGGTCGCGGCGCGCCGCGCCGTGCTCGAGCACGAGCGCCTCGGACCGCGGCGGATCGGGGCCGGCCAGGGCGCGACGGTGTGGGTCGACGGCGCGCGCGCGACGCGTCCGGGCGCGGCGTTCGCCAACGGTGTGGCGGTGGCGGTGAACAACCAGTGCGACTCGTACCACATGCTCACGCATCCGGGCGTCCTCATCGTGCCGGCGGGTCTCGCGACGGCGGAGGGCGAGGGGAAGTCGGGCGGCGCGCTCCTGACCGCGCTGGTCGCCGGCTACGAGGTGCAGTGCCGCTGCGCGCGCGACTTCATCCCGTCGACTCCGGCGCACGGCTTTCGCGCGAGCCCGGTCTACGGCATTCTCGGCTGCGCCGCGACGACCGCGAAGCTGCTCGGCCTCGACGCGCGCGGCGTCGGCCACGCGATCGCGCTGGCCGCGAGCTTCGCGGGAAGCCTGATCGAAGGCCAGCGCACCGGGGCGCGCGACGCGGACTTCGCGGAGGCGCAGGCGGCCCGAAGCGGCATGTGGGCGGCGAGTCTCGCGGCGCAGGGATTTCAGGGCGCGCCGACGGCGCTGGAGGGTGAAGGCGGGTTCTACCATGCGTTCACCGGCAGCCACACAGGCGACCTGGCGTACACATTCACGGGACCGCCCAAGGCCGATCTCGGCGAGATTGTCGCGGACCTCGGCCGCCGCTGGGAGGTCCTCGACGTCAAGTTCAAGATCTATCCCACGCCCGGCTTCAATCAGCCCGTTGTCTGGCTGGCGAGCGAGGTGACGGCGCGGCACAAGCTCGTGGCCGACGAGATCGAGCACGTCACGCTCGAGATGAACTATCTCGAGACGCTCTATCCCTCGCCGAGGTTTCCGCGCCCGCCGGCTCCGGACGGCAGCGGCTTCGGCCGGACGGCTTACATGCTCGCGTACACCCTGATCGCCGGCGACTATCCGGTGCTGGAAGCGAACGTCGAAGATCCGCGCGACGCCGGCGCGTCGAGCGGCGCGGAGATCGCCGCCCGTGTCGCCGCGCTCCAGCGCAAGGTCGAGATCGTCGGCGCCGTCGGCCGCGAGTGCTTCGCGCCGCGGCTGACGGTCACGTTGCGGGACGGCCGGCGCATCGCCGGCGAATATCACGGTCGCGAGCTGATGTGGGATTTCGCGCGGGACGCCAAGGAGCTCCGGCGTTTCGTGCCCGGGCTCCCGATCTCGCCGGAACGCTACGAGCGCTTTGCGGCCGCCGTCGCGGGCCTCGACAAGGCACCGTCGGTCGACGAGATCGTCCGACTCACGTTGCCCGACTAGCCCGCGCCCGAGCGTCGGCCGCGGCTACGTCAGCACCGCGTCGGCGATTCGCGACATCTCCGCGCCCATCTCGGACTCGGTCCTGGCCACGGGCGGCCGCACGATCACCCGCGTGGCGCCGGCCTCGTGCAACCGCCGCAGCAGATCGCGGTCGGCGGGCTGTCCGTGCACCGAGATGGTGATCTTCGACGGGTCGCGGCCGGCGTCCTTCGCCAGCCGATCGAGCGTCGCGCGGCTCTCCCGCAGTTGCTCGGGCGTGATGCGATTCGGCAGCCAGCCGTCGCCCCACGCGACGACCCGCTGCAGCACGTTCTTCGCGCCGCCGCCGAGCAGCACCGGCGGATGGGGCTTCTGCAGCGGCTTGGGGAACGACTTCACCGGCGGGAAATCGTAGTACTTGCCGTGGAACTCGGCCGCCGGCTTCGTCCACAGCTCCTTCATGGCGAGGATCGACTCGCGCGTCTGCGTCCAGCGATGGTCGAAGTCGCCGCCCATGATCTGGGTCTCTTCGCGCAGCCAGCCGGCGCCGATGCCGAAGAGGAATCGCCCCCCGCTGAACAGGTCGAGCGTCGAGATCTCCTTGGCCAGCAGCAAGGGGTGGCGCTCGGGAACGAGCACGATCCCGGTTCCGAGCTTGATCGACTTGGTCGTGCCCGAGGCGCGGGCCAGCGCGACGAACGGGTCGACGAAGTGCGAGTAGCTCTCGGGAATGACCCCGTCCGCCGAGCCCGGGAACCGGCTCGCCGAATTCACCGGAATGAACGGGTGCTCGGCGCACCAGAATGACTCGAAGCCGAGCTCCTCGGCCTTCCTGGCCATGAAGCCGACGTCGACGTGATACGCGGGCAGCGGCACGGAGATGCCGATGTTCACGGTCGCGGCTCCTGCGGGCGTCAGCGCAGCGCCTGGCGAAGCGACGCCGCGACGTGAGAGGTGGCGCGGTTGCCGGTGTCGATGAGTCGCCCCATCGGCATGAAGCCGTGGATCATGCCGCCGTAGTTGATGTAGTCGACGCGCACGCCCGCGTCCGAGAGCCTCCCGGCGTAGGCCGCGCCCTCGTCGCGGAGCGGGTCGAACCCCGCGGTGATGACGAGCGCCGGGGAGAGCCCGCCGAGCGACGCCGCGCGCAGCGGCGAGACGCGCCAGTCCTGCGCCTCGCTCGGCGACTTCACATAGTGATTCGTGAACCACCGCATGCCGTCGCGGGTGAGCATGTAGCCTTCGGCGAAGTCGCGATAGGACTTCGACTCGGCGCCGACGTCGGTCACGGGATAGATGAGCACCTGGAGCGCGACCGCCGGCCCGCCCGCGTCGCGCGCCATGAGCGCCACGACCGCGGCGAGGTTCCCGCCGGCGCTGTCCCCGCCGACGGCGAGCTTCCGGCCGTCGACGCCGAGCTCGCTCGCGTGCGCGACGACCCAGCGCGTCGCCGCCCACGCGTCGTCCACGGCGGCGGGGAATTTGTGCTCGGGCGCCAGGCGATAGTCCACGGCGACCACCGTGATGCCCGCCTCGGCCGTGATCTGCCGGCACTGCACGTCGTGCGTGTCGAGATCGCCGATCACCCAGCCGCCGCCGTGGTAGTAGACGAGCACCGGCAGCGGCGCGCCCGCCGCCACGCCCGCGGGCCGGTAGACCCGCAGCGGGATCGGCCCGCCCGGGCCGTCGGCGGTGAGATCTCGGACCGCCCCGATCTCCGCGGGCGTCGGCGTCGAGGCCGGTCGCGTTTCGCGAAAGAGTTGCCGGGCGTCCTTGGGCGACAGCGTGTTGTACGCGGGACGCCCCGACTTGATGACGAGGTTGATCACGTCCTGGGCCTGGGGATCGAGGGCCATGGCGCTCTCCTGTTCGAACGAATTCTAGAACACGTCGTCGCGGCGGCCGCTCTCGAAATCGCGCGTGCGCTCGGCGAGCGCGGCGGCGTCGAGCAGGCCCTTGTCGGCGAGGAGCTGCTCGAACGCGTGGAGCCAGCGTTCGTAGTAGCTCGACGGTTCGCCCTCACGCTCGGCGTGCGCGATCTCCTCGATGAGGTGCGCCTGGAACTCGCGCCACGCGAAGCAGGCCTCGTGGCTCATCGCGACGGTCATGCCGAAGATGCGGCCCTGCCACGCTTCGTCGAAGACCAGCTCGCCGTTTTTTCTCGGCAGCGCCTCGACACCCGTCATGTCGGCGATCTCTCGGCTCGGGAGCGGCTCCATCGGCGCCCCCGCTCAGCGTGCCGCGGCGGCCGGCGGCTGGGCCACCGCCACGCCGATCATCGAGTCGCGCGTGACCAGCTTGGCCAGCTCGGCCTCGCTCAGGCGCTCGGTGCCGGCCGGACGCTCAGGAAGCACGAGATAGCGAAGCTCGGCGCTCGAGTCCCAGATGCGAATCTCGGTGCTCGCCGGCAGATCGACCCCGAACTCGCGCAGGACCACACGCGGCTCACGCACCGCGCGCGAGCGGTACTCGAAGGACTTGTACCAGACGGGCGGCAACCCGATGAGCGCGTGCGGATAGCACGAGCAGAGCGTGCAGACCACGAGATTGTGGACGCCGGGCGTGTTCTCGACCACCTGGAGGTCGACGCCGCCGAAGCCGAGCTCCTCGATGGCCGCGGTGCCGTCGGCGAGGAGGCGCGCGCGATACGCGGGATCGACCCAGGCGCGCGCCACGACCTTGGCGCCGTGGTGCGGGCCGATGTCCTGCTCGTAGGCGCTGACGAGGCGGTCGACCGCCTCACTCGACACGAGCTTCTTTTCCACCAGCAGCGACTCGAGCGCGCGGACGCGCAGCGAGAGGACGGACTCCGGCTCGCGGTGGTGATGTCCGTGCTCGTCGTGGGCGGCGCTCATGACGTGCTCCTTGCGGGAGCGGCCGGCTCGAGATAGCGCTCCCAGAGGTCGATGTGGACGGGCGCGCGGGGCTCGGCCGACTCGCCCCACAGACCGGCGGCGTCGAAGCGCACGCTGTAGAGCGCGTGAGGCTGCTCTCCCCGCCCGTGGGCGTTGGTGTCCGGGAAGATGAAGGTCCCGTGCACGCGGGCGATGGCGCCGGGCTTGCCGCGCGCGTAGCGCGGCAGGCGCGTGTGCCCGACCGGCGCGTCGTGGCGCGTCAGGACGCGATCGCCGAGCGCGAACCGCGGCGGCGGCCCGGGCTGTCGGTACGGCGTCCGCTCTTTTGTCACCCGCAGCATGCGATCGAGCAGCTTGGGGTCCGAGTGCGGCGTCGCCGGATCGGTCCCGCCGGCCAGCTGGGCCATCCGCCGCTCCAGCTCCTCGCGCGTGATCACGCCCTTCTCGACGAGCAGGCGGACGTTGCGATCGAGCCAGCGCTCGTAGTAGCTCGAGCCCAGGTAGTCGACAGGCGCCATCCGCTCGATCGCGTGACGGCTCTCGTCGATGTTGAAGATCCCCTGCACCCCGCACGCGCGGGTGATCCCGAGCACGCGCCCTTCCCACGGCGCGTGGAAGACGGGTTCGTTCTCCTCGCGCTCGACGCGCCCGAAGCCGTGCATGCCGCCCATGTCGTGGATGCCGTTCACGTCACGAGGCCTCGCGTCGCACTGTGCAACGCAGCGCTGATCCTGTCAAGAAACCGGCGCCAGCAGCAGGCGCGTCAGCTCTTCGGGCTGACTCAGCATCGGGTAGTGGCCGGTGTCGAGCTCGTGCCAGGCGGCCTTCAAGCGCTCGGCCGTCCGGCGCTGGTGCGCCTCCGGGGGGTTCGCCGCGCGGCGGCAGCGGATGACGGTCGTAGGCCAGGTCTGCGTCCAGAAGCTGCCGAGCTCGACGGGCGCCTCGAGCGCCGCGACCGGGTGCGGCGTGTACCGGGCGAGGGCCCAGGCGCGTAGATCGGGATCGAGGTCGGCGAAGAGCCGCTTCTCGACGTCGCTGCGCGTGGGCCCGGTCGTGATCGAAGTCGTCTCGTTGGCCGACGCGCGCTTCACGATGTCGCCGACGCGCTCGCCGGGCATCAGCGCCAGCGCGTCGACGAAGGCGAGACGCGCGATTCGATCGCGAGCCAGCTCGGCCGCCTTGCAGATGACCATGCCGCCCGAGCTCGTCCCCGCGAGGACGACGCGCTCGAGGTCCTCGTAGAACATGAGCTGCGCGATCTCCTGCGCATGGGTGCCCACGGTGATCCCTGAGCGGACGAGATGGTGGCGCTCGGCGCAGCCGTCGAGCGTCGGCGCGTACACCTGGTGCCCGGCCGCCCGAAGGCGTTCGATGACGGGCTTCCAGATCCACCCTCCCTGGTACGCGCCGTGAACGAGCACATACGTCGCCATGATCGCTCCTGTTCGAGTTGCCTCTCGCCGGCGGGGCCTTCGTCTCGCTCGCCTCGGGCCTGGGGCCCCGCCCGCGGCCGCCCTGCGGCTCGCACGGCGGCCCCACGACGACCTGCAGCGCCCGCTGTATATGAGGTCCCGGGGCAGCCCCGACGCGGCGACCCGCAGTGTACACGGTGGGGGCTCTCTGCGATACTCGGCGGGCGCGGAGCGTCGACCCCGCGTCATGCTCCGCGAGAACAGGCGACAGCGTCACCCAAGGAGAGTGCTATGAGGCTGGCAGGAAAGGTCGCGCTCATCACCGGCGGGGCGAGCGGCATGGGTCAGAGCGAAGCCATGATCTTTGCGCGGGAAGGCGCGAAGGTCGCCGTCGCCGACGTCCTCGAATTCGAGGCGCGCCAGGTCGTCGAGAAGATCGCCGCGGCCGGCGGCCAGGCGCGCTTCGTGAAGCTCGACGTGACGAGCGAGACGGACTGGGAGGCGGCGATCAAGGCGACCGTGACTGCGTTCGGAAAGCTCGACCTCCTCGTGAACAACGCGGGGATCAGCGGCACGTTCGACCCGGACACACTGAGCACGTCGGCGTGGGACACCCTCTTGAACGTGAATGCGAAGGGCGTGTTCCTCGGCATGAAGCACGCGGCGCCCGCCATGCGCGCCGCCGGCGGCGGCTCCATCGTCAACATCTCGTCGATCTCGGGCTTCGTCGGCCAGGACCGCATTCACATGGGCTACAACGCCTCGAAGGGCGCGGTGCGGATCATGACGAAGTCCGCGGCCGTGCAGTTCGCGCAGCACGGGATTCGCGTGAACTCCGTCCATCCGGGCATCCTCCCTCCGATGCGCACGTCCAAGGCGTCGGCCGATCCGGCGTGGCGCGAGAAGTCGCTTCGTGCGGTGCCGCTCAAGCGCGAAGGCCGGGTGGAAGAGGTCGCCCACGCGGTGCTGTTCCTGGCGTCGGACGAGGCGTCCTACATCACCGGGATCGAGCTACCCGTGGACGGCGGCTACCTGGCGGTATGAGCGCGCGGTAACGGGAGCCGGCGATGCCCGAGGTCGAATTCGACCGGGCGAAGGCCAAGGCGTTCACCCAGCTCATGGTTCGCCACCTCGAGGGCGCCGCCGTCTCCGTCATGCTGGAGGTCGGCCGGCGCGTCGGCCTCTTCGAAGCGATGGCGAAGATCGGCGCGGCGACCAGCGTCGAGATCGCCGAGAAGAGCGGCCTCAGCGAGCGATACGTGCGGGAGTGGCTCGCCGCCATGGTCTGCGGCGGCATCGTCGAGTACGCGTCGCGTGAGCGCACGTACCGGCTTCCGCGGGAGCACGCCGCCGGCCTCACCGGCGCGTCGACCCGAAATCTCACGAGCATGGTGGAGATGTTCCCGCTCATGACTCGAGTCATCCCCGACGTCGCCGAGGCGTTCCGAACGGGCGGCGGCGTGCCGTACAGCGCCTTCCAGCCCGATTTCACCGGCCTCATGGACCGGCGGAGCCGCCCACGCTACGACGAGCTCCTGTTCAGCGCCTACCTCGGGAAGCCCGAGGGGCTCCTCCCTCGCCTCGAGGCCGGCATCCGCGTCGCCGACGTCGGCTGCGGCACGGGACACTGCATCACGCTGATGGCGCGCCGGTTTCCGAAGAGCACGTTCGTCGGATACGACATCTCCGATGCCGGGATCGCGAGCGCTCGCGCGGCGGCCAGCGGCCTTGCCAACGCCTCGTTCGTCGTGCAGGACGTCGCGAAGCTCGAGGTATCCGCCCCGTTCGACCTCATCACCGCCTTCGACGCGATCCACGATCAGGCCGATCCGGCCGGCGTGCTGCGCCAGGTGCGTGCCGCGCTCGCCCCGGGCGGCACCTTCCTCATGCTCGACGTCTGCGCATCGAGCGAGCTGGCCGACAACGTGGGTCTCCCGATGGCGGCGTACCTCTACACGATGAGCACGATGCACTGCATGAGCGTGTCGCTCGCGGCCGGTGGTCCCGGCCTCGGTACCGCGTGGGGCCACCAGCTCGCCACCCGGATGCTGCGCGAGGCCGGCTTCGCCGAGGTGCAGCTGTTCGAGCGGGTCGATCCCGCGAACTCGCTCTACGTCGCTCGCGGCGATCGCTGAGGCCTCCGCGGTGGGCGAACGCTTGTTCGGCGCGCGCGTGCGGCGACGCGAAGACGCGCGACTGGTCACGGGCCGCGGACGCTACGTCGCCGACGTGACGCACCCGGATCTGCTCCACGTCGCGGTCCACCGGAGCCCGCACGCCCACGCGCGCATCGTCCGCGTCGATCCAGAGCCGGCGCGTCGCCGGCCGGGCGTGGTCCACGTGCTGGCGCCCGCCGACGTCGCCGCGCTCGGGCGGCTGCCGCTGCTCGTGCCGCACGCGAGCCTGGTGTCGCCGGCCTGTCCCGAGATCCTGCCCCAGCAGATTGTCTCGTACGCGGGTCAGGCAGTGGCGCTCGTGGTCGCCGAGAGCGCCGCCCAGGCCGAAGACGCCCTCGACGCGCTCCGGGTCGAGTACGAGCCCTTGCCCGCGGTCGCCTCGCTCGACGACGCGCTGCGGCCCGACGGGGCGCGCGTGCATCCCGGCGGGAACGTCGCCGCACGATTCACCCAGCGGGTCGGCGACGCGGCGGGCGAGCTCGCGCGGGCGCCGGTCGTGCTGCGCGAGCGGTTTCATCTGCATCGGGGCGCCGGCATGGCCCTGGAGACGCGCGCGATCGCGGCGCGATGGGACGGCGATCTGGGCCAGGTCACCGTGTGGTCGACGACGCAGGCGCCGCAGATCTTGCGCCGGCTCCTGGCGCGCTATCTCGCGATGCCCGAGCATTCGGTGCGGGTCGTCACGCAGGACATCGGCGGCGGCTTCGGCCCGAAGGCGATCATCTACGCCGAGGACATCCTGGTGCCGTTCCTGGCGCGGGCGCTCGGCCGGCCGGTGCGCTTCGTCGAGACGCGACGCGAGCACCTCCTGGCGGTCACGCAGGAGCGCGACCAGTGGCACGACGTCGAGGTGGCGCTCACGCTCGAGGGGCGGATCGTCGCCGTCCGCGACACGTTCGCGCACGACTGCGGCGCCTTCGTCTCGTGGGGCATCATCGTGCCCATCCTCACCTCGGTCAGCGTGCCCGGGCCGTATCGGGTGCCGAACTACGAGGTGACGTTGACCGCCGTCTACACCAACCGGGTGCCCGTCACACCCGTTCGCGGCGCGGGCCGGCCGCAGGCGGTCTTCGTGATGGAGCGGATGCTCGATCTCGCCGCCGAGCGCCTCGGCATCGACCGGGTCATGCTCCGCACGCGCAACCTCATCCAGCCCGACGAGTTTCCGTACGACGTCGGTCTGATCTCACGCGACAACAGCCCGCGCCGTTACGACAGCGGGAACTACCCGGAATGCCTTCGACGGGTGGCCGAGGCCGTCGGCGCCGCCGACTTCTCCGCCGAGCGTGAGCGTGCCCGCGCGGCCGGCCGGACGATCGGCCTGGGATTCGCGCTCTTCGTCGAGGACACCGGTCTCGGTCCCTACGAGGGCATCCGGGTTCGGGTCGATCCGCTCGGACGGGTGTTCGTGTTCTCCGGTACATCGAGCCAGGGGCAGGCGCACGAGACCACCCTGGCCCAGATCGTCGCGGACGGGCTCTCGGTGCCGCTCGAGCAGATCACGGTGGTTCCGGGCGACACGGCGGGCATCCCGTACGGCGTCGGGACGTTCGCCAGCCGCGTGGGCGTGCTCGCGAGCACCTCGGCGGCCCACGCGGCCGCGGCGGTTCGCAAGAAGGCTCTCGCGGTCGCGGCCGACCATCTGGAGGCGGCGCCCGAGGATCTCGCTCTCGAGGACGGTCGCATCACCGTGCGCGGGGCGCCCGGGCGAGGTCTGGCGCTCGGCGACATCGCGGCCATCGCGACCGCGCCGCGGCCCGGCTACGCGCTGCCCGGCGCGATGGATCCCGGGCTCGAGGCCTCGAGCTACGTCCACGTCCCGCAGTCGACTTACTCGAACGGCGCCCACGCGGCGATCGTCGAGGTCGAGCCCGAGACCGGCACCGTGCGGGTTCTCAAATACGTCGCCGTCGACGACTGCGGCACGATGATCAATCCGCTGGTCGTCGAGGGACAGATCCACGGCGGCATCGCCCACGGGATCGGCAACGCGTTGAGGGAGGAGATCGTCTACGACGCGACCGGCCAGCTCGTGACCGGCACCTTGATGGACTACGCGCTGCCGCGCGCCGCCGACGTGCCGCCGCTCGAGGTGCACCACGTGATCACGCCCTCACCGCTGAACCCGCTCGGCGTGAAGGGCGCGGGCGAGGGCGGGACCTTGCCGGCGCCAGCCGCGATCGCCAATGCCGTGGCCGACGCGCTGCGCCCGCTGCGCGTCGCGGTGACCGAGATGCCGCTGACGCGCGAGCGACTCTGGCGGCGGATTTGCTCGGCGCGCGGTTGACGGTCGCGGTTCGCGTCTGCTACCGTCGCCTCAAAATTAAGGGGGTCAGTCATGGCGAGCCAAGCACGCGAGCGAGAGGATGCGAACCTGATATCGAGACGCGTGCTGATCAAGACGGCGGGCATCGCGGCCGGCACGATCGCGCTGGCGCCGCACCTCATCGCCGCGCAGACACCGGCTCCGATGGCTCCGCCGAGCACGATCACCACGCCGCCGCGCGATTTCGGTCCGAACGCCCCGCCGAACGTCTACTTCACCGATCCCGACGTGCTCACGATCGATCCGATGTTCGACGGCTTGCGCCAGCCGAACGCGCCGATCCAGCGCTTGTGGACGGGCGCGCTCTGGTCCGAGGGGCCGGCGTGGAGCGGCGTCGGCCGGTTTCTCGTGTGGAGCGACATCCCGAACAACCGTCAGATGCGCTGGCTCGAGGACAACGGCCGAGTGACGGTCTTCCGCATGCCGTCGAACAACAGCAACGGCAACACGTTCGACTTCCAGGGCCGCCAGCTCTCGTGCGAGCATCTGACCCGCCGGGTGGTCCGCTACGAGCACGACGGCTCGATCACCGTGATCGCCGATCGCTTCGACGGCAAGCGGCTCAACTCGCCCAACGACGTCGTGCCGCACCCCGACGGCTCGTACTGGTTCACCGATCCGCCGTACGGCGGCCAGCTCTACGAGGGCGCGCCCGACGTGGCCGGCGGTCCGAGCAACGCGGCCGGCCGCCTCAAGTCGCGGCTAGGCCAGGCGGTCGGGATAGGTGACAACAAGCGCGAGCTGTCGACCAACGTCTACCGCGTCGATCCAAGCGGCAAGGTCGAGCTGGTCGTCGGCGAGGATCAGGTACCGGACCCGAATGGGCTGGCGCTGTCGCCGGACTACAAGAAGCTCTACGTCATCAGCACCGGCAAGGGCCCCGGCGACACCGGCCCGGGCGGCAAAGGCGAGATGTACTCCTTCGACGTCGGCAGCAACAACAAGGTGTCGAATCGGAAGCTCTTCAGCGACTTCATGATCGACGGTGTGAAGTGCGGGCCGGACGGCGTGCGCTGCGACGTCGACGGCAATCTCTGGTGCTCGAGCAACGCCGGCCGCGCCGTCGGCTACAGCGGCGTGACGGTGTGGACTCGCGAGGGCAAGCTGATCGGCCGCATCCGCCTGCCGGAGGTGTGCGGCAACATCTGCTTCGGCGGTCCGAAGCGGAACCGCCTCTTCATGGCCGCGAGCCAGTCACTGTACGCCCTCTACGTCGCCACGCAGGGCGCCTCGCCGGGCTAAGCGACTACGCGGGGCGGCCGGCGAGCGCCGCGCGGACTCGTTCCGGGCGGAACGGGACCGTACGCAGGCGCACGCCGGTCGCGTCGAACACCGCGTTGCTCAGCGCCGCGGCCACCGGCGCCGATGCTGCCTCGCCGGCGCCGAGCGGCGGAGCGTCGAGCCGCTGGATCAGCTCGACCTCGATCGGGGGGACCTCGGGGAACGTCAGGATCGGATACGCCTGCCAGTCGACCGTGGTGACCCGCTCGCGGTCGTAGACGATCTCCTCGTGCAGGGCGCGGCTCAAGGTCTGGAGCACGTTGCCCTCGACCTGAGCCTGGACGCAATCCGGGTTGATCATCAGGCCGCAGTCGTGGGCGCACACGACGCGTGTCACGCGAATGCGCCCGGACGCGCGCTCGACCTCGACTTCCATCCCCATCGCGACCAGGGTCTCGTCGTGCTTGTAGTGCACGTACGCGATACCACGTCCGCTGGCGATCGCTGCGTTGGGATCGGCCGGCTTCGGCGACGGCCGAGCCTGCCAGCCCATGCGGGCGGCCACCTTGCGGAGCACCTCGACCCCCCGTGGATTCGTCAGGTGCTTCAGACGAAACGCCAGCGCATCGGCGCCCGCGAGGGCGGCGATCTCGTCCACGAACGACTCGACGGCGAAGCTGTTCGCGATCTTGCCGGGTGCTCGAATGGGTGAGGTCCGCAGCGGCGCGTCGGGAATCCAGCGAACGACGGCGTCGACGTTCGGGTACTGATACGGCGGATCGATGTTCTGGTAGATCAGCCCGGTCGCGCGGCCCTGCGCCTGCGGGATCCGCGCCGCGTCCGCCGCCAGAAATGGCAGGTGCGGCAGGTTGGCGGTCGAGACCGGCAGCCACGCGCGGGTCTCCCACGCCGCGACCTCGCCGCGCTCGTCGACCGCGGCCCGCAGCGACAGGAGCTGCGGCGGTCCCTTGGGGTCCCACCCGTGCTCGTCCTGTCGGCTCCACTGCACCCGCACCGGACGTCCGAGCGCCTTCGAGAGCAGCGCCGCGTCGCAGGCCGCGTCCTCGGCGCCGTTCTGGCCGTACGAGCCGGCGCCGTCGAGATAGATGACGCGCACGCGCTCGGGGGCCAAGCCCAGGACTCGCGCGAACGCGGCCCGGTATCGATGCGTGCCCTGCGACGAGGACCAGATGGTCGCGCGATCGCCGCTCACGTCGGCCACGCCGCACGAGGGCCCGATCGACCCGTGCGAATGAACCGGCCAGCGGTAGGTGGACGAGAGCGTGCGTACACCCGGACCCGGCGAGTCGAGCGCCGAGACGTCGCCGCGGCGGGTGATCGGCTGCTCGCGGACGATCGTGCTCGCGCGCATCGAATCGAAGAGCGTGGCGTGATCGCCGAGCGGCGTGCCACCCGTCCACTCCGCGCGCAGTTGTCGCGCGGCGCGCACCGCATTCCATTCGCGCTCGGCGACGACGGCGAGGAAGCTCTCGATGCGGACCACCTTCGCGCCCGCGACGCTCGCGATCGACGACTCGTCGACCGCCTTCAAGGTGGCGCCGTGCGCCGGCGGCCGGATCACGCGCGCGTGAAGCATGCCGGGCAGCGTCAGGTCGTGGAGATACTTGTGCCGCCCGGTGACCTTCGCCGGCACGTCGGGCCGCGGAAGCGACTTGCCGATGAACCGGAACCGCTGCGGGTCCCGGAGCGGCGCCTTCGGGTCGAGGGCGACCCCGAACGCCTTGTCGCCGATCAAGTCGGCATACGAGGCGGACGCGCCGCCATCCTTCGTACGCACGACGCCGTCGGCGGTCTCGAGGTCCTCGACGCCGCGCCCGAGGCGCGCCGCGCCGAGCGCCAGCAGCGCTTGCCGTCCCGTGGCCGCCGCCTGACGGAGCTGCGAGCCGCCGCGGGCGATACCGTAGCTTCCGGCGGTGCTGCCCTGATCCGGCGTGAGCGCGGTGTCGCCCTCGATCATGGTGATGCGCTCGGGCCTGACGTCGAGCTCCTCGGCGACGATCTGGCGCATCGCGATGCGCCCGCCGGTGCCCATGTCGACCTTGCCCGAGAACAAGGTCACGGACCCGTCGGCGTGAATCGCGAGGAATGCGTCGACGCGGTCCGCTTCCAGCGGCTTGCCGAGAAATCTGTCCGCGTTCGGAATCGTCTGGGCGCGGGCGAGCGATGGCGCCAGGCTCGCGCCCACGACGAGGACACCGCCGGCCTTGAGGAAATCGCGGCGGGAGAAGGTCATCTCAACGCCCTCCCGCCGCGGCGCGGAGCACCGCGCGGATGACGCGTGCGTGACTGCCGCAACGACAGAGATTGCCCGCCAGCGCCTCGCGCACCTGGGCCTCGTTCGGGCGCCGGTTCTGCTGCAGCAGGGCGCGCGCGGCGACGACCATCCCGGACGTGCAATAGCCGCACTGCGCGGCCTGCTCGGCGATGAACGCCGCCTGGATCGGGTCAGGGCGTTCGGGAGATCCCAGGCCTTCGATCGTCGTCACGGCGCGGGTCTGGACGGAGCTCGTCGGCGTGACGCACGATCGGGTGGCGCGCCCGTCGATCAGGACGGTGCAGGCGCCGCACTGCGAAAGGCCGCAGCCGAAGTGCGTCCCGGTCAGTCCGAGGTCGTTGCGGAGAACATAGAGGAGCGGCGTCTCCGGGTCGTCGAGCTCGACGGTCCTGGCCGTCGCGTTCACGGTGATCTTCAGGGTCGCCATGAGATATTCCCCGGTGTTGGGCCGGTGTCACGCCTTTCGCAGGAAGTCGAAGTCGCAGCCGTGTTCGGCCTGGAGCACGTGGTCCATGTAGAGCTTGGCGTAGCCGCGCGCCGGGGGCGTGGCGGGCCGCGGTAGGGCGGCGCGGCGGCGCGCGAGCTCGGCGTCGCCGACGGCCAGATCGATCCGGCGGTCGTTGACGCTCAAGTGGATGCGATCGCCGTTCTCCACGAGCGCCAGCGGGCCGCCGACCGCCGACTCGGGCGACACGTGCAGGACGATCGTGCCGTACGCCGTGCCGCTCATGCGCGCATCGGAGATGCGCACCATGTCCTTGACTCCCGAGCGCGCCAGCTTCGAGGGAATCGGCAGGTATCCCGCTTCGGGCATGGCGTAACCGCTCTTCGGCCCGGCGTTCTGGAGCACGAGGAAGTCGTCGGGCCGCACGTCGAGATCCGGCGAGTCGATCCGCGCCGAAAGATCGTCGAGCGAGGAGAACACCACCGCCCGGCCTTCCCGCTCGAAGAGCGCCGGGTCGGCGGCCGAGCGCTTGAGGATCGCGCCGCCCGGCGCCAGGCTGCCGAAGAGCGCGACGAGCCCACCGACCTTCTGATACGGCTCCGCGAGCGGGCGCACGACGTCGCGGTCGACCCACGTGCCCTCCGCCGCGAGGCGCTGCCCGAGCGTCTGGCCCGTCACCGTCGGGCAGTCGAGGTGGAGCATCGGCGCCAGCTCGCGCAGCACCGCGCCGAGACCGCCCGCGGCATTCAGATCTGACATGTAGTGCTGACCGGTCGGCTTGAGGTCGACGAGCACCGGCGTCTCGTCGCTCAGCGTGTTGAGGCGGCGCAGGGACACCTCGACGCCGACGCGTCCGGCCACGGCGGTGAGATGGATGAGGGCGTTCGTCGAGCCGCCGATCGCCAGCAGCACGCGCAGCGCGTTCTCGACGGAGCGCTGCGTGATGATCTGGCTCGGCCGGAGCCGCGTCGTCGCCAGGACGACGGCCTCTCGCCCGCTCGCCTCGGCCGCGCGCAGCCGATCGGCGTGGACGGCCGGAATCGCGGCGGTGCCCGGCAACGCCATGCCGAGCGCCTCGGCGATCGAGGCCATCGTGCTGGCCGTGCCCATCACGGCGCAGGTGCCCGCCGTCGTCGCCAGGTTCTCCTCGATACGCTCGATCTCCTCGGATGTGACGCCGCCGGCGCGGTACTTCGCCCAGAAGCGCCGGCAATCCGTGCACGCGCCGAGGCGTTCGCCGCGGTACGCCATCGGCATCATCGGCCCGGCCAGGAGCTGGACCGCCGGAACGTCGGCCGACGCGGCGCCCATGAGCTGCGCCGGCACCGTCTTGTCGCAGCCGCCGACCAGCACCACCGCATCCATCGGCTGAGCGCGGATCATCTCCTCCACGTCGATCGCCATGAGATTGCGGAACATCATGCTGGTGGGCGAGAGGAACACCTCGCCGAGCGAGATCGTGGGGAAATCGATCGGCAGCCCGCCGGCGGCGAGCACGCCGCGTTTCACGGCGTCGATCAGCTCGGGGAAGTGTCGATGGCAGTTGTTGAAGCCGCTCGCGGACTGCGCGATGCCGACAACCGGCCGCGCGAGCATCGCCTTCGAATAGCCCATCGACGTCGCGAAGGACCGGCGCAGGTAGAGCGCGAAGTCGGCATCGCCGTAGTTGGTGAGGCCGCGAGCAAGCCCGCGAGGACCGTCCTGGCTCACGACGCCCCCAGCCGCGCTCCGGGGCGAAGCCCCGCGGTCTTGGCGAATGCCGCGGCGGCGACCTTCTGGCCACCCTCCGGCCGCACGCGAGTGACCTGGACGTGGCCGTCGCTCGCGGCGATCGTCAGGCCCGTCTCATCGACGGCGACGACTTCCCCGGGCCGGCCTTGTGTCGCACCCACGAGCTTCTTGGCGTCGTGAA
This sequence comes from Candidatus Rokuibacteriota bacterium, assembly GCA_003220495.1. GTDB lineage: Bacteria > Methylomirabilota > Methylomirabilia > Rokubacteriales > CSP1-6 > AR31. The sequence goes on along the minus strand of QHSP01000105.1, from coordinate 14,241 downwards.
GGAGCAGAGTCGTGCCCTCGTACATCGTCCACGCGCCCGGTTGCGGGTCGGCGCCGCGAATGAGATTCCAGACGGTCTGGATGGGCTTCTGCCAGTCGATCTGGACGTGTTCCTTCTTGCACCAGCCTTCGTAGGTCGCCTGGGATTCGTCCTGCACGATCTTCGGCGCGGTGCCGGCGCGCACCAGATCGACGGCCTCGAGCAGCGCCGCGACTCCCATCGGATAGAGCCGATCGAAGTAGAGGCTGCCCAGGGTGTCGCTGTCCCGGATCTCGACTTCCTTCTGCAGCAGGATCGGCCCCGTATCCAGACCCTGATCGGGCCAGAAGATGCTCAGGCCCGTCCGCGTCTCGCCCATGATGATCGGCCAGTTGATCGAGCTGGGACCGCGGTGGCGAGGGAGCAGAGAAGGATGGTACTGGATGGTGCCGCGGGCGGGCTGATTCAGCACCGCTTCGGGGACGATGAGCGTGACGTAGGCCATCACGCACAGATCGGCCTTGAGTCGCGCGAATTCCTCCCACACCTCCGGCTTGTTGCGAAAGGACCGCGGCTGGTGGACGGGGAGGCCACGGGCGAGCGCGGCCTCCTTCAACGGATCGACCCGCCCCCCCTGCGCGGGGTCGGGAGCACTGTAGACGCCGACGACGTTCTCTCCGCGTTCCAGCAGAGCATCGAGCACGCTCTTGCCGAATGCCTGTTGCCCGTGGACGACGATACGCATGATGTGAGCCCCCCGAGAGCGTGATGCTACCTCATGTAGGTCCGTCCCTCCACCGCGCTGACGTCCCTCGTCAGCTGCTCGCGTCTGGTTGTCACGCCCCGAAGGCGGGGCACGGCTGAAACGAGCATAAGCCATCGATTCGCAGATGGTTTGGGGGGCTGGCACCGCGCGTGCAACCTCACACCGGCAGAAGCGCATTGCGCGAAAAGACAGAGCGATCACGTAGCAACTACCAGGCGTTCCGGAAAGAAGGAGGATGGTTATGAACACGCAACTGAAGTCTGTGGCTCTTGGACTCGCGTTGATCTCGTTGCTCACCGGGCTTTCGGCGTGCGCGAAGCGGCCGCTGGTGATCGGCGGCTCTCCTGCGCCGGCGCCCTCCGCCGCGGTGACGCCGGCTCCGACCCGATAAGCCACCCGAACGGCCAGCGTGTCGGGGCCGAGGACCAACTCGGTCCCGACACCGCGTCAAACGAGCGCGAAGCTCTTCACGTCCGTCCACCTGCCTGAACACGTCCGCGGCCGCGCGTCACATCGTCGAGCGCAGTGCGTGCATGTCTAGCGTGGTGCAGGGACCTTCGTGGAACCAAGTGGTACCGTGACGGTCGACCCCTGAGCCAAAACGGACGTGCCGAGGAGGCAAGATGGGCAGGACAACCGCACGCGAGGTGGTCGTGAAGCGCACCGCGATCGTAACGTTCTGGTGGTTCATGATCGTCTCCCAGCACCCGGGCGGCACGCTGACGGCCGCCACCCAGGGACCGTTCGGGACCCAGGCGCAGTGTGAATGGGGCCGGCAGCAAGTTGGAGTGACCACCGGCCTTCGGGGAGGACAGGGAGTCGGCTGGGGCTTGACCACGTGTTGGAACGACGGGCGCTCAGAGTGAAGAAAGCCGACGGAGAGCCGGTCAGTGTGCCGCGTAGAATCGTACGGTACGCTGTCGCCCGATGACCGCAGTCGATCGCGACGAACCGCGGGACACGGCGCACGGCACCAGCCAGCTCATTCGGAATATCGGCTCGACCTTCGGGACGCGCGTGGCGGTCATGCTCATCGCCTTGCTGTCGTCCGTGCTACTGGCCCGCATGCTGGGTCCCGAGGGACGCGGTGTGTTCGCGCTGATCCTCCTCTTGCCGAGCCTCGCCACGAGCGTCGGGCTCCTGGGTTTCGAGCAGGCGAACGCGGTCTATGCCGGCCTGGCGCCTCGCAGCCGAGGGGTTCTCGTATGGCAATCGGTGGCGGTCGCGCTAGGGATTGGCGGAACCGTCGCGGCGGTCGGGATGGCGTATGTCCTCGCCGGCGCGCCGGGGTTCGAGGCGCTGACAACGGCCCCGCCGGCGCTCGTGCTGCTCCTACTCGCGACGATCCCCGCACGTCTCGTGGTCGAGTACTGGGGCGCCATCATCCGCGGAATGAATCGAATCCAGCTCGTGAACGTGGTCGAGCTCGGAACGAGAGTGATCTTGCTCCTCGGCCTGGTCGTCTTCGTCTGGGGGCTCGACCTCGGCGTCACCGGAGCGGCCTGGACCGATGCGGTCGCATGCATCGGCACGGCGGTCGTCCTGGGCATCGTGCTTGGTTCGGTCAAAGCGTGGTGCATGCCGACATGGGATTCGACCCTGTGGCGACGCGTCGCGGTCTTCGCGCTGGCCGTGCACGCCGCCACCGTCGCGGCCTATCTGAACTACCGCGTCGACGAATTCATCGTTGCGGCGTTGCTCCCGGTTGAGCAGCTCGGTCTCTATACCATGGCCGTCGGCCTGGTCGAACGGATCTGGATCATTCCGGGATCGGTGGCGAATGTCTTACTGCCACACTTGACGAATCGTCGCGACGTCGATGCCGCGGTCTCCGCCGCGATCTGCCGGCACGTGGCGATGTGGACCGGAGCGGCGTGCGTCGTCCTGTTCGTCGTGGCGGACCCGGTCGTGACGATTCTCTTTTCATCGTCTTTCGCCGGGGCCGTGCCACCGCTGCGCTGGCTCCTGCCCGGTATCTTCACCCTGAGCATCGGGAAGGTCCTGGTGGCCGAGCTCCTCGCTCGAGAGAAACCCCGGTACACGGTGTGGGCCTCCGGCGCGGCGGTGGCCGCCAACATCATCGGAAATCTCCTGCTCGTGCCCCGGATGGGAATCTCGGGAGCGGCACTCGCGTCCTCGGTGTCGTACACAATTATGTCGAGCCTATTGATCTGGTATTACCTCCGTGTTACGCGATTGCCGTGGACCGTGCTCATCCCGCGCGCCGCGGATCTCTCCGCCTACCGAGCCCTGTGGCGCCGGATGATTCGCGGCCGGGCAGCCCCGGCAAGCCCTCCAGGCTAGGGTTTCCCCCAAGCTCGCTTCCGGGAAAGCCCGGATCGAGGCAGCCGCTTGCCAGGCCCTAAAGTGAGCCATCTCGCCTGGAGGTACCCCATGAAGGTCGTGTGCGCGTGGTGCGAGCAGGCTGGAAGAGTCGTGCTGCTCGGCGGGAAGGAAGACGGGAACGGGGCCGTCTCGCATGGCATCTGCGCCGAACACCTCGACGCCCTGAGGGCCAGAGCGGAACGGAAAAAGGCCCGTGCAAGCGCCCTCGACCGTGTGGCCTCGCAGGTGAGCAAGTCGTGAGGCGGCCGGAACGCGGGCAGCGCCCGCTGGCCAGCCCGGTGAACACGCTGCAGCGATGCCCCGAATTCGTCGGCCGCACCATGAACTGGCTCTACGACCACCTGCGCTTCCTCCCGCGTTACACCCCGACGGTCCTGTGCGACACCCTGATGAACCGGGGCGAATTCCCGGAACTCGACGCACGGGCCATCTACCCGCGAAGCATCGGCAGTCGGATCTGGAGCCGGCTCGGCGGAACGCGCCTCTATCCGCCGGATCGAATCCGGATCAAGCGGAGCGCGCCGCGGGTCCTGCACTCGCACTTCGGCGACTTGGCGGCGGGAGATATCCAGCTGGCGCAGGCGCTGGGCGTGCCGTGGGTCGCGAGCTTCTACGGCGCCGATGTCTATCAACTCGGGCGGCGGGACGAGTGGCGAGAGCCCTATGCGGCCCTGTTTCGAAGCGTGACGAAGGTCCTGGCGTTGGGTCCGGCGATGGCCGCGACACTCGAGAAGCTCGGGTGTCCCCGGCCGAAGATCCGGATCCATCCTTTGGGCGTCGACGTCGAGGAGCTCCCGTCCGCGCCGCGCAAGTTGCGGACCGGCGAGCCGCTTCGGCTCTTGTTTGCCGGAACGTTCCGCGAGAAGAAGGGCATCGAATACGTGGTCGAGGGGGCGGCCCGCGCCCGAAGATCGGGAGTTCGACTGGAGCTGCAACTCGTGGGCAATCCATTGGGAAAAGCGAGGGATCGGGAAACCGAGGAAGGGGTCTCACGGCTCATCGGCCAGCTCGGCATCGGCGACGTCGTGAGCCGTCACGCGTTCCTTCCGTTCACCGAGCTCATCGAGCGGGCCATGCGCGCGCACGTCTTCGTGGCGCCGAGCGTGACGGCGGCAGACGGCGACGCCGAAGGGACTCCCTTCGTGCTTCAACAGATGATGGCCACCGGGATGCCGGTCATCGCGACCGAGCACTCCGACATTCCGTTCCTCCTCGGTGACCTCAGTCCAATGCTGGTGCCGGAGCGTGACGCCTGCGCGATCGCCGACCGAATCCAGCGATTCTGGAAGGATCCTGAGGCGCTGGTGACCGAGGGGGCGCTAGTCCGCCGGCGGATGCGGGAACACTTCGACATTCGGCAGTGCGCCGAACGGCTCGCCCAGGTCTACGACGAGATCCTGAACTGATCGCCGCCCGGTTGACGCGGCCTTATGCCGATCGCCCGTAGAGTAGGTGCCTCTCGTGATCCCAGATCCGGAAGCAGAGGGCGTGGAAATGACGGGTCCTCCTGCCGCCCTCTGAGGTAGCGCCCACCATCGCGATCTGATCGGACGTGATGTTTGCCCCGCAGGCGTCGCACATTTGTCCGCCGCCAGGAGTGTCCTGCACCCTCATCATCCCGCCATGCGGCAGGAGACCGCCCTCGAGTCTGCGCCGGACGACGAAGCGAACAACGTCCAGATCCAGCAAGTCGACCTCCTAAAATCCTGGGACAGGCTACGCGACCGTCTTAGACCATCGAGGCGACATCATCCGCGTCCACCGTGGGGTTGTCAACCCAGTGGCGAGGCCTGTCCCGGTCTTTCTCGGGTGAGCTGAGTCAGGCGGTCCGCCGCATCGTCTCGCGTAGCGCGGCTACGGACGCTTCGGCCTCGCGCATCAGCACGTCCGCCAGATCGCGCAGCTGGCTGCTCTTCTTGACGAGTCTTTTCGCGGCCTCACGCGCCGCACGTGCCCTTACGCGAATCTGGCTGGGAACGATCACGCAGCTGTAGAGATGCTCGCGCAGGTGCGCGGTCAAATCCGCGCGACAGCGCGGGCAGAAATGAGAGCGATTGCCCAGCGAGTCGGAGCCGAGTTCGAATTGTCTGAAATCTTGCACGCAGCCGCGGCACACTGCCACCGCGTGCCCCCCGCAGTACTTGGAGAGGAGGACGCGCTCTTCGGGGCTCAGATCGCGGGGTCTGTTGCAGTCGAGGTGAAAGACCTGGTTCCCTTCGAAGGCGAGCGTGTCATCAGGCGTGATCCACTGCATGCACCGCGGGCACTTCGGTTCAGCCATTTCTTGTCCGCCTCGTCAGTCGCGCCAAACCGTCCGCTGCATCGTCTCGCGGAGCGCAGCGACTGCGGCTTCGGCCTCCCGCATCAGGACGTCCGCACGTTCCCGCAATTCGCTGCTGTGCTTAGCGAGCCTCCGTGCCGCGTCACGCACCTCCTGCGCTTTCAGCCGCACTTCCTCAGGGAGCATCGCGCAGCCGTACAGATGGCCGCGCAGACTTTCTGTGAGGTCCGTCCGGCAGCGCGGACACAGATGCGATCGGTGCCCGAGAAGATCTGCGCCTAGTTGATGCTGCCGGAAGCTCTGAGCGCACGCGGGACACTTCGCGACGGCGTGACCCCTGCAGTGCCTGAAGAGCAGTACACGTTCTTCACGGCTCAGATCGCGGGGTCTTTGGCAGTCGAGATGCACCACACGGTCGCTCCTAAGCTGAACGGTATCGTCGGGCGAAATCACCTGCGTGCATCGTGGGCACTTCGGTTCAGTCATCTCTTGTGCCAGCGAGAACGTCATAGCACATCCCGGCCGCTCGTCAATTCCCGGTCAGACCAGTACGACGGCCGCCAGCCACGCCAACCGAGGTGTCCGCGTCCCGTCACGTGCGAGGCGCGCTGATGGCCGCCTCACCGACAGCGGGCGGTGTCGTGCGTTGAGCTGGTCCCGGTCGTCTCGCGCTACACTGCTGGCCAGACTGGGAGGAACCCATGATGATGCTCAAGCCGATCGCCTACGTACAGGCCGCGTGGCACACCGATATCACCGATCATTGCCGGACGGCGTTCATGGCCGAGATGGTCAAGCACGGGTACGGGGCTGAGAACGTCGAGTTCTTCTCGGTGCCCGGCAGCCTCGAGATCCCGCTGATGGCCAGGAAGCTGGCCCAGACCGGCCGCTACGCCGCCGTATGCGCCAGCGGGCTCGTCGTGAACGGGGGGATCTACCGGCACGACTTCGTTGCCCAAGCCGTACTGCACGGGATCGTGCAGACCTCGCTGGAGACGGAAGTCCCGGTGCTCTCGGCCGTGCTCACGCCGCATCATTTCCACGAGCACTCGGTACACCAGGAGTTCTTTAAGCAGCACATGCAGACGAAGGGCAAGGAGCTGGCGGAAGCGTGCGTGGCGATTATCGGCCAGCTCGCCGCCGTCGCCTGACCACCAGAAGCGCCGGGCTCGCTCTGCTGCTCAGGCACACCTTCGCTTCCCGTCTCGTGGCTGCCGGGGTAGACCTGCGGAGGGGCGGGCGACCTTGCGTGCCGGGGCTGGTGTTGCGCGTGTATCGCGTCATAACCCGCCTGGACGCCAGCAACGCCCCGGGACCTGAGGCCACAGGGCGTGCTGGCCCAGGTCGTCTTACCGCTTGCTCTGCCCAGATGACTCGCGGATCGCACCTCTCGCCTTACGTTCGAGATCAGGCGGTATCGTCTGCATGTGGTGATCATGCTTCGCGTGCTCAGTAGCCTTCCGCATAACCTCGTCGTCGTCCTTCCCCTTTGCTACGAAGCTACAGTCTGGCATCCCAACGTCCTTACAGTGGAACTCACGCATTGATGCACCTCCTACCTTCCAGGATCGCTCCGCACGCAACAGTAGCCGTCGCGATCTCCCTTCTCGCCGGCTGCGCCTCGACGCTGTCGGAGCTTCGTCAGTCACCCCGCAGCGAACGGCGACGGTCATGACTGAGCGGCCCGCTCTCGCTTCCTGTGTCATCGATCGGCAAGCCTGGCCGATCATCGAGCGCTGCGCAGGATCGAAGGTTGATACCACTCCGCCGCTCGACCGACCCCAACGACGCGGATGCCTGGGGAAGCCGCGAGAGCTAACTGTGAGCTGTCCCGTCCCTCGTAAGCTCGAACTCCCACGCGGCATAGCATAGGTGGTGAAGATGATATTGGTCCAATCCGTTGCGCTGGTTGAACTCCAGCTCGATCTCCACCTCCTCGTGCGGCAGCGGTTCGCCACAGACAGCGCAGCGCTGCCCGCTCCCAGGTCCACCGAACATGCGGTCAGACCGTCGCGCAGGCAACTTCCCACTCCGGATCGCTGCTCGGGCTTTCTCGCGGAGGATGGGCTCGTTCGGCATGACAACTCTCCGGGTCTAGCAGAAAAGTCTTCGCCAGATGCCAGGAGCCCGACGCCTGTTTGCGTAACCCTTGAGGGCCCGATGGAAGGCGACCAGAGCGTACCCGATCCGAGGATGCTGCGCCACGCCGCCGCCGGGCATCAGGACGGAGCCTTCGTCGGTCTAGTTCCGCCTTGAGCGTCCTCCAGGCCTCCTGGTGGTCCTCGGGATGCGACTGCCCCAGCAGCCGACGGCCTGCTCGCACGCGCGAGAAGTCAGCGTGAAGCGCGCGAGCGCCGAGGAGGGCAAGCGGTGACGCGCAACTGCGCTGTTCTCATGCTCGCGTGGGTCGCTTGGACGCATGCGACGTTTCCGAGCAAAGATATTGACCAGTGGACGCCGGGAGGCGCAACCGAGACCCTGGACGAGTGCAAGCAGGCCGCGGTGACGTCTGCGAGTGATATTGCCAGCAAGTTCCGCCCACAGAACGACCCGGGAACCGTCGTCACGCGGACGGGGGCGGTAATCGAAATGGCGTTTGCCTCCGGGGAGAAGGCGTACATCGCAATCATCTGTCTCCCCGACACCGTGGACCCGCGCGGGATGAAGGAGAAGTAACGGCCTCCGGGCGCATCAGCGAGGGAATCTCCGCCTTTGCGCGTCGGTAGTCTGAGATGGGCACACCGCGGACCCGCCCCAGCGATCCGCACGAGCGCGTCTTCCCCCAGCGCTTCCGTGAGCCAGACTCTTAGGAAGCCCTTCGGGCGGCCGGGCACCACGACGAGGATCCCATTCCTGAACTTGACTCCAACTTGACTCGACTGCAGGATGGACCGTCGCGAGCGTCGTAACTGTGCGGAGGGGTGGCCGAGCCCGGTCGAAGGCGTCCGACTCGAAATCGGATAGGGGCCCAGAAGGTCCCTCGGGGGTTCAAATCCTCTCCCCTCCGCCAATTTTTTCAGATCGTCGACAGTCCCGATGAGCCAGAAACGAGGAGGGGTGACCGAGCGGCCGAAGGTGCGGCACTGGAAATGCCGTGCACGGGTAACCCCTGTGCCCCGGGTTCGAATCCCGGCCCCTCCGCCAGTTGTCTTCGGCTTGGCCGTGCTAGACGGGGAGTTAGCGGTGCCCTGTAACCCGCAATCCGCTTCAGCGGGGTTGAATTCCCTCTCGAGGGCGGATCGTGTTGAGTGAGCTTCACGGGGCGGCGTTGAAGGTTGGGCCCCACGCAACGGGAATCGTCGAACCCCGCCAGGCCCGGAAGGGAGCAACGGTAAGGCGACCCTTTCGTGTGCCGTGGGAGTACCTGGCCGGAGCAGGCTCCGGGGAGAGATCGCAGTACGGGCCGTTCGAAGGAGGGTGCACGGTCATTGTATTGGAGCGTGAGATCGGCTTGAACCGAGGGTGGCGAGTGACGGGTACGTGTGGCTCCGCTCGTCGAGTCGGCCCGTGAGCCCATGAGCTATCAAGTTCTCGCCCGAAAGTGGCGGCCGCAGACGTTCGATGCGGTCGTCGGTCAGGATGCGATCACGCGCACGCTGCGGAACGCGCTCGCTTCGGGTCGCATCGCGCACGCCTACCTGTTCGCCGGCCCGCGGGGCATCGGCAAGACCACGACGGCCCGCCTGCTGGCGCGCGCGCTGCTCTGTACCGCGCGCACGGGCCCCGAGCCCTGCGGCAAGTGCGCGGTGTGCGTCGAGGGCCTGGCCGGCACGCTCGTCGACGTGATCGAGATCGACGGCGCCTCGAACCGGGGCATCGAAGAGATCCGGACGCTCCGCGAGAACGTGAAGTACACGCCGGCGCGCGGCAAGTACAAGGTCTACATCATCGACGAGGTCCACCAGCTGACCGAGGCCGCGTTCAATGCCCTGCTGAAGACGCTGGAGGAGCCGCCGCCGCACATCGTCTTCGTGCTCGCGACCACGGATCCGCGCGAGATCCCGCCGACGGTCCTCTCGCGGGTGCAGCGCTTCGATTTCCGCCCGATCGCTCCCGACGCGCTGCGCGCGTCGCTCGAGCACATCCTGAACGAAGAAAAGGTCGCGTTCGAGCCGGCGGCACTGCCGGTCATCGTGCGCGCGGCCGAGGGCTCGCTGCGCGACGCGCTCTCATTGCTCGACACGGCGATCGCCTACGGCGAAGGCCGGCTCGAGGCGGAGACGACCGCGAAGCTGCTCGGCGCGACGGCTCCGGTGACGGTGCGCGCGTTCGCGACGGCGGTGGTCGGGCACGACACCGGCGCGGCGCTCGAGGCCGTCGACCGCGCGGCGCGCGACGGGGAAGACCTCCTGGCGTTCACGCGCGACGTCATCGAGCTCCTGCGGCTCACGCTCGTGCTCAAGGCCGCGCCGAACGCGAAGCCCGCCGATCTCACGCACACCGAGGGCAACGAGCTGCGCAAGCTCGGCGAGAGCGCCAGCCTCGACGAGGTCCTCTACGTGCTCCGCGCGTTCCTCGAGGCCGATGAGCTGATGCGCGAGTCGCCGCATCCGCGGGTCGAGCTCGAGATCGCGACCGTGCGCTCGACACGCCGCCCGGTGCCCCAGGCGCTCGACGACGTGCTGCGTCGAGTCGACGAGGCGCAGCGCGAGATCCGTCAGCACGCGCTCGCGACGCCGTCCGCTCCGGCCCCGTCGACGCAGGCGAGTCTCCCGACGGGCTCGGAGCCCGCGCCTGGCCGCGCCGACGCGCGCCGGCCCGCGACGCCGGCCCCCAGCGCCGCATCGACGCCGAGCTCAGCGCCGCCAGCGCCGCGAGCCGCAGCCCCGGCGCCCGCGCCCTCGCAGCGCCCGGCCCCCTCGGCGCCGCCGGCAGCGCCCACCGCGGTCGCGGCGCCGCCCGCTCAGGAGCTGGTCACGGCGTGGGAGCGTGTCGTGGAAGAAGTCATGAAGAGGAAGCCGACGCTTGGCGGCGTACTGACGCAGGCCCGGCCGAGCGGCGTCACTGATCGGGAGCTGACGATCGTGCTCCAGGGAAATCATTTCCATCGAGAGATGCTCGCGGACGTCACGAACCGCGAGCTGATCGTGCAGGCGGTGCGGCGCTGCGTAGCCGGCGTCGAGCGCGTCAACGTGGTGTCGGGCGGCGAGGCTGCCGGCACCGTCGCGACGCACCCGGCGGTCCAGGCGGCGATCGCCGAATTTCAGGGCGAGGTGGTCGCGGTGCGGCCGCGCCTGCCGGAAGGAGAAGGTCAGTGAAGGGCTTCGGCAACATCATGAAGGAAGCGCAGAAGCTGCAGGCCCAGATGGCGGCGATGCAGGAGGAAGTCGGCAAGCGAAAAGTCGACGCCACCGCCGGCGGCGGCATGGTGACGGTCGAGGCGAACGGCAAGCAAGAGCTCACCGCCGTCAAGATCGATCCCGAGGTCGTCAACAAGGACGACGTCCAGATGCTCGAAGATCTGGTGCTCGCGGCGGCCAACGAGGCGCTCAGGAAATCGCGCGAGCTCGTGCAGCAGGAGCTCGGCAAGCTGACCGGCGGTCTCAAGATCCCCGGTCTCGGCATGTAGGCGGAGCCGGTTGGCGTATTACCCCGAGCCCGTCGCCCGCCTGATCGAAGCCCTCCAGCGGCTCCCCGGTATCGGGCCCAAGACGGCCCAGCGGCTCACGTTCTTTCTGCTCAAGCGTCCGGTCGCCGAAGTCCGCGAGCTGTCCGAGGCGCTCGTGGCGGTCAAGGATCGCATCGTCTACTGCGGGACCTGTTTCAACGTGACGGACCAGAACCCGTGCCGCCTCTGCTCCGACCCCGCCCGCGACGGGCGCTTGCTCTGCGTCGTCGAGGAGCCGAACGACCTGATGGCGATGGAGCGCACCGGCGAATACCGCGGCCGTTATCACGTGCTCCTCGGCGCGCTCTCGCCACTCGACGGCATCGGCCCCGACGATCTGAAGGTGCGCGAGCTGCTGGCGCGGCTGGAAGGGAGCTCGATCGCCGAGGTCATCCTGGCGACGAACCCCAACGTGGAGGGCGAGGCGACGGCGCTCTATCTCGCCAAGCTCCTGCGCCCGCTCGGCGTGCGTCTGACGCGGATCGCGCGCGGGCTGCCCGTCGGCGGCGATCTCGAGTACGCCGACCAGGTGACGCTCTCGAAGGCGCTCGAAGGCCGCCGCGAGATCGGCTGAAAAAATAACCGGCCCGAGCCATCTGGGCCCCGGGCCGGCGCCCGCGCATCGCGCGGGCTCGAACGAACTACCCTGGAAGCTGCCTCAAACTCCCGACAGCTGGGGGAGTATGAGGGGGGTCTCCCCACTCATCTACACTAGAAATCTCCGTGAGGCATCGGCGGCGCCGCCGGCTTATCCTCCGGCAGATCGGTGATCAGCGCCTCGGTCGTCAACAGCAAGGACGCGACCGACGCCGCGTTCTCCAGCGCCACCCGCTCGACCTTGGTCGGATCGATGATGCCGGCCTGCAGCATGTCGACGTATTCCATGCTCTCCGCGTCGAAGCCGCGGTTCGCGACCGTCTCGCTCTTGACCTTCTCGACGATCACACTGCCCTCGAGCCCCGCGTTCTCGACGATCTGGCGAATGGGCTCTTCGAGCGCCCGCTTGACGATCATCGCGCCGACCTTCTCGTCGCCGGTGAGCTTCAGTCCGTCGATCGCCTTCGCCGTTCTCAGCAGCGCCACGCCGCCGCCGGGCACGATGCCTTCCTCGACGGCCGCGCGGGTCGCGTTCAGCGCGTCCTCGACCCGGGCCTTCTTCTCCTTCATGGCCGTCTCGGTGGCCGCGCCGACCTTGATCACCGCCACGCCGCCGGCCAGCTTCGCCAGCCGCTCCTGCAGCTTCTCGCGGTCGTAGTCCGAGGTCGTCTCCTCGATCTGGGCGCGGATCTGCTTGATCCGGCCCTCGATCTCCTTCGTCTTGCCGGCGCCTTCGACGAGGGTCGTGTTGTCCTTGTCGACCACCACCTTCTTGGCGCGGCCCAGATCGGTGACCTTGATGTTCTCGAGCTTGATGCCGAGATCCTCGGTGATCGCCTTGCCGCCGGTGAGCACCGAGATGTCCTCGAGCATGGCCTTGCGGCGATCGCCGAAGCCCGGGGCCTTCACCGCGCAGGTGTGCAAGGTGCCGCGCAGCTTGTTGACGACGAGCGTCGCGAGCGCCTCGCCCTCGACCTCTTCGGCGATGATGAGGAGCGGCTTGCCGGCGCGGGCGACCTGCTCGAGCAGCGGCAGCATGTCCTTCATCACGCTGATCTTCTTCTCGTGGATCAGGACGAGCGCGTCCTCGAGGACGACTTCCATGCGCTCGGCGTCGGTGACGAAGTACGGCGAGAGATAGCCCCGATCGAACTGCATGCCCTCGACGACGTCCAGCTGCGTCTCGGCCGACTTCGACTCCTCGACGGTGATGACGCCGTCCTTGCCGACCTTCTCCATCGCCTCCGCGATCAGGTTGCCGATCGTCTTGTCATTGTTCGAGGCGATCGTCGCGACCTGGGCGATCTCTTTCTTGTCCTTGGTCGACTTGGAAATGCCCTTGAGGTCCTTGACGACCGCCTCGACGGCCGCCTCGATGCCGCGCTTGAGCCCCATCGGGTTGGCGCCGGCGGTCACGTTCTTCAGGCCCTCGCGGAAGATCGCCTGGGCGAGCACGGTCGCGGTAGTGGTGCCGTCACCGGCGACGTCGGAGGTCTTGGAGGCGACCTCGCGAACCATCTGGGCGCCCATGTTCTCGTACTTGTCCTTCAGCTCGATCTCCTTGGCGACCGTGACGCCGTCCTTGGTGATCGTCGGGCTGCCGAACTTCTTGTCGATGACGACGTTGCGCCCCTTCGGGCCCAGGGTCGCCTTCACGGCCGCCGCCATGATCGTGACGCCCTTGAGCAGCGAGCTCCGGGCTTCCTCGTCGAACTTGAGCTGCTTCGGCATGGATCGCGCTCCTCCTTACTCGAGAATGGCGAGGACGTCTTCCTCGCGCATGATGAGATATTCCTTGTCGTCGATCTTGACCTCGGAGCCCGAGTACTTCCCGAACAGGATCTTGTTGCCGGCCTTCACGTCCAGGGGGATCTTCTTGCCGTCGTCGCCGACCTTGCCCGTCCCGACCGCGATGACTTTGCCCTCTTGCGGCTTCTCCTTAGCCGTGTCCGGGATGATGATCCCGCCTCGCTTGACCTCCTGCTCCTCTAGACGCTCGACCATGATGCGATCGTGCAGCGGACGCACCTTCATCTGCCTGCTCCCTCCCGTTGGGGTGATGAGATTCGCGCTAGCACTTGTAGACGATGAGTGCTAAAGAGTCAAGCGCGGGCCGCCGAAGATTTCCGCTCTGGGCTCTGTCGAGCCCGTCGGGCCCCCTGTGCCGTAGCGTCCACGCCGAATCGCGAGTTGCGGCGAAACTGCGGTAAGATTTGATCGTTCCCCGGTAGCTCAGTTGGTAGAGCGCCTGACTGTTAATCAGGAAGTCGCTGGTTCGAGCCCAGCCCGGGGAGCCAACTTCTTCCCACATTTATAGCTCTGGATCATCCGACACTTGCGTCGTCCTCGGCAGAGCCCTCGCGCTCGCTGCCGCGACGGGGAACGTAGCCGCCTCGCTCGCCCTCCCGGAGGCGCTTGACTCCCACCGCCGGGGGCGCGATCGATAGCGCCGGCGACGAACTCGAATTGCTCATCGCTGCCTGCGAAGTCTACCGAGGACACCACGACTATGAGACGGAGTCTTGATCCGCGATCTCCGTCCGCGAGACCTCTTGGCGCTCGCCCTTCTTCGCGCGCCAACATCCGCGCGCCCACCACATCGCACCGGAGAGCTAGGCTCTCACCAGAGCGGCGGCCACGTCGTGGGCGGCACGATCGGCAGCA
>QHSP01000026.1 GCA_003220495.1 Candidatus Rokuibacteriota bacterium | reverse complement strand
ACTTCGTTCCCGGCGAGCTGATCAACAAGGTCGGAAAGCTTCCGGGCGTCATGCTGGCGCCGGTGCTCTCCGGATCCTGGTGGCTGGAGTTCCCCGGATTCCAGGACCCCAAGAATCCCTTCCGTGACAAGCGGGTGCGCGAAGCCGTGAGCCTGGCCATCGACCGGCGGGCCATCAATCAAGCGGAGGCGGGGGGGCTGGGCAGGCCGACGGGCAACTGGATCAACAACGACGTGCAGAACGCGATCGAGTGGCCCGAGTTCGAGCGCAACGTGGAGCGAGCGAAGCAGCTGATGCGCGAGGCGGGATTTCCTAACGGCTTCGACGTCGACTGGGTGACGCCCGTGCCCCCGTTCTATTCCCGCGGCGAGCGGATCATCGCCCAGCTTCGCGAGATCGGCATCCGGGCGAGGCTGCAGTCCATGGAGCGCGGCATCTTCTTGCAGCGACTACAAGGCGGGCTCAAAGACTGGCCCGGGATCCAGATCATCTTTCAGGCCACCCGAATCGCCGGGAGTTGGTCATTCTGGTACGAAGCCTTCTTCAAGTGCGGCGGCTTCAGCTCTCGTGACCGCATCTGCGTCCCGGACCTCGACGGTAAGTTCGACCAATACGAGCGGTCGATCAATCCGGTGGAGCGAAAGAAACTGGCCGAGGAGATCCAGCGCGGGATCCTCGAGAATTACTACCTGGTACCCGTGTTCCGCCACGCGTTCATCAACGCGATTGGCCCTCGGGTCGTGGCGCAGAAATGGCAAGACGTCTTCCCGACCATCACCACCGGTTACGCCTATCCTTGGGAGGACTTGAAGGTGAAGGACCAGTAGCCGCGCGATCGAGACGATTCTCGAAGGAGATACGATGCGGAAGGTTGCCGGGCTCGCCTGTGCTGGACGTCAGCCAAGATCAGAGTCCGGCCCAAGATGAGAACAAGGCGGCTGACAATCGTCGGCCGCGCCAGACGCGGCAATCTGGGCATCACCTCTTACGCGCCCTGGTACCGCGCATAGATCTCGGCGACCTTCTTGTGCGCCTCGACGACTGCCTTCTCGACGTTCCAGCTCTCGACCAGCACCCGGTGCATCATGCGGCCGATGACGAAGGTGGCGAGCGTCTCGCCCGCGGCGGGATTCATGCTGCCAGGAGCAGGGAACTGGCGTCCACGCTCCAGCATGACCCGCCAGTGCTGGAACACCGGCCGCTTCCAGAACTTGGAGTCGTACATGTTCTTGAACGGCGGCCCCCAGCGGCCGTCGCCTTCCTCGATCATCACTTTCAAGTTTTCTGGGGCCATCCAGTACTCGGCGAGCCCCTTCGCGACCTCTGGATAGGGGTTGTGCTTGAAGAGCAGCCATTCCGCGGTCGTGAGCTCCTCGACGGCGCCCGCTGGCCCCGCCGGCACCGGCAGCAGTCCCGTGACGTTGTAGAGCTCCTTGTCGGATTCCGCCAGGTGGGCGTAGATGCTGGTGGGATTCAAGACGAAAATCACCTGCCGTGACTGATAGGCCTTGTTGTTGCCCGTGTTGTCCCACGAGATCGCCCCCTTCGGGATGATCTTGTGCTTGCTGAACATGTTCGCAATCAGCTGGACGGCGGCAATCGTGCCCGCGGAGTGCAGCGCCACGGTCTTGTTGTCCGCCTCCACGAGTTTGCCGCCGTAACACCAGATCATGTTCATGATGTTGTTGTCGGCATCGTTCTGCAAACCCAGACAGAGGCCAAAGCCGGTGAGCTTGGGCGGTTTTTGCAGCTTCTTGCAGACCTCGATGAATTCTTCCCACGTTTTAGGAGGATCGACCTTGGCCGCCTCGAGGAGATCCAGGCGGGTGACCAGCGGCCAGGGGCTGATGGACTGCGGCACCCCAAACGCCTTGCCTTGATGCATGACGCTCGGCAGGGAGACCGGAAAGAGTCCCCCCTGCTGTTTTTGCATCTTGTTGACGAGGTCGGTCACCTCCAAGAGGTGACCTTGCGAGCGGTAGAGCTGCACGTATCCGCCACCCAACCGCGTGATATCGGGCGGGTTCCCGGCTTCGAGCGCCGCCACCAGCTTGGGAACGAGCTGGGGACCACCGATGATCTGATAATCGATCTCGCTTTCCTTGATCCCCGCCTGCTTGGCGTAGGCATAGCACTGCTCCTGCATGATCTTGTCGACCTGCGGGGCCAGCGCGGCTGGATTCCATACGACGAGCTTCGCCTGGCGAGCCGCATGGGCTCGGCGCACCAGCCACCAGGGTGCTGTGGTTGTCAGGACGGTCGCGGTCTTCCCGGCCGTCTTTAAGATCTCGCGTCGCGTCGGCATGTTGTACTCCCTATCCTTTCACTCCTCCGAGCGTCAACCCCTTGACCACCCAACGCTGGAAGACGAGAAACATGAGCACCGGGGGCAGGGCGCTCATGACGGTTGAGGCCATCAGCGGCCCCCAGAAGAACACGTCCTGCGACATGAAGTTCACCAGGCCCGTGGTCACCGTCCGGGCACTGGTGGTGCTGGTGAACACGTGCGCATACAGAAATTCGTTCCAGGCGTGTGTGAACGAGAAGAACGTCACCACGACGAGGGCCGGGAGCGACATCGGCAGCACCACACGCACGAGCGCGCTGACACGGTTACAACCGTCCACCCGGGCCGCTTCTTCCAGCTCCACCGGGACGGACTTGAAATAACCCATGAGTAACCAGGTGCAAAACGGAACATCGAATCCCAGGTACGCGATGATGAGTCCGTGCAGGCTATCCGTGAGGCGGAGGACACTCATCAGGGCAAACATGGGGATGAAGAGCAGCGAGGTGGGAACAAGGTACGTGAACACCAGACCGCGCGCGAGGAGAGCCCGACCGGGGAAGGTGAGCCGGGCAATCGCATACGCCCCCAGACAGGCGATGACCATGGACAACACCGTGGAGCCCACGGCGACCACCACGCTGTTGCGCAGGAAGAGCATATAGGGAGTCTCGCGAAACACGGTGGCGTAGTTGGCCAGCGTGGGCCTCTCGGGGATCAGCGTGGCCTCATACCCGTAAATTTCCTTGTCGTGCTTGAGAGACGTGGCGATCATCCAGTAGAACGGGATCGCCGTCCACAGGAGCATCAGCACCAACACGCCATTCCCGAGGCCCTTGAACACGCGACGCTGGGTGGTCATCCTCGGCGCCATGGCCTACTCTCCCTTCTCGCGCAGCATACGGCGCGTCAAGAACACGATGAAGACAACCAGAATGGGGAAGAAGACCAGCGACACCGCGGCCCCCATACCCAGGCGCTGGGCGCCGCCCAGGGCCAGGTGATAGGCCAGTACTGAGAAGATCATGGTGCGATCGGCGGGTCCCCCGTTCGTCAGGACCAGGACGAATTGGATGGCGGCTGAGGTCAGGATGGCCGACAGCATCACCGCCGTGATGAAAATCGGCCGCAACCGGGGCAGCGTGATGTTGGAGAATTGCTGAAGCACGGACGCCCCGTCGATCTCCGCCGCTTCGTAAAGCTCCTTGGGAATGGCCTGCAGGCCGGCGAGAAAGCTCATGGTGAAGAACGGCGTGCCCTGCCAGACCACCACCACGATCACCGAGAACATGGCGAGGTGGGGGTTGGAGAGCCAGGAGATGGCCTCGTCGATCAGGTTCAGACGCACCAGCACGTTGTTGATGAGCCCGCTCGAATCGTCGAAGATCCAGCGCCAATTGAGGGCCGACATCACCGTCGGAATGGCCCAGGGAACGAGGAGAAAGGAGCGAAACAGATTGTTGCAGAAGCGCTCTTGATTGAGCACGAGCGCCATACTGAGCCCAAGCAGGAATTTGATCCCCACGCCGACCGCGGTATAGACAACGGTGTTGAAAACCGTGCGCAGGAACTGCTCGCTATCGAACAACTCCCGGTAATTGTCCAGCCCGATGAAGCGACCCGGTGCGCCGGCGGTTTTCGCCTGGAAGGTCATCACAATGGCGTGGGCAAAGGGATAGGCGACCAGGCCCACGATGACGAGGATCGCCGGCAAGAGGAACAGATAGCCCAGGGCGCGGTCCTGCATGAGGAAGCGCTGGACCCGGTCGGGCCGCCAGCGCAATCCTCGCTGAGACGATGGGAAGGTAAGACTGACCGTTTTGGACGTGGCCATAGTCCGTGTCCTCCATCAGCGAGTTCCCGGACACACCAGCGATAGTGACCTCTGGTAGCAGACATCGGGACAGGCCGCAAGGGCAATTCGCGTGGCGCCAGGAGGCGTTTGGACGTGGTGCTCCGAGGCGGGCGGTCGGAAGCCGAGGGTCGTCGCGCTACTGCTCGACGCGCTTGACCGAGGTGGCAATCACGCGGTTTTCACCGAGGGCAGCGGTGTACGGCCAGATGCGGCGCACACATCACACTGCGGCGTGCGATATTCGATGCACGGCCGCCGAGAGATGCGTGAGAGCGGCCTCGAGATCGGCCTTCGAGAGAAGGCCGAAGCCAAGGCGAAACACTCGCGCCTCATCGCCGAACCAGATGCCGTTCGCGACCCTGACGCCCTCCCGTGCGAGACCCGCGTAGAAGCGGTCGACGGCGCCGTTGTCAAAGAGGGACGGCTTCAAGCGCACGCAACACAGGGCGCCGGCGTCAGGCCTGACCCATTCGACGAAGGCGTCATGCTCGCGTACCCAGTCTGCGGTGAGCGCGAGGCCTTCGGCCAGTCGCCGGCGCCGTTCGCCGATGATGTGATCGCGCCGCTCGAGGACGTGGAGCGCCAAAGCCTCGTCCACCGGGGAGCATGAGATCACGGTGTTGAATTTGCCGACGACTAGTTGTTCCTTGAGCGCGGCGTCGCGCGTGATCGCCCATCCCAGCCGCAAGCCGGGAGCGCCATGGCACTTGGATAACGAAGCACAGGAGACCACCCGGTGGCTCAGCCCGACCGCACTCGGCGCCACCGCGTCATCGCCATAGGCGGCTTCGCGATAGGTCTCGTCCAGCAACAGGTACGCTTCGGGACATCTCTCCTCCATCAACGCCACGATGTCGCGGATAATCTTCGGTGAACTGGCGACGCCCGATGGATTCTGAGGAGAAGCCAAGCTCACCAGCCTGGTTCGCTCCGAGAGGTGTCGACCGATGTCGGTGGCGTCGAGCTGGTAGCCGCGATCGAACGAAAGCGACACGGTGCGGATCGTCGCGCCGACAGCGTCCAGGGTGTTGCGAGCCAGCGGGAACATCGGCGAGACCGTCACCGCCTCGTCGCCACGCTCGCAGAGCACGAATGCGACGAGGAACAAGGCGTGCATCCCGCCCATCGTGACGACGACATCGTCGGTGCTCACTCCGTGAGCGTCGGCGATCAGTGTGCGGAGGCGCGGATCGCCTTGGGCCGTGCCGTAGCCAAGCGCCATTTCACCGAAGCTCGGCTGCGCAGAACGATCCAGCACATCACTGAGCCGTAGGTCTGGCCCGACGCTCTCGCCCAGATCGTAGCGAGGCATCTCGCCGATCAGCGAGATGATGTCGTTCTTCGGAAACCGCGCCATCGAGACTCCTTCCGGAGTTGCCTCCCGTCAGATTTGCAGGACACCCTCCACGCAGGTTACGGCGTGGCCACCGAGCCAAATCGTGCTGGCGTCGAACTGGACCGTGACCTGGCCGTCACGGCCGAGGCACCGGCCCTGACTGGCGACGTACGTTTGCGTCTTCAGCACGCCGTCCCGGCGCACGAGCGCCGCCACGCACCCGTTGCCGCTCCCGCACACCGGATCCTCGGGAACTCCGTCGCCCGGTGCGAACGATCGCACCTCGACGTCGGCGCTGGCGCCACGGGGATACAGGCCGAATACGTTGACCCCCGTGATGCCGATCGGGTTCAGGGCCGCGAGCTTGCCCATATCGGGCGCGAGCGCGCCGATGGCGTCAGCGCTCGCGAGCTGGACTGTGAACCACACCGGTCCGACGTCGATGATCGCCGCGCGCTGAATGTCGGCCGGCATGACGCCGAGTCCATCCGCGACCGCGGCGCGCTGAGACAGGGTTGGCTCGCGGAATTGGGGCTCGGGCAGCGCGAGAAGCAAGCGCTCGCCGTCGATCTTGATGTCGACGAGCCCCTTTCCGCACTCCTGCACCAGTCGACCCGCGGCCTGGGGCTTGAGGCCATGGCGTAACACGGCATGGGCCGACCCGATCGTGGGATGGCCGGCGAAGGGGAGCTCCCGCTTGGGCGTGAAGATTCGCAGGCGGTAGTCGGCCCGCTGGTCCGTCGGCGTGCAGACGAACGTCGTCTCGGACAGGTTGGTCCAGGCGGCGATCGACTGCATATCGGCGCTCGACACCGCGTCGCCATCGAGGACGACCGCGACGGGGTTGCCCTTGAACGGCACGGCGGTGAACACGTCCACTTGCTGGAAGGCGAGGGTCTTCATTCTGAGCTCCTCTTCGGAGGTCCAAGACCGTGGTGGAGTCACGATCGAAATCTAGCAAATCGGCCCCGACAAGAACAGTTACAGATCATCGAATGTAGGCCCATAACAGTTAGTTGCCGGGTGCTCGATGCCGTGCGAAGATGACCGCGCGTTGGACACAAGAACGGCCCGCGAGGGACGACGGGTGCGGTCGACACGGCCGTATCGTTACGAGGAGACCGCGCGGTTCATCACGGATCTCGTCGACAACGGCACGCTGATTCCGGGAGCACGCGTGCCCTCGCTTCGTCAGATCACCAAGCAGCGTGGCGTCAGTCTGTCGACTGCGCTTCAAGCGTACCGAGCGCTCGAGGATCGCGGGGTCTTGCAGGCGAGACCGCAGTCGGGCTTTTATGTGGCGAAGGGCGCCCCCATTCTTCTGGAGACACCGACGATCTCCAGGCCGCCAGGGAGAGCCACGACGGTCGCGGTCTCCGGTGTTGTTTCAAAACTGCTCGAGTACGCCGCCGATCCGGACCTCGTGCCGTTGGGCTGCGCGATTCCCAACGCCGAGCTCCTCGCCGCGGGGCGGCTGGACCGCTTCCTCGCGCGGGCCGCGCGGGTGAAGGGCGTTGTCTACAACACGTATACCGTCCCCAAGGGCGACCCGCGGCTGCGCCGCGAGATCGCGCGCCGCGCGCTGCGCTGGGGACAGGCGCTTTCACCGGAAGACATCGCCATCACGTGCGGTTGCACCGAGGCCCTGGTCTTGGCCCTGAAGGTCGTCTCACGGCCCGGCGATACGATCGCGATCGAGTCCCCGACGTACTTCGGCTTCCTGCAGGTGCTCGAAGCCCTCGATCTGAGAGCGCTGGAACTGCCGACCGACGCACGTGGCGGCGTCGATCTCGCGGCCCTGCGAAGAGCGCTCGGGACCGCGTCGGTCAAGGCGTGTCTCTTCTCGTCGAGCTTCAACAACCCACTGGGGTGCACCATGTCCGACGAGAGGAAGAAGGCCGTCCTGGAACTGCTCGCGAAGCACCGGATCCCGCTGATCGAGGACGACATTTATGGCGACATTTATTTCGGCGAGGAACGTCCGAAGCCGTTCATGGCCCTGGATCCGCTCGGCAACACGATCTACTGCAGCTCCTTCTCCAAGACGATCGCGCCAGGGTATCGCATCGGCTGGATTGCACCCGGACGCCACATGCCAAAGGTCCTGGACCGCAAGTTCGCATTCACCCTGTGCGGCCCGGCGCTGCCGCAGGCGGCGCTCGCCGACTTCCTTGCCAGCGGCGGATACGACAGTCATCTGCGCCGGGTTCGACGGACGTTCAGAGACAACATCGACCGGATGATTCGCACCATCGATCGAGCGTTCCCGAGGGGCACGAGAGTGAGCCGCCCGGATGGCGGCTTTGTCCTGTGGGTGCAGCTACCAAAGCCGCTGGCGAGCCGCGAACTCTTCGAGGCGGCCTTGAAGAAGGGGGTCTGCTTCGTGCCGGGCGATGTGTTTTCGGCGAGTCACCGCTACGCCAACTGTCTACGCGTGAGCTGCGGCTCGGCCTGGCATGCGCGGATCGAAAAGGGTCTCGAGACTCTCGGCGAGATGGCGAGCGCAGCCCTCGTACGCCACGAGCGGGTCAGAGCGCCGACGCCCCGGGGCGGCCGCCCGGTTGCTCAGCAACGACGTGCGGTCCGCCGAGGGGGCGGGTCCGGGAGGCCATAGCGTCACGTCCTGGCATTCCTCGATGCCGGCGCGCGTGAACGCCGCTGAAGCTCTGCAGGACCCTAGCCGCTGGAGCGCTAGTCGCTCGCCTCCCTCGGCTGTCCTCGCGATTGGCCTTCAGCGAATCAGACACGGGTGGGCTCGAAGAGCTCGATCGGATTTCCGGCGGGGTCCTCGAGCAGGATCTGCCGGCCTCCGTTGCCGGTGACGATGTCGTTGCGGAATTTCGCGCCGGCCTGCTTCAAGGTCGTGACCATCCGAGCGAGGTCTTTCACCTCGATCTGAATTCGGTTCCATCCACCGGGTTCCGGGCGTCGACCGTCAGGCATGTCGCGTCCAGCGCCTCCTCCGCCCGCGGGCGCGCTGAGCAAGAGGCGGAGATCGCCGCGGGAGACGAGCGCAAAGCCGGGCCCGGGATGCATGGTCACGACGAAGTCGAGGTGCTCGGTGTAGAACCGGATCGCGGCGTCGACGTCATCCACGATGTAGCGAACACTGACACTCCCCATGTGCCTTCCTCCGTGAACGAATCTATCGCGTCCAGGGTCGCTCCGCGGAGCGTGCTCGTCTTGGAGAAATGTGACCCTACCCGGCGACCGGCAGATGATGGCGCTTGAGGTGGACGCCACGTTCTTGAAAACGCTTCTGGTGGTCGCAGCCGTCTCGCCGACGGTCCCCACAGCGCTTCCAGATCGACGTGGGTATCGGCGAGCTCGCCGGCCGGTAGGCCGAGGCGGCTCCTGCTCATCGAAGGCGTCTCCAAGCCACGAAATGAGCCGGACCCGAACAAGTTCCTCGACGTGTGGTTCATCGGTGGCGGCGGATGCGAGCGCACCGAAGTCGAATACCGTGCGTTACTCCGCGGTGGCGGATTTGAGCTCGCCCGTGTGGTGTCCACTGGCGGGCCGAGCGCCGTCCTCGAGAGCCGTCCCGTGTGAGTCAAGGAGTGGGAACGAAAGGAGCCACACGGCCAAACCAGCGTCCGGATACGACAAGACGAACATGGCCGTCGACATCTACGAGCTGACTACGTCGCTCGAGCTCGATGGCGTTCGCTTCGTCGGCCACGACATCGGGCTGATGGTCGCGTACGCCTACGCCGCGCAGTTCCCGGAGCTCACCGAGCGGGTGGTGCCGAGCAGGCCAAACTGGTGGCGTCCGACGTCCGTGGCGAGATCGTCAAGGGGGCGGGCCACTGGTTGATGGAGGAAGCGCCCGATACCGTGATCCCGGTCATTAGACAGGGTCCTCCCCGGCGAGCAGCCCATCACGCGCGCGCCAGCGCCGCCCTGACCCGCTCCGGCGTGATCGGCACACGGCGGATGCGCGCGCCAGTCGCGTCGAAGATGGCGTTGGCGATCGCGGCCGGCACCGTGCGCGTGGACGGCTCGCCCGCGCCCGAGGCCGGCAGGTCTGGCCGATTGATGAGCACGATGTCGATCTGCTCGGGCGCGTCCTGGATCTCCAGGATTGGATAGCTCGTCCAGTCGACGCTCAGCACCCGCTCCCGATCGAACTTCACTTCCTCGAACAGCGTACGGGAGAGCGCCATCACGACGTTGCCCTCGATGGTCAGCTCCAGCCCCCTGGGGTTGATGATCAGCCCGCAGTCGTGGGCGACCGTAAAGCGCTTGGCCCACACCCGCCCGCTACGGCGGTCCACCTCGACGTCGGCCACCACGGCGACGATCGTGCCGTTACGCTCGGTGTAGGAGAAGCCGCGGCCGAGCATTACGTTACCCTTTCCACGGCGCGGATTCGGGTACGGGCGCCTGCTCCATCCGGCTTTGTCGGCGGCGGCCTGGATCACCGCGGCGTGCCGCGGGTTCTTCACGTACTTCAGGCGGAAAGCCACCGGGTCGGCGCCGGCGGCGTGCGCGATCTCGTCGATGAACGACTCGCTGCCGAAGTGCGTCTCGGGGCCGAGCGGATCGCGCAGGTGCCCGGTCCTCAGCGGTGAGGCGCGCTCGAGAAGCGGCGGGACGCACTCCCAGCCGCAGCGCTTGTTCGCGAACTCGTATGCCTCGGCGGGCACCTGGAAGATTACCGTTGGCTTGGGCGGGTAGCCCGTGAGCTGCCCGACCAGCGTGTCCTTGGGATCGCTCTCGTTCGTCGCCACGTCCTGGCGCGTGAAGCCCTTCGCGAAGAAGTCGTAGGCCACTACGTTGCCCTGGGCATCGAGCCCGGCTCGGCCGCGATAGATGCCGGCCGGACCCTTGGGATCCCAGCCCGTCGCCTCGTCGCGCATGTACTGAACCCGAACCGGCTTGCCGGTTAGCTTGGACAGGAGCGCGGCATCCAGGGCGGCGTCGCCCGCGTCGTTGCGGCCGTACGACCCTGGGCCAGGCACCCAGGTCGCGCGCACCTTCTCGGGCGAAAGTCCGATGAGCTTGGCGACGCCGTCCCGGGCGAAGTGCGGCTTCTGTGTTCCGGTCCACACGGTCGCGTGGTCAACTCGCACGTCGGCCACCGCGCAAGCCGGCCCCATGCTGGCGTGAGACTGGAACGGCCACTGGTACTCGGCGTCGATCACGCGATGCGCGCTCTTGAGGGCGGCCTCGACGTCGCCCTGGTTCACCGGAGCCTCGCGACCGGTCACGCTGGCCTGGCGGATGTGATCGTAGAGGCTTTCCATCGCCGGGAACGGCGTGCACGGCGGCGCCCACGTCACCTTCAGCGCCCGGGCCGCGCGCACCGCGTCCCACTCGTGCTCAGCCACGACGGCCACGAACTCCTTCTCGCGGATCACGCGCGCGCCGGGGATGCTGCTGATCGACGACTCGTCGACGGTGACCGGCCCGCAGCCCGCCGTCGGGGACCGCAGCACCCTCGCGTGAAGCATGCCCTCGACCTTGATGTCGGTGACGTACCGAAGCTTGCCGTAGACTTTATCGGCGACGACTCCCTGAGGAATCGAGTGGCCGACCACTTTGTATTCGGAGGGCTTCTTCGGGAGAGCCTGGCCCTTGGCCACGAGCGGGTTGCCGTAGCGTTTGTTCCACTCGAGCTTGAGCTGGAAATATTGTCCGCCGATCAGATCGCCGTACCTCACGTTGCGATCGGGCGTGCCGACCACCGAAACGACGCCGTCCTGCACGATGAGCTTCTCCACGGGCGCGCCAAGCTTCTGCGAGGCGCGGTCCAGGAGCACGCGGCGGGCCTCTGAGGCCGCGTAGCGCAGCGTGATAGCGCCGTTCTGGATCGCGGTGCTCCCGGAGGCGCCGCCCTGGTTGCAGGTGAAGGCAGTGTCACCCATCACCACATCGACGCGCTCGAACGCCACGTCGAGCTCGTCGGCGACGATCTGGCCGATCGCGACGTCGACGCCCTGCCCCATGTCCATCTTGCCGAAGAACGCTCTCACGCTGCCGTCTGGCAGCACCGCGATCCACGAATCGAGCTCGTCGGGAGTCAGCGGCGGCTTTCCTCCGACGGGTGTCTGACCGAGGGCGGTGCGAACGGCGCCGGGTACCATGACGCTGATCACGAGGGCGCCGCCGGCCATCAGAAAGTCGCGTCGTGAGACGGGCGCGTGATGCATGGCTGCCCCCCTATGCCTTCGATCCGGCCGCGCGTTTCACCGCGCGCAGGATCGCCATGTGGGTCCCGCAACGACACTTGACGCCGGCCAGGGCCTGGCGGATCTGCTTGTCGCTCGGCTTCGGGGTGTCGCGCAAGAGCGCCGCGGCGGTCAGCATCCAGCCCGAGAGGCAGTAGCCGCATTGCGGCACTTGCTCGGCGATGTACGCCGTCTGCAGCGGATGGGGTCGGTTCGAGGTGCCCAACCCGTTCAGGGTGGTGATCTTCTTGCCCTTGACGCCGCTCACGGGCGTGACGCAAGAGCGCGTGGGGCGACCGTCCACCTGCACGGTGCAGGCGCCGCACTGCGCGAGGCCGCAACCGAACTTGGGGTTGTCGAGCCCGAGCTCGGAGCGTAGCGCGTAGAGCAGCGGCATGGCCGGGTCAGCGCTCACGTCGGTGGATTTGCCGTCGACGACCAGCGTAATCCGCTCCGTCATACAGGCCTCCTTGGACGGTTCACCCGATACTCGCCCGCGCGAGCGGAGTCAAGGGGAAGTTGCCGATGCGTTCGTGCCGCGCCGACCGGAGCGACGGCTTCCTGCTACACTGACGCGGCTCGCATCGACGTGGAAGGAGGACCGCACATCCCGATGGCTATCCCGGGAGAGAAGGCGATCCAGATGGTGCGCAGCGCGCACGCCCACGCCGCGCAGATGGACATCGCCGTGACCGCCGTGGTGGTCGACCAGAGCGGCCGGATGATCGCGCTGGGTCGCATGGACCGTGCTCGTCCCATCACGGTGGACATCGCCTTGAACAAGGCCTACACGGCAGCGAGCTTCCAGCAACCAACGAAGGAGCTGGCGGGCGTCGCCGCGCAGACCTGGTTTCAAAGTCTGGTCGTTTCGAGCAACGGACGCATCATGCCCGGAGCCGGAGCGTTGCCCATCATAGAGGGCGGTAGTGTCGTCGGTGCCATCGCCGTGGCCGGCGGCACCGAGGACCAGGATCAGCGCTGTGCGGAAGTAGCGCTTGCCTCCTACGTGTAACGTGTCAACATTGGGTCCGACAGAATCGCAGCATCGGGAAAGGGGATCCTCGATGGCCGTGACGCCTGGTACCGAGACGCCGCCCCCGCCCTATCTGGGTCGGTCCGTTCGCATCGTCGGGCCGGTCGCCAACGTCGACATGAACCAGACGCCGCACCCCAGGAACTCTCGCGGTGAGCTGGGCAAGGCTCTCTTCAACTGGTATCGCAACACGATCTCCAGGGACCCACTCACACGGGTGTCGGCGCCGAATCATTTCGCCGACCAGCGGAATTTCCTGGCCTCGGTGGTGAATCAAGCGCCCAAAGGCAAGATCAACTCGAGACAAATCCCCGTGTCGGATCCCGCCGCCATGACGCGCCACATCAAGGCAGCTGCCCATCACATGGGCGCCGACGTGGTGACCGTGGCCCGGGCGCATCCGTCCTTCCTCTACGCCGCCGCTGCTCCGCCCAAGGACAGCGCGGCGCGAGACGTGTACCAGAACAGGTCCGGAGACGTGTACCAGGGGCGCACTCCAGAGCAGATGGTGCAGCGGTATCCGTACATCATCGTGGCGACCACGGCGTGGGACTACGACAAGCTGCAGGCCCACCGTCATTACATTGGGGACGCCGCCTACCACGTCTCGCAGATGAAGGCTCAGATGATCCTCAAGGCCCTGGAGGGCTACATCAAGGAGCTGGGCTATGCGGCGCTTCGGGGGGTCTCGAACCCTCAGGCCGCGGGGCTCGCCTCCGGCGTCGGGGAGCTCGGGCGCAACGGGCTCCTCATCCACAGAAAGTTCGGGGCGCGCATCCATATGCCCGACCCGATCATGACCGACCTCCCGCTCGTCCCGGATCAGCCCGTCGACAACGGCGTGGAGGACTTCTGCAAGGTCTGTCGCAAGTGCGCCATCAACTGTCCCACCAACAGCGTGCCCTTCGGGGACAAGGTGGTCTTCAACGGAGTGGAGAAGTACAAGATCAACTGGCTCACGTGCTACAAAGTCCGGCCCTACATGGACGCGCACTGGGGAAGCTGTCTCACCTGCGCCACCGTCTGTCCGTTCACCAAGCCTAACGTCTGGTGGCGGAGCCTCACGGTGTGGGCGCTCAGCACGTGCCCCATTCCTGCGCGCCCGGTGCTCGTGCGCGCGCTGAAGGCGATCGATGACCGGTTCTGGGGCGCGACGCGGCAGACGCGAGTCCGCTGGCTTGGCTACGACTCCGGCATCAAACCAGGGGAGCAGGCTTGCACCGTGGCCGGCTGCACCGCGGCGCATGGCACGGCCCACGCCGCCAGCCCGGTCGGGAACGTCGGCTACTACGCGCCGCTGAAGGAGAACACCAATCGATTCGTCAAGCGGGACGCCTAGTGGCGCTGCGATCCGGCTGGCTCAAGGCGCCGTGGCGACGGACCGCGCGGCAGAGCGACGATCCCTACTGGAGCTTCTTCATCAACACTCCGCCGGCAGACCGGGCGAACTCGCTGCTCGATGTGATCCGGAATGCGCCCGAGGGAAACGTCTTCCCAACCAAGGCGGACCTGCACACGCCGGAAGTCACCGCGAGCCACGTCAAGGAGATGGCGCGTTACCTGGGCGCAGACCTGGTGGGCATCGCCAAACTCGATCCCGACGACGCGGGTCATCCCTTCGCGATCGTCTGCGGCGTGCGCGCCGACCATGATCCACGCCAGGCGCCCGGCATCGGGGGGCAGGTACCGGCGCAGAACGGGCTGTTCGTCACGTTTGTACTCAGCGCGTGGATCCGCGAGCTGGGATACCGCGCGAGCCTGGCCGCGTCATTGGACGCTGCACGACTGGCCGCGGCGGCGAAGCTGGGCACGCTCGATCGAGCCGGGAAGCTGGTGACCGCGGAGTTTGGCGCTCGGGTTCACTTCGCCGACGTGATCCTTACCGATCTACCTCTGGCCGCCGCATAGCGCGGCGCTTCACGCACTGGCCGTGCCCTACGTCATCACCCGGCTGTGTACCAACGATGGAGCCTGCGTCGAGGTTTGCCCGGTCGCCTGCATCCATACCAGGCCCGGCGCCCCGCAGTTCTACATCGATCCCGATGTGTGCATCGACTGCGAGCAGTGCGAGATCGTCTGCCCGGTGGACGCGATCTTCAAGGATGTCGACGTCCCTACCGAGCACGCGGATTCCATCGACGCCAACGCCAGCTTCTTCCGCCAGAACAAGGCGGTGGTCGGCCCGGTCGCGTTCGAGACGGCATGGGAGATGGTGCAACAGGCACACGCGTACGCGAGGAGCGTCGGGATCGCGGTGACGGCCGCCGTGGTCGACGAAGCGGGGGTTCCTATCGCCGTCGGGCGGATGGACGGCGCCGCCCCGCGGACGACGGAGCTCGCTGTCAGCAAGGCCTACACGGCGACCGCCTTTCACCTCGCCACGGCCGATCTCGTCGCTCAAGCGCGCGAGCCCTGGCTGAAGAGTCTGATCGTCGCGCATCAGGGGCGCCTGGTGCCCGCGGCCGGCGGTCTCGTCATCTTCGACGGCATCACGATCATCGGCGCCATCGGCGTCGCGGGCGGAAGCGCGACCGACCAGGATGTCCTGTGCTGCCAGGCCGCCTTCTCCGTCCTGGAGACAGGTGCGCACTGATCCGGGTCCTGGAGCGGGGACTGCTCCCTCGGCTTAATGATTCTTACTATCAGGGGACCTGACGCTGGGGAGGACCCGTAGGCGGAAAACCACTTGACAGGCGGCTGACGGCTTGATATGCCCACGCCACTGACGTTCGATCCGTCCGATAGCCAGAATTCGAGGTAGGCGATGCGACGGGCCGCCCGCAAACGTAGAACGCGTCAGCTGGAACAGGTATTCGAAGCTCTCCGGGGCGATCACACTCACCCGTTCGCCCATGAGATCTACCGGCGGGTGCACAAGAAGCTGCCTCGAATCAGTCTCGCCACGGTGTATCGCAACCTTCACAGTCTCGTCGAGGAGGGCAAGATCCGCACGCTCCTCCTGGACGGACAGGCAGCCCGGTACGACCCAGAGACCAGCGAGCACGATCATTTCGTCTGCGAACGATGCGGTCGAGTCGTGGACCTGTTCTTACGGCGGCGAGCACGACGGGTAGACCTGACTTCGCTCGCGAAGCACGGCTACGTGGTCACGACGCACGACTTGACGGTCCATGGGATGTGTCGGGTCTGTGCCGCTCGACGTCGGAGCTCCGGCTCCGCGCCCGGCGGCACGAAAGCCCTAGCGAGACCCCAGGTGAGACGACAGCAGTGAGGATGCGTCACAACTAAAGGAGTCGACGTATGGCATACCAAGAAGACATCGCGTTGATGGCTCACCTGATGCGTCGTGCGGGCTTCGGCGCAGGCCGCGACGAGCTCGAAGCGCGCGTGGCCAAGGGATACGAGGCGACCGTCGAGGAGTTGCTCCACCCCGAGACCCAGCCGGCCGTCGATGTCTACACCCTGCTCCGCTATCAGCCGGCGTCGTTGCTGCCTGGCGGGCAACCCCCGATGGGGAACGTGAATTTCATGTACCACCTGGTGAACACGAAACGCCCGCTGGAAGAGAAAATGGCCCTCTTCTGGCACCACGTGTTCGCCACCGGCAACTCGAAGGTGGACAACTACGATCAGCTGCTGGAGCAGATCGGTCTCTTCCGTCAGCAGGGCATGGGCAACTACCGCGACCTGCTCCTGACGATCGCCCGAAACCCGACGATGATCTTCTGGCTGGACAACAACCAGAACCACGGGACGGCCGTCAACGAGAACTGGGGTCGCGAGCTGCTCGAGCTGTTCAGCATGGGTGTCGGCGCCTACTCGGAAAAGGATGTCCGTGAGGCATCCCGCGCTTTCACCGGCTGGACCT
The DNA here is from genome assembly GCA_003220495.1 of Candidatus Rokuibacteriota bacterium. Lineage (GTDB taxonomy): Bacteria > Methylomirabilota > Methylomirabilia > Rokubacteriales > CSP1-6 > AR31. The sequence goes on along the minus strand of QHSP01000026.1, from coordinate 64,411 downwards.
TCGAGACCAAGATCCCGCGCCTGCCCTATGGGCGCTTCCCGTGGAAGTTCGAGTACCGCCCCGAAGATCACGACGACGGCGAGAAGGAGTTTCTCGGCCATCGCGGCCGCTTCAACGGCGAGGACATCATCGACATCGTCGTGGAACAACCGGCGTGCGCACGCTTCGTGTGCCGGCATCTGTACAACTTCTTCGTCGCCGACGAGGCCCAGGTGCCCGCCTGGTCGATCGAGCCGCCGCGAGACCAGAAGGCCATCGACACCCTGACGGCAACGTTCCGCCAATCGCGCTTCGACATTCGCTCCGTCCTCCGGGTGCTGTTCAACTCGAGCTTCTTCAAGAACGCCCGCTTCAAGCACCTGAAATCCCCCGCCGAGGTGGTGGTGGGCAGCCTGCGTCTGGTGGGTGGCTATGAGCTCCCGAGACCTGGGTACGGCGACCTGTCGATGCAGCCCGCCTACATGGGTCAGGACCTGCTCAATCCTCCGAGCGTCGAGGGATGGCATACGGGTCCCGAGTGGATCAACAGCGGCTCCCTGATGGCCCGGATCAACTTCGTGGCGGAACTGGTCGGTGATCCGTCGCTGCCGGGCGTCCGCGCCATCATCGACCGACTGAAGACCAGGGGTTCGCTGAGCCCGGAGCAACTGGTCGACGGGTGTCTGGACCTGCTCGGCCCGGTGGAGGTGAGCTCCGAAACGCGGCGAGAGCTCGTCGCGCAGGCCAAGGAGTGGGGCCAGACGGGCTGGGCAAGTGAGACAAGCGCCAAGACGGCCGACAAGCGTGTTGGCGAGATGCTGCAGTTGATCGTGGCGACGAGAGAGTATCAGTTCGCCTAACGTCATGAGTCTCATCGGGTGAGGAGGACTACGTATGGCCGCGACGCAAAAGGACCCCGTGCTGGTGACGGTACAGCTCTCGGGCGGGAACGACTATCTCAACACGGTGATTCCGTTCAATGAGCCGCTGTACCGCGACAACCGGCCAGCGGTCGGGATCCCCGACGACCAGATCTTGAGATTCGACAAGACCTATGGCTTCCATCCGGCGATGGCCCCGCTGAAGAAGGTCTGGGATCAGGGCAAGCTCGCCATCGTGCACGGCGTGGGCTACGCCAACTCGCCGCGCTCCCACTTCCGTTCCATGGACATCTGGCACACCTGCGAGCCGGAGAAGGTGGGGACCCAGGGCTGGTTGGGTCAGGTGGCGCGCGAATACGACCCCAAGAAGGAGAACGTTGTCACGGTCGTGAGCTTCGGACCAAGCCTGTTCCGGGCTCTGGTCGCACCGGGAGTTCCCGTGGCCTGCGTGGCCGGGCCCCTGGAGAAGTACGGGTTCCTACCGAACATTCAGGAGCGGGCGCAGCGCCTGCAAGTGCTCGATCGCTTCGCGAAGATGTATGCGCCCGTCGCGGGGACCGGGGTGATGGAATACCTCGGCACCACGGGCCTGGATTCGTTGAAGGGCGCGGATATCCTGAAGGTGGCGCCGCAGAAGTACGCGTCCACCGTCAAGTACCCCGACACCCCGATCGCCCGCAAGCTCCGCGGGATCGCCCAGGTGCATTTCGCCGATCTGGGTAGCCGGATCTTCTACTGTGATCACGGAAGCTTCGATACCCACGCCGGCCAGAACCCGGGCCACGGACAGCTGTGGAGCGCCGTGTGCGAGGGTCTCGAGGCCTTCATGGCCGACCTCCGCGAGCACGACCACGCCGACAATGTCATCATCCTGCTGTTCTCGGAGTTCGGCCGCCGCGTCCACGACAACGGCTCGGGGACGGACCACGGTGCTGCCGGGCCGGCCTTCATCCTCGGTGACAAGGTCAAAGGTGGTCACTACGGCGAGTATCCCTCCCTCAAGGCGGAAAAGTTGGTTCAGGGCGACCTGAACCCGAGCACGGACTTCCGTAGCATCTACTCGACAGTCCTAGAGAAGTGGTTGAAGTTGGATCCCAAACCGATCACCGGTGGCAGATTCGAGCAACCGGCCTTCCTGAACTAGCGGGGGGAAACAATGCCGCTTACAACCGTAGCGCGCGGAAGAGTTTACGAGTGGAGCCACGCCGTCGGGCGGGGCGCGCAGTCGGGCACGGGATTCAACTATCCCCAGACGATGTGCCTCGCGAAGGGGGGCGTCGCCTACGTCGCCAATCGCGGCAACGAGAACAACTTCGGGATGCGTGTCAACGAGGTGAAGATCGGCGGCCCCGGCGAAGAGGAGCTGCTCGCCGAGTTCTTCCAGTGGGGCGAAGGAGACGGCCGTTCGACCTGGCCGTTCGGGGTCGCGACCGATGGACGGGACCAGGTGTACGTCTCGGACGAGTGGAACAACACCATCTCGGTGTTCGACAGCAAGGGCAAGTTTCAGCGGAAGTGGGGAAAGACGGGCAGTGGCGATGGCGAGCTCATGCGCCCGGCCGGTCTGGTGTGCGAGAAGAACGGCAACCTGATCGTTGTGGACAGCGGCAACAATCGACTTCAAGTATTCAACGGCGAGGGAAAGTTCCTGGCGAAGTGCGGCAAGGCCGGGAGCGGGGACGGAGAGTTCAACCAGCCCTGGGGGGTCACCCTCGACCAGGCGGGCAACATCTACGTCGCGGACTGGAAGAATCATCGCATCCAGAAGCTGTCGCCTCAGGGCAAGTTCATGATGAAGATCGGCGAATACGGGACCGTTCCTGCGCCGGCAGGAGCCTTCGCCGTCTCCTACATGGGCCCGTACATGTCGCCCGCGGGCACGCCCGGCTATCCTAGGGCAGGCTTGCTCAATCATCCCACCGACGTCGCCGTGGATACCGACGGCGATATCTACGTGGCCGACTGGGGTAATCATCGGGTCTGTGTCTTCGACGCCGAGGGAAGCCCCGTCGCCAATCTCATCGGCGATGCCCAGGTGATGTCGAAGTGGGGCCAGATGAGCATCGACGCCAACCCCGACATGATGAAAGCTCGTCGTCGGGTGCGAAGCCTGGAGCCCGAATATCGCTTCTGCTTCCCGACGGCGGTCGACTTCGATCCGGAAACCGATCGCATCATCGTAGCCGACAGCCAGCGGAATCGCTTGCAGATATACCGCAAGGTTCGCGACTACGTCGATTTCCAGGCCAATCTCTAGCGATGAAAACTCTCCGTTCGCTCCTGCCGCTCTTCATGGCCTTCCGTGAGGAGAGGTCGGAGCGAACGGAGGGGCCTCTAACGGACGCTTTCGACCGTCGCGCCATTCGACGAGGGTGATCTCGTGCCCGACCTGTCGCGAGGAGCCCGGCTCGAGTCGGAATCGACCGTAGAGCGTCGTCGCGTCGAGTTGACGAGCGACGGCTAAAAGCTCACGGTCCTCGAGACTCTCCGCGTGCCGGATGCACTCTCCGACAATGAGGCCGACCGTGTACGCCTGCGCAGCGACGTAGCCGGGATCGCGCTGGAACACTCGGCGAAATTCGGAGCAGAACCAGGCCGAGGATGGCCCGATCAACGGTCGCTCGTGCAGCTGAGGCTCCCATTGGCTCGGTCCGATCACGCCCTCGGCAAGCACCCCGAGCTCCCGGTGGAAGCCGTCCACCCCGGCGGCGACACACGCGACGGTACCGACCGCCTCGAGCATCTGTCTCTCCCGGATGATGGCGACGTCGTCCTCGAATCGTCCGGCGACAACGAGGAGGGGGGGACGGTCGGCCAGCGCGGCGTCTATGGCCGCTTTCGTGTTGCGAAGCGGGCTGTCGAATGCGATGGCGCGCACGGTATCGAAGCCGGCCGTCCGGGCTCCCGCTTCTAGGCCGCGCCGGATGCTCGAAGCGAAAGTACCGCGGCCGGCGTAGAGGACCGTTGCCCGCTGCGCACCCGTGCGATGCCGCACGAGTCTCGGCAGGTGTCGAAGATAGTCGCTGGCCGGGCTCAGCACGCTGACGACATACCCGGAGCCGGCCTCGGCAACCGCGTCGGACGCGCCGCCGTGGTTCCAGAGGATCTTTCCGTGAGCCGCGGCGAGGGGCGCGACGGCAAGAGTCGATCCGCTCCCGTACGGTCCGAGAAGGAGATCCACGCGCTCCTCGGTCAGCAACCGCGCGACGTTTTCCCGAGCGTGGGACGCGCTGCTGGCATCGTCGAGGGCGACGAGGCGCAGTGGCAGTCCTCCCGCGCTCGAGCAGTGCTCGATCCAGAGGCGGATGCCGTCGTAAGCGTCTTGCCCCTGGCGGCGCAACGGTCCGCTCAACGATACCGAGACTCCGACGACGACGGGTTCGCGTGAGGTCGATGCGCACACGTCGGGACCTCTCCAAGACCGAGGATACATTGAGGACACTCGCGTGCCGTTGAGTTGAGAGGCGGCTCCCGGTATCCTACTGTTCCGGACCAACCAAACGATTGGTCACACGCTCTGGCCGGGGCCGCGCTCGAGGCCGGAGACACGAGGTTGGCGAGGGGAGCTCAGCATGGCGAAACCGATCATCTCCGCCGACTCGCACATCACCGAGCCGCCGAACACGTACGTCGACCGGATCGATGTGAAATTCCGCGATCGCGCGCCGCACGTCGTGCGTGATCCGCAGCGCGGCGATCTCTTCATCATCGAGGGCCTCGCGAAGCCGATTCCGATGGGTCTCGTGGCCGCCGCCGGGAAGCGCGCGGAGGACCTGACCGTGTTCGGCGTCCGGTTCGAGGAGCTCCATCGCGGCGGCTGGGATCCGCACGCGCGGCTCGCCGATCAGGATCGCGACGGCGTGGCCGCCGAGATCCTGTACCCGACCGTCGGGATGATGCTGTGCAACCATCCGGACTTCGACTTCAAGCACGCGTGCTTCGCGGCCTACAACGAGTGGATCGGCGAGTATGCGTCGGCGCATCCGGACCGTTTGCTCGGCATCGGGCAGACCGCGATGCGCTCGGTCGACGATGGGATCCGCGACCTCGAACGCATCAAGGCGCTCGGACTTCGCGGCGTGATGATGCCGGGGAACCCGGCGCTCGCGGACTACGATGATCCGATGTACGATCCGTTCTGGGAGGCCGCCGTCGATCTGAAGCTGCCGCTGTCGTTCCACATCCTCACGAGCACGAGCGATACGTTCAAGACGCGGGGGCCGAAGATCAACGCGTTCATGTCGATCATCCGTGGCTGCCAGGACATCATCGGCGCGTTCATCTTCAGTGGCGTGTTCGAGCGCCATCCGAGACTGAGGCTGGTGTGCGTCGAGGCCGACGCGGGCTGGGTGCCCCACTTCATGTACCGCATGGACCACGCGTGGGAGCGCCACCGCTACTGGCTGACGGGTGGGCCACTCACCAGGCTGCCCAGCGAGTACTTCCGCGAGCACGTCTACACCACGTTCCAGGACGACTGGGTCGCCTTCCAGGTGAAGGACCTCTGCAACGTCCGCCGGCTCATGTGGGCGAACGACTTCCCGCACAGCGATTCCACATGGCCGAACTCGCAAGCCGTGCTGGCGACGCACGCCGCGCACCTGACCGAGGAGGAGCGCGACCTAGTGCTCCACGACAACGTCGCCGAGCTCTACGGGCTCGGCGCCGCGCAGACGGGAGGAGGCGCATCATGAAAGTCGGCATCGCCCTCAACATGCTCCAGAAGCCGGGGCTCTCCGACGCGGCCGTGTTCGCCGAGCACATGGCGCTCGGCGACCTCGCCGAGCCGCTGGGCTTCGACTCGCTCTTCGCCCTCGAGCACCACTTCACCGGCTATGCGATGTCGCCGTCCCCCACGCAGCTGCTCAGCTACTACGCCGGGCGCACGAAGCGCATCACGCTGGGCACCGCCGTCATCGTGCTGCCCTGGCACGATCCGGTGCGCGTGGCCGAGGAGATCGCGCTGCTGGACGTCATCTCGGGCGGCCGCTGCCTCTTCGGCTTCGGCCGCGGTGCCGCCAGCGTCGAGTACGCGGGCTTCCGCGTTCCGATGGAGGAGGCGCGCCCGCGCTTCGTGGAATCGGCGCAGATCGTGGTCAAGGCGCTGACCCACGATGTCTTCGACTGGGACGGCGAGTTCTACAAGATCCCGGCCACGTCGATCCGGCCACGCCCGATCTCGCATCCCGAGCGGCGGTTCTATGCGTCGTCGGTGAGCCCGGAGTCGGCCGAGATCATGGCCAAGCTCGGCTTCGGCGTCCTGATGGTGATGCAGAACGAGTGGCCGGTGGCGGCGGCCGACATCCAGCGCTATCGCGACATCGCGGTCAGCGTCGGCCACACGCCGCGGCCGCCGATCATCCTGACCAACATCTCGGTGGCGGAGAGTCGCGAGGAGGCGCACGAGCGCGCGGTGACCTACCTCAGCCGCAAATTCGACTCCATCGACAATCATTACCACTTCTCGGACGGACACCTGGCGTCGGTGAAGGGCTACGAGTTCTACGGCAAGATGGCCAAGACCTACTCGAAGATGAAGGACGCCAGCTACCGCGAGAAGGCGGCGGAGTTCTACGTCAAGATCCAGATCGTCGGCACGCCGGACGAGTGTCTGCAGCAGATCGCCGAGCTGCGCCGGCTGACGGGCACCGATCATCTGGCCACCGAGTTCGGCTACGGCGCCATGCCCCACGAGCAGGCGGAGCTGAACATGCGGCTGTTCGCCGAGCGCGTGATGCCCGTGCTCCAGCGCGACCCGGCGTTCACCCGCGCCGAGACCGTAGCCGGCGGCGGCGCGCCGTCGACAGCGGCGGGCGTCTTCGTGCCCGCGTAGGCCGTCCACGCCGGGAGGCTGACATGACCTACGATCTCGTGATCCGCGGCGGCACCGTGGTGGATGGCTCCGGGCTCCCGCGCTACAGCGCCGACGTCGGCATCCGTGGCGATCGCATCGTGCGGATCGGCACCATCCACGCGCGCGGGCGCGAGGAGGTCGACGCGCGCCATCAGGTCGTCGCGCCCGGCTTCGTCGACGGCCACACCCACATGGACGCGCAGGTGGCGTGGGATCCGCTCGGCACGTGCTCGTGCTGGCACGGAGTGACCAGCGTCGTCATGGGCAACTGCGGCTTCACCTTGGCGCCGTGCCGGCCCGACGAGAAGCACCTGGTCGTCCGCAACCTCGAGCGCGCGGAGGACATCCCAGCCGAGGCGATGCAGGCCGGGATCGAGTGGACGTGGGAGACGTACGCGCAGTACCTCGACGCTGTCGCCCGCTGGCCGAAGGGGATCAACTACGCGGGGTACGTCGGCCACTCGGCGCTGCGCACCTACGCCATGGGGGAGCGCGCGTTCTCCGAGGCGGCCAGCGCCGAGGACCTGGCGGTGATGAAGCGCGAGCTGGCTGACGCACTGGCCGCGGGGGCGATGGGGTTCACGACGTCGCGCACGCGCAACCACGAGACGGCGGACCGGCGGCCCGTCGCCAGCCGCGTCGCCGAGTGGAGCGAGGTGCGCGAGCTGGTGCGGGTGATGGGCGACCTCGGCGCCGGTATCTTCGAAATCGCGGGCGAGGACACGGGCCGCGACCTCGACCGCCAGCGTGACTACCTCGTACGGCTGCGCGACCTCGCCGTGGAGACCGGCGTGCCGGTCACGTGGGGCATGTTCAGCTCGCGCTTCATGCCGGATGCGTGGCGCGCGTACTTCGCCATGCTCGACGAGACCGCGCGCGCCGGCGGGCGCATGTTCGCCCAGGTGCACAGTCGCTCCCTCGCGGTCGTGCTCTCGTTCGAGACACGGTTGCCCTTCGATCGCCTGCCCGAGTGGCGCGAGGTGCGCCAGCGTCCCCTCGACGAGCAGCGCGCGCTCCTGCGCGACGCCGAGGTGCGCCGGCGGCTGGTGAAGGCGGCCGCCGAGGCCGAGTACGGCCGCGTCGTCGGCGCCGAGGCCCGGAAGCCCGACTACGAGTGGACGATGCTCATGGAGGATCCGTGCGGGCCGCACCGGCCCATCGCCGAGATCGCGCGCGAGCGTGGCGTCGACCCCGTGGAGGCCCTGATCCAGGTCGCGCTGGAGCGCGACCTCAAGGCGTTCTTCGTCCAACCACTGTTCAATGAGAACTTCGACGACGTGCTCGAGATGATGAAGCACCCGCGCTCGGTGGTGACGTTCTCCGATTCCGGCGCGCACGTCTCCCAGATCATGGACTCGTCGCTGCAAACCCAGGTGCTCGCCTACTGGGTGCGCCGACGCCAGGCGCTCACCCTCGAGGAGGGCGTGCGGATGCTGAGCTTCGAGCCGGCGTCGGCCTGGGGCCTCCACGAGCGCGGACTGCTCCGCGAGGGGTTGGCCGCCGACGTGATCGTCTTCGATCCCGACCGCGTGGCGCCCGACATGCCCGAGGTGGTGAACGACCTGCCCGCCGGCGCCCGGCGCCTGCGCCAGAAGGCCACCGGCTTCCACGCCTCGATCGTGAACGGCCAGGTGGTGCTGCGCGACGGAGAGCATACTGGGGCGCATCCCGGCCGTCTCCTGCGCGGGCCCCTCGCCGCGGGGACGTCCCGGTGACGAGCGCCGGGCGGGAACTTCACCGGGCGATGACACCCGGTGCCTTGCGTCAGTGCCGACGCTTGCGAGAGGACCGTGCGTTCGGCGCCACGGCAGCGAGGCCGGCAAGTGCCAGCGTCGAGAACTGGCCGGCGACCTCGCGCACGCCGAGCCGCCCGCGAGGGTCGTACCACTTGTAGAGCCAATTCAACATCCCGAGCAGACCGTAGGAGACTACCGGCACATCGAGGTCTGGCCGGAACTCGCCGGACTTCACGCCCTCACGCAGGATCTGCTGCCATGACCGTTCGTACTGTTTCGGCGAGAGCTTGAACTGCTCGCGGAACCGGCGCTTCATCTCCTCTCGCTCGTGGAGGTAGACGAACAGGTGAGGGTAGTGCTGATCGAACGCTTCGAGGTGAGCGAGGATCGCGCGTCGAAGCTTCTCCGCCGCCGGCAGATCGCTGGCCACGATCTCCGTCATCCGCTCGTACATCCGCGCGATCGGTTCCTTGACGATCAGGTAGAGCAGGTCTTCCTTGCTCTTGACGTGATGGTAGAGGCTGCCCTTCAGGATCCCGACCGCGTCGGCGATGTCCTGGACCGTGGCGGCGTGATAGCCCTTCGTCTGAAACACCTTCGCCGCCGCCGCGATGATCTCCTCGAGGTTGGCCATGCCTACCCCCCTCGGGATCGTCGGTCCTACTTCGAGTAGACGATCGTACGTAGCAAGACACGACGCTCATCAGGTCGATAGTCGCCGGCGCCGCGGTGCATCGTTGCCAGCTCGTCCCACATCAGCACGTCGCCAACCCGCCATTGGTGGTAGTAGATGAACTGGTCCCGGGTCGAATGTTCGGCGAGCTCCTCGATGAGAGTCCAGGCTTCGTCGCGGGGCATTCCTTGGAAGCCGTGTGTATGCAGCGGATTGACGAAGAGAATTGGCCGCCCGGTCACCGGGTGGGTGACGACGGCCGGACGCGCCTTTTCGGGATATGCTCGATCGATCCGCTGGTCGGGGTCGCCCTTGTACAGCCGGATGCCGGCGGGCCCGTCGTGGCGGCCGTGCAGCCCGACCATGCTGGCCAGCCGTTGCTTCATCTCGCCGGACAGCGCGTCATAGGCGGCCCGCATGTCGGCGAACATCGTCCCGCCCTTCGAGGACGGCACTTCCTTGGCATGCAGAATTGCCAGCCGAGGCGGTTCGTCCTCGTACGGTGAGTCGGTATGCCAATCGGTTGCGCGCTTGACACCAAACCAGTCGACGTTGCCGTCCTTGTCGACATTGGTCAACCACGACACCTCCGGATACTCAGCGTGACGATAGTCGACCAGCGAGTGAAGCTTCGGCTTGCCAAAGCAGCGTCCGAACGCCGCCAGTGCGGCCGGCCCCAAATCCTGGTCGCGGAATACCAGGACGGGATGATCCGCGAAGGCTTGTTCGATCCAGGCCAGGGTTCCCCCATCCAGCGGCTGCGCCACCTCAATGCCTAGCGCCTCAGCAGCAAACGTGCCCCCGATCGGACGAAGCGTCGGAGTGTCAGTAATCACTTGATCCTCCCGCGGTTCGATAGCCCAGGCTCGTACATAGGCACATACATAATGGTGGCGCGCTCGTTCGTCAAGGACGACCGCTAGGCTCTTGCCGACGTCGTGCGTTTGCTGTATCAGAAGGCAGGTCACAGCAGCGGGAGCCCGACCAGGAGGATCGCACTCATGATGGCGACGGACGTGTATCCGGGCAAGGATCTCGGCACGCTCGAGCTCACGATCACCGACGAGATGGTCCAGCACTACATCAAAGGGCTCGACGAGCCGAATCCCTGGTACACAGCGTCGTCGCCCTTTGGCGGACCGGTCGCTCCGGTGATCGTCTACCAGCAGGCGGACAGCGAGTTCAAGGGCTGGTACCTCGACAATCTCTTCGGCAACCTGTGGCGGCGTCAGGAGTGGGAGATCCATGCGCCGACGCGCGTTGGACAGGTCCTGCGCTGCAGCGCGCGGGTGGCCGAGCGCTACCGGAGGCGCGATCGCGCCGTCGTCGCGCAGGAGATGTTGGTCCGAGACGAGTCCGGGCACCTGATCGCGCGCAGCGTACATCACCAGAGCTTCCTGGCGGAGCAGACCAGCGGCGAGGTCAGCTTGCGCGATCCGGCCGCCAAGGAAGGTGCCCGGCAAGGGGCAGAGCTCTCCGGCGAGCCGCTGTCGCTCGAGCTCCGCAAGACCTTCACTCCCGAGATGTGCGACGAGTTCTTCTACCGGAGCCGGAACTATCACAACGACAAGGCCGCCTCGAAGGAGCTCGGCTTCGGCGACACGGTGATCGGAGGCCGCATGACGATCTCGTGCGTCACCGAGCTTCTGACGCGACATTTCGGCCGCGGCTTCTACCTGGGCGGCCGCCTGGACGTGAAGTTCACCAACGTGCTCTGGCCGAACGAGCCCTTCACTACGCGGGGGATCATCACGGGCCGTCGCGCCGAGGGCGGCCAGACGCGCGCGGAGGTCACGGTTTTCTGTGAGAAGGCCGACGGAACGAAGATCATCGTGGCCAGCGCGAGTGCTCTTGAAGAGTGTTGACGAGGGCGGGCCGCGTGGCCTTCAGCGGCGTCTCGGACTAAGATAGTGCGCACGTAGGGGGCAGGGAGGCACGCACCTAACCGTTCGCGCTGACAGGAGAGTTCACACCATGTCACAGAAGACCGCGCTGGAGGACGTGAAGGTCCTCGATCTGACCCAGTTCGAGGCCGGTACCTCGTGCACCGAGGCGCTTGCATGGCTCGGCGCCAACGTCATCAAGGTCGAGAATCCCAAGGGCGGCGACCAGGGGCGCGGGGCGTCCACCGACAAGCCAGGGGTGGATTCGCACTACTTCATGCTGCTCAACGCCAACAAGCGCAGCGTCACCCTGAACCTCGGCACCCCGCGCGGTCGCGAAATCTTCACGGAGATGTTGAAGAAGGCCGACGTCATGATCGAGAATTTCGCCCCCGGCGCCATCGAGCGGCTGGGCTTCGGCTACGACGTCGTCCGGCAGGTCAATCCCCGGCTCATCTATGCGCAGGTCAAGGGTTTTGGCGACGGTCCATACGAGAACTACGTGAGCTTCGACATGATCGCCCAGTCCGTGGGCGGAGCCCTGAGCTTGACGGGCACGACGGAAACCGAGCCCCTCAAGCCGGGACCGACCATCGGCGACACGGGCACCGGGCTGCACTGCGCCATCGGCATCCTGGCCGCCCTGCATCAGCGTGAGCGTACTGGCCGGGGCCAGCACATCAAAGTGGCCATGCAGGATGCCGTGATCAACTTCAGCCGCATTGCCTTCGCGCGCCAGGCCGCGAGCGGCAAGGCGGCGGTGCGCTCGGGCAATCGCAGCGCGCTGGGCACGACCGCCCCCAGCGGCCTCTACAAGTGCAAGGGGGGAGGTCTCAACGACTACTGCTTCATCTATACGACCCGAGCGGGCAACCGGCATTGGGACCGGCTGCTGAAGGCCATCGGCCGGGGTGACCTGATCGGCGACGAGCGCTTCAACTCGCCGGAGAAGCGCTGGGCCAACCACGATGAGGTGGACCGCATCCTGAACGAGTTCACCCAGAGCCGCACCAAGGCCGAGGTCATGCAGGTCCTGGGCGACGCCGGCGTCCCCGCCGGGGCCGTGTACGACACGATGGAGATCACGCAGGATCCGGCTCTGCAGAAGCGCGAGATGATCGTCACGGTTGATCACCCCAAGCGCGGCAAATTCACCCTGCCCGGGTGGCCGGTCAAGATGTCCGAATCGCACGTCGCCGTGGACCGCTCACCGCTGCTCGGCGAGCACAATGCCCACATCTATGGCGAGTGGCTGGGCTTCAGCGCACGCGAGCTGGAGGATCTCAAGGCCCAGGACATCATCTGATAACTCCTGCGACGGCTCCGCGCCGCGCACGAGGGGAGCCCGCGGAGCGCTAGCCCGCGCTCGCGGACCGAGGCGCGGTCGCTCGGTACTGGGCCACGCCCATCGCGGCGAGCGTCTTCCCGCCGAGTGGCGTGACGGCGAGGGCCCGGCTGTCGGGAATGCGCGCGACCAGGCGTCGGGCGAGGAAAGCCTCCGCCAGGGCGGCGCCCACGGCGCCGGAGATGTGGTGGCGTCGCTCGGTCCAGTCGATGCAGCCGCGGCAGTACTGACGCTTCGCGCCCCGCGCCTTCGGGAGATCGACGCCGAGTCCCGCGAGGAATCGCTCACCGCTCGGAGTGACTTCCCCACCACCGTCGACGAGCACGACGTGGTGACGGCGCAGGAGCATGTCGCACACGGCGACGCCCAGGTGTCCCGCCATGTGGTCGTAGCACATTCGCGCTTCCCGGAGCGCCGGCTCGACGTGATGGTGGGGCGGCCAGCCGTTGGACGGGATGGTCGCCACCGTCATCAGCCCCTCGATGGCTCGGGCAACCTCCGCGGAGCGCAGCCGGTAGTAGTGGCAGCGGCCCTGCTTCTCCATCACCAGCAGGTGGCCGGCGAGCAGGCGGGAGAGATGGCTGCTCGCCGTCGCCGCCGTGACCCCCGCGAAGTAGGCCAACTCCTTCGCGGTCATCGCGCGGCCGGTGAGCAGCGCGGTCAGGATGCGGGTCCGGGCGGGCTCGCCCAGGAGCGCCGCCACCGTGGAGAGCATGTCCGTGTCGCCCATCACTGAGACTAACTCTAGGGTGCGGGAGCATTCGCGGCAAGTCTGGACGCTTCGGGCTGGATCGAAGCGTTCCGCGTGGACGGGCGCGCGTCGCGTGACCATACTCCGAGGAAAGGAGGACGTCATGCTCACACTGTGCATCCGCTACACGTTGGACTCCACCAAGCTCGCCGATTTCGAGGCCTACGCGCGTGGCGTGGCCGGTCCCATCGAGCGCTGCGGCGGCAAGGTCGTCGGCTACTTCGCTCCGACGAAGTTCGCCGGGCCCACGAACGTCGGGCTCTCACTCATCGATTTCCCGAGTCTCGCCGCCTACGAGCGCTACCGCGAGGCTCTGGCCGTAGATTCCGAGCACTTGGACGTGGCGCGGCGCGCCGCGCAGTCCGGCGTGATTCTGGTGGAAGACCGCTCGTTCATGCAGCGCGCATCGTAGGCGCGCCCGGTACCACACAGCGCATCGCGTGGGCCACCGCGGATATCATCCGCCACCAAGCTGCGAATCACGCTTGACTCTGACCGTGCGGTCTCCTATAGAGCCGGTAGGCGTGATCACGGTGAGGTTGTAACTCGGCTCCCACCCTTAGGAGGGCCGCATGGCTCGCGTGTCGCAGAAGCCCCGACGTGACCACTCGGTGGTCGCCCGGGGCTTTTGTGCTTCAACCGTCTAACGAGGAGGTGCGCCGTGTGCTTCGTTCACGCAGACATTTCGCGGAGAACGTTTATCGAGCAGATCTCCCTGGGGTCGGCCGCTGCGGCCGCGGTGTCCGGAGTCGGCACGATGCTGGCGACCGCTGCGGAAGGAGTCCCCGCGGCTGGCGTGGACAAGCCGGATCTGATCGTGGCGCAGGCGCCTCCGGGGGCGGCTGGCGCCAAGACACTCGACGGGTTCTCGAGGGTGATGCACAACCGCTTCAACCAGGACATCCCGGCTGCCATCACCGTGAAGGAAGGTGAGGCCGTACAGTTCCAATGCCGGGATGCCCTCGACATCGGGACAGCGGCGAGATCGCTGACGCCGGACGGCATTCTCACCCTCGACCTCGGCAAGGTCCATCCTCTTACGGGGCCGGTCAGCGTCGAAGGCGCCGAGCCGGGCGACATGCTCGAAGTCGAGATTCTGGACGTTGCGCCGCTCGTCGACTTCGGTTACGTCACCATCGGGCCGGTGCTGGGCCTGTTCGGGAGCCTGCAGCCCGACATCCTCGCGCCGTTTCACGCCTTCACCGAGGCCTCGCAGCTCAGCGATCCGACGCCCGGGAAAGTGACCGGCGCCATCCCCGACAATCAACCATTCAACACGGGTGCGCCGTTCGTCCAGATCTTCACGTTCAACAAGGGGCAGAACACCGGGTTCGCGAGCTTCGTGGGGAAGGACACGGGCCGGAAGGCCCAGATCCCGATCGCGCCATTCATGGGGATCTACGGTGTTGCCCCGCTGCGCAAGGGCATGTACCGGACCGTCCCGCCGAACGTCAGCGGCGGGATGGGCGGGAATACCGACATCAAGCAGTTCACCAAGGGATCGAAGCTCTACTATCCGGTGTACGTGAAGGGCGCGAAGTTCTCGGTGGGCGACGGGCACATGGCGCAGGGTGACGGCGAGGTCTGCGTGACCGCCATCGAGACCTTGATGAGTGTCACCTGTCGCTTCAAGGTCATCAAGAACACCATCATCGAGTCACCGCAGGCGATCGTTCCCCTCGCTAATCCAAGTGATTTCGCGTTGAGTGCGGAGATGCGGGCCAAGGGCTTCTATCAGACGACCGGGGTCGGGCCTGATCTGATGTCGGATGCCAAGCATGCGGTGAGGGCGATGATCGAGTGGCTGGTGCGCGATCAAGGCCTGAGCCTGCACGAGGCGTACGCTATCTGCAGCGTTGCCGGCGACCTCAAGATCAGCGAGATCGTCGATGTCCCGAACTGGGTGGTGTCGATGACGGTGCCGCGGGGAATCTTCCAGTCCTGATTCCGAGTGCACCGAGAGCTGGACCCTCTGTGGGCCCGGGCGCCAAAGCCCTGCGCGCGTTGGGCACAACGGCGTGGGCTGACGCACAACGGCGGCTGACGCGCCTGCACCATAACGCCGTCAGGCAGCGACGGCTGGGACGCGACGGAAGGCGCGGCAGCAGAGCGCGGAGCCGTCGAGCCTCCGGTGCCAAAGGCGCGAAGACGGCGCGTACTGTCGGCGCCGAGAGCCACGCGAATTCCGCTCTCGTTCGTCCGGCGCGCTTGACTTCGGCCGCCGAGGGCGCGATCGTTGCGCACGGCGCGGGGGTGGTGAAGGCGAAAGAGCGTGGAAGGGACACGACCGAACGTCGCCGTGAGCTAGAGTAAGGGCGACTTGCTGAGGGAGGAGAATCGCCATGCCGTTCTACGAAAGAGGCCCCGTTCGCATCCACTACCAGGAGGTCGGTTCCGGCTTCCCGCTGCTGCTCATCCCGGGCGGCGGGCTCAATTCAGCCCTCTCGTCATGGCAGACAGCGTCGCCCTTCAACCCGATGGAAAGGTACAGGGACGACTTCCGCGCTATCTGCGCGGACCTGCGCAACGCCAACCCCGGCCAGTCCAGCGGCCCGCTCGAGATCGACCGTCCCTGGGACGCCTACGCCGACGACCAGCTCGGGCTGATGGACCACCTCGGCATTCGCGAGTTCATGGTCATGGGCTTTTGCATCGGCGGGCCGATGATTCACAACCTCATTCGGCGGGCTCCGGAGCGCATCGTCGCCGCCGCGATGATGCAGCCCAGCGGCTTCAGGCCTGAGATCCCGGACCTTTTCTACCAGAACAACATCAAAGGCTGGGGGCCGCCGCTTTGCCAGAAGCGCCCGGACATCACGATGGACAGGGTCCACGACTTCCTCACCAGCATGTACACCAAACGCGCCGACTTCGTCTTCACGGTGTCGCGCGATTTCGTGCGCTCCATCCAGACGCCGCTGTTGATCGCACCTGACGACGTGCCCGCGCATCCGTACAAGGTCGCGATGGAGGTGGCCAGCCTCGCCCCGAACGCCGAGGTGACCATCTACCCCTGGAAAGATTCGCCGGAGCACATCGACGAGGTCGTGGAGCACGCGCGGCGCTTCCTCAAGGCGCACGAACCCGTCACAGCCGGACGTCCAGGACGAGTCTAGCGCTCTAACAGCCGCATCGCGTGTGCGGCCGCCTGCCTCGACGAGAGGCGCGGCCACAACCGATCACGCGCCGCCGCGTGATCCTGGCAACTGCCACGTGCATGCCCCCACGGCCGGCATCGCGAACCGCACCACTGCCGACGCGGCTCCCGCTCAGCAACCGGAACGGCTTCTGATCCTGCGACCTACCCTTGGCTGAGGATGAGATCCGACCGGTCGTACTCCTGGGTCGAGTCGGTCGAGGCCGGCTGCACGTCCAAGGGCTCGCGCGAGAGAGGCGTGGGTGCCGCGTCGCCCGCATCCGCGGGCTCGCTGACCGCCGCTCCGCCTTGCCGGTGAGAGTTGCTGGACGCCTTCTCGAGAGCCCAGCCCGTACCGAGCACGACGAGCATCGCGAAAGCACTAACACCGATCGTCCGCCGAGTCCTGTTCATCATCCTGTCCTCCCTCCGCGAAATCGAATGTCCGTTGCCCGCCTACGATCCAAAGAACTGGCAACAACAATGCCAAAGGGGAAGGCAGCGAGAACAAGGTGCGGACGACGACCCGCGCTCGTCGGTCGGACCGCGGATAGAGGCTCAATGCGCCACCGGAGAGCGTCGCAGGATTCCTCGAAGAATCTCCGTGGAACGGGGACAGGTCTTAGGACCACGGCGTGCGATAAGGTGGCGATTTCGGTGATGTCCTCGGCTCGGACAGGGTGATTGGCCCGTCATTGTCTTGGCCGCCGAGGCAGTAGCCATGCCGGACCTGGCCAGTGGGTGACCGCGCGGCGCCAGCCTCGCGGGCGCCCCGACCTCGCGCGTCGATCACGAGGGCGCGCGCTCGGTGATTCGCGAGAATCAATCGGGCGTTGTGCCTGACGAATCCCGAAATGCCCGGCGGACCCGCCGACCTCGATGCCCTCGCGAAGGGGACTTGACAAAGATTCGATATTTCCATAGAGTTGGAAATATGAAGACGATAGCTCGGCTCCCGCTGGCGCAGTTGTCAGCCGATGAGACGCACGTCGAGGCCTTCAGGGCGCTCGCACATCTGAGCCGCCTCCAGGTCTTCTTCCTCCTCGTGAAGGCGGGGCGGGAGATGTCAGTCGGAGAGATCCAGGAGGCGCTCGAGATTCCGGGGCCGACGCTGTCACACCACCTCGACATCCTGCGACGGGCTGGGCTCGTCGAGAACCGGAAGGAAGAGCGGTACATCTATTATTCAGTGCAGCGGGAGCGGGTCACCGCCTTGGTGCGCCTGCTCACCGCGTGCTGCTAGGGGGAGCCATGAGCGCAAAGGTTCATCTCCACATGCACGTGTCGGACCTCGTCAAGAGCCGGGAGTTCTACGAGAAGTTCCTCGGGGGGGATCCCGTCAAGATCAAGCAGGGCTACGTAAAGTTCCTTCCCGAATGGGCGCCGGTCAACCTCGCTCTGTCTACCGGCGGCCACATCGGCCCGGGCACCATCGACCACGTCGGTGTCCAGGTCGACTCGGTCGAGACCGTGATAGCGCAGCTGACTCGCGTCAAGGCCGCCGGACTCGCGGTGACGGAGGAGATGGGAGTCGACTGCTGTCACGCCAACCAGGACAAGTTCTGGGTGAAGGACCCCGACGGCGTCGAATGGGAGGTCTACCACCTCAACTACGACCTCGAGGGCGACGAAGCCGTGGCGCAAGGTCGACCGAGCGGGCTGGCAGTCGTCGGGACGACCGCCTGCTGTGGCGGCACGAGCTGCGCGTGATCGATTTCTCGTGGGGCGCGGGTGAGGAGCCCGCGCCTCATGACTGCTGCTAAGCGGCGCCGTTCGAACCGGTTGTGGCCCCTCACGGGATGACGCTGAGCCGCGGCGCGGTCGCGATGTGCGC
Organism: Candidatus Rokuibacteriota bacterium; assembly: GCA_003220495.1. Taxonomy (GTDB): domain Bacteria; phylum Methylomirabilota; class Methylomirabilia; order Rokubacteriales; family CSP1-6; genus AR31. Next base: position 46,339 of record QHSP01000026.1, on the reverse strand, counting down.
CGCCCAGGCGTGCGCGCAGATCGGTGCCTTCGGCGTGGCAGCGCTCCTGCCGACACTGATCACCGCCTGGTCGCTCAGCAACACCGAGGCTGGGTGGATCAGCGGGATCTACTACGCGGCGTATACGGTCGTCGTGCCGCTGCTCTCTTCGCTGACCGATCGCGTGGACCCAAAGCGCGTGTATCTCGGCTCTGTCGCCCTGACCGCCGTGGCCTTCGCCGGATTCGCATGGGTCGCGACCGGTTTCTGGTCGGCGCTCATGTTCCGGGCGCTGATGGGCGCCGGCTGGGCGGGCAGCTACATGCCGGGGCTCAAAGCCTTGAGCGACCTGACGGAGGGTCCGCAGCAGTCCCGAGCCGTCGCCGCGCACGCGGCGGCGGTCGGCGTGAGCGGGGCGCTCTCGTTCGGCATCGCCGGCGCCGTCAACGCCTGGCTCGGCTGGCAATGGGCTCTGGTGCCGGGCGCGCTGGGCGCCGCGCTGGCATTCGTGCTGGTACTGGTCGGCGTGCCGGCCCGACCCCTCAGGACTGTCCCCGGTCCGCGTGGCGCGCTGCTCGACTTCCGACCGATCTTTCGCAACCGATCGGCGCTCGCTTACTCGGTCGCGTACTGCGTGCACACTTGGGAGATGTCTGCGCTGCGCGGCTGGGTCGTCGCGTTTCTGACGTTCGTGGCGGCCCAGAGATCCGGCACCTGGACGCCGCTGGCCCCCGCCACTGTTGCCAGCGTGATGGGCCTGATCGGCGTGTGGGCGAGCGTCTGGGGCAACGAGCTGGCCATTCGATTCGGCCGCCGCCGCTTCATCCTTGGCACGATGCTCACCTCCGCGGCGCTGGCGGCAGTGATCGGCTTTAGTGCGGCGCTGCCCTACGCGGCCGCCGCCGGGCTCGTCCTGCTGTACGCGCTGCTGATCTGGTCGGACTCGTCGTCGCTGACGGCGGGGAGCGCCGGCAGTGCCGAGCCGGGCCGGCGTGGCGCGACGCTGGCCGTCCACTCGACGCTCGGCTACGCCGGCGGTTTTCTCGGCCCGCTGGCGCTCGGCGCGACGCTCGATCTCCTCGGCGGCGCGAGCGTGATGGGATGGGGAGTGGCATTCGGCCACGTCACGGTCGCCCTGCTTCTCGGAGCGCTAGCGTTCGTGTGGCTGGGCCCGGCCGATCTTCCCGGGGATCGTTCGTTGGCCGCGGCTCTGCCGCCTCGGCAGACAGCGGCAGACCGTTGAAGTCAGCGGGCTGGACCTCGGATCGTCTGCATGCTCGGCGGCCTCATCGCCTGCAGATGGAGCTCGATGTTTGCGAGCGACTTCGCGATCCGGTTCATGACCGAGACCAGCTCGGCGGCGTCCGCGAAGGCTTTGCTCAAGTTCTGGATGGCTGTTTCAGTCTCCGCGTTCATGTGCTCTCCTCCGTCGCGCGTTCGCGACGCACGTCTGTCTTGCCTGGCGAATCGTGCGATAGCGAGGGCAGGATAACAGGCCGTCGTGACACGGGAGCGGGAGCTCGGCGAAACCGACAGCCGACGCAGGAGCTGGGCCCTGGTCGAGCGCGCCGGCCGCGCCGTCCTGGCAACGGCGCGTCGTCGACCGACGTGCTATCTTGAATACGCCTGCACCTTGGCCTCTCGGGTTGGCGCTCGTCGGCGTCGAGTCCCGGTGAATTTGGCGCATTCTCCCTGTGTATTACCCGAGAGGCCTACGTGGACCAAGCGACACTCGATCTCCGCATCCGCGAACAGGTCGCCACAGACAGCCGCGACCTCATCTCATCGTGCGTTCGCCTCGGCCGACAGAGCCGTGCCTCAGTCGAGCGGAGCCGTGACATCATCAGCCGGAGCCGAGCGCTTTTGATCCGTTGCGGCGTGCTACTCAAACGAAGGACCGCGGCCTTCCAGGGCCACGGAGCGCGAGCGCCTCACCATCCCGGAGCCTCTCTTCATCGTGCGGCGCCCAGGTAAATCGACATGAAGCGCTCGCGCTCCGATTCGAGCGTCTTTCGTCGATCGCGTTCGAGCGTCGTCCTTATCTGGTGACTCCAACGCGCCAGACACGCGTCGTAGTAGCGCCTGAGGCCGTCGGTGCCGCCTGCCGCCAGCGCGCTTTCCGCTTGTTCCTTCAGCTCCCAGTCCGGAATCAGATCCTTACCTCCTTCGTAGATTTCCATGACAACCGCCAGCATCGCTGTCGCTCGGTCCATTTCGGCCTCCTGGGTTCCTCGACCCGAATCAGACATGACATGAGTCGCCATGGACGTCCAGCATTGTGTCGGGAAGATCCTGGCTCTCGAGAACGAGGAGAGTCGAACCGAGGCTTCCGCCAGTCAGCTGGCGTCGCGGCGCTGAGAGAGCTCGCCGGAAGAGGGCGCGGACTTACCACGGCGAGCCTCTTTCAACTCGGCTACGCGACGTCGCCGCGCGAGTCGTCGGAGTCGTTGGACAGCTCGATTAGTTTTCGAGTGCGTGGCCATAGAGCCCCCATCCGCTGAGAGAGACACACGCGCTGCCGCCCAGGTGGACGACCTTCCCGGTCCGCTCGAGTTCGAGTGACCAGATGCTATGTCTTGGTTTTCGCGAGCTCCTCAGCGCAGGCGCTCGCCAGGCCCACGGTGGGGGCCTTATCCCCCCGCGGAGTGGCCCATCCACCCGCTTCGATGAACTCACGCTGTCTCCACGACTCGATCTTCTGAAATTCCGCGAGCTTTGCGGCCGCACCCGGCTGCTGCATGAATCTCGTGACGCAGGATGGCGTGAGCGCGACGACCACGGCGGCGTTGGTTCGTTCTGCCGCCATCCGCTCCGCGGTGCTGCCCAGGGTCCAGCCCACCCAGGTAAAGCCGACGAACATGGTTGCAATGGAGCCGACGACCACACCCCAAGCAGCGGGTTTGAGCCACGGTACTTGCAGGTTCATGTGACACCTCTCCGGTTGTCGAAGTAAGACTTCATCGAGTCAGGCCGCGCTACCAGCGGCCGCCGCGCGAGGATGTGCCGAAGCCCCGCGAGCTTCCCCCACCGCCGCTACGGGCGCCACCGGCCGAGGCCTTCTCCACCCTCAGTTGCCGGCCGTCGAGGTCCTTGCCGTTGAACTGCGCGATCGCCCGATCAGCCTCTTCCACCGTAGCCATCTCGACGAAACCGAAGCCGCGCGAGCGGCCGGTGTCACGATCGGTCACGACGGCAGCCGATTCGACCTGGCCGGCCGCCGCGAACACCTCCCGAAGCCGGTCCGTCGAGGTGGAGAACGCGAGACCGCCGATGAACAACTTTTGCGCCATAGCGAGCCTCCCTTGGCTGCTTCCACGCTGTGAGTTCGAACACTCCAGAGCCACGTGGACCGTCACTGGAGCCCTGGCCTGGCGAGGCACGAGTGTGCGCCGGAAGGCAGGCAAGGCGAAGCATACCATAAGTTATATAAAAAATAAATGATATACAACTGCAGTATACTAGGCGCGCCATCGCCGTCGGCCTTCGGGTTGACGCAGCACGCGTCGTGGCCGCGGCGATCAGAGGGCCTCTCGCAAACAACGGACCTGCGCCGCTCGACGAAACGGACTCGGACTGCTGGTCATTCTTCCGGCCGTACGCCGGTTCGACGAGACGCCGCGCTGATGAGGGAAGAAGCGCATGGCGAAGCTCATCGCCATCATTCTCGGCGTGGCTCTTCATCTGGCGTCAGTCATCGCTCACGCTGATGTCCCGACCATCGGCGACATGAGCGCGTGTAACCAGGAAGCGCGGGAGGGCTACCGGAACCGGTCCGCCTCCCCGACCTCGAGAGACGAAGTTGACGCGGCAACCGCCCGCCGGGGGCGTGATGCCAAAGCGGTCCTGCCAGGAGCGACAGGGGCCGTCACGCAGTCGGAGGATCCTCAGATCCACGGGATGGATGCCCAGGGTGCGACCGACGCGGCGTATCGCGCGGCCTACCGTGTGTGCATGCGAAAGCGGGGATTCTAGCGCGGCGCGCCCGCGCTCACTCGATTCGTGGTCTCAGGCGCTCGTATGATTTCCGGCGTCGGCCGGCGGGCTCTATGGGTACCGCCACGACCACGCAGCGGCAGCCCGGATGAAAGGGCGGCATCGCATCGAGCTGGGCCCCGACCTCGCGCATATTGAGGGGGTCGCACGCGGGGCACGGCAGGCGCCTGTCCTGGCGCTCGACGCGGGCTCGGATCCCCTGACGAGCGAAGTGCGCATGCACGGTTGACCGGCGGGCAAGCATATCGAGCCACTCGGCAAGCAGACCGAGTTTGCGGAGCCGGTACGCCTCCGCTTCAGGCGTGTGCGCCGGAGGGGCTCGGTGGAGGCCCTCCCACCGAGGCGGAAAGATCCGGGCGGCCGCAAAGGCGGCTTGCCAGCGGTCGAAGTCGGGCCACGCAAAGTCCCGAGTGCTGACCTCCGTCGCCATCACTGCCTGTTCGATCAGTCGCGGCGGCGCCATGGCAGTCGCGGAGGAAGCGGACGATCGCGGTAGAAAAAGGCGAGGGCGTTCACGGCGTACACCGGCCCGCGGCGACGCGCGCCCATGCGACCGGCGGCCCCGAGATGACCAGCAAGCCCGCCATTGCCAGCGACCGGATGATCGGCCACGAAGGATCGAACTCTGACCGGCGTACGCTGAACTTCGCGGATCGGGGGTGGGCGTGATGGTTGTTGTGAAGACTCTCGCCCCCGGTAATCCAGGCCAGGAGCCGCCAGTTGTAGGCGGTGTTCTCGAAGTTCTTGCTGCCGCGCCAGTGGCCGAGCGCATTGATGAGCGGCGCCATCACGAAGACATAGAGGCCCGCGTGCAGGAGCCCGGCGATGAGGCCGGCCCAGAGCCCGATGAGCATACAGAGCAGGCTCAGTCCGATCCCGATGCCGAGGTACCCGCGCGAGAAAAGCAGCCGATCGAGCCGATCCGGTTGGAGATCCGGGGCGAACGCCTCCAGGGTCTTGGCGTTTCTCGCCTCCCGCATGTAATAGGCGACGTTGAAGAGCTGGACGCGCCAGAAGCCGAGCAGACGTGGGCTGTGGGGATCTCCCGGCCGATCGGTGAAGGTGTGGTGCTTGCGATGAACCGCCACCCATTGCCGCCGGCACTGTCCCGTCGTCAACCACAGTGCGACCCGGAACGCCACATCGGCGATCGGGTGTAGATCCAGTGACCGGTGCGCCAGCGCCCGGTGCAGGTAGATGGATGTCGCGATCACGGCGGTTTGGGTCAGCGCGATAGTGACGAACGGCACGGCCCACGCTGCGGTCATGAGCCGGATCTCGATCGCTGCCGGCTTACCCGGTGGGGAGGCCCCTGCAGCGCCATCGGCCGGCGGCGCGCCTCGCGGCGAATCCGGCGGACCGTCTCGGCCTGGCGGCTCACGTTCGCCAGGAGGTCAGGGTTCGTCGGCCGCTTCAACCCCTCGTCGATCAGCGCTCGAAGCACGATCTGCAGGCTCACCGGCAGCTTCATGGATATCGTCGCGCGGCCGGCGAGACCTCTCGCGCGATCGACCAGATCCCGGGGCAGGATGATGAGAACCCGCGTCGCGTTCTCGAACATTCGTTCAATTACCTCAATGCATATATATCATATATCTCACATATAGATTATCAGACCCTCCGATGCCTGATCTGGTACACTACGCGCGTTCTGCATCATCCCTCGATGACCTGGTCACTTCGGAGTCGTCCCCGCCCTCCGGGCAGGCGGCCTTTAGAGCATCGAAGGTGAGACGGCGCGCATGGCGAGAGATTTGAGCGAGGCGGTGACTCGAACGTGTTGAGGGGCGGCTTGCGGGATACCCTCGCCGGATTCTTGCAACAGGCGAATGGACAGCCTTTCTGTGACGGCTGCCTTGCCGTCGAGCTTCACGTCGGCCGTCTCGACGTACAGCATGCGCTCGATGGCGAGTCTGCATCGATGGACCGCGGACACGGGCGCTGTTCCGTCTGCGGTCAGACGCTGATGGTGACGCGCACGTCGACCCCCTGACGTCGCCGCGGGCGACAGCAAGCGCCGGGGCGGCACCCGCAGCCACCCTCTGCCCCCGGAAGGAGACGGGCAAATGCAGGTCGCGGCCGTCAACACGGCGGGGAGTGCCGATTGGCGTTGGCGAATCGTCAACTATGCCGGCGACACGATCGCCGAATCCCGCGAGCGTTTCCCGTCCATCGGCGCCGCGGTGGCGCATGGAGAGAAAAAGCTCGCCGCGATGAACGTGATCGATCGATCCGAGCCCGTGAGCTGGCGACGGTCGACCTCCCATCTCCGCCGGCGCTGACCTTTCGGGCCATCGGCCCAGAGGTCGTCGGCTCAGCCGCTCGCCCCCTTCGTTTACCCGGCACCGCTGGATTGACCGCCTGACGCTGCAACACGCGCTCATCGCCCTGCTTACCGTGGGTCTCGCGCTCCTCGTGCCGCCTGCGCCGTGGTCTGCCGCGTCGCGCGCCGAGCCGCCGCGCGCGGCGATCAGCCGAAGCGGCCTACACGGCGGCGCGGACTACCTCATCGAGGCGCCGGCGAACTGGCGCGGCGGCCTCGTTGTCTTCGCGCATGGGGTCCAGCGCGGTCCCGGCGCGGGCACGGTCGGGGCTCCGCCGATCGGAAGCCATATCGCCGCCCAAGGCCACGCCTGGATCGCGTCCGGCTTTCGCGCGCGCGAGTATCAGCCGCACCTGTTCATCGAGGATCTGGTCGCGCTCCGCGAGCTCTTCCTCAAGGAGATCGGCCAGCCACGGTGGACGATCATCTACGGCCAGGCGCTAGGGGAGCACGTCGTCGTCGCATCGCTGGAGCTGCGGCCGGGCCTCTACCAGGGCGGACTGGCGGAGTGCGGCGCCGTCGACGGGATCGGCATCGCCGATTACCTGCTGGCCTATACCGCCGCGGCCGAGCTCATCGCCGGCGTGGCGTTGCTCGATGCGCGCGACCGGCAGACCTTCGCGCGGCTGCTGAACGAGCGCGTCGTGCCGGCACTCGGCACGCCCGGCTCGTATACCGCGCGCGGACGGCAGTTCGACAGCGTCGTGAAGTACCTGATGGGCGCCGACGGGGCGGGCAACGATCTTCCGCTCCGGGTTCGGGGCCTCGAGCGCGACTACCTCATGAGCATGACGCACCGCGACCCCGACGTGGAGAAGGAGCCGACGCCCGTCAGGCGCGCCGGCAGCACCCTCCACATCAGGTACCGGATCGATCCCGGCCTCGGGCTCGGCGAGAACGAGCTCAACGCGCGCGTCCGGCGGCTGCGTCCGGCCAAGGACGCCCGGTCGCCGAGCGCGAATCCGGTGTACGCCGAACGGACCGGACGACTCACGGCGCCGCTGCTCACGCTACACGAGACGGGCGACGCCCGGGTGCCGCTGAGCCTCGAGCAGTCGTACCGGCGCCGGGCGGTCGCGGCCGGCACCGATCACCTGCTGGTGCAGCGCGTGATCCGCGCGCCGAGTCACTGTGGATTTGACGGCGAGACGCGCGAGCGCGCCTTCGACGATCTCGTCGCCTGGATCGAGCGCGGTGTGCGACCGGAAGGCGAGGACGTGCTCGCGCGCGATCTGTCACGGATCGGCCTCAAGTGGACGCGCACCCTGTATCCGGAAGATCCGCTCTTCCGCCGCCAGTGACCCATCCGCGTGACCCCGCGAACCACGTTCGTCTACCCGTGGTTCAGCCGAGCCCTCCCATCTCGCAGAGGATCCGCCACTCGGAATCCGAAACCGGCTGGACCGACAGACGCGGGAGCCTGACCAGCGCCATGCCGGCGAGGCGGCGGTCCGCCTTGATCCGGTCGAGGCCGACTGGTGTCGGAAGCTTTTTCACCGCGGCGACGTCGACGGCGCGCCAGGCGGAGTCGGTCGAATCCGGATGCGCCTCCCCGACCACCCTGACGATGCCGACGATCGCGCGCTCCTTGCCGGTGTGATAGAAGAACGCCTGCTCGCCCTTCTTCATGGCGCGCAGGTTGTGCTGGGCCGAGAAGTTGCGGATGCCTGTCCACTCCGCCCCGTCACGCCCTTCCGCGACCTGCTCGGCCCACGACCATTCGTCAGGCTCGGACTTCAGGAGCCAATATGCCATGGCATTTACATCCTCCTTTCCCGGGCTGAAAGTCAGCGCCAGGAAGTCGCTGCCACACAGTAGCCGACCTCGCGGGCTTCGTCGACGAGGCAGGAGATTGCAGGTGCGGTACCATCGCTGAGCACCCATGCATGCGCTGCTCTTCCTCGACCCGGGCCACTTCCACGCCGCGCTGACCCTGCGCGTGCCGCAGGCGCGCACGGCCGACGAGGTGTTCGTCTACGCGCGCGAGGGCGCCGAGCTGCGCGACTTCCTCGCCCTCGTCGAGCGCTTCAACCGGCGCTCCCCACACCCCACGCGCTGGCGGCTCGTCGTGACGACGTCCGATGACCCGCTCGGGCGGCTCGTCGACGAGCGACGTGGAGACGTGGTGGTCCTCGCGGGCAAGAACGGGGGCAAGGCGCACACCATACGACGGCTGCACGAATCAGGCTTCCACGTGCTTGCCGACAAGCCGTGGCTCGTGACGCCGGCCGACCTCGAGCACGTGCGGGCGAGCCTCGATGGCTGGCCGCTGGCCGCCGAGATCATGACGGGGCGTCACGACGTCGCCGCCGGACTGGTCAAGAGGCTCGTCGGTGCTCCCGCGCTCTTCGGCGCCTTCCGCGATGACGACGGGCCGGCCATCGAGCAGGAGAGCGTGCACCATCTGGAGAAGCTCGTGGATGGCGCCCCCCTCAGACGACCCTGGTGGTTCTTCGACGTGCGCGTGCAGGGGAGTGGTCCGGTCGACATTCCCACCCACGTCGTGGACCAGGCGCAGTGGCTCGTGGACGGCGATGCCGCGGCGCCGGCGCTCCTCTCGGCCCGCGCGTGGTCGACGCGCGTGCCCGCGGACGCGTTCCGGCGGATCACCGGAGAGGCGGAGTTCCCGCGGGAGCTCGAGCCCTTCGTCGACGGCGACGCGCTCAGCTATCGATGCAACGCCGAGCTCGCATACCGGATCGGTCGCGTCGTCGCGAGCGCCGCGACGCGCTGGAACCTCTCGCCGTCGCCGGGTGGGGGAGACGCCTCCCACAGCGTCGCTCACGGAACTCGTGCCGACATCCGTCTGGAGCAGAGCGCCCGCACCGGCCACCGCCGCAGAGTGTTCATCGAGCCCCGCACCGATGCCGCCGGAGTTGCGCGCGCGCTGCGCGACATGGCCGCGGCGTGGCAGGCCGAGCTCCCCGGCCTCGAGGTCGTGTCCGCCGGTTCGGACACGTACGAGGTGACCGTGCCGCCCCAGCTCGAAGGAGGCCACGAGACACACTTCGCCCGGGTCCTCGACGAGTTCCTGAGAATCGTGGACGATCACTGCTGGCCCACCGCGCTCGCCGAGCGCACGCTGGCCAAGTACACGCTGCTCGCCGAGGCCGCGGCCAGGACGGGGGAGCTCCGATGACACAGCCCGAGACCGAGCCGTTCACGAAGTCCCTGGAGCGCATGAATCTCTTCCAGGAGCCCGAGGCGCGCGTCCTCATCGCGGACCTCGGCTTGCCCGAGGGATCCCGTGGCCTCGACGTCGGGTGCGGCGTCGGGCTCTTCGCCCGGTGGCTCGCCGAGGCGATCGGGCCACGAGGGCGCGTGGTGGGCATCGAGCCATCGGCGGAGCGCGTGGAAGCGGCGCGCGCGCTGGTCGGCCGCGAGCCCTTCGCCTCGCGCCTCGAGTTCCGCGAGGGTGACGCCACCAAGCTGGACGCGCCCGACGGGTCGTTCGACTGGATCTGGTGCGGCGACGTGCTCCACCACGTCCAGGAGACGGGCCGGGCGCTGGGTGAGTTTGCGCGCGTCGTGCGCCCGGGTGGCCAGATCGTCGTGAAGGAGTCCCAGCTCCTGCACGGGGCGTTCCTGCCCGGTCATCCCGCCCTCGAGCGTCGCCTGCGGCAGGCCGAGATGGAGTGGAGCCGCCACGAGAGCGGTGAGTTCTCCTTCGAGGAGCGCCGCCAGCGCACCCTCGCGTCACTGCGCGCGGCCGGACTGTCCGTGGAGAGCTTCCGGACGTATCTGCTGGAGCGCCGGGCGCCGCTTCCCCACGCCGCGCGCGACTACATCCAGCATGTCGTCTTCGAGCGCAACTGGGGCCCGCGCCTGCGCGATCGCCTGGCCCCGGATGATTGGACACGGCGCTCCGCGCTCTGCGAGGCGGCGTCGGCGACGTTCATCCTGGACGATCCAGACTACTACTGTCTCTATCCCATCAGCGTGGTGGTCGCCCGGCGCTGATGAGGATGCACGACGCGAACAGACAACGGAGGAAGAACCCGATATGAAACTCGGCGTGGTGTTTCCCCAGACGGAGATCGGCTCGGATCCTGTGGTGATCCGCGATTACGCCCAGGCTGCCGAGAGCGCCGGCTACGATCACCTGCTCGTCTTCGACCACGTGCTGGGCGGAAAGCTGGAGCGCTTCGACAAGCTCGGCCGCCGCCCGCCCTACACCGACGAAAGCCCCTTCCACGAGGTCTTCGTTCTGTTCGGTTATCTGGGCGCCTGCACTCAACGTCTCGAGCTCGTCACCGGCATCGTGATTCTGCCCCAGCGCCAGACTGCGCTGGTGGCCAAGCAGGCCGCGGCGGTGGACGTTCTCACCGGCGGGCGCCTGCGCCTCGGCGTGGGTATCGGCTGGAACCATGTCGAGTACGAGGCCCTGAACGAGAACTTCCACACGCGAGGCCGCCGCGTCAGCGAGCAGATCGCCGTCATGCGCAAGCTCTGGACCGAGCCGGTGGTGACCTTCAAGGGCTCGTATCATCACCTCGACCGCGCCGGCATCAATCCTCTGCCCGTGCAACGCCCCATCCCGGTATGGATGGGCGGTATGGCCGAGCCCGTGCTCAAGCGGGTGGCCCAGATTTCCGACGGCTGGTTCCCTCAGTTTCAGCCCGGTGACGAGGCGAGCCACACGCTCGATCGCGTGCGCGCGTACATGAAGGAGGCGAGCCGCCCGCTCTCTGCCGTGGGGATCGAGGGACGATTCGCCTATGGGATCGGCGGCCCAGGCGAGTGGGCGAAGCGAGCCCGGGAGTGGCGCGACCTCGGCGCCACGCACCTCTCGGTCAATACGATGGGCGCAGGCCTCAGCCCACGCGGCCACATCGACGCGGTCTTGAAGATGAAGCCGGTGCTCGACGGCGTCTAGAGTAGCCGGGGCTCACGCGCGGAAAGGCTCGGCGCAGGCCGCAAGAGCGGAGTGCGCTGGCCCACGGCGGTCAAGGAATCTGGCAGAATGTCGCCACGGAGGCAGCGATGAAAGGCGTCGTGTTTCTCGGAGACCGAAAGCTGGAGCTCAGAGAGTTCCCCGATCCGACACCCGGCCCCAGGGACGTGATCCTCGAGATCAAGGCCTCGGGCATGTGCGGCAGCGACCTGCACAATTATCGCGCCCCGGCCAACCCGGGCGCGGCGGTGACCGGCGGCATCAAGCGGGCGGCCGGCATGATCGCCGGCCACGAGCCCTGCGGCGTCGTCGCCGCGGTGGGCGCGGGTGTCACCGAGAAGGAGGCGCGTGTCGGCCAGCGCGTGATGGACCACCATTACGACGGCTGCGGCACCTGCAAGCATTGCCGGGCGGGATGGACGCAGATGTGTCTCGCGGGCACGGTGGTCTACGGCTCGGGCGGCCACGGCGGCCACGCGAAATACATGAAGGTGCCGGTGTCGACCCTGGTGCCGCTGCCGGACTCGCTCTCCTTCGTGACCGGCGCGGCGATCGCTTGCGGCACCGGCACGGCCTGGGGCGCCTTGAAGCGGATCAACCTGCAGGGTGGAGAGACGATCGCCATCTTCGGCCAGGGGCCGGTGGGCCTGTCGGCGACGCAGTTCGCCGTCGCCATGGGCGCACGGGTCATCGCCATCGACGTGGCGCCCGAGCGGCGCAAGCTCGCCCAGGCGTTCGGCGCGCACGAGGTGATCGATCCCAAAACGGGCGATGTGGTGGCGGCGATTCGCGACCTGACGCACGGCGAGGGCGCGCACAAGACGCTGGACGCCTCCTCGGCACCGGACGCCCGCGCCGCGGCCGTGCGTGCGGTGCGCTCGTGGGGGACGGCCTGCTTCGTCGGCGAGCGCGGCCAGGTGACGCTCGACGTGAGCCCGGATCTCTTGCGCCGGCAGGTGACGCTCGTCGGGTCCTGGACGTTCTCGAAACAAGGCCAGGCCGAATGCGCCGAGTTCGTCGCCGACCAGAGCGTGGACGTCGAGAAGCTCTTCACGCACCGCTGGAAGCTCGAGCAGGCGGAGGAAGCCTACAAGCTCTTCGACACACAGACGACAGGCAAGGCGGTCATCCTGCCGTCCTGAGCCGGCGCGTTCGGGCAGAAGCTCGCGTTCGGGCAGAAGCTAAGGAGTGCCGCGCCGGGTTCGCGATCTCGCGTGAGCGGAGCGCGCACGCGGAACCGTCGGCTGAGACCCCGCTGAGCCGGTGAACCAGCGAAGGGCTGCCACCACGGCGCCGCGGAGCCCTTTGTCGCTTCGAGCTGTCTCCAGTCGCCGCCTGGTTTGCCGCCTGCCCAGCTCCGGCAACCGCGTCCGGATGGCGGCGTCGAGAGCGCCCAGCGACGCAGATAGCTGATCGGCGAGATCCCGGTGTGTCTTCAGCGCCACGCGATCAAGGCCTCAGAAGCGCTTCGGCGGCGCCGACAGGGTGAAGTAGTTGGCGATTGCCCGGCGTGCCGGCTCGTAGTCGCCGGCCCTGGCGCGTGCATCGTAACTGACCTCGGCCTTGAAGGCGCACGCAGGCTGACGCGCCAGGCCGTGCTCGCGCCACGACCGGAACAGTGATCCAAACTGCTCGACGGAAAGCGGCACACCGAGCGCCTTGGCGCTGAGCGGCTGACCACTTTGGAGCTCTCGAGCGTGGCGGCCCAGCGCGACGACAATCCGTCCTTCCTGGTCGATCGTCGCGTCGGCCACGACCATTTCGACCCCGGCCGCATCTCGGCATGGAGCGTTACCCGGCCCTCTGCCCGCTTGTTTCTCGCACGCGCCGGTTTTGGCGTCACAGGCCTGCAGATCGTCTTTCAGCTTCTCGTACTTGCCCTTGATCTCCGTGACCTGGGCGCCCGGGTCGCGCAGGCTCCGGGGATCGATGTCGAAGATGCTGATCAACGTTTTCCACGCCTCGGGCGTCACCCAGCCCCGCTCGTGCGACTCATTCCCCATCACGTCGGCGGAAATCAGGATGAGGGTGAACACGAAAATGATCTGGACGAGCAGATCGATGAGCGTGGTGAGCGCGATGTCGCGGTGCCGGGCAAGTCGGTTCCTCCGGATCACCGGCGGTATTCGACCTTGCTCAGAATGAAGCGAGAGGCATCGATGAGATGATGATGGACTTTTCTCACGGCCTCTTCCGACGCGCGGAGGTCCTCCTGGAGCCGATTCGCCAGCGCGCCGGCCGCCTCACTGTGTTGGCGCAACTGATCGGCCAGAGGCCCGGAGATCTGCCTGGACAGCTGGACCTGGGTGGCGACGGCCTCCTGACCAAGCCGCACGGCCCGCTCCGTGATGTCGGTCAGCGCGTGCAGGCCAACACCGGCTTTCATCAAGCCGCCGCTCCAGTTGAGCACCGACTGCTCTGCCGCACGCGCCCCTTGCTCGAACGCCGACAATGCCGCTCCGGCTCTTGCCATCGATTTGCTCGCCCCGTCGGTCACGCCGGCCACCGCCGCCCATGCGCGGTTGGCGTCCCCGAGGTTCGCCCGCAGGTCGCCGAGCGTGGCGATGATGGTCGCCGCCTCTTGAGGCAACTGTTTCAGGCCCGCCGTCGCCTCGCCGATCTGGTTCAGGTGCGTCGCGAATTGTTCGACGTTCGTCTTCACCGACGTGACCGCCGATGTGGCCGCGTCTGCCGAGACGGCCAGGGCACTGAACGCCCGGCTCCCGTCTCGTGCGCCGTTGACCGCGGTGGCCAGGGTGCCCTCGAGCTCGCTGTACGCAGCGCCCACGCTCGCGGTCGTACGCCGCAGCAGGTCGGCGCGCTCGGCCAGCTCCGTCAGGACCCTCAGGAGCTTCTCGTTGATGTCCTCGGGTGGCAATCGAAACGCCCCGAGACGTGCCTCGAATTGCTGGAGGGTGGTCTCCACAGTGCCGTTCGTGCGACGGAGAAACTCGCTGAGCTCCGCGGCCGATTCTCGTGCGACCCGGGTGACGTCCTGGACGGCTTGTTCCGTCACGGTGCGAACCGCACTGCTCGTCCCGACCGTGAGGCTCTCGAACTGCTCCCTGGCCATGTCGTGAGTCTTCGCCGCCTGGCGAGACGCGGCGTCGATGTCCCGGGCCGCGCGATTGCGGACCTCGGCGAAGGCGGATTCGGCGTCTCCGCCGACGCGTTCGATCACCGCCGCGAACTGTTTCAACACCTGAGCGCTCATCGAGTCGAATTGCTGCGTGACGCGACCCGACAGGATGCGAATCGCCTCGACCGCACCGGAATATGACTCGCTCAGGTGTCCTTCGGCGCGCTGCTGAGCATGCACGATTCGAACCGTGCTCCTCTCGATGGCGCGCGCCGCTTCCGCATAGGCGTCTCCCAGTCGACGCGCGTCATCCTCTGGCCTTGCGAGTGCTCCGGGCGCCGTCTGGGCGAAGACGATGCGCCCCGCCAGGCCGACAAACGTCGTAATGAGGCCGAGGCCAAAGAACCCCAACACCTGTCGGCTTTCCGGACGCTCCGCCGAATTGAGCAGCGGCGCAAACGTCGCGACCAGAGTCGCGAGCGTGTAGATGAAACCCAGATAATAGAAGGTCTCCCCATCGGCTTCGGAGGCGTCCGTCGTCCTCGACCTGATCCACAGGAGGACTCCGTAGACGACCATCAGCCCCACGACGAGGCCCGTCATCGTCCAGTGCCGTAGCGCGCCCGGGGTGCCCCGAGAGGACCAGCTGAACGTCAAAATCACCCCGACCCCGACGGCGATGAAGCCGAGGAACGTGGAGGGCAGACTGGCCACGAGGCGCGTCACCATGCTCAGTCGACCCCGGCCCAGCGAGTGATCTTCGCGCCGGCCTCGTGGAAATAGCGCTGCCAGAAGTCGATATGCGCGGCGTGCTGCAGCTGGCGATCGTGATAACGCCGGAGATAGATGACGATGACGTTCCAGTCCCGGAAGTCCGCCTTCACGTCGGCGGCGAATCCCGAGCGCCAAAAGTCCTCGTAGCCGCGACGCGGCCCATAGTGATTGAACGCCCCGGTGTGCTGAAGCATGTCCGAGACGAGAATCAGGGTCTTACGGCCGCCGTCGTCGATCTCCTGCGAGCGCGAAATGAGCTGCAGCGTCTCGAGAATCGGCGATTGCTCCCCGACCTCGGTCGTGAGGCTTTCTTCGAGCGCCGCGGTGACCGGGATCAGAAATCGCTGGTAGAAGTCCTTCGTGATCTTCCGATTGTTTTCATACAGGTCGTTCCCGCGCGAGGGCGGCCGGCATAGGTCCGAGCTCGGGCGCAGCCCCGAGCCGTTCCGAGATTCGAAGGTCACCTTGCTGAACGTGAACAACGCGATCCGCGAGCGGACGGCGAATTTCGAGTCGTCGGCGACGTAGTCCTTGACGAAGTTGAGGGCGAATCTCCGATGAGTCTCGGTCAAGGCCTCCGACTGGTCGACGAGGATCACGGTCTGGTCGGTCGTTGCCCGGCCGAGGAATCGCTTGTCCCGGTAGACACAGTTGTCGGGCCCGATGATGGGGCGGGTCCACGTGACCCCGACGACGGTCGCCAGCAATACGACCGCGAAGGCGCCAATGCCACCCAGAATAACGATGCCCCGCCGATCCAAACTGCTCAACGGCACAGCGTCAGCTCTTGATCTCCCACGCCTCGCGAATGAGCCGTTCGCGGACATCGCGCTCGAGCTTATTGAAGTGATAGTCGCGACGTCGAATTTCGGCGGTCCGGAGATTCTGGACCGTCGCGTCGTTCTGCCGAGCGATCTCGCTGAAGTCTTTCATGGCGCTCTCGTAGGACCGGGACAGTCGCTCCTCGTCCTCCGAGATCGCGTCGGGCGGCCGCACGAGATGGCCCTCGAACGTGAAGCTGTTGCCGAAATAGTACGGCGCGGGGGACACTCGCACGCGCGCGTTGGTCTGTCGGTAGCGCTTCAGCAGGATGTTGCACGCATCCTGGATCTCGGCGACCTCATGGACGAACGTTCGGCGCTGGTCATCGCTCCGGCTGATGAGCTGCTCATAGTATTCGATGTTCGCCTTCACGTCCGAGAGGAGATGGGCCTGTTCGTCCAGGATTCGATCGAAGACCTGATCGACCAGGCGGCAGTACTCGGCCTTGACCGCCTCGTAGCGGGCCCGCCTCGCGTTGAGCTCGCGATCGAGCTCGCCATAGCCGGGGTAGGGGTCGTCGATCCGGTAGCCTTTGTACGAGGCGAAGATGCCGAATATGACCGCGAGCATCACCAGGATCCAGGAAAAGACATCCTCGAAGCCGACCGGGTTCCGCGCGAAGCGTTGCCACGCCAGTTTGGCCGCGCGCCACTGATCGAAGTCCGCGGCGATGTGAGGCGGCAACGCGCTCGTGCCTGGCGCCGACATTTCCGGCTGCGACTGCGCGATGTCATTGGTGGCCACGCGATAGTGAGCGGCGGCGAGCGTCACGAGGAGAAAGCACGTATAGAGAAACGCGACCCCGGTGAATGCGAGCGCCTTCCGGCGGGTGCTTCGGTGGTTCACGTACCGAAGGAGGCCCCCCGACAGAATCGCCAGGCTGACGTTGACCACCGAGAGCGTCATGGCGATCAGAACGCCACCCAACAGCCCGAAGTCGCTGCCCTCGGCGTAGAACGCCGCGAGCGAAACCCATTCGACCAGGGCCAGGGCGGCCACGATGGCGAAGTGGTAGAACGGGGACTGGGGATACGACGCGGCCCGATAATGCAGGCCGTGCTTCTGCTGGAACCATCGGAGATGCTTGAGGGCTCGGGCCTCGTTCTCCTTGGCCTGATAGAGCGCCGCCGCGTGGTCCGATCTGAGCTTTTCGAGGCTCGGTTCGACGGCCGTGAGCAAGCGTGCGAAGGAATCTCGTGTTTGCTCGACGTCGATCTTCGCCGCCGTCGCCTTACGGTCGAGCTGCAGCCGGCCCTTGGTCACGTCGCAGCGTTCTCTGCGCTGTCGAGCCAGAGCGATGAAGTGCGCGCAAATCTCCGATTCCGTGACATCGAGCGCGGCGCTCAACGTCTTGGGATTGTCGTGACGGGCCGCGTCGGCCGCCTTCTGATCGACATCGAGTGTCCGACGCGCCATCTCCACGAGCTTCTGCATTACGGGGGCTCCTGCGGTCAGGGTCTCTTCGGTACGCACTGTTGGGCCCGAGCTTCCCCGGGGTGGTTTAGATTTAGGACATCATTCGGAATTCGGCAAGTGTTTTCTCTTTCGCATTCCGCTCTTGACGCGGGCCGCGGGCAGTGATCTGATGATGCCCTGCAAGGACGGAGCGGCGACCGGCAAAAGGACGTATGCGCACGAGATTCTGGATCGCCAGACCTGCAGCGATCCTGCTCGGCAGCGCGCGGTTCGACGCGCTTCGTTGCCCGCGTCGAGACCGACCCCGCGAGGATTCAGCCGGGTGACTAGCGCGTGACGGTCGGCGCTCAGCGACTGTCGGCGGCGGCCACACCCGAATTCTCCCTGTCCCTCGCGGGCACCGTCGTCCAGTCGCGCTACCGCGTCAACGCTGTCTCCTCGGTGAACCGCGATGTGGTCCTGTACAGCGCCGAGCACGTCGGACACGGCCGATCGATCGCGCTCAAGGTCGTGCGAGACGAGTTCGCCCGTGATGCGCGGTTCGTGGCCGCGGTGCGGAATCAGGCCAGCGCGCTCGCGGTCGCGGCCCACGCCCTGCGCGGCGTGCAGCGGGTGTACGAATGCGGCGTGACCGACACCGGCCAGTGCTTCGTCGCGCTCGAGTGGGTCGAGGGCGCCACGCTCCGTGAAGTTCTCGATGCCGGCGGTGCGCTCGACGTGTCGACCGCGCTGCGCGTCGCCATCCGGGTCGGGGAGGCGCTCGAGGCGCTTCATCACAATCGGCTCGTTCACGGTCAGCTCGGACCCGACTCGGTGCTGATGGTCAACGACGGCGAACGAATCCGGCTCGTGGGGGCCGAGCTGACCGCGGCGTACTGCACGCCGATCGGGCTTCGCCTGCGCGACGCATTTGCCCAAGCGTATCGTGCGCCCGAACAGGTCGAGCGGGGTGAAACGACCGAGGCGACCGACGTGTACGCGCTGGGAATGCTGCTGCGGCAGCTGTTGACGGCAGGCAAGGCGGGTCAGACCGGGAGCGCCCTCGCCGCGACGCCGCCTCTGTCGCCGACCATCCAGCGGATCATCACGACGGCACTCGAAGCGCGACCGGCGCGTCGCTACCCGGACATCAGCGTGATGGTGAACGATATCTGGGGCGCGACGGCGGTTCTGCCCGAACCGGAGTCTCGCCCGCGCTCCGTGAAGGTTCGAGGCAACCCCCGTCGACGAGTGCGCCGGCGCCGACGCCCGTTCACCCTCCGTATGACGGCGGCCGTCGCCACCGCCGGCCTCATCGCGGCGGTTGTCTGGGTCACGGGGCTCGATCGAATCGTCTCGCGCTTCCACGGCGAAGTCACGCCGCCTCCCGTCACCGCCGTTCCGGTCCACCGGGACCTTCCACGGCCATCGGCTGTGCCTGCGCCAGCATCGGTCACTCGCGAGCCGAGCTGGAGGCCCCCCGAATCCCGCGCCGTCAAGGACGAATCAATGGTGGAACCGCTGGTTCCGGCGGTCGCCAATCCGGTTCCCGTGCCGGTGATCGTTCGGCAGCCGGCTATTGCGCCTTCCGCGCTTAGCAGTCCTCCGCGCCCTGCCGTCGAGTCCCGCGCTCCGGCCGAGTCCGAGGTTGCAATCGAGCGCCGGACCTCGGCCGAGCGACCGGCAAGAATGGAACGGAGCGACACCGAAGTGGGGGACGGCGGTGCCGTCATCGACTGGCTGCTGAAGGACCGTCGCTGACCGTTTGGTGGGCCGACGTCTTCGGTTCGCCGCCGCAGCGATCTTGATCGTCGGCCTCGCGAGCGCGATCTGGATCTACCTGAACGCCGCGTCCTCGGACCGTGACGCCCTCGGATACACCCCCGAGGAGTCGAAGCAGTATTTGCGCGCCATGGAGCTCTATGGCGGAAAAGCGAACGTGCTCGCGGCGCAGCTCAGGCAGTGGTTGGACAGCTTGTGGCACGGCACGCGGCTGGCATACACGGTGGCGTGCGCTACCGTGCTGCTTGCCGGCGCCTTCTGGTTCGCTGCTGTCGCTTCGGAGGAGTGAATGCGGCGGCTCGTCAGTGCATCGGGCCTACGGCCCGGCCGTGGCCGCCGGTTCACCGAGCGAGAGCATCAGGCGATTGGCCCAGTTGAAGAAGGCCGCGGCGTGGATGACGTCGGAGATCGCCAGATCGTCGAGCCCCGAGCGGCGCAGGCGGTCGACGTGCTCGGGCCCGAACGCGATCGGCGTCGCGGTCAGCGCTACCGCGGCCGCGACGATGGCATTCCAGCGTTCTCCGAGATCGACGGTGACGCCGGCGTCGAGCAGCCGCTGCACGTCGGCCTCGCGCCTCGAGTAGGTCGCGGCGTGGCGCGCATGCACCGAGGCGCAGTAGAGGCACCCGTTGAAGCGGGACGTCGCGGCGGCGGCCAGCTCGCGCTCCGCCCGCGGCAGGCCGGCATCGGGGTTGTAGAAGATGTCCTTGTCGGTTCGCGTCCTGGCCTCCAGCGCGTCCGGGTCGCGGGCGAGGAGACGGAAGTACGGCGATTTCACGCGCGCGGCGTCCACGAGGCTCGCCATGTGGCGCTCGGTCATCGCCTCGACGGCGAGCGGCTCGAGCCAGGGGAGCCAGTCGAGCTGGGCCCGGGTGAACGCGGTCGGAACCGTGTGCTCCGGGGGCACGAGGACGGTCTCGGCCATGTCGGGACCTCGCGTCAGGGACGGCCAGCCAGGGTGCGCAATCCGGCGACCACCCGGATCTGGAACGACAGGAACGCGACGATCTGCGAGAGCGTGACGATGTCGGTCGTGGACCAGCCGGCGTCCAGCAGCGCCTGCAGCGACGCCGGCGCGGCGTCGCGCGGGTGGAAGACGAGCATGTGCACGTGCTCGAATGCTGCGGAGAGGCGCGGACCGAGCGCCCGACGGGTCGCGGCTCCCACGCGATAGACCGGACCGGCAGTATCTTCGTGGCTCAGCGGCCCCGCCGGATACGTGCCATACGGGCCGCGGGTCTTGGCTTCCTTGATGGCCGCGTCGATCGCGTCCGGCAGCGCCGCCGAGGCTCCGCTGTCGGCGAGGCGCGCGGCATAGGCGACCGCAATCGCCGTGGCCCCATGCAGGCCGGCGACGAATCCGCCCACCGCGAAACGCTCCTGCGCGGTGACGTTGCCCGGTTCCTTCGGGGCGAACAACGCCCGGTACGTCGCCTGCGCGTGAGCGCGCGCCTCCGGCCTCCGCTCGCGGATCCCATCCAGAGAAGATCCCGGCGTGATCCCGACCAGCGCATCGATGACGTCGGCGTCGGTCCCTGACATCTTCATCGTGCGGTCACGAGCGTCCGGTCACGCGACACGCTGCACTCCCGCGGCATCCCGTCCCCAGCCGAGCGCGGGCGCCACCACCTCGGCGACCAGCTCGATCGATCTGAGGATGAAGGGATGCGGCGGATCGATCGAATGCACCTGAACCGCCAGGTCCGTCGCCCTGGCGAGCGCGCTGTCCGTCTTGAGCGAGGCGATCACATCGTCTGACGTGCCGAGATGCACATCCATGGCGGCGATCATCGCGTCCAGCGATCCATCTCCGGTCGCGCGGCCCAACCGGGCCAGGCGCGCGCGATGTCGCCCGAGCCCGATTTCGGCGAGACGCCGGGCTTCCCTGTCGTCATCCGCAACGAACACGGTGCGCGAGGCGAGGATACGGGGCTCGCGGCCCTCGGGCAGCGCCTCCACGTAGGCGTCGATCATCGGGTTCTGGATCTCGGGCAGCGAGAGATCGGGAGCCTCGGCCGGACGGGGCTGCGTGCGCGACAGCATGAGACCGTCCCCCGCCGCGCCGGCCCGTCTGGCTCCCTCGACCGTGAACGTCGCCTGCCAGACGCGCTCGACCAGGCTCGGATTCGCCGGATACAGCCGATCCTTCCCTCCGGGAAGCGGCAGCCCGGCCCAGGCGTCGCGCAGCACTTGAAGGTGCTCGACGAGCAAAGTCGTGCGCTCGGCACTGCTCTGGCCGAACGCCGCGTACGAGGAAAGGTTGCCCCCACCTCCGACGCCCACTTCCAGGCGCCCGCCACACATCAGGTCGAGCACGGCGGAGTCCTCCGCGACCCGGATCGGCAGCTCCAGCGGCAGAGTCACGATCCCCGTCCCGAGGCGGATCCGCGATGTCTGGGCGGCGACCTGGGCGAGGAAGACGAACGGCGCGGGAAGGCCGCCCTCGTCTTCGTGGAAATGGTGCTGGGCGATCCACGCCGAGTCGAAGCCCAACCGTTCGGCGTGGATGATCTGCGCGGTCGCCAGCCGGTAGCGTTCGGCGGGATCCGCCTGATCGAGCAGGCGCGTGAAGAACCCCAGGCGTTTCGGCGAGGTCGCGATCGTCATGTGCCGGCTATTATGCATCAGCGAGGCCGCGTCCGCGGCTCGCATGACGTCTCCTCGATGGATTTTCGGTTACGCGCTGTAACGAATCCGGGGATCGAGATACCCGTACAGCACGTCCACGGCCAGGTTGATGGTCATGAACATCACGGCGATGAACAGGATGGTCGACTGGGTCAGCGGGTAGTCGCGCTGGTAGATCGCCCACAGCACCAGTCGCCCGATGCCGGGCAGCGTGAACACCTCCTCCACGACGACAGTACCGCCGAGCAGGATCCCCATCTGCAAACCGGCCACCGTCACGATCGGAATCAGCGCGTTCTTGAGCGCGTGCTTGAGGATGACCACCCGGTCGGTCAGCCCCTTGGCTGCCGCGGTGCGGATGTACTCCGAGCGCAGCACGTCGAGCATGCAGGCCCGGGTGGTCCGCGCGATGTTGGCCGCGCTGGCGGTGCCCAGGCACAGCGCCGGCAGCAGCATGATGGTGAGGTTCCGGCGCGGGTCCGTGAAGAAGTCGACCCACACGACCGGCGGCATCCAGCGCAGGTAGATCGAGAAGAACAGGATGAGCATCGTGCCCTGCCAGAACACCGGGATGGACAGACCAAGGAGCGTGCCGACGCGGGTGATGTTGTCGATCGCCCTGTCGCGTCGGGTCGCGGACAGGATCCCGGCCGGGATGCCGAGCACCATCGCGCACGCGACGGCCAACGCGGTCAGCTCCATCGTGACCGGCAGACGCTCGAGGATCAGCGCGACCACGGGTTTGCCGGTCCGCCACGAGGTGCCGAGATCGCCGTGGGTCAGGCCGGCGACCCAGAGTCCGTATTGCCGCCACCACGGCTGGTCGAGGCCGAAGAATCGTTTCAGCTCCGCCACCATGGCCGGGCTCACGATGGCGTCGGCGCCGATCATCTGCTCGACCACCGTGCCCGGCACCAGACGCAACATCAAGAACACGAGCAGCGAGAGCCCCAGGAGCGTGAGGGCCATCGAGTAGAGACGGACCATGACGTAACGGGTCAAGCGCTGCGCCTTACTTACGCTTTGTCGAGCCACACTCCTTCGAAGCCGTAGAGGAGCGTCGTCGGATGCTGGCGGAAGCCTTTCACCGAGGCCTGGGTGAAGTCGATCGTGTCGGCCGAGAAGAGCCACAGGTGCGGCACGTTCTCGAGGATCATGATCTGGACGCGGTCGTAGATCTCCTTGCGCTTTTTCTGATCCATCGTGCGCCGGCCCTCCTCCAGCAGCGCGTCGAGCTCGGGCACGCTCCAGGAATTCCAGTTCTGGCCCTTCGTCGAGTGCAGGGCGCGAAAGAACGCGGTGTCGGGATCGGCGTAGCCCGGCGTGGTGTTCATCGTCATGTCGAAGTCCTTGGCCAGCCACCGCTTGATCCACACCGCGTACTCGACGTTCTCGATCTCTGCGGTGATGCCGATGCGCTTGAGCTGGGCGGCAACGACCGGCGCGCCCGAGACCATCGTGGGGAAGGTCGGGATCACGCCGAGCTTCACGGTGAAGCCGGCCGTCTGGCCGGCCTCGGCCATGAGCTTCTTGGCCTTGTCGACATCGGGCCTGTAGTACTTCATCCACTGTTCCTCGGGGAGTTGCCACTGCTTCATCGGCGCGGTGGCCGGCGCGGTGAGACGACCGAAGCCCGAGGCGGCCACGCGCAGTATCTGGGCCCGGTCCACCGCATACGAGATCGCCTGGCGCACGCGCACGTCCTTCAGCGGCCCGCGGCTGGCGTTGATGTTGAGAAAGTCGTAGCCGAGCCGCGAGGAGCGATAGCCGGTCAGCGACTTCTCCTCCTTGAGGAGGTTGTTGTTCTTGTTGTCCTCGATGAAGGCGTGGTGGATCTGGCCCGTGCGCAGCGCGGCGACGATGCTGGCCTCGTCGGGGATGACGCGCAGGATCACCTGGTCGACGTAGGGCAACCCCTTCTTGAAGTAGCCCGCGTGCTTCTTGAGGACCATCTGCTGCTCGACCTTCCAGTCCTCCAGCATGAACGGGCCGGTGCCGACGGCGGCCTTGTTGAGGTCGCCGTGCTTCTTCACGCCGGCCTCGCTGATGATGAAACCCCAGAAGCCGCCGAGCGCCGCGAGCAATCCCGCGAATGGCTCCTTGGTGACGAACTTCACCGCGTACTTCCCGCTCGGCTCGACCTTGTCGACCGCGATGAAGTCCGATTTACCAGGCGACTTTTCAAAGAGTCGATCGAACGTGAACTTCACGTCGGCGGAGGTCAGCTCCTGGCCGTCGTGGAACTTGACGCCCTGGCGCAGCTTGAACGTCCACTGCAGCCCGTCGGAGCTCACCTGCCACGACTCGGCCAGCTCCGGCACCGGCGTCATGTCCGGCTCGAACCGGACGAGCTGGTTGTACATCATCGGTGAGCGGGCGCTCCGCGAGAACGCCGGGACGAGCTGCGGGTCGAGCCCCGTCGCTTCCGTGGTCCGCGCGGAGGTGAAGGTCCCACCGTCCTTCGGCGCCTGGCCGGCCGCGTGGCGACCGAGCGAGAGCGCGCCGAGCGTGAGGCCGCCGGCCTGGAGGAGCTGGCGGCGGGTCAGAGATGCGGTCATGTCGGTCTCCTTTTATTGTGCGCGCCTCGGCCGGCGGGGCCCCGGCCTGCCGCGCGCACGACCTTATGCGTTCGGGTCGAGAATGTCGCGGAGTCCGTCGCCGATCAGGTTGAACGCCAGCACGGCGGTCATGATCGCCACGCCCGGGAACACCGAGATCCACGGCGCGGTCTCCAGATACGTCCGTCCCTCGTTCAGCATGTTGCCCCACGACGGAGTGGGTGGCTGAGCCGACAGTCCGAGGTAACTCAGCGAGGCCTCGATGAGGATCGCCTGCGAGAAGGCGACGGTGCCTTGCACCACGAACGGGGACAGCACGTTCGGCAAGAGGTGCTTGATCGCCACCACCAGCCGGCCGGCGCCCAGCGCCCGCACCGCCTCGATGTACTCCTTCTCGCGCTCGGCCAGGACCGGCCCCCGCATGACGCGGGCGAAGAGCGGCGTGTAGACGATCGTGATGGCCACGACCGCGCTGTTCACTCCCGGCCCGCGCATCGCCGCCACACCGACCGCCAGCAACAACCCCGGGATACTGAAGAAGATGTCCATGACGCGGTTGATCGCGTTGTCCCACAGGCCGCCGGCGTAGCCCGCCGTCAGCCCCAGCGCCCCTCCGACGAGCATCGCCAACGCGATCGACGTCACCGCCACGTAGAGCGAGATCCGTGCGCCGTAGATCACCCGGCTCAGGACGTCGCGGCCGAACCGATCCGTGCCAAATAGAGCGTGCGCTCCCGGTTTCGCCTCGATCAGATCGAAGTTCTGCTCGTCGGGGGGATGCGGCGCGAGGCCGCCGGCGAACAGCGCCATGCCGACGATCACCAGCGCGAAGACCGCGCCGACCACCACTACGGTGCTGCGCGCCGCCCGCCGCAGACTCTTCGTCGCGATCCTCCGCGAGCAGGAGACTAGGCGGGAGCGGCGGCGAGTGTCAAGGCAAAGGACCGCGGGAATTGCCCCGGGGCCCATTTCGTACTATGAGAAAGACGGGCCCGGGCTCCCGCAAGGACGTGGCCGACCGAGGAGGCGAACGATGGCGAGCTTCCGCCTGCACGTGAACGGCAAGACGACGACGGTGTCGGTCGAGCCGGGCACTCCACTTCTGTACGTGCTCAGGAACGATCTCGAGCTGAACGGGCCGAAGTTCGGTTGCGGGCTCGCCCAGTGTGGCGCCTGCACGGTGCTGA
This sequence comes from Candidatus Rokuibacteriota bacterium, assembly GCA_003220495.1. Taxonomy (GTDB): domain Bacteria; phylum Methylomirabilota; class Methylomirabilia; order Rokubacteriales; family CSP1-6; genus AR31. The sequence continues at coordinate 20,925 of QHSP01000026.1, read as the reverse complement.
TGGACGGCAAGCCCGTGCGGTCGTGCGTGACGCCGGTCTCGGCCGCAGCGAACACGCGTGTCACCACGATCGAGAGCCTGGGCACGCTCGAGCGGCTGCATCCGCTTCAGCGCGCCTTCATCGAGGAGCAGGCGTGTCAGTGCGGCTACTGCGGGAACGGGATGGTGATGTCGGCGAAGGCGCTGCTCGACCGGAATCCGGGGCCGAGCGAGCTGGAGATCAAACAGGCGCTGAACGGACACCTCTGCCGGTGCGCCTCACACAATCGGATCGTCCGCGCCGTACAGCGCGCCGCCAAGGAGATGCGGTCATGAGCGTCGTGCCCGACGTCTCTCGCCGTGACTTCGTCAAGACGGGCGGGGCGCTCGTCATCGGATTCGCCCTCGCTCCGCGCGTCGCGCTCGCGCAGGGCAGGCCGGCGCCGTTGCCGGCAAGTCTCAACACGAATCGCATGCTCGACGCCTGGCTCCGGATCGATCCGAACGGCACGGTGACGATCTTCACCGGAAAGATCGAGCTCGGGCAGGGGATCGGCACCGCGCTGTCGCAGATCGCGGCCGACGAGCTCGACGTGGATCTTCAGCGCATCCAGGTCGTCAGCGGCGACACCGCGCGTACGCCGAACGAAGGGCAGACCGCCGGCAGCCTTTCCGTGGAGCAGAGCGGCACCGCGCTGCGCTTCGCGTGCGCCGAAGCGCGCGATGTCCTCGTCTCGGCTGCCGCGGCGAAGCTCGGTGTCGCCGCGCCCGGCCTGACGGTGAGCGACGGCGCCGTCACCGCGCCGGGCGGCGCGACCGCGACGTACTGGGAGCTCGCGGGAAGCGCCGGTCTGAACCGGGAAGCGACCGCGCAGACCAAGCCGAAGCCCGCCGCCGAGCACCACTGGGTCGGCCGCAGCGTTCCCCGCCGGGACATCCCGAAGAAATTCACCGGGGGTGCCGCCTACGTGCAGGACATCCGGCTGCCTGGCATGGTATTCGGACGCGTCGTGCGCCCGCCCTCGCCCGGCGCGCGGCTCCGGTCCGTCGACGAGGCGGCGGCGCGCCGCCTGCCCGGCGTCGTCGCCGTCGTGCGAGATGGAAGTTTCCTCGCCGTGGCCGCCGTGCGAGAGGAGCAGGCGATTGGCGCCCGTGAGGCGCTCAAGCGCAGCGCGCGCTGGACGGAAACCGTGTCATTGCCGCCCGCCGACGAGGCGCTGTATCGCCATCTCATGAGCCTGCCGGTCCCGGGCCAGACGGTGTCCGAGAAGACGTCGGTCACCGCCGCCGCGCCTGCGAAGACGCTGGAAGCGCTCTATACCCGCCCCTACCAGTGCCACGCCTCGATGGGACCCTCGTGCGCGGTCGCCCGGTGGCAGGAAGGCAAGCTCGTCGTCTGGACGCACAGCCAGGGCGTGTTCCCGCTGCGCGCCGAGCTGGCCAAGGTGTTCGACATGAGTCCTCAAGACATCCGGTGCATCCACGCCGAGGGGGCCGGATGCTACGGCCACAACGGCGCCGACGACGTGGTGCTCGACGCCGCGCTCGTCGCGCGGGCAACCGGGGCGCGGCCGGTGAAGCTCCAGTGGATGCGCGACGACGAATTCGCGTGGGAGCCGTACGGCTCGGCCATGGTAATGAAGCTCTCGGGCGGCATCGATGCGCAAGGGAACGTGGTCACCTGGTCGCACGAGCTGTGGAGCCAGTCGCACAACACTCGGCCCGGCGCCTCCGCAGGAGTGAACCTCCTCGCCGCCCGGCATCTGGCGACGCCGCGTCCGCTGGTCCCCCCGGCGGATGTGCCGCAGCCGTCCGGCGGCTCGGACCGAAACGCGATTCCGCTGTACGACTTCCCCAATGTGAAAGTCGTCAAGCACTACATCGCGGATGCGCCCATCCGTACCTCCGCGCTCCGCACGCTTGGCGGCTACGCCAACGTCTTCGCCCTGGAGTCGTTCGTCGACGAGCTGGCCGCCGCGGCGGGCGCCGATCCCGTGGAGTTCCGCTTGCGTCACTTGAACGACGCCCGCGCCCGCGCCGTCATCGAGGCGGCCGCTCAGCGCGCCGGGTGGCGACCGAGCGCCAAGGGTGACGGTGAGCGGGGTCGCGGCTTCGCGTTCGCCAGGTACAAGAACCTCGCCTGCTACTGCGCCATGGCCGCCGACGTCGAGGTCGAGCGCAAAACCGGTCTCGTGCGCGTCGCGCGGGTGGTGGCGGCGGTGGACGCCGGGCAGATCGTCAACCCGGACGGCGTGGTCAACCAGATCGAGGGCGGTATCATCCAGTCGACGAGCTGGACCCTGAAGGAATCCGTGCGCTTCGATCGCACGCAGGTGACGACCCGGTCGTGGGCCGACTATCCGATCCTGCGCTTCACCGAGGTGCCCGAGGTCGACGTCGTCCTGCTCGATCGACCCGACGAACGCTTTCTCGGTGTTGGGGAGGGCGCGCAGGGCCCAGCGGCCGCCGCGATCGCCAACGCCCTTGCGAATGCCACCGGCAAGCGCCTGCGCGCGTTGCCGTTCACGCCAGAGCGCGTGAGGCGCAACCTGTTGCAGGTCGATCCCTGAGATCAGCAGCTCGGTCTCTGGACGGCATGGCTCTGAGCCGGGAAACTCACCTCCCAAGGAGAGGGTGAGGGGCGCTATGACAACACGCGCGCGACATCTGGTTTCGCTCCTGTTGGCGATCTCCCTCGTCGCGTTAGCGGCGTGCACGGCAACGACGCCGACGACCGCCGGAACCAGCGCCACCACGGGGGCGAAGGAGGCGACGACCGGCGACATCGGCAGCACGCGTCTGGTCGCCATCATCACCGCGATCGGAGCGCTCGGGACAGCAGCCTTCGCCCTGGTCGACGCGACCAAGGCGTTCTGGGGCGGCGTGTCGAACTTCGGCCTTCCCGGTCTCCTCGACACCGCGGCTCGCTTCTCGGCCGCGCTCGATCGGGCTCTGGGCACGAACAAGGGGAAAGCCGAGTGGCGCCGGGTTGTCCGTTCACACTGGATCAACGGTCGACCACGCGACGAGCAGAAGGCGATCGTGAAGTCACTGATCCGTCTCGGCCTCGACCCGGACACGGCGGGTGCGCTCGCCAAGGCCGGTCACGTCGCGCCGGATGCGCTCAAGGCGGCTGCGGAGAAGCTCCACAAAGGAGGTGTGCTCACCGAGATCGATCTCAACGTCCTCGGCCGGCTCGACGCCTCGGTCGAGGCACAGCTCGACGCCGCCTTCGACCGCGCGGATCAGCTCTATCGGAACGTCTCACGCGTGTTCGCCGGGGTTTTCTCGATCGGACTGGCGTACCTCGCAACGTGGGCCCTCGGATTGGATCGCTGGGCGTTGGCGCTCGTGGTGGGACTCCTGGCGGTCCCCCTCGCGCCCATCGCCAAGGACCTCGCCTCGTCGCTCCAGGCGGCGGCTGCCGCGATGCGGGCGGCCAAGTGACTGGCGTGTGACGTTCTTCCTCGACTTTCGTACCGATGGCGTGGGCGGGGGCATCCTCGACGAGCCACGCGTCCTCGAGGGCAACGGCCTGGTCGACCCGCCGGAGCTGCGGCACCTCGGCCAGACGCTCCCGGCCGATCGGATCGCCGGTCGCGAGGTCGTCTTCGTGACACACGGCTTCAACGTATCTCGCCGCGCGGGTGTGCACGCGCTGGCGCGGCTGGAGCACGACTTGACTCTCCCGCAGGCCTTCGTCTTCGTCGGCGTTCTCTGGCCCGGGGACTGGTGGATCCCGGCCGTCAACTACCCCGCCGAAGCCGGAGACGCCGTCCGGTGCGGGCGGTTGCTCGCCAAGTTCATCAACACGAGTCTGTCCGCCGCCGCGGACGTCTCGCTCGTCTCGCACAGCCTCGGCGGGCGGCTGGTGCTCGAAACCGTGAAGCAGCTCGATCGCCCGGCGCGGGAAGTCTGCGTGCTCGCGGCCGCCGTCGATGACGACTGCCTCACCAGCCGGCAATACGATGCCGCGCGCAAGAACGCGAAGCGGATCAGCGTGCTCGCCTCGAAGGGAGATCGGGTGCTACGGCTCGCCTATCCGGCCGGCGACTTCTTGTCGGACGTCTTCTTCCACGATGAGGACAATCCCACGGGACACGCGCTCGGCTATCACGGTCCGCACCCACGCGCGGAGCAGGTGCTTCACGCGCAGATTTCGGGCGATCTATACGACCACGGTGACTACTTCCCGCCATCCGATTTGAGCCAACCGATCGGCAAGCAGAACAAGCCAGAGGCGTTCATCTCCGAGACGTTGCTCGGCTTGCCGCACGCCTGGCCCTGAGCCGAGCGGGCCCAGACGCGCGCCCCCCCGCCGGCGGCCGACGCGACCCTCCCCCGGGGCTTGACTCCGGCTCCCCGCGGCGCGATCTTAGGCCCCACTCTTACAGGAGGGACCTCATGGCCGAAGTCGACGGCGCAACCTTAGTCGCGAGAAGCCTCAAAAAGCAGGGCGTCCAGTACATGTTCGGAATCGTCGGGTTCCCGGTGCAGCCGATCGCCGCGGCCGCGCAGAAGGAAGGGATCACCTACGTCGGGATGCGCAACGAGCAGTCGGCCTCGTATGCCGCTCAGGCCGTGGGCTATCTGACCGGGCGTCCCGGCGCCTGCCTCGTCGTGTCGGGCCCCGGCGTCGTCCACGCCCTGGCCGGCCTCGCCAACGCGCAGCAGAATGGCTGGCCGATGGTTCTCATCGGCGGCGCGTCCGAGACGTGGCGCAACGGCATGGGGGCGTTCCAGGAAGAGCGCCAGGTGCTGATCGCGACGCCGTTCTCCAAGTTCGCGCATGCGATCGAGCACGTCCACCGCATTCCGTTCTATGTCGAGATGGCGGTCAGGAACTCGATCTACGGCCGGCCGGGCGCGAGCTATCTCGACATCGCGGACGACATCATCACTGGAAAGGTCGACGAGTCGAGGGTGGACGAGCCGGCGCGCTGCCCAGACCCGCCGCGCACTCAGGCCGTACCGGATGATGTCGAAAAGGCGTTGAACGTGCTGCGGTCGGCCGAGCGACCGCTGGTCATCATCGGCAAGGGCATGGCCTACTCGCGCGCCGAGAACGAGGTACGCGCCTTCATCGAGCGCACCAAGGTGCCGTTCCTCGCCTCGCCGATGGGCAAGGGCGTGATGCCCGACAACCATCCGCTGTCGGTCGGCGCGGCGCGCAGCCACGCGCTGCAGAATGCTGACGTCGTGTTCCTGATGGGTGCCAGGCTCAACTGGATCATGCATTTCGGTCTGCCGCCCCGCTACAACAAGGACGTGCGCATCATCCAGCTCGACATCGCGCCGGAGTCGATCGGCCAGAACGCGCCGACCGAGGTCGCGCTGGTCGGCGACGGCAAAGCGATCGTCGCGCAGCTCAACCAGTCGCTCGGCAAGCGCGAGTGGGTCTACCCCAAGGACACGCCGTGGCACACCGCGATCGCCGAAAAAGCGGCGGCGAACGCGGCGCAGATCGCGCCCCAGCTCGTCGACGACGCGGCGCCGGCAAACTACTACCGCGCGCTCAAGGACGTGGCCGCCTGGACGCCGGAAGACGCAATCATCATCGGCGAGGGTGCCAGCACGATGGACATCGGCCGCACCCAGCTGTTCAACTCGAGGCCGCGGCACCGGCTCGACGCCGGCAGCTACGGCACGATGGGCATCGGCATGGGCTTTGTCATCGCCGCCGCGGTGGTGCATCCCGACAAGCCGATCATCTCGGTCTCGGGCGACTCGGCGATCGGCTTCTCCGGCATGGAGATGGAGACGGTCTGTCGCTATCAGCTGCCGGTCAAGATCGTCGTCTTCAACAACGGCGGCATCGGCCCGGGCCACGCGACACCGCCGGCCAATCCGCTCAAGACCATGAAGCCAAACGCGCTGATCTACGGCGCGCGCTACGACAAGATGATGGAGGCGTTCGGCGGCAAGGGCTGGTTCGTCGAGAACCCGAAAGATCTGAAGTCCGCGCTGGAGCAGGCGACGGCGTTCCGCGGCCCGGCGCTGGTCAACGTCATGATCTCCCAGGAGTCGGCGCGCAAGCCGCAACAGTTCCGCTGGCACAGCTGATCGCCTGAGGGCTCACGTGGTACGGGGCCGCTCCCGCCGGGGGCGGCCCCTTTTTCTTCGGGGCACGTCGGTCCCGAGGCCCCGTACGCGAGCGCCTGCCCGCGCCTCAGTGTCCCGGCAGATATCCGCCGAGCACGGTCTTCGGCCACTTCGCCTGCGTCAGCAGCCAGTCACGCGAGTGTTCTACCTGACGCCGTAGCTGAGCGACGTCGACGCCGACGAGCGCGCCCTTCCACTTCCGGGGCTTGCCGCCGACGAAGACCGTGTCGACGTTGCTAGCATCCATGCCGAGCACGACCGCGCCGTTCGGGTCCATCGTCAGGACCACTCCGTCCTTGAGCAGGAGGCGCTGTCCGGGCCCGCCGCCTGCCGGAGGGGCCTACGCGGAGTCAGCGGATGCGCAGGCCGTCATCGCGACGCCCGCCAGCGCTCCGGTGGCGAGACCGGCGGCGGTCGACGTGGTGAGGAAGTCGCGGCGAGAGATCAATGAACCCGTGCCTCAGTTGTGCGGCGGCGGCAGCTGAAGGAGGAGCGTCGCCACGCCGTCCTTCACCTCCGAGAACGGCATCGGGTAGATGATCTGCTGGCCGACGCCGTAGAAGTCCTTGCCCCCGAAGTGCGCCTTGCCCCACAGGTTGTCGAACTCCACGGTGCGCATGGCCTCGCCGACCTTCTTCGGGTCGAGGCTCTGCGCCTTCCGGACGGCGGCCACGAAGGCGAACGCGGGATTGGTGAAGTCGATGCTCGTGGCGTTCCACTCGCCGAATTTCTTCGTATAGCGCTGCTGCCAGCTCTTCAACTTATCCGGCAGCGGGGTTTGCACGTAGCCGTGCACCCACATGCCCTCGGTATTGTCCCGGCCGGCGATACCCGCCACCACCGAGCTGTCGATCTGGTGGAGCGCGACGAATCGACCCTTGAAGCCGAGCTCACGCGCCTGCTTGATGATCAAGCCGACGCTGCCCGCCGGCGAGGCCATGACGCTGATCGCGTCCGGCTTCTGGGCGAGCATCCGCAACAGGATCGGATTGAAGTCCGTCATGCTGCGCTCGAAGAATTCCTTGGCGACGACCGCGTACCCGAGCTTCTGCACGTACGCCGTCTCCACCTTCACCGACCACCAACCCGTGTCGTCGTTTGGCGCGATCGAGGCCACGCGCTTGATCTGTGGCTGATGCTCCTTGATCCACCTCCAGAACGTCGTGGTCTCGGGCGGCGCCGGGAAGCACTGGAAGGTGAGGGGATTCTTCGGGCTCACGAGCCCCTCCGCATACGCGAGGGTCAACCCGAGGACACCGGCTTCGTTGACGGCTTCCTCGTTGGCTTTGGCGACCGCGCCGCCGAGGATGGAGACGTACTTCACGCCGTCCTTGGCGATCAGCCGGTTGACGGTGGCGACGCCCTCGGCGATCACGTACTTGTGATCGTAGGCGACGACCTCGAGGCGGTACTTCTTGCCGCCGACCTCGAGGCCCCCCTGGCTGTTGATCTCATCGAAGACCAGCTCGGTCGCCTGCTTGTGGGGAATACCCCAGGGCGCCGCGGGCCCTGAGAGGGGCGTCGAGATGCCGAACTTGATGACGTCCGCCGCGTATGAAGGGCCCGAGCTCGCGACGACGAACGCCGCCGCGGCGAAGAGCATGGCCGAGGCCAGAGGAACCCATCGCTTCATCGCGAATACCTCCCTGGAATGTCGGTCGGGTCGTCGATCGTGCGGAACTGTTGCGCGGAACTATAGGAACCCGCGGCGTCCTTGTCAAACGCTCGGACGAGAATGACCGACGTGCGAAGGCCTCTTGACACCTCGCGTTCGCCAGCGGAACATCGCGTTTACCATGGGGCAGGTTGCCGAAGAGAACCGCTTGCCGGCCGATATCGACGCTCAGCCTCTGGTGCGGGCCGCGGCCGCACTGCAGTCGGTCATCCGCGGCTATCACGACGAGCTCGAGCGAGAGCAGCGCTTGCCGAAGGCGCTGGTCGAAGAGCTTCATGCCGCCGGCTTCTACCGGCTGGTCATGCCGCGTGAGCTGGGCGGCCTCCAGGCCGACCCCCTAACCTATGTGCGCATCGTGGAGCTGCTGGCCGAGGCCGTTGGCTCGGTCGGCTGGAACGTCGCCAACAACAGCGTCGGCCAGCTCGTCACGCTCGGGTTGCCGGACGAGGGCGTCCAGGAAATTTACGTGGACGGGGCCGACACCGTCATCGCCGGCACCGCCGTGATGGGAGGCGGACGCGCCGTGCCCGTCGATGGTGGCTATCGGGTCACCGGTCGCTGGCCCTTCGGCACCGGCTGCCAGGAGAGCTCCTGGATGCTGGGAAGCTTCCAGATTTTCGACGGCGACCAGCCGCGCCGCAGCCCGGATGGCGCCTCGGCCTACTGGCGCGGGCTCTTCGCCCGTTCGGAGGCGCAGATCGTCGGGGGGAGCTGGGACGTGACCGGGATGCGTGCCACCGGCAGCTTCGACTGGACCGTCGACGAGGTCTTCCTGCCGGAGCGGCGGACGATGGTCCACGCCGGCGTCCCGCTCGACAACCAGTGGAAGCGCTGGCCGGGAGTCTCGTACGCGCTGCCGGCCCAGGCGTGGGTCGGGCCCCACCACAGCGCCGTGATCACCGGAATCGCCCGGGCCGGCATCGACGCCCTGATCGAGCTGGCCGCCGAGAAGACGCCGCGCGGCCGGACGGGTCGGCTCTGCGAGAATCCACAGGTGCAGGACTCGGTCGGTCGGGCCGACGCGATCCTGAACGCCGGCCGCGCGTACCGCAGCGCGATGGTCACCGAGCTCTGGAATACGGTCGCGGCCGGCGAGGACACCACCCTCGAGCAGCGCGCCCGCTGCCGGCTAGCCGCGGTCCATGCCGCCGACAGCGCGCGCGAGGCAATGGATCTGGTCTTCCGGCACGGTGGCAGCACGTCGTACCGCCGCGAGAGTCGCCTGGCCGAGTGCTGGCGTGATCTCCACGTGGTCGGCCAGGCGGCGGCGGTCGCGCCGGAGTGGTATCCGATCGGCGGCCGGGTCTTGCTGAACATGGACCCGGGCCCGCGGCTGCGCTGAGACGCGCGCGCGCTCAGCCAGGAGGCGTGAAGCGAGCCCGGCGCCAGTGCGTCCACGACATACCGACGGCCAGGATGGCGGCGACGCTGAACATGCCGAGCCATGAGATCGCCGCGACGTTCTCGATCGGCAGCCAGCCCCAGCTGGCCACGAGCCAGTAGAGCGCGGCCAGGAACGCGTTGGCCAGCAGCAGGCCGAGGCCGCCATATGAGCGCAGGGCGAGCCGCAAGCAGACGAACCATCCGACCAGCAGGACGACGCCGACGAACACGGCCGGCGGCCGCCACTCGAAGCCGGTGCTCTTGACCCACGCGTAGTACGAGTAACGGGTGGGATTGTAGGTGGCGCCGACCACGAGCACCGCGAAGGCGAACCGGGCGAGGAAACCGCCGAGCGTGAGCGGGGCCCTGGCCGCCATCGCCGCGATTATACCTACCCCTTGATCGAGCCTGCCGTCAGGCCCTGGACCATGTACTTCTGAAAGCCGAGCACGAGGAGCACGGCGGGGAGGGCGGCCAGGAAGCCGGAGGCGGCGATCACGGAGTAGTCGATGTTGATCTGCGCGTTCATCCCGGCGATCACCGGCGGCAGCGTGGTCGTCCCGAGCTTCGTGTTCAGCACCTGGGCCACGATGAACTCGTTCCAGCAGAGCATGAACGTGAAGGCACCGCTCGCAACGAGCCCGGGGCCCGAGACCGGGAGGACGACCCAGTAGTACGCCTGCAGGCGGTTGCACCCGTCCACGAGCGCGCTCTTGTCGAGATCGGTTGGGATCGTCTCGAAATAGGCCTTCATGATCCAGACGGTGAACGGGAGCGTGAACGAGCAATACGCGAGCACGAGGCCCGTCAGCGTGTTCTGGAGGCCGAGGGCCTTGAAGAGGAGGAAGTACGCGGGGATCAGGACCACCGTCGGCAGCATGCGGGTGAACAAGAGCGCGAAGAGGGAGAACGTCTTCAGCGGCACCCGGAAGCGGGCGTAGGCGTAGCCGGCCGTCGTGCCAATGACCAGGTTCACGACCGTGACCGCCGTCGCGACGATCAGGCTGTTGAGCATGGAGGGCAGGATCTTGGCGGCCTGCCCCTCGGCATGGAAGCGGACCACGCCGACGACCATCCGGTAGTTGTCCAGCGTGACCTCCGGTGGGATGAACGCCAGCGGACGCGCCAGCAAGTTGCGCTGGTAGGAGACGCTCGTGACGAAGAGCCAGAGGAACGGGCCGACCAGCCAGAGCGCGATCAGGGCGAGCAGCGCGTAGACGACCGTCCGGCTCGCGAGTCGCCGGAGCATGGCGGGCGGCATCAGGCTTCCTCGGCCTCGAGCTTGCGAAACATCACCTTTTGGTAGAGGACGGTCAGGAGGAGGCAAAAGACCGTGAGCGTGTACAGGATCGCCGTGCCCGGCCCGAACTTGAAGAACTGAAATGCGGTCTGGAACCCGAGCCAGGAGATCGTCGTCGTCTCGTTGCCGGGGCCGCCCATCGTCAGGACGTAGATCAGGTCCAGCATCAGGAACCCGTTGACCGTGGACACGACGAGCACGAGGAAGAGAATCCCGCGCAGGGCCGGCAAGGTCACGTAGCGCAAGCGCTGCCAGTAGCCGGCGCCGTCCGCCTCGGCCGCCATGTAGAGCTCGATCGGAATGGATTGCATCCCCGCGAGCAGGAGCAAGGTCGCGAACGGCGCCTGGTTCCACATGTAGACGGAGACGAGGACGTTGAGCGCGCTGAAGCCGGACTTGAGGAACGAGATGTAGCGGTCGATGAGCCCGGCCTTGTAGAGGAAGCCGTTCAGCGCGCCGAACTCGACGTCGAGGAGGCCGACCCAGAGAAGCCCCACGACGACGCGGGAGAGCGACCAGGGAATCAAGAGCAGGCTTCGCATCACCGGCCGCCCCACGAAGCGCTCGTGAAGGACCAGGGCCATGCCGAGTCCCACCACCGTGGTCTCGAGGACGAACGCGCCGACGAAGTACGCTGTCCGCCCGAACGAGTCCCAGTACAGGGGATCGGAGAGGAGCCGGAGGTAGTTCTGCAGGCCGACGTAGCGGAAGAGCGGGATGCGCAGGCCGAGCAGCTCGAGGGCGGGGCCCGTGGCGCGCAGGAGGTTCACGTCGGCGAAGCTCATCCAGAGCGAGTACGCGAGCGGGAACAGGACGACGAGGGAGATCGCGAGAAAGACGGGGAGAATCAGGAGCGACGCAAAGCATCGCTCGGAGAGTCGGAACCGCCGGACCGTCACTCCAGCGATTTCTGGAGCTTCACCAGCTCCTTGAGCCCCTGGGGCACGGTCGTGCCGCCGCGGATCATGTTGTGGACGATCGGCACGGCCTTGACGTCGTACTCGCTGTACCAGGGCTCCTTGTAGGCCGCGATGACCCTGCCCTTCTCGTACTGCTTGCGCAGGAGCTTCAGGTCCACCCAGCGGTCGTAGGACGCGATGATCTCCGGGTGCTCGTACATCTCGGGATAGGGGTTGTCGAGGCCCGAGATCAGGCACCACTGACGCTGGACGTACCAGTCGCCCGCGAGGTTACCGCCGAGGAAGCGGGCGAGCTTCCACGCATCGTCCAGGGTCTTCGTCTTGGCGTTGATCGTGTAGGAGTCCGTCCACATATACGTCTGGCCGGTCCCGGGGTACATCGTCATCTTCGCCTTCTTGGGCGCGAGCTTGGAGTTCTCGGGCTCGCCGGCGATGGTCTTGAGGTAGTAGGAATGGTTCGTGTGGTACGCGTAGCGGCCGGTCCAGAAGAGACGGTGCGTGTCGGTCGAGGAGGTCTTGGTCAGCACCTCCGGGTTGACGAGCTCGGCCTTCCAGACCTTTTGCCAGCGCTCCATCGCGCGAGCGACGCCGGGCTCCTGGTCCACGATGACCCGGTTCTTGGCGTCGAAGACGTTCGCGCCCTCCGAGAAGGCGTCGGTCATGAACTGCGGCATGGTTCCGGAGGGGCTCACGTTCCAGTTGGGCAGGAACGGATAGTCGCTCACCTTGTCCCTTTTCAGCTTCAGGCTGTGCTCGACCAGCTCGTCCCAGCTCTTCGCCGGCGCTTTGATGCCGGCCTGCTGGAGCATCGGCTCGTTGTAGACGAGGACGAAGAGGCTCGTGAAGTAGGGCAGGCCGGCGAGCTTGCCGTCCTTGGCCTTGAGGCTCTCGAGGTTTTGCGGGTTCATCTTCTTCTTCATCTCGTCGATCCCGGGCAGATCGTCGAGCGAGCGGATGAGCCCGTTCGCGTACCAGCGCTCGCGGAAGTTGTGGGCGCAGTACATGACGTCGAAGACTTCGCCGCCGAAGGCGCGCGTCTCCATCGTCGGGTGGTACTGGGCCCACGGGATCGCCTCGTACTTCACCTGGCCGCCGAACTTCTGGTTGTAGACGTCGACGTAGTCCTTGACCGTGTCGGGCTTGAAGACCCAGCCGGCGAAGTTGATCGGCTTGTCCGCGCGCGTCTCGCCGAAGAATCCGTCGGCGAGGACCGCCGAGGCGCCGAGGAGGCCCGTGGTCCGGAGAAAGCTCCGCCGAGTGGTGGGCTTCATAGGAGTGTCTCCTCTCCGAGGTGGCGTGATTATTTGGGAGACCCCCAGGGCTGTCAAGGGTGGATCATTTCCGATCCGACGTCGGTCGCAGCCGGCACTTCCACGATGGAGGCGAGGCCGGTGCCCGCGGGCTGCGCCATGAGCCGGCGCGTGTGGAAGCGGCGCAGGGTCGCCCGATGACCGACGCTGAACACGGTCGTCTCCGCGAGCCGCTCGCGCACCAGTCGATAGAGGCGCGCCTCCGTCGCCTCGTCCAGCGCCGAGGTCGCCTCGTCGAGAAAGAGCCACTCGGGCTTCTGCACCAGGGCGCGCGCGAAGGCGATGCGCTGCTGCTCGCCCGGGGAGAGCTGAAGCGCCCAGTGCGTGTCCTCGTCGAGGCGCCCGGCGAGCTGGTTGAGTCCGACGGCCTCGAGCACCTCGCGCAGGGTTTCGTCGGCGACACCGCTGGCCGGCATCGGATAGCTCACGACGTCGCGGAGCTTGCCGATCGGCAGGTACGGCCGCTGAGGCAGAAACAGGATCCGGGCGTCTCGCGCGGCGCGGATCTCGCCGCGCCCGAACGGCCAGATGCCGGCGATGGCACGGACGAGCGTGCTCTTGCCCAAGCCCGACGCGCCACTGAGGAGGACCGTGTCGCCGCGCCGGAGCGAGAAGTTGATGTTCGCCATGAGGTGGTGACCGTCGGGTCGATCGAGGTCGACGCCCGCCACGCTCAGGTGCGTGGCGCGCCCCTCGACGCGTCGGAAGCCGCCCGTCCCCTGGTGGCGCACCCCGTCGAGCGTGCGCTCGAAGCCGGCGAGCCGCTCGACCACCGCGCACCAGGCCGCGATCTCCTTGTACGACTGGACGAAGAAGCTGAGCGCGTCCTGCACCTGCTGGAAGGCCTGGCTCGTCTGCATGAGCCCGCCGAGCCCGAGCTCGCCCCGGAAGTAGCGCGGTGCGGCGACGATGGACGGGACGATCCATGCCCCGAGCCCGTAGCCGGAGGTGAAGTACGTCATGCGCTTCTGCCGGAGCATGATGCCCCACCAGTTGCGCACCACGTCCTCGAACCGTTCGCGAAAGCCGCGGAACTCGTCCGCCTCGCCCCGGTAGAGGGCCACGCCCTCGGTGTTTTCGCGGAAGCGGACCAGGCTGAACCGAAAGTCGGCCTCGTATCGCTGGCGATCGAAGTTCAAACGGACCAGCGGGCGGCCGAGCCAGTCGGTCACCCACGTGCCGAGGATCGCGTAGAGAACGGCCACCCACACCATGTAGCCGGGCAGACGGATGGAGAATTCGCCCACCGGGACGATGAGAGATCCAGAAAGTCCCCAGAGGATCGCCACGAAGGTCACCAACGTGACGGTCGCCCGCAGGCCTCCCGTGAACAGGCCGAGCGTGTGGGATGCGAGCAGCTGCACGTCCTCCGCGATGCGCTGGTCGGGATTGTCGGTCTCGCTCGCCTGCAGCTGCATCCGATAGTACGCGCCATCGGAAAGCCAGGCGCGGAGGTAGCGGTCGGTCAACCAGCGTCGCCAGCGGATCTCCAGCATCTGGTTGAGGTAGACCTGGTACACGGCGAGGAAGATGAAGATGGTGATCAGCCACGTCACGCGGAAGAGCTGGCCGCGAAACGCGGCCATGTTCTTGTCCTGGAGCGCGCTGTAGAACGCGTTGTTCCACTGATTCAACAGCACGGTGAGGTAGACCATGCCGAGGGTGAGGAGCACGACACCGAGCAGGAGCCCCCGCGCCGCCCACCGATCGTCCGAGGACCAGTACGGGCTGATCATCGCCCACGCGCGGGGAAGCGTTTGCCGGAGATTCGTCCTAGAGGAATTACCCAGCTTTCTATCCACGAGACGCCAGCGGAGACTTCGTGTATGACATCAATGACGAGCGGCGATCGCCCGCGAGGCGATCACGCGGGCGTCAGAAGGACGCGACAGCGGTTTCGCGGCGGCGAGCCATCGAAGGCGCTCGCTTGGACCACCCTGCAATAATGATCCATGGAGGGGGCTCACGTGTTGATTTTATGGGACGTCTTGCCCGGACGCATGCGGACGGAGGTTCCAAAGGTTCTGAGATCAGGTCTTTACCTGATCATCCTCTCGCTGGGCGTCGTCGGTTGCGCGAGCCACTCGCTGATACCCGCCGCGCAGTCGGGGGCCATCAAGGACCGGGAGCGCGCGCTCGCCTCCCACGCGGATGCCATTCAGGCCGCGGTGAGACAGTCCGGGAAGGTGGGCGCCCTGGCGTTTCTCGACGTCGGGGACGGCCACCTGGTGGTCTTGCCGGGCGACAGTCCGACCGATGCGTGGGCGCGGTACACGGCCTCGCCGGAGAGTGAGGGCAGTCCCATCTCGATGCCGGCGGTGGTCACGTTCGTATACCGGACCGACATACCCAAGGCTCCCGAAACCGTCACCCACAGCGCCCTGCAACAGCAACACACGCAGCGCACCTCCGTGGCCGCCCTCGCGATCGAGCTGGGGCGTCTCGAGGAAAAATTGGGCGTCATGCAGCGCGACCTCGCCTCGACCAAGCAGGACACGGACAAGGCGGTCGCCGACATGCGCGCGCTCGCTGAGGATCTGGGGGCGGCCCGCAAGTTCATGCTGCAGACGGCCCAGCTCGGCTGGCTCAATCACGAGCTGGTTCAAGAGAACGCGAGCGGCATACGCAGGATGACGACGGCCAGCCAGGAGCTCACCGCGAGCTCGGCAAAGCTGGAAGAGACCATACGCCAGCTTTCGGAAGGCCTCGCCGGCCAGCTCAAGGACCTGGCGGCCCGGCTCGATGCCATTCAAAACAAAATCCAGAACCTCAAGTGAGGCCGAAGATGCATGACGGCGGCCCCGGGACACGATGTCTCGCCACCCTGGCTGGCGGCTTTCTGTTCACGCTGATCGGCGTCTCCGACGCAGTGCCCGGCGAGTGGGACACGATCCGTGAGAGCTACGAGAACGCGCTCAAGGCCAACGAGAAGCGGATCCAGGAGATCGAGGCGAAGGAGCGCGGGATTCCGGATCAGCAGCAGCGTGCGGACAAGATCACGCGGGACAAGGTCGCCTCGATCCGTGCCTCGCTGAAGGGCGACCGAACAGGCAAGAGCCTCGCCGAGGCTGCCGAGAAGGCGTCCGATGACCCGGGGGCGCTGGCCGACCTGTCCAGGGAACAGAGCAAGTATCTCGACGCCGTCATGAGCGACTGGGGAGCCGAGGGCGCCGAGCGAAAAAGACTCCGAGAAGCCACGGCTGCCGCGCAGAAGGGCATCGAGCGTGTGAATGCGAACCTGACCAGGGCGGCCAAGGCGATCTCGCGCGTGCACTCGTCGGAGGCGCTCGAGAAGGCGGCGCAGATCGAAGCGGCGGTGAACGAGGCCGGCGAACGGCTCAGAGCCCGATGGCAGCTCGAGCAAGCCGCGCGAGAGCGCGAGAGCAAACAGAGAGAGCGCGAAGCCGCGGAGCGTGCGCGGATCTCGGGCGCGAAGTGAGAGGCGGCGCGGGCGTCACGACTTCGGGTCGAGCTGGCCGCTGACGACCCGAGCGTAGTAGCCCGCCTCGGCGATGAGATCGTCGGGGGTGCCCATCTCGGTCAGGCGCCCGTTCTCCACGACCAGGATCTTGTCGACGCGCCGGATGGTGGTGAGCCGGTGGGCGACCATCAACGTCGTGCGCCCGCGCATGAGCGCGAAGAGGCTGGCCACCACCTGGGCCTCGCTCTCGACGTCGAGTGCGCTCGTCGGCTCGTCCATCAGCAAGATGGGCGCGTCCTTCAGGAACGCGCGGGCCAGATTGATCCGCTGCTTTTCACCCACGCTCAAGCGCGCGCCGCCGTCGCCGACGACCGTTCGGTATTGCTGGGGCAGCTTCTCGATGAACGCGCTGGCATTGGCGTAGTGCGCGGCGGCCTCGATCTCCGCCATGGTGGCGTGAGGCTTTCCGTAGGCGATGTTCTCGGCCACGGTGGCGGGAAGGATGATCGGATTCTGCAGCACGAGGCCGATCTGTGCTCTCAGGTCTTCGAGGCGGAGGTCACGCAGGTCCACGCCCTCCAGGAGCACCGCGCCAGTTGCCGGGTCGAAGAACCGCGGCAACAGATTCAACAGCGTCGTCTTACCGGCGCCGCTCGGCCCGATGATGGCGGCCGACGTCCCCGCCAGGAGCTTGAAGCTCACGTGGCGGAGCGCGGGCCGCGACGGATCGTAGTCGAAGGAGACGTCGTCGTACGCGATGTTGCCGTAGATCTCGAGCGGCTGCCCCGGTCGCATGGCGGGAGCGCCGGCGGGGGCGAACATGTCGTCGGCGGACGTGGGCAATCCCGCCGGTCCATCGGCGTCCCGTCCCTGGTGGACCGGTCGCGCATCCGGGCGGTTCTTCACCTCTTCGGGCGTATCGAGGATCTCGAACACGCGCCGCGTGCTGGCGCTCGCGCTCGACAAGGTCGCGCCCACCTGCGAGAGCTGATGGAGCGGCTCGAAGAGCTGAGCGACGTACGCGAGGAAGACCAGCAGCTCCCCCAGGGTCAGCTTCGCGGCCAGCACCTGCTGTGCGCCCACCCAGGTCACGCCGAGCGTGCATGCGGCCAGGACCACCGAGATCGCGCACCAGAAGAAGACTTCCAGACCCTGCTGCGCCATCTTCTGCTGCCGGGCCTGCTCGGTGTGCGCGGTGAAGCGCCGCTGCTCATGGCTCTCGCGCGCGTGGCTCTGGACGAGCGGGAGCGCGATGATGCCCTGGTGAATGAGCGAGTAGACCTTGCCCTCCGCCCGCTGGGCGATCATCGCCCGCGACCGCATCGCGCCGCCGAAGACCTTGAGCGACACGAGGAGGACCGGCACCGCGACCAGAGCGACCGCCGTGAGATACAGGTTCAGCTGGGCCATCATGACGGCCATGAACAGGAGGGTGCCGGTGGCGCTGACGACGATCAGCAACCCCTGCTGGAACAGGATCTGAAAGGCGGCGGTATCGGTCCCGGCCCGGAAGATGACGTCCCCGGCCTCGGTGCCGTGGTGATAGCGGAGCGAGAGGCGCTGCAGCCGGCCGAACACCTCGTCGCGGACCCGCCGCAAGCCACGAAGTCCCACGCTGATCGAGAGGTACACGTGCCCGGCGCAGACGGCGGAGTGGGCCAGATGGAGCGCCAGCGACGCCGCGATGATCGCGATGAGCTGGCCGGGCTGCGTCCACTCAGGCATCTGGCTCGGCAGCCAGGAGGGGTACGGCTTGGTGCCAAGAACGCTGTCGACGAGGATGGCCAGTGGCCACGGCTTGAGCAGGTTTATCCCTATGCTGGCCAGGAGGAGACCCATCGCAAGGCCGACTCGCCCGGCGTCAGCCCGGAAGTAGCCGAGCGCTCGGGCCAGGAGGCGGAGGCGCGCGACGGAAGCGGCGACGTCGCTCGAGAACGCGGCCAGGTTCATAGGCGGTCCACAGGAGTTGGGAGTTTGTCGCAAGTGACATGCCACACGGGCCACGTCTTGCCAGTGTTGAAACACGCTGACTTCGGTGGGGGGCGATCGAATGTGTCGACCGGCTGACATTCCCAGCGAGTAATTAGTACACGGACGATTGACATGGCTAGGGCAATTTTTGGAGCCGCCATCGCGGGCCGATCCTTTCGTGGGCCGCACCGGGCGCGCGGCCAGGCGCGAGCTGGTTCGGGACTAATTTGTAGACGGTGCGCCGCCCGGTGCGCTAAGTACGAAGGGGTGAGGACGTCACCCCTTGCGGCGCTATGTCTCGCCCTGGCCTTCGCCGCGCCCGGTTGGGCCCAGACTCCCCAGACGATCGGGCTCGAGGATTTGACGTGGACGGAGCTGCGGGCATTCGTGCGCGCTGGGAAAACGTCCGTGCTCATGCCCATCGGCGGTACCGAGCAGAACGGCCCTCATATGGCGCTCGGCAAACACAACGTCCGGGTCAAAGCCCTCGCCGAGCGGATCGCGCGGGACCTCGGCAACGCGCTCGTCGCGCCGGTATTGGCCTATGTTCCCGAGGGCGCCATGGAGCCCCCGACCGGCCACATGCGATTCCCCGGAACGATCACCGTCCGCGAAGAGACATTTCGCCAGACGCTGGACTCGGCGGCGCGCAGCTTCCGTCTTCACGGCTTCCGTGACATCGTCTTCCTCGGCGATCACGGCTCGACCCAGGCCGGCGAGCGCGACGTCGCGGCTCGCCTGAACCGCGAGTGGGCGGCGTCACCGGCGCGCGTGCACGCCGTCGAGGCGTACTACCGGGCGGCGACCGCCGGGTTCGAAGCGCTGCTGAAAGCACGCGGGTACCGCGCCGAGGAGATCGGCCAGCACGCCGGACTCTCCGACACCTCGCTCACGCTCGCGCTCGAGCCGCGTCTGGTGCGCGCGACGCCGCGCGAGGCGCCGGCATCCGGCGAGCCGAGCGGCGTCGAGGGCGACCCACGGCGCGCCAGCGCCGACCTCGGCCGGCTCGGCGTCGACTTGATCGTCACGCAGTCCGTAACGGCGATTCGCAAATCGATCGAGAGCTCCAGGCGGTGAAAACGTGCCCATGACTTGTCTCGCGAGGCTCGTGCTCGTCCTCGGCCTCCTCCTGGCCGCCCTCGACACCGTGGCGGCCGTCGAGACCGTGCCCGGAATGCCACCGGTGATCGACCCGGCCAATCTCTATAGCGAGACGACGGCCGATAAGCTGAGTCCCACGGCCGCCAAGGCGCTGCCACGCGTGTACGTCCCCAATCTGCAATCCAACGACGTCACGGTGATCGATCCGGCGACACTCAAGGTCATCGACAGATTCCCCGTGGGCGTGAACCCGCAGCACGTCGTCCCATCCTGGGACCTCACGACCTTGTGGGTCACCAACAACGCCGAGCACCGCACCGACGGAACGCTGACGCCGATCGATCCGCTCACGGGCAAGCCGGGCCCCCCGGTGGCCGTCGACGACCCGTACAACATGTACTTCACGCCGGACGGGCGGTCGGCGATCGTCGTGGCCGAGGCGCTCAAGCGCCTCGACTTTCGCGACCCGAAGACGATGGCCCTGCAGGGGTCGCTGGCGGCCCCCGGCTGTGCCGGCATCAACCACGGCGACTACTCGAGCGACGGGCGGTATCTCATCATGACCTGCGAATATCAGGGGCGCCTGGCGAAGATCGACTGGATCAATCGCAAGGTGCTCGGCTACCTCAAGCTCTCAGGCGGTGGCATTCCCCAGGACATCCGAATCAGCCCCGACGGCAAGATCTTCTACGTGGCCGAGCTGCGGCGAGGCGGCGTCTACCTGATCGATGGCGACGCGTTCAAGGAGATCGGTTTCGTCAAGACCGGCGTCGGCACTCACGGGCTCTATCCGAGCCGGGATGGGACGAAGCTCTACGTCGCCAACCGCGGCTCGTCTCGGATCGGCGGCCAGCCGCGCGGCCCGGGCAGCGTCGCGGTGATCGACTTCGCGACGCGTAAGGTCGTGACCACGTGGCCCATCCCGAAGGGCGGCAGCCCCGACATGGGCAACGTGAGCGCCGACGGCAAGCGTCTCTGGCTCTCGGGGCGCTACGACAACGTCGTGTACGTGATCGATACCGCCACGGGCGAGGTCGTCACGATTCCCGTGGGCAAGGAGCCGCACGGCCTCACGGTGTGGCCACAGCCCGGTCGCTACTCGCTCGGCCACACCGGCAACATGCGCTGAGCGAGCTCGCGGCGCGCCCCGGCCGCGTTTGACCGCCCATCGCCCTCTTCATATACTCTCGCCCGATGTGCGGCCAGCTGTGAGTCGCCTCTTCCGCATCGGCATCGACACCGGGGGCACGTTCGGTTCCGCAGTAGAATGCCCTCGCCGCACAGAGGCTCCAGGCCGGCGTGATGCGAGCTGGTGTCGCATGGCAACGACGCGGTACATAAGGGGACAAGGGATGGCACAATCCGCAAAATCCAAGACCGGCCGTCGTGATTTTCTGAAGCTCGCCGCCGGGGCTGCCGGCGCCGCAGGCATCGCCGGGGCTCCCTGGGTCGCGCGCAAGGTCGAGGCCAAGCCGTCGACGATCGTCTTCGCGCGCGAGAGCTCCTACGTGAAAAACTTCGACGAGCACTTCATCAAGGTGATGATCCCGGCCTACCAGAAGGCCACCGGCATCAAGATCGACTACCAGATCCAGGCCGCCGGTGGCAGCGCGGTGCCCCAGCTGGTCTCGATGGTCGAGAACAAGTCGGGCGCCGACCTGGCCTGGGTTCAGCAGGAGTGGCTCTACCGCGACGCCCTGGTGGACGTGTCCGACGTCGCCGAGGCGGTGGGCAAGGAGCAAGGCGGCTGGTACGACGAGATCA